>NZ_JAKKFG010000045.1:0-717965 GCF_022230905.1 Micromonospora salmantinae
ACCGCTTCGTGGGGATGGAGTACCAGGACCCGCGGGAAGTCCTGGACGTGTTGGCGGTATCGAGCGACGGGCAGGCGGTGGCGTGTGACGACCGTAAACGGGAGTCGACGAAGCACGTGCTGATCTCGCTGGTCGAGTACGTGCTCACCATGCGCCGTACGCGCGCCGTCGCCCCGGCCTGATCGCGGCGCTGCACGCCCCGGTGGTGGCTCCGGCCGCCACCGGGCGCTGCCAGCCGCCCCGGTGAGTCCCACCGCGCTGGCTCGTCGCCTGGACGAGTCGGCGCGCCGCCAAGCCGCCTCCTGGTGACCTGGAAGCTGTCCGCTCCTGTCCGGGGCACAAGCTCACCCACGGTCCTCACGAGGCGGCTTCTGCGTACCCGGGGAACCGCCCTGCTGACGGATCAGGACTGGTAGCCCGCCGAGCGGTACTCGTACTCCCGGTCGTCGTCGCGGTCACCGTGGTCGCGGCTGAAGTCCCAACCGCCGGCCGCCTCGCGACCGGGCCGACCACCCACAGCGAAACCGCCGATCTCCTGGCCGCGACGCCAGCCACGGAAGTAGCCGGTCGTGTTCTCCGCGAGACTTGCCGCATCACGCACTATCCGCAATGGGCGCTCCTCGCGCAGCGGCGAACCCGGCACCAGGTTGGCCTGCGGCACGCGCTTCGGCAGCCCGGCGTTGGTTTCGGCGCCCACCGCCGGGCGGGCGGCCTGCTCCGCGGCCTGCCAACCGGTGTCGGCCGTGGTCGACCAGTCCAGGTCGGACTCCTCGGGCTGCCCCACGAACCAGGCCGACTTGGCCTGCGCGAAGATCAGCAGATCGCCGTCGCCCTCGTCGGCGACCGGCGGCGGCCGGTGCTCCATCGGCGGTGGCCGGTGCTCGACCGGGGGCGGCGGCCGGTGCTCGGGGGCGCGCTCCGTACGGGCGGCCGCCCGACCGTTGCGAGCAGCCTGCTCACGATCGACCAGGCGCAGCGGTGGCGTCTCCAGGTGCTGGTCCGCGGGAGGGTTGAGCCCCTCGCGCAGCGCCCGGTCGGCCAGCGGCGGCGGCTCCACCAGCCGCAGCATCGGCGGCTCCGGTGGCAGGTCGTCGGCCAACCACGGCGGGGTGACCCGACCGTCGGCCCGACCCGGGTCGGTCGGGGCGTCGACACCGCGGCTGCCGCCGTACGAGTAGGCCACCGGGTTGTTCGGTGAGCTGTCGGACGGGTCCTCCGGGTTGTTGACCAGCGGCCAGTTGGCACGGGAGCCGGGCGGTGCGGTCTCCTGACCCGGCCGGGGGGTCGGCACCGGAATGCTGAGATCGGTGGCGCTGAACCCGCCGGTGGGTGGCTCGTCGACCGGGCGTTGCTGGTGGCTCGGCCGGGGCTCGCCGTTGGTCTTGGGGCGGGGCGGAATGACGGTCCGCTGCCGCTCGGCCCGCGCGTTGTTGATCGCGGCAGTGGTCAGCGTCGGCCGGAACGGCTCACCGGCCTCGGCCGGCGGCACCATGCCGCGCTGCGCCGGCGCGATCGGGGTGATCCCGGGCGGCGGAGGCGGCGGCGAGGAGACGGGCCGGTTGGTCGGGCCGTCGATCCGGCTGGGGAGCGGCTCGCTGCGACTGGGCAGCGTGGACGCAGGCGGACCAGCCATCGCCGCCGGAGTCATCGGCGCGGGTGCTACCGGCGGCGGCGTGACCGGCGCGGGGGCGACCGGCGGTGGCCCGAGCGGGCGGGGCGACGCCAACGGCGCGTTACCGGGGACCGGCTCGGGGCGGCTGCGCCGCCCGACAGCGGGTGCCGGGTCGGCGGCCGGCGGAGTGGGTCGAACCGACCGCAACCCGGCGTTGGTGCCGGCCAGACCGGTCAACCCGGCGTTGGCGCCGGCCAGGCCGGTCAACTCGCCGACGGACTCGCCACGGCGGGCCGCGGCCCGGCGGCCGGGTGCCTGGACAGGAGTGGTGACCCGTGAGCTGAGCGCGCTGACCAGCGCCTCACAACCGGCGTCGCAGGCCCGTACGGAGGCGACGGCCTGGCGGACCGTCTCGGCCACCGCGGACGTGAGCGCCCGGTTGACAGCGGCACGTCGGGGTGTCTCGGAGATGGCGACCCGCAGGGCGGTGACCGCCTCGTTGATCTCCTCGGCATCGGCGACCCCGTCCGCGGCGAGGTGCGCGGCGATGGCATCCGCCGCGACCGAGACCTCGCGGCCCCGGGCCACGGTGCCGCCGAGCATGCCCGGCTCGGGCAGCGCGTCCAGCACGGCCAGAGAGACCGGCTCGGCCGGGTCCGGGTATGCGCGCAGGGCCGCCGGGTAGAGCTCACGCAGAACCTCGCGCAGCGCCACGGCGGCGGAGTGTCGACCACTGGCCAGCGCGGCGTGCGCGGAGAGCACCTGCTTGTAACCGGCGAGGTCCCGAGGTGCCGGCAGGGTGACGGCGGAGAGCGCCCCCGCCTGCAACGCGCGGGCGAGGCCGACCGCCCGTCGTTCGGCCGGAGGCGACTGCATCTCCTCAAGGGAGTCGTCATCGGCGAATCGCTCGGCGAAGTCGTCCACCGAGTCGTCGTCAGCGATGGCCAGGGGTCGCCCCGCGGCGCTCAGCAGCGAGGTGACCGTGTGGTCGTCGCTGTCGGCGGCGATGGCCGCACCGCTCGGCCCGCCCGACCGCTCCACGAGCAGCGCGACGAGCTGGGCGTAGCCAGCGGCGTCATCGCTGATCTCGCAGACATGCAGCAGACGGCCTGCGTCGTCGACCACAGCGGACGTCAGCGTCGAACCGGCGGAGGCCGGTCGGTCAGCCGGATCCGCCGAGGCCAGACCGCAGTAAACGCGCACGAGCGCCACGGCGTCGTCCTCCTCCCGGGACAGGTCTTTCCTCTGCCAGCAACTGATGCTCCCCGGTACGGGTCAGTCGCGCCAGTCCACCACCGCAGAGATCTTGCCGACAATGGTGCGCCAACCCAAACTTGCGGTCTGCGCCCCGATCTTCTTCAGCCGTCGCCGCGCCATGAACGCGCCGATCCCACCGTTGGCGGTGCCACGCAGAGCCTCGTCCAGGTCGTCGAGGCTGGAGCCGGCGGAGAGCATGTCGAGTACCGCAGGCAGCCGCAATGCGTAGGAGAGGTCACGCGCGGCCTCACCCGCCTCGATCAGCAGGGTCGAATCCCACGTGTCGTGCCCGCCGCGCAGGTTCTCCACGACCAGGTCGAGCTCGTAGGTGTCCTCGTCGAGCGGAGCGATGTCTGCCGGCTCCACCCGTTCGGACAATTCATTCCAGCTGTCCAGTTGGGACAGATCGTTTGGCGCACCGGATCGGATGAAACTGACAAGCGACTCGGGGGTCTTGAACAGCAGCAGCTTGCCTCGGTTGCTGAGGAAGACCGGCACCTCCTCGTCGTCCGCCTCGTCCGTGACGGCCTCGTCCGACTCGTCGTCGGTCTCGGTGTCGGTGGCGGCGCCGTCCCGGCGGCGCTTCGACTCGTCGTCCTCGTCGGCGAACTCCTGGGCCAACTCCTCGTCGAGGATGACGACGGTCTCGTCGTCCTCCTCCTCCTCGATAGCCTGGCGGCGGGCGAGGAACGGGTCGTCCTGGTCGCGCTCGGTCACGTCGGTCGGAGTCAGCGAACTGGCCGGTCGGTACGCCCGGAGCGTGAAGCCGGTGCCGGCGGGCAGGGCGATCTCCACTGGGTCGATGCGCAGCTCATCCCAGAGTGAGCGGTCGATCGACGCCGACGGGCGGTCGGTCTCGGTCTCGTCTGGCTCGGCCGCGCCGGTGGTGTCGTCGAGCTCGGGCTCGTCGGCGTCGGGCCGTTGGGGCGACTGGCGGGCCACGCTGACCTCCGTGTGCTTCGGGTTGCCCACCCACCGGGGTCTCTGACCGGCGAGTGACTCTGGGCACATACCCTAGTCGGCAGCCCTGGGTGACCGATGCCCGCACCCCGGTGGCCGGTTGGCGCACGGGTCCGACCTGCTGGTCGTCACCGCTGGCGAAGCGGCGGTTCGACAAGTAGCGTAGCTACGTATGAAGGCCCAGGAACTGCACGGCCATCTCGACGCTCTGCTGCTCGCCGTGCTCGAACAGGGCGCGCTGCACGGCTACGCGATCATCGAGGCGCTGCGCGCCCGCAGTGACGGCAGTCTGGATCTACCCACCGGCACCATCTATCCGGCACTCCGTCGCCTGGAACGCGCCGGTCACGTGGCGAGCACCTGGAGCACTGTCAGCGGCCGGGAACGGCGGACGTACGAGCTCACCGACTCCGGCCGGCGGGCGCTGGCCGGGGAGCGGGCCGGCTGGCGTGAGTTCCAACTGACCGTCGGCCGGTTCCTCGATCCCGGCAGCCCGCCCAACCCGGCCTGACCCGCTCGGATCCGCCGCCGATCAGCGGGCGGTGGCCAGCAGCCAGCCGCGCGCCGCGCGGGTCAGCGAGAAGTAGGCGCCGCCCACCAACACGGCACCGATGATCATCGGGGGCCAGTGCGCCGCCGCGTCCCAGAGGTTGAGCGACCAGGTGAAGAGGGCGCTGCCGGTCACTATGCCGAGCGCCAGCACACCGGTCAGACCGGTGCCCACCGCGCGTTGGGCCAGGGCCAGGCCGGGCCGGGGCGCCCGCGCGGTCGCCCAGACCACCAGCAGACCGGCCACCGAGAGCACCAGCGCGCTCATCCAGATCCAGTCGACCGAGTTGGAGAGCAGCAGGTAGCCGGCCGGGGGACGTGGGCCGCCGCTCCAGCTCGACCCCCGCCAGGTCAGATCACCGGCGACCACCCCCACCCCGGCGATCGCCAGCATCCGCAGGGATAGGCCGCGCAGGGCGCCCACCGCCAGCTCCGCCTGCCAGGACGGGAGCACCTGCGCCGGTGAGCCGAACTCCACCACCGCCCGGCGTTGCGCCTCGGTGGGTGGCACCCCGCTCTCGCGGTACGCCTCGACGGCGTCCAGCAACCCGTGCCGGGCCTCGGTCAGCAGGTCGGACTTGAGTCGCGCCGGCCCCTGCAGTCGAGCGGCCAGCTCCCGCAGGTGCTCGTCGACCATCACGTCCTCACCGCGCCCCATGGCACCACACTGCCACGGACTTCCGCCGGTCGACGTCCGGGAGAACCCTGGTCCGCCCCCGAGTCGGCTCAGGGGGCGAGGGCCAGGTAACCCCGTTCGGCCGCGGCCTGGAGCAGCCACTGGTCCCGGTACCAGCCCGGGGCCGCGACCAACTCGGCGTGCCGACCGCGCTGGATCACCCGGCCGCCGTCCAGGACCACGATCTCGTCCAGCTCGGCCAGCCCGCTGAGCCGGTGGCTGATCAGCAGCACCGAGTGCCCGGCGGGGGTGGCGGCGAGGGCGGACGCGAGCACCGCGTCCGCGGCGGTCGGGTCCAGACCTTCGGTGGGCTCGTCGAGCACCAGTACCGGCGGCGCGGCGAGCAGGGCCCGGGCCAGCGCCAGCCGCTGCCGCTGCCCGCCGGAGAGCTGCCCGCCCTCCTCGCCGACCAGCGTGTCCCAGCCCGCCGGCTGAGCGCGGACCCAGTCCAGCAGGCCGGCGGCGGCGGTGGCCGCGGTCAGCTCCTCCTCGCCCGCCCCGGCCCGCCCGAGCAGCAGGTTCTCCCGCACCGTGGCATGGAAGACGTACGCCTCGGCCAGCAGCCCACCGACCGCGCGCGGCAGCGCCTCCTCGGCGTACGTCGAGAGGTCGTGACCGTCCAGGGTGACCCGGCCGGACGCGGGCCGGACGGTGCCGGTCAGCACGGCGGCCAATGTGCTCTTGCCGGCGCCGCTCGGGCCGACGACAGCGATCCGGCGTCCCGCCGGCAGGTCCAGGCTGACCCGGTCCAGGGCGGGCGCCGCACCGGCCCGGTACCGCACCGTCACGTCGTCGAAGCGCAGCTCGTGCGGGCCGGTCAGGTCCGTTGGACCGGTCGCCGGTGGCGCGGGCGGCGGGTCGGCGTCGAGCAGGTCGGCCACCCGGGTCAGGCCGGGGCGCAGCTGCGTCCACTGCCGGGCCGCCGCCACCAACGCCAGCGTCACCTCGACGGCGGCCAGTGTGCCGACGGCCAGGACGCCCACCAGCACCCCCGACACGTCGGCGGCGAGCGCGACCAGCACCACCGCTGCGGCGGTCAGGCCGGCGGCCAGCACGCCGGCCGCGTCCACCGCGAACCCGGTGGCGGCCAGCCGACGTTCCAGCCGGGCCAGCCGGTCGGCGCGTTGCTCGGCGGCGCGCAGCGTGACGTCGGTCGCCCCGAACGCGGCCAGGTCGGCCGCGCCGTGGGTGAGGTCGATCGCGTCGGTGGCCAGCGCGCCCCGCAGGGGGGCCACCTCGGCCGCGCTGCGGCGGGTGACCGCGGTGGCCAACGCGGGCAGCGCCACCCCGGCGACAAGCAGCCCGAGGGCGAGCGCGCCGGCGGCGGGTGGTGAGATCAGCGCCGCCACGGCGACCGCCAGCACACCGACCACTGCCGCCGCCGAGGCGGGCACCAGCACCCGCAGCAACAGGTCCTGGACGGCCTCCACGTCGGAGACCAGTCGACTCAGCACGTCCCCCGAGCGGTGCGCCGTGCCACGGCGGGCCGCCAGGGTGGCGAAGACCCGGGCCCGGACGTCGGTGATCATGCGGAGCACCGCGTCGTGTCCGGCGAGCCGTTCGGTGTAGCGGAACACGCCCCGGCTGATCGCCAACGCCCGGACCGCGACGATCGCCACGGTGAGGCGGTCCAGTGGAGGCTGACCGGCGGCGCTCATCAGCAGCCAGGTGGCGGTGGCCATCAGGGCCAGGCCGGCGAACTCGGTGGCGGCCGCCAGCAGCCCGGCTCCCACCAGGCGGCCCAGGTACGGTCGGGCCAGTCGCAGCACGGCCCGCTCGGCGGCGGCCCGCCCCGCCGGTGCCGCGTCGGCCACCACCGCCGGCCCGTGTTCTCCGGTCATCGGGCGGCCTTCCCGGTCGGTTCGGGCGTCAACTCGGTGACCCGACCGTCCTCGATGCGCAGGATCCGGTCGGCGTCGGCCAGCAACGCCGGCCGGTGCGCGACAAGCAGCGCCGTCCGCCCGGCGACCAGGCGACGGGTGGCGTCGAGCACCACCGCCTCGGCCGCCGTGTCGAGTCGGGCGGTGGGTTCGTCGAGCAGCACCACCGGGGCGGCGCGCAGGAACGCCCGGGCCAGTGCCACCCGCTGCCGCTGCCCACTGGACAGCCCGTGACCGCGTTCACCGAGCAGGGTGTCCAGGCCGTCGGGCAGGCCGGCCACCACGTCGTCCAGTGCGGCGTCGTGCACCGCGGCGGTGAGTACGTCGGCCGGGGTGTCGGGCGCGCCGAGGCGGATGTTGTCGGCCAGCGAGGCGGCGAAGAGGTGTGCCCGCTGCGGCACCCAGGCGAGCTGCCGGCGCCAGGCGTCCGGGTCGGCGGTGGCGAGGTCGACCCCGTCCACCGTGATCCGGCCGCTGGTCGGCACCACGAAACCCAGCAGCAGGCCGAGCAGCGTGCTCTTGCCGGCGCCACTGGGCCCGATGATGGCGATCCGCTCACCGGGCTGGATGGTCAGTGTCACGTCGCGCAGCGCCGTGGTCCGCTCGTACGCCACTGTCACCCCCTCGAACCGGATCTCGGCCCGTGCGTCGGGGACGGAGGCGCCCTCGGCGGCCCGGGGCGCGGTGGGTGCGGCGGAGACTGTCAACGCCTCGTCCAGCGCGGCCAGCCCTTCCATGCTGGCGTGGAAGCGGCTGCCGGCGGCCCGCAGCGGCAGGTACGCCTCCGGGGTCAGCAGCAGCACCAGCAGCGCGGTCTGCAGGGCCAGCCCGCCGCCGAGCAACCGGATGCCGACCGGCACCGCGACCAGCGCCACCGAGAGGGTGGCGACCAGTTCGAGGACCAGCGCGGAGAGGAACGCGATCCGCAGCGTCTTCATGGTGGCGACGCGGTGACCGTCGGCCATCCGGCGTACCACGTCGGTCTGCGCCCGGGCCCGCCCGAAGGCGCGCAGCGTGGGCAACCCGGCGACCATGTCGAGGAAGTGCCCGCCGAGCAGCGCGAGCCGCCGCCACTGTCGCTCGGTGGCGGCCTGCGCCTGCCAGCCGAGCAGCGCTCCGAAGACCGGGATGAGCGGCAGGGTCAGCGCGATGATCACCGCCGAACTCCAGTCGGCGAAGACGACCCGCGCCAGCACCGCCAGGGGCACCGTCACGCTGAGCACCAGCTGCGGCAGATACCCGGTGAAGTACGCGTCCAACGCGTCCAACCCACGCCCGGCCAGGGTGGCGATCTCACCGGCCCGCTGCCCGGCCACCCACCCGGGCCCGTGCCGGCCCACAGCGCCGAGCAGGTCGGCCCGCAGCGTGGCCTTGACCGTGGCGGCGACCCGCGCCGAGACCGTGCCCTGCGCCCAGACCAGTGCCGAGCGGGCGGCGACCGCGACCACGAAGCCGGCCAGCGCCGGTCGATCCAGCCGACCGTCGATCGCGGTGGCCAGCAGCGACGCGAGCGCGGTGGCCTGCGCCACGATCAACCCGGCGGCCAGCACCCCCAGGAGCGCGAGCACGGCTAGATCGCCCCGGGCCGCAGGGACCCGGCGCAGCAGACGCGGGTCGAACGGACGGCGGCTCACCAGTACACCGGTGCCCTACCGTCGGTCCGTCCTCGGAAAACCCACCAGCACATCGCCTGGAAGCCTAGTAGGGCCGGAAGTAGCGGCAGCGCCACCCAGCCCAGCAGCCGCAGTGTCGGCGCGCTGGCGGCGGCGTCGGCCACCCGCAGCGAGGCGTCCGGGTCGGTCGTGGACACCAGCACGTAGGGCCAGAGAGCGGCTCCGACCAGCAGCACCGGCAGCGCCAGGGCCGCACCGGTGGCGACCAGAGCCCACCCTGGCCGCCGCCGGGCCAGCGCCGCGCGGGCCGCCAGCAGCGCCGCCACGAGCAGCACCGGCAGGAGTACGGCCACCGCCGGCCGCTGCACGGCGTCGCGTACCCGGGCGGAGAGCAGGCCCACGACGGTGGCCAGGGCGACCGCGGTGAGCGCCACCGGCACCAGCCGGCGGGCCGTACGGCCGACCACGGCGGCGGCCTCGGCCGACAGTCGCAGGGTGAGGAAGGTCGCCCCGTGCACCGCGACCAGTGTGACCATGGCCAGCCCGGCGGCGGCCGCGAACGGGGTGGCCAGGTGTGTCACCCCGGCGACGTGCCCGTCGGCCTGGAGGGGTACGCCCTGCAGCAGCGCCGCGAGCAGCACACCCCAGCCCAGCGCGGCGAGTGCGCTGCCGACCACCACGACGCGGTCCCAGCGGGCGCGGACCCGCTCGTCGTCGGGTCGGCTGCGCAGTTGCACCCCGACGGTGACCAGGATGACGCCGACCAGGGCACCGGCGACGGCCGGATAGCAGCCCGCGAGCAACTCGCCCTCCAGGAGGGGGAACGCGCCGAAGAGAATGCCCACGGCGGCCACCAGCCAGACCTCGTTGCCGAGGAAGAACGGGCCGAGCGCGGTGAGCGCCTCCCGCCGCCCGGCCGGACCGACGCCGCGGGCGAGCAGCAGCCCGACGCCGTAGTCGTAGCCGGCGAGCACCAGGTAACTGGCGAAGAAGAGGCCGAGCAGGGCGTACCAGGCGAGGTCCACTGTCTACTCCTCAGAGGAGGGCGGGTTCGGGGTGGGCCGGCTCGGTGGGCGGTGCCGGTGGGCGGCCGAGCGCCGGGTCGGCCGCGCCGCGCCTGGCGTGCCGGGCGAGCAGCACCCAGTTGGTGACGGCGAGAGTGCCCAGCAGCAGGCTGAACCCGATCAGCGAGGCGAGCATCAGCGGTGCGCTGACCGGGGAGACGGCCTGCTCGGTGGGGAGCAACCCGTACGCCACCCAGGGTTGACGGCCGACCTCCCGGGAGATCCAGCCGAGGATCACCGCGATGAACGGCAGCGGCAGGCCGAGCACGATCAGCCAGAGCGGGAAGCGCAGTCGGATGACCCAGTCCCGGAAGAGCAGGGGCAGCAGGAGCCAGACGCAGCCGAGGGTGAAGCCGATCAGGATCATGAAGCCCAACCCGACGCTGGCCAGCGCCGGCGGGGTGTAGTCGCCGGGGCCGAACCGGGTGGTCCACTCGGCGATCAGCGCCTGGCTCTCCGGGCCGTCACCGCCGAACTTGGTCGGCTGTACCGAGCCCACCGGACCGAACTGGGCGAAACCGAAGCCCTGCACCATCGTGATGGCCAGGGCCGCGGTGACCAGGCCGATCCGCAGCGAGGTGCGGAAGAGCGCGAAGTCCGGGGTACGCCGGATCAGGTGCCCGGCGCTGACCGCCGCCATCAGCATCCCGCCGACCAGCAGCGCCGCCGAGACCACGTGCCCGAAGGCCATGCCGAGGCTGGGGTTGGTGAGCAGCGCGCCGAAGTCGGTGAGGTGGGCGATTCCGTCGCGGACCTCGTAGCCGACCGGGTTCTGGAGCCAGGAGTTGGCCACCATGATCCAGAACGCCGAGGCGTACGCGGTGATCGCCACGCCCCAGAGCAACGCGAGGTGGACGCCCTTGCCGAGCCGGTGCCAGCCGAAGATCCACATCCCGAGGAACGTGGACTCCAGGAAGAACGCCACGAGCGTCTCGATGGCCAGAGGCGCGCCGAAGACGTTGCCGACGTAGCGCGACAGGCCACTCCAGTTCAGCCCGAACTGGAACTCCATCACGATGCCGGTGGCGATGCCGAGCACGTAGTTGATCACGTAGAGCTGACCCCAGTAGCGGGTCAGCCGCTCCCACTTCGGGTTGCCGGTGAGCACCCAGGCGGTCTGCATGCCGACCAGCAGGGTGACCAGCCCGAGCGTGACCACCACGAACAGAAAGTGGATCGAGGTGGTGGTGGCGAACTGCAGGCGGGCGAGGAGCAGGGTGTCCATGACAGCCCTCCATAGCGTTGGCTCCCTTGTCGTAGCCACCCTACACGTAGTTTGCCTACTGGTAGCAACTACTACGCCCTGTCGTAGGTAACCCTACTACGTCACGTAGTAAATGGGGGAAGGTCGCGCTCGATCCTGGATGTAGTGGTCTCGCGACCCCCGGGATGCCCCTCGATCCTGGATCGAGTGCGATCTTGCGAGGGGTGCCGGGGGCGCGGGGCAGCGGCCCTCCGCGCGGTTCTGCCGCGTGGGCTCAGCGGTGCCTTGTGGTCGTCAGCTCAGGAAGAGGGTGACCGGGAGGGCGACCAGCGTGGTGGCGACCGCGAGGGCGGTGGCGCCGAGCACCCGGGGCGGCCGGTCGCTGACCAGCAGGCGCTGCACCCGTACGTCGAGATCCCGGTCGCCCATGCCGAGCGCGCCGGCCGGGGTGATCCGGTGCCCGGCGGCGGCGAACCGGCGCAGCGCACCCGCCAGCGGGGCCTCGGCGTGCAGCTCGCGGGCCTTGTCGTCGGCGCGCATCTCGACCAGCAGGGCGACCCGCTCGTGCGCGTCGCGCACCCAGCCGAACCACGGCAGTGCCCGGCACAGCGCGGTGAACGGCAGCAGCACCAGGTCGTGGCGCTCGTGGGCGTGCGCACGCTCGTGGCTGAGAACCGCGGCCAGCTCGGCCCGGTCCAGCAGGCTCAGGGTGCCGGCGCTGACGACCACCTGCGGCTTCACGCCCGGCAGGCAGTACGCGGCGGCGCTCGGATGATCCAGCACCAGCGCGCCCGGCGCGGCCGGGTCGTTCCGGGCGACGAGGGAGAGCAGGTCCCGGTGGCGGCGCTGGGCGCGTACGGTGCCGTGGATGCTGCGCACTGTCGTCGTGACCAGCACCGCCCCGATGCCGAAGCCCACGCCGACGCCGGCCAGGTGGAACGTGCCCACCCCGATCGGCAGGGCGCCGTGGGCGAGGTCGTTGGTCAGGGCGAGCAGTGCGCTGCCGGTCGGCCGGTCGTACGCGCTCAACCCGAGCGCCATCGGCAGGCCCATCGCCGAGAGGCCCAATGCCAGCCCGACGGCCTGCCAGCAGATGATCGCCACCCGAGGGCTGCGCCACGTCCAGGTGGAGCGGGCCAACACCTGGGCGGTCAGATAGCAGGCCAGCATCGTGGCGGCGAAGTGCACGGCGTAGGCCATGGCGCGCGCCCTACCGCTCCGCTGCCTCGCCGGCGGGTCGTCGGCCCGCCGGCCCGTCCACCCGGTCGGTCAGGGCGTCGGCCCCGCCCGCGTCGCCGCCGGTGGAGCCCGGCCCGGTCAGGCCGGCCTCGCTGCCCAGGGCCGCTCGCAGCACCTCGGCCTCGGTGCCGGTCACCGAGCGGGCGAAGCGCACCAGCGCGGCGTCCCGGCTGCCACCCAGGTCGAGGGCGTCGAGCATGAGTTGAGCGATGTGCGCCTCGCGGCTGGCCGCCGGACGGTACCGCCAGGCCCGACCCTCCCGCTCCCGCTGCACCATGCCCTTGCCGGCGAGCCGGTCCAGAACTGTCATCACAGTGGTGTACGCCAGCTCACGGCCGTCGAGCGCGTCGGCCACCTCGCGCACGGTCACCCCGTCCGACGTGCCGGGAACCACGTCCCACAGCACGTCCATCACCGCACGCTCAAGATCGCCCAACCGAGTCACGAGCCAATCCTACCCCCGGTAGTAGACCCCCCACCCACCCGCGCCACCCAACCCGGGCCCGCCCGGATCCTGGTGACCCGACCCGAGGCGGAACCCGCAAGCTGACCCGACCGACGAACACCTCCCCCGAAAACCCAAAAGGCCGAGCAAAAACGATCACACCCCCTTGGGGTGCCACACCGTCTTCGTCTCCAACAGCGCGGTCATCGGCGCCACCCCTGGGTCAGCGGTCCAGTCGTGGTTCCCCGGGGCCGGTCGGAGCACCCGCTTGAGGTTCTCCGCCGCCTTGACCTCCAGGTCGGTGGCGAGCGCGGCGTCGCTGACCCCGGTCAGGTCGATCGCGTTGACGTCCATGTGCGCTGCCAGCGTCGGCGCGGTCTCGGTGATCGCGCCGGTGAGGATGTTGACCACACCGCCGGGCAGGTCGGAGGTGGCCAGCACCTCGGCCAGCGTCACCGCCGCCAGCGGCTCGCTCGGGGAGGCCGCCACCACCACCGTGTTGCCGCTGACGATCGCCGGGGCGATCACACTGACCAGGCCGAGCAGCGCCGGGCGCTCCGGGGCGACCACAGCGACCACGCCGGTCGGCTCGGGCGCGGAGATGTTGAAGTACGGGCCGGCGACCGGGTTGGCGCCGCCGTACACCTGGGCCAGCTTGTCGGCCCAGCCGGCGTACCAGACCCAGCGGTCGACAGCGGCGTCCACCTCGTCGCCGGGGATGCCCAGGGCGACGAACTGTTCGCGGCGGCCCTCCAGCATCTCGGCGGCCCGGTAGAGGATCTGACCCCGGTTGTACGCGGTCGCGCCGGCCCAGCCCTTGACGGCGGCGCGGGCGGCGACCACCGCGTCCCGGGCGTCCTTGCGGGAGGCCAGTGACACATTCGAGGACTGCACGAGATACGACCGTCCCGACTCGCTGCGCGGGAACTTCCCGCCGATGAAGAGCTTGTACGTCTTGCGTACCGCGACCCGCTCAGACATTGAGGTAGCCCTCCAGCCCGTGCCGGCCGCCCTCGCGACCGTAGCCCGACTCCTTGTAACCACCGAACGGCGAGGTGGGGTCGAACTTGTTGAAGGTGTTGGCCCAGACCACGCCGGCGCGCAGCCGGTCGGCCATCCACAGGATCCGGGAACCCTTGTCGGTCCAGATCCCGGCCGACAGCCCGTACGGCGTGTTGTTGGCCTTCTCCACGGCCTCGGCCGGGGTGCGGAATGTGAGCACCGACAGCACCGGGCCGAAGATCTCCTCGCGGGCGATCCGGTGTGCCTGGGTGACGCCGGTGAAGATGGTCGGCGCGAACCAGAAGCCCCGGTCGGGCAGGTCGCACGGCGGTGACCAGCGCTCGGCGCCCTCGGCCGAGCCGGCGTCGGACAGTTCGCGGATCCGCTCCAGCTGGGCGGCCGAGTTGATCGCGCCGACGTCGGTGTTCTTGTCCAGCGGGTCGCCGACCCGGAGCTGAGCCATCCGTCGCTTCAGCGACTCCAGCACCCGGTCGGCCACGTTCTCCTGGACCAGCAGTCGGGAGCCGGCGCAGCAGACGTGCCCCTGGTTGAAGAAGATGCCGTTGACGATGCCCTCGACCGCCTGGTCGATGGGTGCGTCGTCGAAGACGATGTTGGCGGCCTTGCCGCCCAGTTCCAGGGTGAGCTTCTTGCTGGTGCCGGCGACCGACCGGGCGATGGCACGGCCCACGTCGGTGGAGCCGGTGAAGGCGACCTTGTCCACGCCTGGGTGCTCGACCAGCGCGCGGCCGGTGTCGCCGGCACCGGTGAGGATGTTGACCACACCGGCCGGCAGGTCGGCCTGCTGGCAGATCTCGGCGAAGAGCAGCGCGGTCAGCGGGGTGGTCTCGGCCGGCTTCAGCACCACAGTGTTGCCCGCGGCGAGCGCCGGGGCGATCTTCCAGGCCAGCATGAGCAGCGGGAAGTTCCACGGGATGACCTGCGCGGCAACCCCAAGGGGTTGCGGGATCGCCCCGCCGTGCTGGCTCGCCGGCCTCTGGCCGAACCCGGCGTGCTCCAGCTTGTCGGCCCAGCCCGCGTAGTAGAAGAAGTGCGCGGCGACCAGCGGCAGGTCGACGTCGCGGGACTCGCGGATCGGCTTACCGTTGTCGAGCGATTCCAGGACGGCCAGCTCGCGGGAGCGCTCCTGGATGAGCCGGGCGATCCGGTACAGGTACTTCGCCCGGTCCCGGCCCGGCATCGGGCCCCAGACCTTGTCGTACGCCTTGCGGGCGGCGCGCACCGCGCGTTCCACGTCCTGGGCGCCGGCCTCGGCGACCTCGGCCAGCACCTCCTCGGAGGCGGGGTTGATCGACTTGAAGCTGTCACCGTCGGTCGGGTCGACGAACGTGCCGTCGATGAACAGCCCGTACGAGGGTTTGAGGTCCACCACCGAGCGGGACTCGGGGGCGGGGGCGTATTCGAACATCGGCTATCAGTCCAGGGTGAAGTAGTCGGGACCGGAGTAGGTGCCGGTCGTCAGCTTGGTGCGCTGCATCAGCAGGTCGTTGAGCAGGCTGGACGCGCCGAAGCGGAACCAGTCCGGGTCGAGCCAGTCCGGGCCGACGGTCTCGTTGACCATCACCAGGTACTTGATCGCGTCCTTGGTGGTCTTGATGCCACCGGCGGGCTTCACGCCCACCTGCCGTCCGGTCGCTTCGCGGAAGTCGCGGACCGCTTCCAGCATCACCAGGCTCACCGGCATCGTCGCCGCGATCGGGACCTTGCCGGTGGAGGTCTTGATGAAGTCGCCGCCGGCCAGCATGGCCAGCCAGGAGGCCCGCCGGACGTTGTCGTAGGTGGCCAGTTCGCCGGTCTCCAGGATCACCTTGAGGTGGGCGTCCCCGGAGGCCTCCTTGGTGGCCACGATCTCGTCGTAGACCTCCTTGTAGCGCCCGGCCAGGAACGCACCCCGGTTGATCACCATGTCGATCTCGTCGGCGCCGGCCGCGACGGCGGCCCGGGTGTCGGCCAGCTTGATCTCCAACGGCGCCTGGCCCGACGGGAACGCCGTCGCCACGCTGGCCAGGTGCACGCCACTTCCGCGCAGCACCTCCGCCACGTGGGGGACCATCGCCGGGTAGACGCAGACCGCGCCGACGTGCGGGCAGGACGGGTCGGCCGGGTCCGGACGCAGGGCCTTCGCGGCGAGCGCGCGCACCTTGCCCGGGGTGTCCGCCCCCTCCAGGGTGGTCAGGTCGACCATCCGGATCGCCAGGTCGATCGCCTGGGCCTTGGCGGTGGTCTTGATGGAGCGGGTGCCGAGCTGTGCCGCCCGCTGCTCCGCGCCGACCTGGTCCACGCCGGGCAGGCCGTGCAGGAAGGTCCGCAGAGCGGTCTCGGATCGTCCCAGCTCGGAGAGCTCCGACCGGGCCGACGTCGTTGTCGCCGTCATACCGAGAAGTCTACGCACCAGACCGCTGAGTGATCTTGCTCACGACCGCTCGACGACGTGCCGACGTGAGCGGCGTCCCTGGTCCGACCGCACCCGCACCGCCGCGCGGTACGGACCGGTAGGTTGAGCGATCGTGGACGTACACGTCATTGACCACCCGCTGGCCCAGTCTCGACTGACCGCCATGCGGGACGCGCGCACCGATTCCTCGACGTTCCGGGCGGCGCTGCACGAACTGACCACCATGCTGGTGTACGAGGCGGCGCGCACCTTCCCCGTCGAGCGGTACCCGGTGCAGACGCCGGTCACCGGCACCGAGGGCACCCGGCTGGCCAACCCGCCGCTGCTGGTCCCGGTGCTGCGCGCCGGGCTGGGCATGGCGGACGCCGCGCTGGGCCTGCTGCCCGAGTCCTCGATGGGTTTCGTGGGCCTGGCCCGCGACGAGGAGACCTACGAGCCCCGCGCGTACATGGAGTCGCTGCCCCGCGACCTGGCCGGGCTGCCGGTGCTGGTGCTGGACCCGATGCTGGCCACCGGTGGTTCGCTGGAGCACTCCTGTCGGCTGCTGGCCGATCGGGGCTGCACCGACATCACAGTGCTCTGTGTGCTCGCCGCCCCGGTCGGCATCGAGCGGCTGGAGCGCTCCGGCCTGCCGTTGCGCCTGGTCACGGCCTCGATCGACGAGGGGCTCAACGACAGCATGTTCATCGTCCCCGGCCTCGGCGACGCCGGCGACCGCCAGTTCGGTGGCATGCCCCGCTTCTGAGGGGACACCCGGTCGGTGCCGGGTCCGGCGGGTCCGTGCGCGGGGTGCGTGGACCCGCTACCGTCTCCGGCCATGACTGGTGTTGCGCTCGCCGAGGAGTTGCTGCTCCTCGCCTACGACGACACGACCGGCAAGGCGACCATGCCACGGATCAGCCTGGACCTGGGCATGGCCGCCGCGGTGCTGGTCGAGCTGGCTCTGGCCGGCCGGATCGCGTACGCCGACGGGTCCCTGACGGTGATCGACCCGACGCCGACCGGCGAGCCGTTCAGCGACGATGTCCTCAGCCGGATCGCCGCCGACACCCCGCACACCCCCGCGTCCTGGGTGCAGCGTCTGCGGCACGGCCTGCGCGACCGGATCCTCGCCGACCTGTGCCGGCAGGGCGTCGTCCGGGACATCGACGAGACCGAGCTGGGCTTCATCCACGTGCACCGTTACCCGGTCGTGGACACCTCCGTCGAGGCGGAGACCCGCCAGCGGCTGGCCGAGGCGCTGACCGGCGCGGCAGCCCCGGACGAGCGGACCGCCGCGCTGGCCACCCTGGTCGTGGTGCTCCGGATGGAGTCCGCGCTCGGGGTGAGCGGCGAGGCCGCCGCCGACGCCCGCCGCCGGCTGACGGAGATCGCCACCGGCGCCGGATTCTCCGGCGAGGTGAGCACCGACGACTCGGTGGTCCGCCCGTCGGTCGGCCTGGTCGTCGCCGCCCTGGCCAAGGCCGTCGACCAGGCCCTCGGCCCGCGCCGCTGACCGTCGGGCCGACCCCGCTCGACGCGCCCCTTGCTCTGCACCCGCCCAGGCGCCACCGGCCTACAACTGGATGGCGCTTCCGCGGGTGCAGAGCAAAGGACGGATCTGTCCTGGGTGGGTGCTGCGGGGTTCAGATGCCAAGGGCTGCGCTGACCTCGGCGCGGAGCGCGGCGACGGCCGACGCCGCCCTGCTGCGGGCCGTCCGGACGTCACCCTCCACGACCGGTTCCACCACCTCGAGGTACGCCTTGAGCTTCGGCTCGGTCCCGGACGGGCGGATCACCACCCGGGCCACCGCGGTCCGCAGGATCACCACGTCCGACTCGGGCAGCAGGTCCCGGACGCTGTCCACCGGCTGCCCGAGCAGTGTGGCCGGGGTGGCTGCCCGGATCCGGGCCATCGCGTCGGAGATGACCCGCAGGTCGTCCACCCGGGCGGAAAGTTGGTCGGTGTGGTGTACGCCGAACTCGGCGGCCAGCTCGTCCAGCCGGTCGGTCAGCGTACGACCTCGCGCCTTCAGCCCGGCGGCCAACTCGGCCACTGTCAGCGCGGCGGTGATGCCGTCCTTGTCCCGGACGTGTTCCGGGGCGACGCAGTAGCCGAGCGCCTCCTCGTAGCCGAAGACCAGCGGCGCGCTTCCGCCGCCGGCCCGCACGATCCACTTGAAGCCGGTCAGCGTCTCGTCGTAGGGCAGGCCCCGAGCCGCGCACATTGCCCGTAGCAGTGACGACGACACGATGGTGGTGGCGTAGAGCCCGGTCGCCCCCCGGCGCATCAGGTGATCGGCGAGCAGGACACCCACCTCGTCGCCCCGCAGCATTCGCCAGCCTTCGCTGTCGTCGCGGACGACCACGGCACAACGGTCGGCGTCCGGGTCGTTGGCGATGGCGAGGTCCGCGCCGGTGGAGTCGGCCAGGGCGATCAGCCGGTCCACCGCACCCGGCTCCTCCGGGTTGGGGAACGACACGGTGGGGAACGCCGGGTCCGGCTCGGCCTGGTCGGGCACCACCCCGGGGGTCGGAAAGCCCGCGCGGGCGAAGGCGGCGGTGAGCACCGCCGCGCCCACCCCGTGCAGCGGGGTGTACGCCACCGTCAGGTCCCGTGGCCCGTCCGGGTCGATCACCGCGGTGGCCCGTTCGACGTATGAGGCGACCAGGTCGTCGCCGAGCACCTGACCGGGCTCGCCCAACGGCACCTGGGCCAGCGGCCCGACCGATCGGATGGCGGCCTCGATACCGGCGTCGGCGGGCGGCACGATCTGCGCGCCGGCGCCCAACTCGCCGCCCAGCTCCGCGCCGAGGTAGACCTTGTAGCCGTTGTCCTGCGGCGGGTTGTGGCTGGCCGTGACCATCACTCCGGCGACACCGCCGAGGTGTCGCACGGCGTACGCCAGCACCGGGGTGGGCAGCGGGCTGGGCAGCAGCAGCGCCGGGCGGCCAGCGCCGGTGGCCACCTGGGCGGTGCGCTCGGCGAACTGTCGGGAGCCGTGCCGGGCGTCGTACCCGATCACCAGCGGGCCGGTGCCACCCTGGGCCGCGAGCCAGGTGACCAGGCCGGCAGCGGCCTGGGTGACCACTGCGAGGTTCATGCCGTTCGGGCCGGCGCGCAGCGGGCCGCGTAGGCCCGCCGTGCCGAAGGTCAACGGGCCGGCGAACCGGTCGGCCAGCTCCGGGGCGCTCGCCGGAAGCCCGTCGAGCACCGCCGTCAGCTCGTCCCGGCTGGCCGGGTCGGGGTCGTCGGCCAGCCAACGCCGGGCTTGCTCGCGAATGTCGTCGATGTCAGTGGTGTCCGCCGCCATGCCCCTTGATAGCACGGCGACGGATCATCCCTGTGGGTTCCCTCCGGCTCAGCCGTTCCCGGTGAGCTGGAACGTCCGTGTCATCTCGTCGAAGATCGGCTTGCTCTCCGCGAACTTGGCGTCCGTGGCGGTGAGGTAGAACGAGTACGCCTTGCCGTCCTGGGCGACGCCCCGCCAGACGCCGTGCCGCATCGCGTCACCCGCGCCGCAGGTGTACTCGAATTCGGCTGCCGGCTTGCTGGCCAGTTCGGTCTCGGTGGAGGAGACCTGGTTGTACGGCTTGACGCAGGAGGTGCTCCGGGTCTTGAGGCCGTTCTCGGCCGTCTCGGCCCACCGGACGGAGCTGCTGCTCCACTTCTCGGTGATGATGCGGACCTTGCGGCCGCTGTCCGCCGGGTCGATGTAGTCGGTGTACGAGCCGCCGGTGGCCTTCTTCCAGCCCTTCGGCACCATGACCTGGATCCCGCGGGCCGTGTGCTCCTGCATCTCGACAGTGGGGGCCGCCGGGGCGGACGTGGTGGGCTGCGCGGCCGGGGTGCTCGGCGGGGCGTCCTCGCCGCCGGAGAGCGCCACCGCGGTGATCAGCAGCACGACGACCAGCCCGCCGGCCGCGGCGAGCTGCACCTTGCGCGGCCAGCCCTTGACAGTGGTGACGAGCTGACCACCGGTGGCCCGGACCTTGTCCAGCGCGCTGCCACCCGAGGCGGCGGGCGTGGTGGCCCAGGGCTGGCCGGTGCCCGGCACCGACCACTGGTTGCCGCCGCCGTAGGTGCCGCCGACGCGCTGGGTGGCCTCCGGTGCCGCGGCGCCGTACCCGACCTGCTGGGTGGCGTCGGCCGGGCTGCCGTAGCTGACCCGCTGGGTGGTGTCGGGGTGCCCGCCGGCGTCCACCCGCTGGGTGGCGTCCGCGTTGCCGCCGTAGGTGCGCCCGGGCGCCGGTCGGCCGGGAGGCGGCATCGCGCCGGTCGGCGTGTGCAGCGGACCGGCCAACGCGTCGGCGCTGGTCTCGTCGAGCCCACCGGTGGTGCCGGCCGCGCGAGCTGCCGGCGGGCGCTCGCCCCGGCGCAGCGAGGCCAGCCGGTCGGTCAGGGACTCACCCGGGGCCAGCATCGCCGGGCCACCGATCTGGCTGTCCGGCTTCGGCTGCGGCTGAGCCGGCGGGAGGACGGGGATGGGGCGCTGCTGCACCGGCACCACGGCGTACGGGTCGGTGACCGAGTGCACGGCCGTCGCCGTGCTGCCCAGCGGGCCGGCGAGCAACTCGCGCAGCATGGCCCGGGAGGTGTGCACGTCGAGTCGGCGCGCCGGGTCCTTCTCGAGCAGACCCATCAACACCCGGGTCAGCGGGCCGCTGCGCTGCGGTGGGGCGGGCGGGTCCTCCACCACGGCGTGCATGGTCTCGATCGGGTCGCCCTTGTCGAACGGGGGCCGCCCCTCGACCGCGGTGTAGAGCGTCACACCCAGCGAGAAGAGGTCACTGGGCGGGCCGAACTCCTGGCCCATGGCCCGCTCGGGTGAGATGAAGTGCGGCGAGCCGAGCACCATGCCGGGGGTGGTGAGCTGCACGTCGGTGGGCATCCGGGCGACCCCGAAGTCGGTCAGCACGCAGCGCCCGTCGGTGCAGATCAGCACGTTTGCGGGCTTGACGTCGCGGTGCAGCACGCCGATCGCGTGCGCGACCTCCAACGCGCCGAGCAGTGCGATGCCGATCTTGGCGACGGCGCGGGGCGCGACCGGCCCGTCCTCGATCACCATGTCGGCGAGGCTGCGGGCGTCCAGCAGCTCCATCACGATCCACGGCCGGCCGGCCTCGGTGACCACGTCGTACACCTGCACCACAGCGGGGTGCTGGATGGCGGCGGCGGCGCGGGCCTCGCGCAGGGTGCGTTCGTACATCGCGTCGCGGTCACTGGGGGCCAGCCCCGGGGGCAGGACGACCTCCTTCACCGCCACGTCACGGCGCAGCAGGGTGTCTGTGGCGCGCCACACCGTGCCCATGCCGCCGTTGCCCACCGAGGACCGCAGCGAGTACCGGCCACCAATGGTGGTGCCGGGCGCCGCTCGTCCATTGGCGGGACTAACTGGTCCGCCGCTCCACGTCGGGATCTGAGTCACAGAAAAGCCACCGGGGGAAATCGAGGGGGGCTGGGACACAACCCCCCTATCTTGCTGGTTCCGACGCCCGATGCGAAAGCCGACGCGGCGGACGTTTATCGAAGTCGACAGAACGTGCCCTGTCGTTCACGTGGTGTCGACCGGTCGGGACGCACTGTGCGGTATCCCTCACCCGACCACGTGGCCAGGCGTCCTACCATCCGGGGATGAACCAACGGCGGTCAAGTGAGTCCGGTTTCCAGATCAACGGCGTCTACACGGAGGCCGACCTTCCGGAGGACCTGGACTCCCGGCTCGGCAGCCCGGGCGAGTTCCCGTACACCCGGGGTGTCTACCCCACCATGTACACCTCCCGCCCGTGGACCATGCGCCAGTACGCCGGCTTCGGCACCGCCACCGAGTCCAACGCGCGGTACCACCAGTTGTTGCGGGCCGGCACGATGGGCCTCTCGGTCGCGTTCGACCTGCCGACGCAGATGGGCTACGACTCGGACGAGCCGATCGCGCACGGTGAGGTCGGCAAGGTGGGTGTCGCCATCGACTCCATCGAGGACATGCGGCTGCTCTTCGCCGACATCCCACTGGACAAGGTGTCCACCTCGATGACCATCAACGCGCCCGGCTCGGTGCTGCTGTTGCTCTACCAACTCGTCGCCGAGGAGAACGGGGTGCCGGGCACGGCGCTCAACGGCACCATCCAGAACGACATCCTCAAGGAGTACATCGCCCGGGGGACGTACATCTTCCCGCCGAAGCCGTCGCTGCGCCTGGTGGCCGACACGTTCGCGTACTGCCGCAGCGAGGTGCCGAAGTGGAACACCATCTCCATCTCCGGCTACCACATGGCGGAGGCCGGCGCGACGCCCGCGCAGGAGATCGCGTTCACGCTGGCCAACGGGGTGGAGTACGTACGGGCGGCGCTGGCCGCCGGGCTCGCCGTCGACGACTTCGCGCCCCGGCTGTCGTTCTTCTTCGTGGCCCGCACCACGCTGCTGGAGGAGGTGGCGAAGTTCCGTGCCGCCCGGCGGATCTGGGCCCGGCTGATGCGGGACGACTTCGGCGCCAAGGATCCGAAGTCGATGATGCTGCGGTTCCACACCCAGACCGCTGGCGTGCAGCTCACCGCCCAGCAGCCGGAGGTGAACCTGGTTCGGGTGGCGGTGCAGGGTCTGGGTGCCGTGCTCGGCGGCACCCAGTCGCTGCACACCAACAGCTTCGACGAGGCGATCGCGCTGCCCACCGAGAAGGCCGCCCGGCTCGCGCTGCGTACCCAGCAGGTGCTTGCCTACGAGACGGACCTGACCGCCACCGTCGACCCGTTCGCGGGGTCGTACGTGGTGGAGGCGATGACCGCCGAGATCGAGGCCGCCGCCGTCGAGTTGATGGAGCGGGTGGCCGACCACGGCTCGGCGGTGGACGCGATCGAGGCCGGGTTCCAGAAGCGGGAGATCGAGCAGTCCGCGTACCGGATCGCCCAGGAGATCGACTCGGGGGAACGGGTGGTGGTCGGGCTCAACCGGTTCACCGTGGACGAGGAGGAGCCGTACGAGCCGCTGCGGGTCGACCCGACGATCGAGGCGGCCCAGGCCGACCGGCTGGCCCGGCTGCGCTCCGAGCGGGACGCCGACGCGGTCACGCGGGCGCTCGCCGATCTTCGGGCCGCCGCCGAGGGTACGGAGAACGTGTTGTACCCGATGAAGGAGGCGTTGCGGGCCCACGCGACTGTGGGTGAGGTCTGTGGGACGTTGCGTGAGGTGTGGGGGTTGTACCGACCCACCGACCGATTCTGAGCGCCGGCCGCGACTGCGGCTGAGCGCCCGGCCGCCACTGCGGCCTCGGAGCGCGGTGTGTCCGGCGCTCTCAGCGGGTATCCGGTCGCTTGAGTCGGAACGCACACCGTGTGCGCCCACGGTGGGTGGCTGCGTGTGAGCGTCCTTATCCGGCTCGTTGCGGTGTGTGGTCGGCTAATTGTCGGAGTGTCAGTTCATCACCCCGACTAATGCGACAATTTGGCAACGGGGTTCCGACTGGCGCCGGGATTCGTGACCGCCGCGATCGGTTACGCGTTGTAGGAGGTGAGGGGCTGATGACGGCGTTTGACCGTGATCTACCTGCTGTCCCCCGCCTTGACGAGCGCCCCCAGCAGGGCATACGTGACTCTGCGCGGTCCGATCATTACCGTAACGAGGTTGCGCAGCGTCACCGTCGGAGGTCTAGGCTGTCTGCTGTCCCCGATGATCCATCCATTCCTAGTGATCGAGAATTCGACGTGACGAGTGCGTTGACGCTGCCCACAGGCGGCCAGCTGGCGTCGTCCTGGCCGGAGACGCCACCGGGATCCCAGCCCCTGCCCCGCGAGCTGGACCACCTTCTCGCGCTCCGGGTACCGGGGCTGATCGCTACGCGCCGTCACCTCCACTCGCACCCGGAGCTTTCCGGCAACGAGTTCGAGACGGCCGCGCTGATCGCCCGGGAGCTGTCGCTGGCCGGGCTGAACCCGCGCCTGCTGCCCAAGGGCAACGGCGTGATCTGCGACGTCAACGGCAGGCCGGACGGCCCGGTCGTGGCGCTGCGCGCCGACATCGACGCCCTGCCGCTGGACGATCCCAAGGACGTCCCGTACCGGTCGACGGTGGAGGGCGTCTGCCACGCCTGCGGGCACGACGTGCACACCTCGGTCCTGCTCGGCGTCGGCATGCTGCTGGCCCAACTCGCCGACCTCGGTGAGCTGGACGGTCGGGTCCGGCTCATCTTCCAGCCGGCCGAGGAGATCCTGCCCTGCGGTTCGCTGGAGGTCATCGAGGCCGGCGGCCTGGACGACGTGGTGCAGATCTTCGCGCTGCACTGCGACCCGAACCTGCCGGTGGGCCAGGTCGGCCTGCGGGTCGGCCCGATCACCGCAGCCGCCGACAACGTGACCGTCCGACTCTCCGGCCCGGGCGGGCACACCGCCCGCCCGCACCTGACCGTCGACATGGTCGACGCGCTCGGTCGGCTGATCACCGAGGTGCCGGCCCTGGTCAGTCGCCGGGTGCCGGCCAACAGCGGCCTGCTGCTGGTCTTCGGCCACGCCTCGGCCGGCACCCGCTACAACGTCATCCCGTCCGAGGCGAGCGCGTCCGGCACCCTCCGGGTGATGGACCGCGACACCTGGGAGCAGGCTCCCAAGATCGTCGCTCAGGTGGTGCGGGACGTGATCGCGCCGACCGGTGCCACTGTCGACCTGGAATACCTGCGCGGCCGGCCGCCGGTGTGCAACGACGCCCGCGCCATCCAGGTGCTGACCGCCGCCACCGCCGCCGCCCTCGGCCCGGACGGGATCGCCGAGACACCGCAGAGCATGGGCGGCGAGGACTTCTCCTGGTACCTGGAGTACGTCCCCGGCGCCCTCGCCCGGCTCGGCGTGGGTCGCTCCGGCCCCAACGTCGACCTGCACCGGGCGAGCTTCGACGTGGACGAGCGGTCCATCGCGGTCGGCGTCCGCGTCATGGTGCAGACCGCGTTGCGGGCACTGGCGGCGGCGCGCTGACCGGCGCGACCAGAGCCGGGGACTTGCGCCGTCGGCGCAGCACCACCAGCAGCGCCACCAGCGGTACGCCCAGCGCCACCAGCCACGGCAGCAACGCGCCCAGCACCGTGAGCAGGACGGTCATCGAGACGACGAACGCCTTCCAGCCGCCCTTGAGCCCGACCAGGAAGCCGGTCTCGGCCTCTTCCTCGGTGTCCTTCGCCGCCGGCCCGGCCAGCGACACGGTGATCGTGGAGAGGGCGGTCAGGTCGGCCAGGCGCCGCTTCTTGGCCTCCAGCGAGGCCAGGTCGGCCTCCCGGCGACCCAACTCGTTCTCCAGCGACACCAGGTCGGTGATCGAGGTGGCCCGGGACAGCAATCGGCGGGCGCTCTCCACCCGGGCCCGCTGACTGGTGATCCGGGCCTCCAGGTCGACTGTCTCCTCGGTGACGTCCTGAGTGTCGATCTGCCGGCTCTGCTGCCGACCGAGCTTCGCGATCTCCTCCACCACGCCGGTGAACTTCGCCGCCGGCACCCGCAGCTCCAACTCCGCCACCGCGTCGGCGTCGGCACTACGCCGCTGGTCGCCGCCGACGAAGCCGCCGGCCTGGCTGGCTACGGCGGTGGCCTCGCGGGCGGCGGAGTCCACATCGTCCACCTGCACCCGCATCCTTCCGGTGTAGATGATCGCCCGCTGGTCGACCCGTAGGTCCGGTGCGCCCGCACCGGCCCCCTCCGGCGCGCCCGCGGCGGCGTCCCGGCCCGCCTCGCCGCCGTTGGCCGCTGGCGCCTCGGCCGCCGTGCCCGCGCTGTCCTGCGCCCCGCTGTCGCCGGCACCGCACCCCGTCAGCGCCAGGGCCGCCGCCAGTGTCGTCGCCGCCAGCAGCGCACTGCGGCGTCGTCCCACCTGTCCGTCCATCCCCGCTCCCATCGTCGTCAACCGTGTGGCGATAGCTCGGACGCGACGCGCACACCGGCTGGTTCCGGCAGACTGCGCTGAGGACGTCACGATTCGATAATCGAGGAGTCACGATGCGGCTCACCAAGTACGCCCACTCCTGCCTCCGGGTGGAACACGACGGGGGCGTGCTCGTCGTCGACCCCGGGGTGTTCGGTGACGCCGCGGAGGCGCTGGATGGTGCGGACGCGGTGCTGATCACTCACGAACACCCCGACCACCTCGATCTGGAAGCGCTGCGCCTCCAACTCGACCGACAGCCGTTCCCGATCCACGGGCCCGCCTCGCTCGGCGAGCCCCTGGGCGACGCGGCCGACGTGCTGCGCCCGGTCGACGTCGGCGAGTCGTTCACCGCCGCCGGGGTCGCGGTGCGCGCGTACGGCGGGCGGCACGCCGTGATCCACCCGGACATCCCGGTGATCGACAACCTCGGTTACCTGATCAACGACGTGGTCTACCACCCGGGAGACTCCCTCGTGGTGCCCGACGAGACACCCGTCGACACGCTCTTCGCGCCGATCCACGCGCCCTGGTCGAAGTTCTCCCAGGTGGTCGACTTCATCCGCGCGGTCGCACCGCGGCGCACCTACGCCCTGCACGACGCGTTGCTCAACGACAACGGGCTGGACATGCTCGACCGGCAGTACGCAGCGCTGTCCGGCACCGAATACCAGCGACTGGAGCCCGGTAGCCGGGTGGACGTCTGACCCGATGCCCGGCCTCTCCGCGGAGCTGGTGCAGCAGCTCTACCGCACCCCACCGGACCGTTTCGTGGCCGCCCGGGACGCCGCCGTGGCCGAGGCCCGCCGGGCCGGCGACCCGGCCACCGCCCGGCAACTGGCCCGGCTGCGTCGTCCGACACTGTCCGCCTGGTTGGTGAACCTGCTCGCCATCCGACGCCCGGAGCTGGTCGCCGATCTGGTGCAGCTCGCCGACGCCCTGCGAGTCGCCCAGCGGGAGTTGCGTGGGCCCCGACTACGGGAGCTGTCCGCGCAGCGCCGGGCGGTGGTCGGCGCCCTGGTCGCCGAGGTTCGCAAGCTCGCCGCGGCCGAGCCGGACGCGCCACCGGCGAGCCGGCTGCCCCTGGCCGAGGTGGAGGCGACGCTGAACGCGGCGTTCTCCGACGTCGAAGTCGCCGAGCAGGTGCGGGCGGGCCGCCTGCTGCGGGCGGCCAGCTACGCCGGCTTCGGTGAGGTGCCACGGCCGCAACTGCGGCTGGTCACCGACGATGACGAGGAGCGCGAAGAGGAGCGCCCGGCCCGCCGACCCGGCCCCCAACGGGGCCGTCCCGAGGCGGCACCCCGTACGGACCGGGCGGCCGAGCGTGCCGAGCAGGCCGAACGAGCCGCACAGCGGGCGGCCCGAGCCGAGCGGGCCCGACAGCGCCGCGCCCTGGACCGGGAGTTGGCGAAGGCCCAGGCCGACCAGGAGCGGGCCGAGACCGAGCTGACCGAGGCGACCGGGCTGGAGCGCGACGGTGCGGCCGTACTCGATCGCCTTGAGGCCGAGCTGGCCGAGCTGGAGCGGCGGCGCGCGGTCGCCGAACAGGACCTCAGCCGGGCCAAGCTGGCCCGGCGTGCCGCCGAGCGGGCGGTCACAGTGGCCCGGCGGCGCGCCGGTGAGGTCGAGGCGGCGGTCGAGGCACTGGCGGCCGAAGAGGGGAATGCGGACGCGGGCGGTGGCGCGGCAGACTGACCATCGATGGACGACGACGAGTGTGCGGGCCGTACACGGCGAGTGGCACCGGGTTCGGGCGTGGTCGTGGTCGCCCGGTCGAGTTGCCCGAGCGGGGCGGCGCGGTGACTCCGGAGCAGGTCGCGGCCGCCAGTAAGCCCGTCGTGCTCGACCTGGGCGACGCCTTCAGCCGGGACCCGACCACGTTGCGCCGGGCCCGACTGCTCGGCATCTCCGGCTGGGCCTTCTACATCAGCGGCCGGGCCGGCGCGCTCGGCGGTGTGCGGGCCGAGACGGCCGCCGCAGCCCTCGGGTTCATCGCCCCGGACGCGGTCGCCGACGGCTGGGACGCCGCCGCTCGGGTCGTCCCGCCGTTCGAGGTGGCCGCCGCGAGCCTCGCCGAATGCTGCCGGTGGGGGGCGCAGCAGCTCGGCCCCCTGCCAGGCACCGAGCGCCTGTCGGCGCTCGTCGAGCGGGCCGTGGTGGCGGCGGAGGCCAGTGGGATGCCGCTCTTCGCCGCATGGCGGGCCATGCCGCTTCCGGATCTCTCGCCCGGGGCTCGCAGCGCCGCCGGGCTGCGGCTGCTCCGCGAACACTTCACCGGCGCCTACCTGCTGGCGGTACGCGCCGCCGGGATGACCCCGCTGGAGGCCGTGCTGGCCGGGCCGGAGGGCGAGGCCGGGGCGGTGGCCTGTGGCTGGTCGCCGCCGTACCCGCCGATCGGGCCGCTGGTGCGCCGCCGACTCTGGGCGGAGGCGGTGACCAACCGGCTGGCCGCGCCGGCGTTCACTGCCCTCGGGCCCGCCGACGGCGCGGAGTTGGTGGAGTTGCTGCACCGCACCCGGGCCGACCTCGGCTGAGCTTCCCGTCGGCCGGAAAAATGGGCGGCGCCGGAGCGGATCGGCTGCCAGGATGTCCTGCCGTGACCCTTCCCGCTGGTTGGACGACGCGCCGACCCACCCTCGACGACGTGCCGGCGATCCTCGCGGTGGTGCACGCCGCCGACACCTTCGCCCTCGGCCATCCCGACTTCGACGCCGAGGACGTCGTGGCGTCGCTGACCGCCCCTCACTTCGACCCGACCCGGGACTCCTGGCTGGCCATCGACCCGGACGACACGGTGGTCGGCTGGGCGACCGTGGACAACCCGACCGCTGTGGGCCGGGAGTTCGTGGAGGTCTACGTCGACCCGGTACGGGCCGCCGTCGTCCGCGCGCCGTTGCTGCTCCGCCAACTGGACCGGGTCGCCGAGCGCGCCGCCGAGCGAGGGCTGCCATCGCTCACCGTCCGTTGCGCGGTCTTCGCGCCGGAACGCGACTGGGAACGAACCCTGCGCGAGGTCGGGTTCACTCTCGTAAAGAGGTACGTCCGGATGAGCGGGCCGCTGGACGACCTGCCCGACGAGCCGGCCGGTCCATCGGCAGTGACGGTGCGGCAGGTCCGCCCGGACGACGAGGCCGACCTGCGGGAGTTCCACCGGATCACCGATACCGCCTTCGCCGACACCGCCGATCACGAGCCGCTGTCGTACGAGCGGTGGCGGGCCCGGATCGGTGACCTGACCGCCTGGGACGAGTGGTTCGTCGCCGAGGTGGACGGGGTGCCGGTCGGCGCGTTGCGGTCCTCGGACCAGGCGGTCGACCAGCAGCAGGGCTGGGTGAAGAGTTTGTCGGTGCTGTCCGCGTACCGGCGCAGGGGTGTGGGTGCGGCGTTGCTGCGCCGCGCCTTCGCCCGCTACGCCGAGAAGGGGCGGCGGACGGTCGGCCTGGGCGTCGACCTCACCAACCCGACCGCCCCGCTGTCGCTGTACGAGTCGGTGGGCCTGCGGGAAACCCTGTGGGCCGACATGTACGAGCTTTCCGTTCCGGCGGCCGGTGTGTGATTGACGACCCCGGCCCGGCCCGCCCGGCGCTCCGCTCGACAGCGGTAGCACACTGGAGGGGTGCGATACGCGCTGCTACGCCGAGGCGGTGCCGGTGGGGCGGGCCCGCAACTCGGTGACGTAGTCGTCCGGGGCGCCCGCCTTCTCGGCGGCGTTCGCGATCTCCGACAGATACCACGAGGTCGGCAGGCCACCCTCGTACCCGTTGAAGACGTAGATCCACGCGGTCACGTCGCCGTCGAGGGTGGAGACCCGCACGTGCAGCTTGCGGTACGTGCCGGCGGTCACCCCCTCGATCTCGTCGAGCTGGCCCGCGTCGTACGGGTGGATGTCGTAGAGCGCCACGAAGACCCGGTCACCGGGAGACTCGACCAGGGTGCTCACCGCACCCTCCCAGCCGATCACGTCGGCCCCGGCGAAGGTCAGCCGCCAGCCCTCCAGCCAGCCGGTGCCCACCATCGGCGAATGCGGACAGTAGGCGCGCATCCGGGCGGGATCGAGATTTGAGCCGTAGGCGGCGTGATGACGCACGGCGATGACGATAGCCCGGCCGACGGGTGGGGGAGAATACGACAGTGCGTGTCGAATGCGCTCGGGAGAAGAAAGTCACTGTGACCATGGACGAAGGGCGAACGCTGTGAGCCGGATCGTGATCATCGGCGGGGGGCCGGCCGGGTACGAGGCGGCACTGGTCGCCGCCCAGCTGGACGCCGATGTCACAGTGGTGGAGGCCGACGGTGCCGGCGGTGCCTGCGTGCTTTCCGACTGCGTACCGTCGAAGACCTTCATCGCCAGCTCGGGGGTGGTCACCGGCTACCGGGACACCGAGGAGTTCGGGGTGCACTCGGACGGCCTGGAGGCGGTCACCGTCGACGCGCGGGCGGTGCACGGGCGGGTCAAGCGGCTGGCCCTGGCGCAGTCCGCGGACATCCACGCCAAGCTGCTGAAGGCGGGGGTCACCTTCGTGGCCGGCACCGCCCGGCTCGGCGAGGACTCCCTCGGGCACACCCACCGGGTCGTCGTCACCCCCGCCGACGGCGGCGAGGAGTACTCGATCGACGCGTCCACCGTACTGGTGGCCACCGGCTCGACGCCCCGCCAGCTGCCCACCGCCGTACCGGACGGTGAGCGCATCCTGACCTGGCGACAGGTGTACGACCTGCCGGAGCTGCCCGAGCACCTGATCGTGGTCGGGTCCGGCGTGACCGGCGCGGAGTTCGCCAGCGCGTACCTGGCGATGGGCGTCGAGGTGACGCTGGTCTCCAGCCGGGACCGGGTGATGCCGCACGAGGACGCCGACGCCGCCTCCGCCATCGAACGGGTGTTCCGCAACCGGGGCATGGAGATCCTCAACAACTCCCGGGCCGACGCGGTCCGGCGTACCGCCGACGGCGTCGAGGTCGAGCTCTCCGACGGCCGCAAGGTGACCGGCTCACACGCGCTGATCACCGTCGGTTCGATCCCGAACACCGCCAACCTGGGTCTGACCGAGTACGGGGTGGAGCTGGGCCGGGGCGGCTACCTGACGGTCGACCGGGCCTCCCGGACCAACGTGCCCGGCATCTACGCCGCCGGCGACTGCACCGGCGTGCTGCTGCTGGCCAGCGTCGCCGCCATGCAGGGCCGGATCGCCATGTGGCACGCCCTCGGCGAGGCGGTCCGCCCACTGCGGCTGCGTACCGTCGCGGCGAACGTCTTCACCGACCCGGAGCTGGCCACGGTGGGTGTCTCGCAGGACGAGGTGGACGCGGGCAAGGTGCCGGCCCGGCAGGTGATGCTGCCGCTGTCCGGCAACGCCCGGGCCAAGATGGACGACCTCTCCGACGGTTTCGTGAAGCTGTTCTGCCGTCCCGCCAGCGGTCAGGTGATCGGCGGTGTGGTGGTCGCTCCGAAGGCCAGCGAGCTGATCCTGCCCATCACCATGGCGGTGGAGAACAACCTCACGGTCAACGAGCTGGCCCAGACGATCACCATCTACCCGTCGCTGTCCGGTTCCATCACCGAGGCGGCCCGTCAGCTCATGCTGCACGAGCTGGAGTGACGGGCCGGGCGTGGATCAGCGCCACGGTGGCCAGGACCGCTACCTCGGTGAGGATCAGGAGGCGTTCGGCCAGGCCGATGAGCATCCGGTCGCCGGGGTAGGCGGACCAGATCATCGCCGCCGCCAGGGCCAGGCTCAGCAGGACCAGGGTGCGTAGCGTCCGGGCGGCGGGCGTCAGGTCAGGTCGGCGGGCGAGCAGCCAACCGGCCGCCGGCAACGCCAGGAAGGCGATCACCGACGCGTACCGGTGCAGGTAGGCCGCGGTGGTCATGGCGGTGCCCGGCTCGTTCGTCGGCACCAAGGCGGCCAGCAGCAGCCCACCCACCCACGCGCCGAGCAGCAGCTCGGCCGTTCGACCGGAACGCGGTCGGGGTGGGCTGGCGCGGCGTAGTCCGTACAGCAACGCCACGGTGGCGAGCGCGAGCACCACCATGGCGACGTCGATGACGCCGCCCCGGTCGGAGACCGCGAAGTCGCTGATGGTCAACGCCCACGGGTTGAGGTCGTCGTTGACTTCGAGGTGGCCGATCACGGTGAGCAGCGCCGCCAGGGCGATCCCGCCCAGGGCCAGCAGGCCGGTACTCCGGGTAACAGGCATGCCTCAGCCTGTCGCCGCAGACACCCCACCCGAATCCGGGATGCCCACGGAAATCGCCCCCCGGGACCACCCCTAGAGGCCTTCCGCCATTGGCCGTCACGTGCTTCCGCGCGTCCGTGAACGTCCGAATGGTTGCGAAGACTTTCGCCAGGTCAGGCGACGTTCAGCTGGATGTTCCCAATGCGGGCGACGACGTCGAGATGACCACCCAGGCCGGTGACGTAGGCGCGGAGTGATTCCAGGCTGGTGTGCTCGCCATTCTCGATCTGGCTGATCCTCGCCTGCGTCAGCCCCGCCGCCTCGGCCAGTTGCACCTGAGTCATACCCAGGTGCTTGCGGATCTCCGCCAGCTGCGCCCCACTGACCGCTGCCAGCATCTGCTCACGGTGCTGAGCGCGCCGGGAGACCCGGTCCGGATCAGCCCAGGATGGATCGAGCGCACGGGCCTTCGCCTTGACGTCCTGCCAGTCAGCTCCATCGGTCATCTCTGTGTTTCCCTCAGCCTGGAGAGGTGCTCCTGAAACCGGTCGTCCGCCAACGGGACCGCCGTCTTGTACCAAGTCTGCCACTGGCCCGACTTGTCGCCAGCGACCAGAAAAACAGCTTCTCGAACGGGATCAAAAGCGAAGATCATGCGGACCTCCGTGGAGCCTGTCGACCCAGGCCGCAACTCCTTCATGTGGTGGAAGATGCTGCCTTTGAGGCGGTCAACCAGGGGACGCCCGAGCGCCGGCCCGTGTTCGGCGAGGAGGTCGATGGCCTCGCTGATGAGGTCGGCGCTGGCGGGATCCGTCTTGCAGAGGTTGAGGAACCACTCCTCGACCTCAGGATGAAGTTTGACGTCCCACATGCTGCCAATATAAGTGCAGCTTATACCCGCAGATTCAACGACACTCAGTCGATGGGGACGTCGACCGCGACCGCGGCGGCGGCGGCGCGGGCGTGGCGGGCGCTCACCACTGTCATCGCCCAGCCGGCCGCGGCGAAGCCGGCCGCCGCGGCGGTGGCGATGATGGCCAGCCGCCACGCCGACTCGGTCAGTGCGGTGCCGCCCAGGTGCCCGACCAGCGCGCCGTAGGTGGCCCAGCCCAGCGCGGCGACCGCCTCGTAGAGCACGAACAGGCGGTACGGGTAGCGGCTGCGCCCGGCCGAGAAGCAGGCTGCCATCCGGCCACCGGGCACGAACCGGCAGAGCAGGATGACCAGCGGCCCGGGTTGTCGCAGCCCCTGGGTGACCCGGCTGGCCACCCGTCGGGCGCGGCTCAGCTCGGCGTGCCGGGGTGGCCGCCGGTCCGGTGCGCTGCGCCCGAGCAGGTAGCACGCCAGGTCGCCGACGAATACGCCGAGCGCGCCGACGGCGATGGTGACCGGCAGGCTCAGCCCGCCGTAGACGGTGAGCGCACCACTGGTGATCATGACGATCTGGGTGGGGATCACCGGTACGAAGGCGTCCGCGATCAGCAGCGCGAGCAGCACAAGGTACGCCCACGTCGGCGACGCGACGTCAGTCAGAAGTTCGGGCACGCCTGCCACCTCGCCGAATGCGGCCGATTGGGTGTCTTGAGCCTGACGTCGTGTCCGGCGTCACGGTGGACGGCCCCGGCCCGTCGTGACCGTCGACACGACTGGGCCACCCGGCTACAACGAGGCCGGTCGCTGCCGGGTGACGGGTCCGGAGGCTGTTCCACCCGTCCGAGGCGGGCGGCGGAACGACGTTCGTCGGCGTACCGTTGTCGGCGCGGCCATGCCCGTCGGGTCCCCCGTTCCTGACGATTCGGCCGCCAGGGCCGCCGGCGGGTCCCGCGCCGGCGGCCCACCCCTCCGCCGCAAATCCGGGTGCGTCCCCGAACGTCGCGCGGGTACGGTCGCCGTATGCGCAGCGCGGTAGTGATGACCACGACGCCGGGTGTCCCCGGCGCGCCGCTCTGACGTAACCACCGTCGACCAGGCCCCGGGGCGATCCGCCCCCGAGGGCAGCGCGCCGAACGGAGCTCAGGTCGCCTCCGGGTCGTACCCGATCCAGGAGCCCGACATGATCGACCACCGTAGGCTCGGCCGCGAGCTGGACCTCTTCGTCTCCGACCCGCTGGCCGGCGCCGGCCTGCCGATCTGGCTGCCGGCCGGCGCCGCCGCCCGGCACGCCGTCGAGGAGTACGTGCGGGAGTTGGAGCGCCGCTCCGGCCACCAGCACGTCTACTCGCCGCCACTTGGCAAGCGGGAACTCTTCGAACTCTCCGGCCATCTCGGCTACTTCGCCGACGACATGTTCCCGCCGATGCGGCTGAGCGCCGACGACGAGTTCGTGCTCCGGCCGGCGCTCTGCCCGCATCACGCGTTGGTCTTCCGGGCGCGGGGCCGTTCCTACCGGGAGTTGCCGTTGCGGATCGCGGAGCTGGGCGGGATGTACCGCTCGGAGCGCTCCGGTGTGCTCGGCGGGCTGTCCCGGGTGCGCGCCATCTCGCTCAACGACGCGCACACCTTCTGCGCCCCCGAGCAGGTCGGCGCGGAGGTCGTCGAGATCCTCGGGCTGATCCGTGCCGCGCACGCCGCGCTCGGTGTCCGGCCGGCCGGGTTCCGGCTGTCGCTGCGCGGGCCGGGCGAGAAGTACGTCGGCGACGACGTCCAGTGGGCTCGCGCCGAGGAGTTGCTCCGGGAGGCGCTGGCCGGGGTGGAGTACGTCGAGGCGCCGGGGGAGGCTGCCTTCTACGGCCCGAAGATCGACATTCAGATCGTCGACGCCGCCGGTCGGGAGTCGACCATCTCCACCATCCAACTGGACTTCGACAAGCCGGAACGGTTCGACCTGTCGTACACCGACTCGGACGGCAGCCGGCGTCGGCCGGTCATGGTGCACCGCAGCCTGGTCGGCAGCATGGAGCGGCTGTTCGCGTACCTCATCGAGGTGCACGAGGGGGCGTTCCCGGCCTGGTACGCGCCCGTCCAGTTGGTGCTGCTGCCGGTCGACGACGGCCAGGTCGACGCGGCGGCCGACCTGGCCCGCCGGGCGGGCGACGCCGGCCTGCGGGTCGAGGTCGACGCCGCCGGCTCGCTGGGCGCCCGGGTACGGGACGCGGCCCGCCGCCGCGTCCCGTACCTCGGGGTGTTGGGTGCCCGGGAGGTGGCCGACGGGCACCTCGCGCTGCGCCTGCGCGGCGGCCGCGCCCTGGCGCCGATGCCCGCCGGCGCGGCTCTCGCCCTGATCGGCGGGCAGGTCGCCGCCCGCGCGGCCGACCTGCTGCCGTCGGACTGACACGCCCACCGATCGTCTCGCGCGCACGGCCGTCCGACCTCAGACCGACGCCGGTTGGGCGGCCGGTTCCTCGTCGACCACCGCGCCGGTGAACTGCGAGCGGTAGAGCCGGTGGTACGCGCCCTGGGCGGCGAGCAACTGCTCGTGGGTGCCCTGCTCGACGATCCGACCGTCCTCCATCATCAGGATCAGATCGGCGTCGCGGATGGTGGAGAGCCGGTGCGCGATCACGAAGCTGGTCCGGTCCGAGCGCAGCGCGGCCATCGCCCGTTGCAGCAGCACCTCGGTGCGGGTGTCCACCGAGCTGGTGGCCTCGTCGAGGATCAGCAGTGACGGCTCGGCGAGGAACGCCCGCGCGATGGTGATGAGCTGCTTCTCGCCGGCGCTGACGTTGCTGCCCTCCTCGTCGATGACGGTGTCGTAGCCGTCGGGCAGGCTGCGCACGAACCGGTCCACGAAGGTGGCCCGGGCGGCGGCGAGGATCTCCTCCTCGGTCGCGTCCGGCCGCCCGTAGGCGATGTTGTCCCGGATGGTGCCGCCGAACAGCCAGGTGTCCTGGAGCACCATGCCGATCCGGCCGCGCAGGTCGTCGCGGCGCATCGTGGTGATGTCCACCCCGTCGAGCGTGATCCGGCCGGCGTCCAGCTCGTAGAACCGCATCACCAGGTTGACCAGGGTGGTCTTGCCGGCGCCGGTCGGGCCGACGATGGCCACCGTGTGTCCGGGCTCGGCGACCAGCGACAGGTCGTCGATCAGCGGCTTGTCCGGCTCGTAGCGGAACGAGACGTGCTCGAACTCGACCCGACCGTGCGGGTCGATGACCCGGGCCGGCGCGACCGGGTCGGGGGTCTGCTCGTCCGCGTCGAGCACCGCGAAGACCCGCTCGGCCGAGGCCACCCCGGACTGGAGCAGGTTGGCCATCGAGGCGAGTTGGGTGAGCGGCTGGGTGAACTGGCGGGAGTACTGGATGAACGCCTGCACGTCGCCGAGGCTCATCGTGCCGGACGCGACCCGCAGCCCGCCGACCACGGCGATCGCCACGTAGCTCAGGTTTCCGATGAACATCATCGACGGCATGATGATCCCGGAGATGAACTGTGCCCCGAAGCTGGCCCGGAACAACTCCTCGTTCTTCGCGTGGAACGCGGCCTCCACCTCACGCTGCCGGCCGAAGACCTTCACCAGCTCATGACCGGTGTACGCCTCCTCGATCTGGCCGTTCAACTCGCCGGTGTGCGTCCACTGGGCGATGAACTGCTTCTGGGAGCGCTTGGCGATGCGCTGGGTGACCAGCACCGACAACGGCACCGCGACCAGGGCCACCAGGGCCAGCACCGGCGAGATCCAGAACATCACGGCCAGCACGCCGACGACGGTCAGCAGCGAGGTGAGCAACTGGCTGAGGGTCTGCTGGAGGCTGGTGGAGATGTTGTCGATGTCGTTGGTGACCCGGCTGAGCAACTCACCGCGCGGCTGCCTGTCGAAGTAGGGCAGCGGCAGCCGGTTGAGCTTCTCCTCCACCTCGGCGCGCAGCCGCAGCACCGTGCGCTGGACCACCCCGTTGAGCAGCCAACCCTGCCACCAGGACAGCAGGCTCGCCGCCAGGTAGAGCCCGAGCGCCAGCAGCAGCACCCGACTCAGGGCGCCGAAGTCGATGCCCACCCCGGGCACCACGTCCATCCGGGCCAGCATGTCGGCGAAGCTGTCGTTGCCGCTGGCCCGGGCCGCCGCGACGGCCTGTTCGGCGGTGCTGCCGGCCGGCAGTTGCCGGCCGATCACCCCGTTGAAGATCAGGTCGGTGGCGTGGCCGAGGATCTTCGGCCCGGCCACGCTGAACCCGACGCTCACCACTGCCAACGTGATGATCGCGGCCAGGTGCAGTCGGTGCGAGCGCAGCCGGCCGAGCAGACGTCGGGCCGACGGCCCGAAGTTCATCGACTTCTCGGCGGGCATTCCGGCGCTCATCCATCCCGGACCGCCCCCCTGACGGCCGGGCGGCAGCCGCTTCGGCGTCGCCGCGCCGCTGCCGGTCGCGGACGCGGTTTCCCCGCCGGGCTGCTGCGCCGGCTCATCCGACGTCCGTCCGTCGCCGGCCGGCTTCTGACTGGGTACGGCCGCGGTGCGCGGCTCGTCACGCTCGCTCATGCCGCCACCTCCGAGGTCTGCTGCGAGGCCACGATCTCGGCGTACGTCGGGCAGGTGTCCAACAACTCCGCATGTCGTCCCACTCCGACGACCCCTCCGTTTTCCAGGACGATGATCTGATCGGCGTCGATGATCGTGGAGACCCGCTGGGCCACGATCACCACCGCCGCCTGCGCGGTGACCGGCCGCAGGGCCGCTCGCAGCCGCGCGTCGGTGCCCAGGTCGAGCGCGGAGAACGAGTCGTCGAAGAGGTAGATCTCCGGTTGCCGGACCAGGGCCCGGGCGATGGCCAGGCGCTGCCGCTGCCCACCGGATACGGTGGTGCCGCCCTGGGCGATCGGGGCGTCCAGCCCGCCGGGCATCTGGGCCACGAAGTCCCGGGCCTGGGCGATCTCCAGCGCCGTCCACAGTTCCTCGTCGGTGGCGTCCGGGTTGCCGTAGCGCAGGTTGCTGGCGACCGTCCCGGTGAACAGGTACGGCCGCTGCGGCACCAGGCCGATGCGTCGCCACAGCTCGTCCGGCGCCAGCTCCCGTACGTCCACCCCGTCGACCAGCACCGCGCCGTCGGTGACGTCGACCAGGCGGGGGATCAGCGACAGCAGCGTCGTCTTGCCCGCGCCGGTGCTGCCGATGATCGCCGTGGTGGTGCCCGGGGTCGCCCGGAAGGAGATGTCACGCAGCACCGGCTCCACCGCGCCCGGGTACTGGAAGCGCACCCCGCGCAGCTCCAACTCGGCTCGGGTGGGCAGCTCGGTGACCGGCGCGGCGGCCGGGACCACCGAGGAGTCGGTGTCCAGCACCTCGACGATCCGCTCGGCGCAGACCGCCGCCCTCGGCACCATCATCAGCATGAAGGTGGCCATCATGACCGCCATCAGGATCTGCATCAGGTACTGCAGGAACGCGGTGAGCGCGCCGACCTGGATCGCGCCGGCGTCCACCCGCTGCGCGCCGAACCAGAGCACCGCCACGCTGGAGACGTTCAGCACCAGCATGACCACCGGGAAGATCAACGCCAGCAACCGACCGGTACGCAGCGCGGTGGCGGTCAGGTCGGCGTTGGCGACGCCGAAGCGGTCCGTCTCGTACGGCTCGCGGACGAACGCGCGGACCACCCGGATGCCGGTGATCTGCTCCCGCAGCACCCGGTTGACAGTGTCGATGCGGGTCTGCATCAGCCGGAAGCCCGGCACCATCCGACGGATGATCGCGCCGAGGGCGATGGCCAGCACCGGCACGCTGACCAGCATCAGCCAGGAGAGTCCGACGTCCTCACGCAGCGCCATGAACACGCCGCCGACGCTCATGATCGGTGCGGCGACGAGCATCGTGCAGCTCATCAGCACGAGCATCTGCACCTGCTGCACGTCGTTGGTGTTGCGGGTGATCAGCGACGGTGCCCCGAACCGGGCCACCTCGCGGGCGGAGAAGCGGTTGACGTGCCCGAACAGCTCGGCGCGTACGTCGCGGCCGAAGCCCATCGCGACCCGGGCGCCCAGGTAGACGGCGGCGATCGAGCAGACGATCTGGATCAGGCTGACCAGCAGCATCCAGCCGCCGGTGCGCACGATGTAGTCGGTGTCGCCCCGGGCCACCCCCTGGTCGATGATGTCCGCGTTCAGGCTGGGCAGGTAGAGCGAGGCCATGGTGCCCACGAACTGGAGCAGCACGACCGCCAGCAACGGTCTCTGATAGGTGCGCAGTTGGCCGCGCAGGAGTCGGATCAGCACGCCGCGTCCTTCGTTTCGGTGGGGCGTCCGGTCATCCGCGGGTCGTCTCCGCTGCCGATGACCTCAAGCAGGAACTCTCGGATCACCTGGGCCTTCGCCGGGTCGGCGTCGACCGAGGTGAGGGGCCGTCCGGAGTGCATGAGCGCGTCGAGTGCGGCCACCCGTTCCCGCCCGGTGGGGGTGATGGCGAGTCGGATGCTGCGTCGGTCGTTGTCGTCGCGCCGCCGCTCGACCAGACCGTCGCGCTCGAGTGTGTCGACGATGCCGGTCAGGGTCGCCGGGCGGACGAACCCCTTCTCGGCGACCGCCCGATGCGGCAACTCGCCGTGTCGGGCGAGCGTCATCAGGGTGATCATGCCGGCCTGGGTGAGGCCGTGCTCCTCGGCGAGGTAGCGGTTCCACCGCTGCCCGACCAGGTGCCCGGCCACCACCAGCAGCCGGCCGAGCGGCACGTCCTGGAGGGTCACGAGTTCCACGACAAGCAGGTTAGCTTCCTGATAGTCAGGGGCCAAACGAAATTGCCGCAGCGGTGGCAACGAACACGATCTGCAGGGCGGTTCGCTGGGCGAGCGGGGTGACCGGGCGGCCGGCGAGGGTCAGTTCGCGGCGGGCGGCCGAGACGTTGGCCGGGAACATGGCGAGCATGAGCAGGCCGAGCCCGGCCGCCGCGACCCGGGCGGTCGCTGGCACCAGGAGGCCGACCGCGCCGACCAGCTCCAGCACGCCGGTCACGGTGACCAGCAGGTCCGGCCGGGGCAGTCGGGGCGGGACCATCGCGATCAGGTCGGCGCGGCGCTGGCCGACGAAGTGCGCGACGGCGGTGAGCGCGAACATCACGGCCAGCCCGACGCGCAGCGCGGGATGCCAGCCGTCCAGTGCGGAGATGCCGGCAAGGCCGGCGATTCGGGCCAGCGCGGTGCCGACGATCAAGGCGATCAGGGGTGCCATCGGAATCCTCCTCCGTAAAACTTGTCAGTGACAAGATTGCGCTTCGAGGCTTCATCTTGTCAATGGCAAGATAGGATTCGTGCATGACCGACACCCGCGCCTACCATCACGGCGATCTGCGCCGCGCCCTGCTCGCCGCGGCGCTGGAGGCCGTCGAGGAGGTCGGCCCGGCCGCGCTGAGCCTGCGCGATCTGGCCCGCCGGGCCGGTGTCTCGCACGCCGCGCCCGCGCACCACTTCGGCGACAAGGCGGGCCTGCTCACCGCGCTCGCCGCGCAGGGCTTCGACCTGTTGGCCCAGACGTTGACCGAGGCGGATGACGACCTGTTGGAGGCCGGCGTCGCGTACGTCGACTTCGCCGTCACTCGCCGGGCGTACTTCGAGGTGATGTTCCGGCCGGAGCTCTACCGGGCTGACGACGCCGAGCTGATCGCGGCGCGGGGCCGGGCCGGCACCGCGCTCCGCTCCGGGGTGGCGGCGCTGTCCGGCGGCGGCGCACCCGCCGACACCGACCGGGACTCGCTCGCGGCCTGGTCGATCGCGCACGGCTTCGCCACGCTCTGGCTGGCCGGCGCACTGCCCGACCGCGTGGGCGACAACCCCCGCGAGGCAGCCCGCGCCGTCCTACGCCGACTCTCCACCTAACCCCACCCACCCCGGCCCGCCCCGGTTGATCATGAAGTTATTGCCATGACACGCCGAAGCGGAAGGCAATAACTTCATGATCAACGAGGTGGGTGGGTGGGTGGTGGGGTTACCAGCTGGTGGGGAGGGGCATTCCTTCGGTGAAGCCGGCGGCGCTCTGCACGCCGACGATGGCCCGCTCGTGGAACTGGGTCAGGTCCCGTGCGCCGGCGTAGGTGAAGGCGCTGCGTACCCCCGCGATGATCTCGTCGATCAGGTCCTCGACACCGGGGCGGGCCGGGTCCAGGTGCATCCGGGCCGAGGAGATGCCCTCCTCGAAGACCGCCTTGCGGGCCCGGTCGTACGGGCTGTCGTCGGCGGTTCGGGCGCTGACCGCCCGAGCCGAGGCCATTCCGAAGCTCTCCTTGTACCGCCGGCCGTCCGCGTCGGTGTAGAGGTCGCCGGGGGACTCGTAGGTGCCGGCGAACCAGGAGCCGATCATCACGTTCGACGCGCCGGCGGCGAGCGCGAGCGCCACGTCCCGGGGGTGTCGCACCCCGCCGTCGGCCCACACGTGCCGGCCCAGTTGGCGGGCGGCGGCCGCGCAGTCGAGCACGGCGGAGAACTGCGGTCGACCCACGCCGGTCATCATCCGGGTGGTGCACATCGCCCCTGGGCCGACGCCGACCTTGATGATGTCCGCCCCCGCCTCCACCAGGTCGCGTACGCCCTCGGCGGTGACCACGTTGCCGGCCGCCACCGGCACCCCCGGGTCGAGCTTCCGGACCGCCTGAAGTGCGGAGATCATCCGTGCCTGGTGGCCGTGCGCGGTGTCCACCACCAACGTGTCCACCCCCGCTTCCAGCAGCGCCGCGGCCTTGCCGGTCACGTCCCCGTTGATCCCGACGGCCGCCGCGATCCGAAGCCGACCCCGGTCGTCCACGGCCGGTGTGTAGAGGGTGGCGCGCAGCGCGCCCTGTCGGGTCAGCACCCCGATCAGCCGGCCCTCGGCGTCCACCACCGGGGCGAGTCGGCGACGGCCCGCCGAGAGCAGATCGAAACCGGTACGAGGATCCGCGTCCGCCGGGACGGTGTGCAGCTCGGTGGACATCACGTGACGCAGTTGCGCGAAGCGGTCCACGCCCGTGGTGTCCGCCTCGGTGACCACACCCATCGGCCGGCCGGCGTCGTCGACCACGATCACCGCACCGTGCGAGCGCTTGGGCAGCAGATGGATGGCATCGCCCACGGTCTCGGTCGGGCCCAGCGTGATGGGGGTGTCGTAGACGAGGTGCCGCTGCTTGACCCAGGCGACGACGTTCGCCACCACCTCGATCGGGATGTCCTGCGGAATCACCGTGATGGCACCCCGGCGGGCCACCGTCTCCGCCATCCGCCGTCCGGCGACCGCGGTCATGTTCGACACCACCAACGGAATGGTGGTGCCGGTGCCGTCGCCGGTGGAGAGGTCGACGTCGAGTCGGGAGCCCAGGTCGGAGCGGGCCGGCGCCATGAAGACGTCGGTATAGGTCAGGTCGTGCGCGGGAGCCGCGCCGTGAAGGAACCGCACCCGACAATCATTCCCGCTCGCGGCCGGTTCCACCGCCGGTGGTCGCGGAAAACACTCACATCAGGAGTGCCACGGCGAGCCCGGCCGGGCGCAGACCAGTCAGCCCAGCAGAAGTGCCACGGCGAGCCCGGCCATCACGACGGCGATGACAGCGTCGAGCACCCGCCAGGCGACGGCGCGGGCGAGCAGCGGCGCGAGGCGCTGCGCGCCGACGCCGAGCGCGCTGAACCAGACCACGCTGGCCAGGGCCGCACCGGCGCCGAAGACCCACCGGTGCGGGTGTTGTTGGGCCACGCTGCCCAGGAGCAGCACGGTGTCCAGGTAGACGTGCGGGTTCAGGTAGGTGAAGGCGGCGCAGGCGAGCAGGGTCGCCCCCAACGTGGCCGGCGGCCGCTCGGTGGGCAGCAGAGCGCCCTGACGCAGGGCGCGGCGGGCGGCGAGCGCCGCGTAGCAGAGCAGGAAGGCCGCACCGCCCCAGCGGATCGCCATCATGAGGCCGGGTCGGCCGGTCACCAGCGAACCGACCCCGGCCACTCCCGCCATGATCAGCAGCGCGTCCGACGCGGCGCAGGTCAGCACCACGGGTACGACGTGCTCGCGTCGCAGGCCCTGGCGCAGGACGAAGGCGTTCTGGGCGCCGATGGCGACGATGAGCGCGATGGAGATCGAGAAGCCGGCGACGGCGGAGATGAGCACGCAGTCGACGCTAGGACCGTGGACGGCCACCAGTCCAACTAAAGATTCTCACGCAACTTAAGCTGAGCTGATGGATGGTCTCGACTCGGCGCAGCTACGGACGCTCGCGGCGGTGGTGGCGGAGGGCAGCTTCGACGCGGCGGCCCGGCTGCTGCACGTCACGCCGTCGGCGGTGAGCCAACGGATCAAGGCGCTGGAGGAAACTGTCGGCCAGGTGCTGGTCCGCCGCGCCCGTCCGTGCGTGGCCACCGACGCGGGTCGCCCGCTGCTGCGCCTGGCCGGCCAGCTCGCGCTGCTCGAACGGGAGGCGCTGACCGATGCCCGCGGCCCGCTGGCCGGCGGTGGCCGGATCCGGGTCGCCGTGGTGGTCAACGCGGACTCGCTGGCCACCTGGTTTCCCGCCGCGCTGGCCCGGCTGCCGCAGCGGGCCGGGCTCTCGTTCGACCTGCGGCAGGACGATCAGGACCACACCGCCGAGCTGCTCCGCGACGGTTCGGTGACGGCGGCGGTCACCGCCCAGCGGGAGGCCGTGCAGGGCTGCCGGGTGCTGCGGCTCGGGGTCACGCGCTACCGCGCGTTGGCCACCCCGGAATTCGCGGCGTCTTACTTCGGCGAGGGATTCACCGCAGCCGCGCTGGCGAGCACCCCGCTGGCGGTCTTCGACCGGAAGGACCTGGTGCAACACCGGTTCATCCGGGCGGTGGTCGGCCGACCGCTCGACCCGCCGGTGCACTACGTGCCGTCGGTGCCGGCGTTCAGCGAGGCGATCCGTCTCGGGTTGGGTTGGGGTCTGGTACCGGAACAGATCGCCCAGGCCGACCTGACCACCGGTCGCTGTGTCGACCTCGCGCCGGGCCGACACCTCGACGTTCCGCTGTACTGGCAGCACTGGCGGCTGGAGTCGGACGTGCTGAACGCCCTGACCGCCGCCGTCCGCGCGGTCGCCGCCGAAGCCCTGCGCTGACCGCCCGCCGGGCGCTCAGGCGATGGTGCAGAGTCGGGCGCTCAGGCGATGGTGCAGATGGGGGCACCGGCCGTGATCACGGCGCCGACCTCGGCGCTGAGACCGCTGACCGTGCCCGCCTTGTGCGCGTGCAGCGGCTGCTCCATCTTCATCGCCTCCAGCACCACGACCAGGTCGCCCTCGGCCACCGTGTCGCCGTCCGCCACCGCGATCTTGACGATGGTGCCCTGCATCGGCGAGGCGAGCGCGTCGCCGCCGACCGGGGCACCGGCCTTGGCGCCGCCGCGCCGGGTCGGCTTGCGGGCGGCGGGTGCCGCGGTGGTCGTACTCCCACCGAAGCCGGCGGGGAGGCTGACCTCGATGCGCTTGCCGCCCACCTCGACCACGACGGTGTCGCGTTCGGCCGGCGCGTCGGCGGCGCCGGCGGCGGTGAACGGCGGCACGGTGTTGTGGAACTCGGTCTCGATCCACCGGGTGTGCACTGTGAACGGCTCGGCGGTGAACGCCTCGTCCCGCACGACGAGCCGGTGGAACGGCAGCGCGGTGGCCATCCCGTCGAGGACCATCTCGTCCAACGCGCGGCGGGCGCGCTCCAGCGCCTCGGTCCGCGTCTCACCCGTGATGATCACCTTGGCGAGCAGTGAGTCGAAGTTGCCGCCGATCACGTCGCCGGCCGAGATGCCGGTGTCGACCCGCACACCCGGCCCGCTGGGCAGGCGTAGCGCGGTGACAGTGCCGGGGGCGGGCAGGAAGTTGCGGCCCGGGTCCTCGCCGTTGATCCGGAACTCGATCGCGTGCCCGCGCGGCGTCGGGTCCTCCGTGATCCGCAGTTTCTCGCCGTCGGCGATCCGGAACTGCTCGCGGACCAGGTCGACGCCGGCGGTCTCCTCGGTGACCGGGTGCTCGACCTGAAGTCGGGTGTTGACCTCCAGGAAGGAGATGGTGCCGTCGACGCCGACCAGGTATTCCACGGTGCCGGCGCCGTGGTAGCCGGCCTCGCGGCAGATCGCCTTGGCGCTCTCGTGGATCTGCGCGCGCTGGGCGTCGGTGAGGAACGGCGCGGGCGCCTCCTCGACGAGCTTCTGGTGACGCCGCTGCAACGAGCAGTCCCGGGTGCCCACCACGATCACGTTGCCGTGCTGGTCGGCGAGGACCTGCGCCTCGACGTGCCGGGGCTGGTCGAGGTACCGCTCGACGAAGCACTCGCCCCGACCGAACGCCGCGACCGCCTCCCGGGTGGCCGACTCGAACAGCTGGGGGATCTCCTCCATCGTGCGGGCGACCTTGAGGCCGCGCCCGCCGCCACCGAAGGCGGCCTTGATGGCGACCGGCAGGCCGTGGTCGACGGCGAAGGCCATCACCTCGTCCGGGCTGGCCACCGGGTCCGGGGTGCCGGGGACCAGCGGTGCGCCGGCCCGCTGGGCGATGTGCCGGGCGGTGACCTTGTCGCCCAGGTCGCGGATCGCCTGCGGGGTGGGGCCGATCCAGGTCAGCCCGGCGTCGATGACGGCCTGGGCGAAGTCGGCGTTCTCACTGAGGAAGCCGTAACCCGGGTGTACGGCGTCGGCGCCGGCCCGAGCGGCGACGTCGAGCAGCTTGTCGATGCGCAGGTAGGTCTCGGTCGCGCTGTCCCCGCCGAGCGCGTACGCCTCGTCCGCGAGGGTGGCGTGCAGGGCGTCGCGGTCGGAGTCCGCGTACACGGCGACGCTGCCCAGGCCGGCGTCGCGGCACGCGCGGATCACCCGGACGGCGATCTCGCCGCGGTTGGCGATGAGTACCTTGCGCACCTTCGTGGCTCCTCCCGGGCAGGTTACTGACGGGGAGTGTATCGGCCACCCACGGCGGCCCTAACGATCGCTCAGTGTGGGATGCCGCACTGAGCCGGCCACGGTTTAGTCAAACTTGGCTATTACGCTTGTCGGGTGTCTTCGACTCGGATGATGATTCTCGGTCTGGTGCGGTGGATGCAGCCCGTGCACGGCTACGACGTACGCCGTGAGCTGCTGAGCTGGAGCGCCGACAAGTGGGCGAACGTACAGCCCGGATCGATCTATCACGCCCTGCGCAAGCTCACCGAGGAAGGGCTGCTCCGCGCCGTCGCGACCGAGCAGGTGGGGGCCCGTCCGGCACGGACCACGTACGAGGTGACGGTCAAGGGGGAGGACGAGTTCGAGACGCTGCTGCGCAACTCCTGGTGGACCATCAGCGAGCCCGTCGACCCGTTCGTGGCGGCCTTCTCCTTCCTGCCGGCCATGCCACGCGCCGAGGCGGCCGCCGCCCTGCGTAACCGGGCCAACCTGCTGCGCGCTGGCGTCGAGTCCATGCGCGCCTCGCTGGAGTCGGACTGGGTGCGCAACCGCAAGCCGGCGCACGTGGGCTGGATGTTCGAGTTGTGGTCGGCGCGGGCGGAGGCGGAGATGAGCTGGTGCGAGCGAATCGCGGAGCGGATCGATTCCGGAGTGTCGTACCTGCCTGCTGAGCTGGATGAAGCGCAGGGTTGGTCGGGGTGGAGGGACGGTCTGGAGCCGTCCGACACCAACGCGGAATAATCAACGTTGACTAAAAAAGCTATATCGCGTTAGCCTGCTGGCGGCACAGCGGGGGAGTGCGCCGTCCGGCGTCGTCCCACTCGACGGCCGGCCCGACCGGCCCGAACGACCAGGAGCAGAAATGATCGAGACCAGGGGGCTGCGGAAGTCGTTCCGCTCCCGCGCGGGTCGAGAGACGAAGACGGTGGACGCCGTGCGGGGCGTCGACCTTGACGTTGCCAAGGGCGAGATCTTCGGCTTCCTCGGCCCGAACGGCGCCGGCAAGACCACCACGCTGCGGATGCTCGCCACGCTGATCGAGCCGGACGGCGGCGAGGCCACCATCGCGGGCGCCGACCTGCGCAAGGACCCGGCCGAGGTGCGCCGCCGCATCGGGTACGTCCCGCAGGGCGGCAGCACCTGGGACGAGTCCACCGCCCGCGAAGAGCTGGTGCTGCACGCCCGGATGTACGGCATCAGCAAGGCCGACGCGCAGCGGCGTGCCGCCCGCGCACTGGACGCCTTCCAGCTCACCGAGTACGCGGACCGCAAGTGCAAGACCTACTCCGGCGGCCAGCGTCGCCGGGTGGAGATCGCCCTCGGCATCATCCACGAGCCGAAGATCGTCTTCCTGGACGAGCCGACCACCGGCCTCGACCCGCAGAGCCGCGCCCACATGTGGGACGAGATCCGCCGGCTCCGCGCCGACGGGATGACCGTCTTCATCACCACGCACTACCTGGACGAGGCCGACGCGCTCTGCGACCGGATCGCGATCATGGACAACGGCGAGGTGGTGGCCGAGGGCACACCAACCGAGCTCAAGCGGGAGATCTCCGGCGACGTGGTGCTGGTCGGTCTCGACCTGGCCGCCACCCCGCAGGCCGCCCAGACGCTCGACGGCGAGCCGTACGTCAACAAGCTGGAGACGGTCGACGAGGGCGGCCTGCGCCTCTACGTCGACGAGGGGGCCACCGCCATTCCGCAGGTGCTGCGCCGACTCGACCACGCCGGGCTGGAGCTGCGCTCGATCGAGCTGCACCGACCCAGCCTGGACGACGTCTTCCTCACCAAGACCGGCCGCTCGCTGCGCGAGTCCTGACCACCGGAGACGACTCTCATGAAATTCGCCCGTGACACGTGGCTGATCTTCCAGCGCCAGATCCAACTCCTGCTACGCAACCCGGTCTGGGTCTTCGTCGGCGTGTTCCAGCCGGTCATGTACCTGCTGCTCTTCGCCCCGCTGCTCAAGCCCGCACTGAACGCGCCCACCCAGGCCGCCGCCTACAAGATCTTCGTACCGGGTCTGCTGGTGCTGCTGGCCATCTTCGGTGGCCTGTTCCAAGGCTTCGGCCTGATCGCCGAGCTGCGAGCCGGCGTCATCGAACGCTCCCGGGTCACCCCGATCAGCCGGCTCGCCCTGCTGCTCGGCCGCTCGCTGCGCGACGTGGTCTCGCTCCTGGTGCAGGCGGTCATCATCACGCTCTTGGCGCTCATCTTCGACCTACGGGTGTTCATCGGGGACCTGCTGCTGGCGTACCTGATGCTCGCCCTGATCGCCCTCATGACCTCGGCCGTCTCCTACGGCGTCGCCCTCAAGGTCAAGAGTGAGGACGCGCTGGCCCCGCTGATGAACACCGTGGCGCAGCCGGTGCTGCTGCTCTCCGGCATCCTGCTGCCGCTGACCTTCGCACCCGGCTGGCTGCAGGGCATCGCCAACTGGAACCCGTTCTCCTGGGCGGTCGACGGCACCCGGGCACTGTTCGCCGGTGACCTGGGCAGCGACAAGGTCTGGCAGGGCCTCAGCATCACCGCGGTCCTCGCCGCGCTGGGCGTCTACTGGGCCGCCCGCCAGTTCGCCCGCAGCGTCCGCTGACGCTGGCTTTTGCTATTGGGGTGTCCCTGGGTGGGGACACCCCAACAGCCGTGTTCGGTGGTTGCCGACGGTCAGCGGACCCGGGCGAGGGTCAGGCCGTCCGCGATCGGCAGCATCACCGGGTCCACCCGCACGTCCGCGAGAACCTCGTCGTTGAACGCGGCGATGGCCCGGTCATTGGCGTCCTGCGGGGCGATGACCCGCCCGCCCCGCAACACGTTGTCGACGGCGATCACCCCACCCGGACGCATCCGGGGCACCAACTCCGCCCAGTAGATCGGGTAGCCGGTCTTGTCCGCGTCGATGAACGCGAAGTCCAGGTGCCGCTCGTGCGGCAACTCCCGCAGCCCGTCCGCGGCCGGGCCGATGCGCAGGTCGATCAGATCCTGCACGCCGGCCCGCGCCCAATAACGTCGGGCGATGCCGGTGAACTCCTCGGAGATGTCGAAGCAGGTCAGTCGCCCACCCTTGGGCAACCCGCGGGCGATCGCCAACGACGAGAGCCCGGTGAACGTGCCGACCTCGACGGCCTGCCGCACGTCGAGCAGCCGGGTGAGGAACGTCAGGAACGCGGCCTGCTCCGGTGCCACCTGCATGGTGGCGTGCTCCGGCAGCACCGACCGGGTCTCCTCGGCCAGGTCAAGGATGATCTCGTCCGGCGGGGAGCCGTGTGCGACCAGATAGGCGTGCAGCTCGTTGGTGAGCGGGATCGACTTGGTGGTCATGACCGGACGTTACCGAGCGGCTCGACCGTTTGGCCGCCCGGCGCGACAGTCGTCCACAGGTCGGTGATCCGCAGATCCAGCTCGGCGAGGAGCCGGCGCAGCAGCGGCATCGACAGCCCGACCACCGTCCCCGGGTCACCCTCGATCCGCTCCACGAACGGCCCACCCAGCCCGTCGATCGTGAACGCGCCGGCTACCGCCAGCGGCTCACCAGTGGCCACGTACGCGGCGATCTCGTCGTCACTGATGTCAGCGAAGTGGACAGTGGTCGACGTGACCGCCTCCGCGCGCCGGCCCGCAGCAACGTCGACCAGGCAGTGCCCGCTGTGTAGAACACCGCTGCGTCCCCGCATCCGCAGCCACCGCCGGGTCGCGTCAGCCGCATCCGCCGGCTTGCCGAGGATCTCCCCGTCGAAGGCGAGCACCGAGTCGCAGCCGATCACCAACGTCCGTTGATCGGCGGTCGGGTTCAGCCGGGTCAACACCGCCTGCGCCTTCAGGCGAGCCAACTCCAGGCACAACTCCTCGGCCCGCTCGGTCACCACCAGGGACTCATCCACCCCACTGACCAGCACCTCCGGCTCGACGCCAGCAGCCTGGAGCAACTTACGACGGGCAGGGCTCGCCGATGCGAGCACGAGGCGGAGCGGCAAAGTCTCAGACACCAACCCGACGTTACCGCCCAGCCCCCCACCAAGACCGACACCCCGCCCAGCGCGGCCATGTGGTCGGGCAGTCGAGCGGGCGCGGTTTCCTGAAAGTCGAGTGGACCACCGCTTCGCTGATCAATCAGCGACTGATCCTGGGCGGCGGATCATCACCACGCCGGCGTCGCCGCGCTATCACGGCCCACCCAACCCCGGCAGCCACGAGCACACCGAGGGTGGCCAGGCCACGCGCGGTCGCGCCATCGCTCTCATCACCCGGTTGAGCGCCAGCCGTCGTGGTCGGGCCAGCACCGGCCGGAGCGCTCACCGATTCAAACCCGAGCGGCGGTACGTCTGCCGTCAGCGCCGCCACAAGATCGATTACCCCGTAGCCGTACTCGTCGTCACGCCCAGGAGGGCCCTTGTCGACGGCGGTGGCCGTGAGCCGGTGCGCCACCTCCCGGGCCGGCAGATACGGGTACTTGGACCTGATCAACGCAGCCGCGCCCGCAACGATCGCCGTCGCGCTCGAGGTGCCAGTCCCCTTCGAGTATTTCCCGCCGTAGCTGGTGCTGTAGATGTCAACCGCAGGAGCGACCACATCGATATTCGGTCCGGTGACCGAGATGGCGGCATGCTGTCCGGCGCGATCGACACCTCCAACCGCGATAACACCCTCTTCGCTGGCCGGATACGCAGTTGGGCTGTGGGGTGAGTTACCCACTGATGCCACAACTATGATGTTTGCCGCGAGGGCGGATTTGATTGCCCGGACGAGGCGCGGTGTCGATGCGCCCCCGCTCGAGATGCTAATGACTTGAGCGTTGCTGGCTATCGCATATTCTACGGCTGCAGCGAGATCATCGGCTTCGCCGAAGTTGTCTGCGCTAGCCGCCTTTATTGGAAGTATTTTAGATTTAGGCGCAATGCCGAGTGCGCCTGAACTCGTGCCCCTGCCATGCGCCGCAATTAACCCCGCCATGCTCGTGCCGTGACTGTTCGAGTCCTGCTGACCATCTCCCAAGCCACCCGCTACGGTGTCTGTGCCCTTGAGTAGATTCTTTCTAAGATCGGGGTGAGGATCAACGCCAGTATCCGGAACCGCGACGATGACTCCCTCGCCCTGGCTGACCGTCTGTGCTCGAGAAACGTTCAGGAAGCGAAGATGCCACTGGTCGTCTCGAATGCGCTCGGCTTGGTCGGGCCCTACCATGCCATGTGTCGAATACGGCCAATCCTCCGTGGTTGGCCCGAGGCCCGTGATTGGCAGGACCAGTGTGACCAGAATGGCTCGGGTAATGAGTCGCATTACCGCGAGAAGCCGATAGCCGGGCCAGGATCAATAGGTCCTTCGTCGTCGGGTGGCCGGACTACCGGAGTCACCCCCTTTTCAATCTCCCACGGGTTATCGGGGTCCCAGTGGCGTGCGCTGTTATCAGTCTGTCTGCGGGTGCTCGGCCGCGCAGGGTTTGACTGCATATAGCCGGGACTCGTCAGGCCGGGGCCACCGCCGATTGGTGGGATGCTCTGTGCCGCTGAAAAGCTGCGACCCGCGCCAGGTCGAGAACCAGCTCCTCCGCTAGGTGCTGTGCCCGCAGCCCCACCCCCAATTACGCCGCCAATCGGGTTGACGCGGCGGGCTGAGTTCGGCCCTGACCCGGGCTGGCCCAAACCGATTGATGGTGGACCTCCGATGATGCCTCCCGGTGGCATGGCTTTGTTGGAAACCGGGGGCGTCGATCGATGGGTAGAGCTTTCCGCCCCAGCCTGCGGCCTGCCAATTGATCCTGACGGCGGGTGGGGGGCCAACTCGCCAACGGGTCGCACTGACATGCCGGGCGGCGGGCCGAGGGGGGCGCCTGGGGACGCTGGCGGAGGGCTCGCCAACCCAACTGGACTTGGGCTTGACGTGCTCGGTGTTAAGGCCGTACCTACCCCACCCAGCACAGGGCCGACGCTCGCGGGAGTCAGGGGAGGCGTAGGTCCTGCAGGAGTCGTTGTCGGAGTTTGCGACGGCGGCGCTACTGGTGCCATCGGCACTGCGACGACCGGGGGAATGACCGGACTCTGCGCGCTCGTGTCATAGACGTCAGGATCATTTGGCTGATGGCCTGGTCGACGTGGTGGCGGGGGTGGTTTTTGTAGGGTTGCTTGGGCTTGTTGGAGTTCGCCGCTCAGATTGAACATCATGGATCGCGCCTGGACGTTCAGCCGTTCCAGGTCCCCATCAGCAACAGGCGGCGTGGTAGCCCGGTTGCCCATCACCGCTTTCGGGTCGGCGACCATCGACTCGTACGCCTGCTTCTGCTGGAACTTGGTCGCGTACTCCTCGTAGATCTTGCGGAGTGCGGCGCGGGTGGTGCCGATGGCCTGGGTCGCGGCGGAGAGCGCGGTGTAGTTCGCGGCGGCGGCGTCGTGGGTGCGCTGCACCTTGTCGATGAGTTCGTCGAGTTCGGCGAGGTACGTTCCGGAGGCGGCGCTGGTTTCGGGGGGCCATGCCTCGGCGAGTCCGCGTCGGTACTGCTGGAGGCGGCCGAGGTGGGTTTGCGCCAGGTCGCAGACCTTGCGCCAGCCGGCGACCTGTTTCCAGTGGTTGGCGGTGTCGTGGTCCTGGAGGCAGGCCCACATGCTGTTGACGTCCATGAGGTGCCAGTCGGTGAGGCCGGAGGTGCGGCCGGAGCCCCGTTCGATCACGGCAGCACCACCCGCCCTTCGGCGTCGGCGCTGGTCGGGTCGGTCAGGGTTGGCGTCGGGCCGCCGGACAGGACGCTGGCCGGGTTGGCGAGGGCTCGTTGCACGTCGACCACTCGGGCGGCGGTGAAGGCGTCGCTGTCGGCGTAGTGGGTGGCGACCTGATCGGCGGCGGCGGCCAGGTGGCCGGTGGCGCCTCGGACGGCGTACACCATGTCGGCGGTGGCCTGCTGCGTCTCGTGGTGGGCGTGCAGGAAGGTGACCAGTTCGATGAAGGCGTCGCAGGGGTTGGGCAGCTTCGCGGACATGTCTTCGGCGATGTACGACAGGTGCGGCGCGTAGTTGCTCTCGACCTCGGCGGCGAGCCGGTCGGCGAACTCTCTGAGCTGGCTGATGTCGGCTTCGATGCCGCCGTAACCGCGCAGCCAGGGTGCTGGCCGGTCCTCTTCGGGGATCATGGATCCTCCCTACCCGTAGCGGCACCGTTTCCCTGAGTGAGGTTAACGGCTCAACGCCACCCTGACAGCCCCCGTACGGCAGGTCTCGGGTCAGCGGGGCAGGCCGGCGGCGCGCCACCCGCGGGAGCCGCCGGGTCGACCGCTGCGCGCCCAGGCGGATTCGGTCGCCGGCGCGGGGGCTGCGGCCGGACGGGTTCGGACGATGATCGCCCCCACCAGAGCGGCCAACTCCTCGGCGGTGGGCACGCCGCGGACGACCCGGAACAGCGGCTCTTCGGCAGACATGCCGCCAGGGTACGCGGCGCGAAGTTACCCGAAGCGCACAGTGGCGTGCCGGCGGTGTGAGCGTCGGCGGGTCCGGGTACCGTCTCACCGATGTCGAACGCGCTTCCCCAACTCGTCGCTGACCGATACCGGCTTCTGTCGCCGCTCGGCCAGGGTGGCATGGGCCGGGTGTGGAAGGCGCGCGACGAGGTGCTGCATCGGGACGTCGCCATCAAGGAGTTGGTGCCGCCGCCCGGTCTCACCGATGAGGAGCGCCGCGAGATGCGTGAGCGCTCGCTGCGGGAGGCGCGGGCCATCGCCCGGCTCAACCACGCCAACGTCGTCCGCATCTTCGACGTGCTGCGCACCGACGGCGATCCGTGGATCGTCATGGAGTACGTGGCGTCGAAGTCGCTGCAGGACACTCTCGCCGAGGACGGCCCGGTGTCGGTGGCCCGCACGGTGGAGATCGGCCTGGGCGTGCTGGGCGCGCTCAGCGCCGCGCACAAGGCGGGTGTCATGCACCGCGACGTGAAGCCCGGCAACGTGTTGCTCGGCGACGACGGTCGGGTGGTGCTGACCGATTTCGGTCTCGCCACGATCCCCGGTGACCCCAACGTGACTCGCACCGGCATGGTGCTCGGCTCACCCGCGTACATCTCGCCGGAGCGCGCTCGGGACGGCACTGCCGGGCCGGAGGCCGACCTGTGGTCGCTGGGCGCGACGCTCTACGCGGCGGTCGAGGGCAAGTCGCCGTACGCCCGGCCGTCGGCGATCGGCACCCTGGCCGCGTTGGCCACCGAGCCGATTCCGCCGCCGAAGAACGCCGGTCCGCTCAAGGCCGTCCTCAACGGGCTGTTGCGCAAGGACCCGAACGAGCGGATCACCGCCGAGGTGGCGGAGCGGTTGCTGCGCCGCGCCGGGGGCAAGCGGTCGCGCGGCATCTCCCTGCTCGATGGCGTACGCCGGCCTGGGCCGAACGGTCCGCGCGAGCCGCGCCTGCCGGTGGTGCCGGCCCCGCGGCCGGCCGAGAGTGTCGACCGGCCGGTGTCGCCGCCGCCGGCCGCCGCGACCACCTCGGCGGCCACCTCGGCGGCCACATCTGCTGCCGCCGCGACCCCCGCCGCCGATGCCACGCCGACGGCCGTCGTTTCCTCCGGTGCGGTCGCCGACCCGACCGCGGTGGTGCCGGCCGAGTCGACCGCTGCGGCGCAGGTCGACCCGACCGCTGCGGTCGACCGTCCGTCCGATGCAGACCCGTCCGATGCCGAGCCGACCGCGAAGGTCACTGCCGCGCCTGACACGAGCGGCGACGGTACGACGACCGTCGACGACGAGCCGACGGTTGTCGACGGTCCGCCGGTGGCTCCGGAGCAGCGCAAGCCGACCACGCCGACGTCGCTCATGCCGCCGGTGACGTCGGCCGGCCGCGCGCCGGTGCCGCCCACGGATGGCACGAAGCCGAACAACACCCGGCGTAACCTGCTGATCGGTGCCGTGGTGGCGCTGCTGCTGATCGGCCTCGTGGTGGTCGTGCCGATGCTGACCACTGACGACGACAAGACCCCGCAGGCCAACCCGACCGGTGGTGCCGCGACCTCGGGCGCCGCACCGACCACCGCTGCGGCGCCTCCGCCGCCCACCAGCGGTGCCCCGAGTCCGTCCGCCTCGGCCACCCCCTCGGTAGACCCGAACGCGCTACCGGCGGGCTGGAAGCTGCACCGGGACCCGGGCGGCTTCGCCCTGCCGATTCCCGACGGCTGGGTACGGCGCAGCGCGGGCCGCAACACCGTCGTCTTCGACCAGTCCAACGGCCCGGGTGAGCTGCTTGTGCAGTGGACCGACAGCCCGCTGAAGAGCGCGGTCGACGACTGGCGGGACCAGGAGCCGAACCGCAAGAACCTCGTCAACGACTACAAGTACATCAGCATCAAGGAATGCGACTTCTGGAAGGTCTGCGGCGACTGGGAGTGGCTGGAAACTCGTGACGGCACCCGGATCCACGTCCGTAACCGGGGTTTCGTGACGGCCAGCAACCGGGGCTACGCGATGCGGTGGGAGATCGCGGACAAGGACTGGCAGGCCAACCTGCCGAACTTCGACCGGATCGCCGCCGGTTTCGTGCCCGACCGTCAGGACTGAAACTCATTCGCATGACCTTGCGTCGTCGTGGGTACTTGACCTTCGACGACGGAAGGAGGCACGACATGGGTTACCGACGGAGGGACACTCGGCCCCGGCTGGCACTGTGGATGCTCGTGGCGCTCGGCGACGCGATCCTGCTGCTGGTCAGCGCGGGGGTTTCGGTGCTCGTCGCACTGCTCGGCGTCGTGATCGTTGCCGGCTTTGGCGTGGCTGCCTGGCGGTTGACTCGCCGGGGTGCGCTGGCTCGTGAGGATGCTGTGGTGCCGGCCCTGAGCCGGCGGCGGGCCTGACCCGTACCCGGTGGTGTGGCGGCAGCCGGACCGATTGTCGACCGTGTGGTGACCGTCGATCCCGCTGCCGCCAACGGCCCGGTCAGGTGTTGTTTGCCAACGCGATCAGGCGGCTCCGGTCGCCGTTCCAGTAGTTGCGGTCCACGTCGCCGCTGATCCCGGAGACGCGGCCGGTGGCGGTGTACTGCCAGAAGCTCCACACCGACGCGCCGGCCGGCAGGGCACCGGGGGTGCTCGACCAGCGGGCCAGCCAGAGCGGGTGGTTCGCCCACGGGCCGGTCCAGCTGCCGGTGCACTGGTTCCACCAGCTCGTGGTGGTGTAGATGACCGCGTACCGGCCGGTGCGGGAGCGGTAGGTGTTCAGGAAGTCCTGCACCCAGTTGCGCATCCCGGTCGTGCTGAGCCCGTAGCAGTAACCGCCGCTGTACGGGTTGCCCTCGATGTCCAGCGCGGCCGGGAGGGTGCGGCTGTCCGCAGACCACGCGCCGCCGTTGGAGGCCAGGTAGTTGGCCTGGGTGGAGCCGGCGGAGATGTTCGGGCGGGCGAAGTGGTACGCCCCGCGGATCACCCCGGCGTTGTACGAGTTGACGTAGTTGGCGTTGAAGTTCGGGTCCTTGTAGCTGGTGCCCTCGGTCGCCTTGATGAACGCGAACTGGATGCCCGCGTTGCGGACGCTGGTCCAGTTGATGGTGCCCTGGTAGCGGGAGACGTCGACACCGGGTGTGGTGGCGGCGGCCGCCGGTCCGGCGGTCGCGACCAGGGCCGCCGCCGCGGTGGCGAGGACGGTGAGGCCGGCCGCGAGCGCGCGGCGCAGCGATGATCGGGTACGGGCCATGAGTGCCTCCAAGGACGTCGCTCTATCGACATCCATCTTTGGAGGTAAGTGCCCTAGATCACAAGGGTGACCGGAAAAAAGCTTCATCGGCGGGCGTCGGTCGCCCCAGTGGTCGACATCCGAGCCGGTGCCCTCGGGAGCGACACGGAACGCCGCCGGTAGGCTCGCGCCCCATGATGTCGATCGACGGGCTGGGCGACCTGTGGGACACGCTGTTCGGCGCGCAGCCGGACCCGCCCGCGCTGCTGGTGCTGATCACCGGGGCCGTGGCGCTGGTGGTGGTCTCCACCCGGCTGCCGTGGCGGATCGCCCGTAACGCCATCACCATCGCGCACGAGGGCGGCCACGCCCTGGTCGCTCTGCTCACCGGCCGCAAGCTGCACGGCATCCGGTTGCACTCGGACACGTCCGGGCTGACGCTCTCCGCCGGCCGCCCCACCGGGCCGGGCATGATCCTCACTCTGCTCGCCGGATACGTCGCGCCGCCGCTGGTGGGGCTGGCCGGCGCCTGGCTGCTCGGTGGTAACCGGATCACCCTGCTGCTCTGGGTGGCCGTGGCGCTGCTGCTGGCCATGCTCGTCATGATCCGCAACGTCTTCGGCGTGGTGTCGCTGCTGGTCACCGGGGCGCTGGTGTTCGCCGTCTCGTGGTACGCGACGCCGCAGGTCCAGGCCGCTTTCGCGTACGCCGGGGTGTGGTTTCTGCTGCTCGGTGGGGTGCGGCCGGTGGTCGAGCTGCAACGGCTGCGTTCGCGGGGGCGGATGCCCGCCTCCGACGCCGACCAACTCGCCGGGCTCACCCCGTTTCCGCCGCTCTTCTGGGTTGGCGTCTTCGCCCTCGTCAACCTGGCGGCGCTGCTCGCCGGCGCGCTCCTGCTCGTCGGCCCGATCCTCACCGACGCCGGCCTGACGCTCTGACCCCGCCGCCACCCGGGTCGATCAAGGAGTTGTGGTGGGCCGCGAAAGCCGCAATACACCCCCAGCCAGGCACCACAACTCCATGATCGACGGCCGGAGGGGCGCGGGCGGGCAGAATGAGGCCATGCGATACGTGATCATCGGGGCGGGTGCTGTCGGCGGGACCATCGGCGTACGGCTGGCTCAGGCCGACCGGGACGTGACAGTGGTGGCCCGCGGCGCCCACCTGGACGCGATCCGCGCGCGGGGTCTGACAGTGCGGCAGCCCGACGGTGAGGTCACCGCCCGGCTCGCGGCGGTGGACCGGCCCACGGACCAGCCGCTGCCGGCGGACACCGTGCTGATCCTCACCGTGAAGTCGCAGGACACCGCCGGCGCGTTGGCCGCCTGGGTGGACGCGCCGGTGGCCGGCGGCGGCACGGCGGGCGAACGTCTGCCGCTGGTGACAGCGCAGAACGGGGTGGCCAACGAGCGGGCCGCGCTGCGCCTCTTCGCGGACGTGCACCCGGTCTGCGTCTGGCTGCCGGCCACCCACCTGGACCCGGGCGTGGTGGTCGCCAACGGGTACCCGCATCCCGGGATGCTCCACATCGGGCGGTACCCCGGGGGCGCCGACGACACCGACCGCGCGATCGCCGCCGACCTGACCGCCGCCGGCTTCGTCGCCCCGGTCCGCACCGACGTGCTGCGCTGGAAGTACGGCAAGCTGCTCAGCAACCTCGGTAACGGCCTGCAGGCGTTGCTCGGCCAGGACATCCCGGACGCGCTGGTCGAGCGGGTACGCGCCGAGGGCGTCGCCGCGCTCGCCGCCGCCGGCATCGCGCACACCTCGCCGGAGGAGGAGAAGGCCGAACGCGGCGACCTGGTCGGGCAACGCCCGGTCGACGGCGAGGCCCGCTCCGGCGGCTCGACCTGGCAGAGCCTGGCCCGGGGCACCGGCTCGACCGAGGTCGACCACCTCAACGGCGAGATCGCGCTGCTCGGCCGGTTGCACGGCGTACCGACGCCGGTCAACGTCGCCGTGCAGCGGGCCGTACGCCGGGCGGTCCGGGAGCGGATCGGGGCCGGCGCGTTCCCGCTCGCCGAACTGGAAAAGTCGATCGCCTGAGCGGGCAACCAACGCCCCGTGCCGGTGCGTGTTCCCAGCGACCGACACGGGGAGGTAGCGGGTGCCGGACGTCGACGGGTTCGACGAGTTCTACCGGGGGAGTCGGCAACGACTCCTCGGGTTCGTCTACGCCCTCACCGGCGATCGGGGCGAGGCGCAGGACGCCGTGCAGGAGGCGTACATCCGGGCGTGGCAGCGCTGGTCGACGGTCAGCGGGTACGACGACCCGGAGGCGTGGCTGCGGGTGGTGGCCAGCCGGATCGCGGTCAGCCGGTGGCGCAGCCTGCGGAGCCGGGCCCGCGCGTACCTGCGGCACGGTGTGACCGAGACGGTTCCCGGGCCGGGCACCGACACCGTCGAGGTGGTCGCCGCGTTGCGTCTACTGCCCGAGGAACAACGTGTCGCGATCGCCCTGTACTACCTGATGGGGATGCCGGTCGCCGACGTGGCGCGGGAGACCGCAGCCCCGGTGGGCACGGTCAAGGCTCGACTCTCCCGGGGGCGTGCCGCGCTCGCCGGTCTGCTCGCCGTCTCTGATCTGGAGGAGGCCACCGATGCGTGACGACCCGCCATTCGTCGAACAGATCCAGCGGGACCTGCGGGACGTGCGCTGGCTCGCCCCGGAGGAGATCCGCTCCCGGGGCCGTCGCCGCAGCCAGCGCAAGATCGTGGTGGCGACCGTCGTGCTGGCCCTCGCCGGGTTCTCCGCCGTGGCGGTCGCGGCGCCGAGGACGTCCCCGCCATTGGTTCAGCCGGTCGCCGCGCCCTCCGCCTCGCCGACCCGGCACGAGATCACCACCGACGCCCTGTTGCAGCCGGCCGACCTGCCGCAGCCGGTTTACGTGCAGCTCAGCCAGGCAGGGCTGGGCGAGCCGGTGCGGCTGGAGGACACGCTCGGCCACTGCCGGACCAGCCAGGGACTGCCGGACGGCTGGCAAATGTCCATCCTGTCCCGTTCACAGACCCTCATGCGGAAGCCCACTCAAGGCGTCCTCGTGCCGGGCGACGCACTGGTCATGCAGGATCTCTTCAGGCTGGTGCCCGAGACGGCTCGACAGCTCTTCACCAGTCTGGACGACCTGGTCGCGCCGTGCGCCGAGTGGCGAAGCGTCGAGCAGTGGCAGACGGTGAACGGCACCCACACCATGGAGGTGATCCACCGGTGGGCGGTGGTGCAGCGGGGCTTCGCGGGGGACGACGCCGCCATCCTGCGGGACACGCTCACGGCCCCTCGGGACGTGCAGACCGGGCAGACGTTCGGCAATGCACCGCCGCCGACCTTCCTGGCCGTCGTCCGGGTCGGCGACGCTGTCTCGCTGCTCCGCATCGCAGATGACGGCACCGAGGCGAAACTCCGCCAGCTCGCCGTTGCGGCGGCAGCCCGGATGTGCGCTGCCGCCAACCCAGCCTGCTGACCCCCGGCTCGGGGTCAGCAGGCGGCGGCGAGATCAGAGCGGGATGTTGCCGTGCTTCTTGGGCGGCAGGGTCTCCCGCTTGGTCCGCAGGACGCGCAGCGCCCGGACGATCTGGGCGCGCGTCTCGTGCGGAGCGATCACCGAGTCGATGTACCCGCGCTCGGCGGCCACGTACGGGTTGGCCAGGGTGTCCTCGTACTCGGCGATCTTCTCGGCCCGGACCGCCGCCGGGTCCTCGGCACCGGCCAGCTCGGAGCGGTAGAGGATGTTCACAGCGCCCTGCGCACCCATCACCGCGATCTGCGCGGTCGGCCAGGCGAAGTTCAGGTCCGCGCCGAGGTGCTTGGAGCCCATCACGTCGTACGCCCCGCCGTACGCCTTGCGGGTGATGACGGTGACCTTGGGGACGGTCGCCTCGGCGTACGCGTAGATGAGCTTCGCGCCCCGGCGGATGATGCCGTCCCACTCCTGACCGGTGCCGGGCAGGAAGCCGGGCACGTCCACGAAGGTCAGCACCGGGATGTTGAACGCGTCGCAGGTGCGAACGAAGCGGGCGGCCTTCTCCGAGGCGGCGATGTCCAGGGTGCCGGCGAAGTGCATCGGCTGGTTGGCCACCACACCGACCGGCCGCCCCTCGACCCGGCCGTAGCCGACCACGATGTTCTGCGCGTAGAGCGGCTGGACCTCCAGGAACTCCCCGTCGTCGAGGACGTGCTCGAGGACTGTGTGCATGTCGTACGGCTGGTTCGCCGAGTCCGGGATCAGGGTGTCCAACTCCCGGTCCTCGTCGCTGATCGCCAGCTCGGCGGGGGCGTCGACGACGACCGGCTCGTCGAGGTTGTTCGACGGCAGGTACGACAGCAGCGCCTTGACGTAGTCGACAGCGTCCTCCTCGTCGCTGGCGAGGTAGTGCGCGTTGCCGCTGCGGGAGTTGTGCGTACGCGCGCCGCCCAGCTCCTCCATGCCGACGTCCTCGCCCGTCACCGTCTTGATCACGTCGGGGCCGGTGATGAACATGTGCGAGGTCTGGTCGACCATCACTGTGAAGTCGGTGACCGCCGGGGAGTAGACCGCGCCGCCGGCACAGGGGCCCATCACCAGTGAGATCTGCGGGATGACGCCGGAGGCCCGCACGTTGCGGAAGAAGATCTCGCCGTAGAGGCCGAGCGAGACGACGCCCTCCTGGATGCGCGCGCCGCCGGAGTCGTTGATGCCGACCACCGGGCAGCCGATCTTCATGGCCAGGTCCATCACCTTGACGATCTTCTCGCCGAAGACCTCGCCGAGCGAGCCACCGAAGACTGTGAAGTCCTGCGCGAAGACGCACACCTGCCGGCCGTCCACCGTGCCGTAGCCGGTGACCACACCGTCGCCGTACGGGCGGTTCCGCTCCAGCCCGAAGGCCGTGGACCGGTGCCGGGCCAGCTCGTCGAGTTCGACGAAGGAGCCCTCGTCGAGCAGCATCTCGATCCGCTCGCGGGCGGTCTTCTTGCCGCGCGCATGCTGCTTCTCCACGGCGCGGGCCGACCCGGCGTGCACCGCCTCGTCGACCCGGCGCTCCAGGTCCGCCAGCTTGCCCGCGGTGCTGTGCATGTTGGTCCCGGTCTCGGTAGTCACCCAGGGAATATAACGATGGTTCAGGTGGGTGCCGCTGTGCAGTACGCCTCAGTGTCGACCGGAGCACCGCCGTAGGCTGGCGGAATGTCGGGCTCCCCGTACACCGATCTGGACCGGCCGCCGCTGTCGGCGGCCCGGCTGCGCCGCGCGTTGACAGCGCCGAACGGGCCGTGGGCCCGGCTGGAGCTGCGTGCCGAGACGGGCTCCACCAACGCCGACGTGGCCGAGGCCGCCCGGGCCGACGAGCCCGAGGGCTTGGTCGTGGTCGCCGAGCGGCAGACCGAAGGGCGTGGTCGGCGCGGTCGGGTCTGGCAGTCGCCGTCGCGGGCCGGCATCGCGACGAGCGTCCTGCTGCGGCCGGGCGAGGCCGTGCCGGACCGCGGCTGGCTGCCGGCGACACCCACTGGGTACGGGTGGCTGCCGTTGCTGGCCGGCGTGGCGCTGGTCGAGGCGGTGGCCCGGCTGGCCGAGCTGGAAGCCACCCTCAAGTGGCCGAACGACCTGCTGATCGACGACGCGAAGTGCGCGGGCGTGCTGGCCGAGGCGGTGCCCGGACGGGCGCCGGACCAACCGCCGGCGATCGTGCTGGGCATCGGGCTCAACGTGACGTTGCGCGCCGACGAGCTGCCGGTGAATCCGACCGGGCTGCCGGCCACCTCGCTCCAGTTGGCCGGCGCTGTGGCCACCGATCGGGATCCGCTGCTGCGGGCGCTGCTGCGGGCGGTCGCCGACTGGTACGACCGTTGGCGGTCGGCGGGCGGCGACGCGGTGGCCAGCGGCCTGCGCGACGCCTACCTGGCGGCCTGCGCGACGATCGGCCGCGAGGTACGCGTCCTGCTCCCCAACGGTGAGTCCCTGACCGGCACCGCCACCGGAGTGGACCCGGACGGCCAACTGGTGGTCACCACGTCAGCCGGCACCCGAACCCTGGCCGCCGGCGACGTCCTGCACCTCCGCTGACGACCGGCAAGATCACGAAGAGTCGAGTGGGCCCGCGCGGCGGATGTTGTGGTGGGGCTTGGGGGGTTTACCGTCTGCGCGTCTAGAAAATCGCGTTGGAGGTTCCCGTGGCGTTTCCTGAAGACGTGCTCACCGAGGACGAGCACGTCGTGCTGCACCTGCATCCGCACTGGAAGGCGTTGATCCGGCCGATCGCGGTGCTGGTGCTGGCCATCGCCGCGGTGGTGGTCGGCGTGCTCCTGTTGCCCGAGAGTGGTGGCGGTTCGATCGCGCTGGCCGTGATCGGGGCGATCGCCCTGGTCGCGGTGCTCTGGCTCGGCCTGTGGCCGTTCCTGGTCTGGCGCACCACCCACTACCTGTTCACGAACGAGCGAGTCCTGCTTCAGCAGGGTGTGTTCTCCCGGGACCGGCGGGACCTTCCGCTCGCCCGGGTCAACGACCACTCGATGAACCAGCGTTTCGTCGAGCGTCTGCTCGGCTGCGGGACGCTCACCATCGAGTCGGCCGGTGAGCGCGGCCAGTCGGTGCTCGCCGACGTGCCGGACGTCGGGAAGGTGCAGACCACCCTGTACGAGCTGGTCGAGGCACAGCACGACAAGCACTCGCTGGGCGATGGCGAGATGCGCGACATGCTCGCCGACATGCAGGACGGCAAGCCGTTGCGCGACACCACCACCTGAACCGGCCGGTTGGGACCCGCCCCTGCCGCACTGTCGGGGGCGGGTCAGTCGGGTCGTCGGGCCTCGGGTGAGCCGCTGCTCTGCGTCGGGTCGCCGTCGGACGGCCCGACGGTGGACGGGTCCGCTGCGGTCGGGCCGCCGTCGGGCTGGTCAACCCCGCGCCGGTCAGCGTCGGGCTGGTCAGCGTCGGTCGGGGCGGCTTCGGTGGCCTCGGCCTCGACCTCGGCGGGGTCGGCCTCGACCGGTCGCACGGCGAACCAGCCACGGAAGCGGGTCCGCAGCACCTCCTGCTCGGGCCGGTCGTCCGGGCCGAGGCGCAGCATGGTGCCGGTGAGGCTGACGGTGCCGAGCCCGGGGCGGGCGGTCGACGGCCGGGCGCCCATCACGTCGACTCGGACGGCGAGCCGGTCGCCGGCCCGCACCGGGGCGAGCCAGCGCAGCTCCTCCAGGCCGGGGGAGGCGTCAGCCGCGGCCCGGGACAGCAGGTGGTCGACGTACGCGCGCATGAACAGGCTGACCGTGTAGAAGCCGCTGGCGATCAGACCACCGTGCCGGCTCGCGGCGGCCAGGTCGGGGTCGACGTGGTACCACTGCGGGTCGAAGCGTCGGGCGAAGGCGACCATCTCGTCGGCGTCCACGGTGACCACGCCGAGGTCGACGGTGAGCCCCGGGACGAGATCCTCGAAGAACAGCTCGGCCGGGCGCCCCGTGCCGGAGCGGGCGTCGGGTGTCGTCACCGGCGGGGCGCGCGACGGGTGCTGACGTGCAGCTCCGCGGCGAGTTCCGCGTCCAGGTCGACGGCGGGGCTGACGCTCAACCGCGGGAGCCGGCCCTGAGTCGGTGCGCCGGCCGGGGAGTCGAGGCGGTGCGCGGACTCCGCCTCCTCCAGTTCGGACACCGATTCCGCCAACTCGGCGACCGGGTCCATCTCCGCCATGGTGTCCCACTCGTCGCGCGGAATGCCGTGCCAGGTGGAGTCGGGCTTCGTGGCCTCGTCCTCGGCCGGTGCGACGGGTTGGAAGACGAAGGTGCGGTACGACCAGAACCGGAACAGCGTGGCCAGCATGACGCCGACGGTCTTGGCCAGATTCAGCGCCAGCAGCCCGTTTACGCCGAGACCGTACTTGGCCGCCGCCACGGCCCCCAGCTCAATGAGCAGGCCAGCGCCGTTGAAAAGGAAGAAAAGGAGATATTCCCTGCGAAGCGCCGATTTCGGGCGATCGCTGTACGTCCAGTGCCGATTCATGAGGTACGACGTGATGGTGGCGACGATCGTCGCGATCACTGTCGCCTTCAACTGACCATTGACGAAAACGGTCAGTGCAAGGGCATTGAACACCGCGTAATTGATGACGGTGTTGATGCCGCCGACGATGCCGAACTTGAGCGCCTCGTGGATGAACTTCTGCCAGCGCTCAGGCAGCAGGCGGACAAGACGCATGCGAAACACCTTAGGGCAGTCGGTGCGGCCGGCGATCACCGGCCGAACGAGGTGGGCGGCAGGTCACGCCCCGTGGTCTCGGTCGGGATTCACCTGCGGAAGGGTCGGGGTTCCCGCTTCGACGAAGACGAACCGCCGGTACGACCAGAATCGAAACAGCGTGGCGAACCCCGTGCCGACGATGTAGCTGGCGAGATTGTCCGCCAGGCGCGTCTGGAACACGGCCGGCCAGATGGCTCCGAGCCCGTAGCGGCTGAGCGCGAGGCAGGCCACAGTGATGCCGAGACCGACAGCGTTGAAGAAGAAGAAGAGCGCGTACTCGCGGGCCGCGTTGTTGCGCTGTCGGTGCCGCCACGTCCAGAACCGGTTGCCCACGAAGGCGACGGACGCCGCGATCACCGTGGAGATCGTCTTCGCCGTCAGCTCTTCGACGCCGTACTTGCTCGTCAGGTAGTTGAAGAGCGCGAAGTCGACGAGGAAGGCGAAACCACCCACTGTGGCGAACTTGCCCATCTCGTGGATGAGGTGACCGAAGCGGTCGAGGAGTAAGCCGACGAGACCCCGTCGGGTCTGCCGGGGACCCGGTTGTTCCCCGGTCATCGTGGCGGCCACGGAGGGAGCCTACCGGCTGCCGTCCAGTCAGAGGGGTAGCAACGGCAAGCGGGCGTGGTCTCCCGGAGGGGCCCAGCGCCGCGTACGTGACCACTGCACAGAGCGTAGCCAATTGGGAGGACTGAGCCGCCGCGGAACGGGAATCACCGCACCGGTCGGCGGGGGCAGGTCCACGGCCCGACCGCAACAAGCGTCCGCCGGGGTGCACAACAAGATTTGCGTGAAACTGCGCGGGAAAGCGGGTATCAGCTCGTGATGCCGCAGCGAGGCCGTAGCTTGTGCAGTTCTTCACAACCTGTCCCACTGACTCGGAAGGCTGCCCGGTTTACGCTGAGGCCAATCCCAGGTTTCCACGAAGGCGACGCATCGCGCCGCTGAGTCTCGTGCATCCCATAGATCGGTCAGCGTCGACCACAAGGAGATGTGTCATGGTTGCTCCGGCTGTTGTGCGGGGTATCGATCAGGCCCCGACGTCCCATCCGAAACTGCTCGCCTGGGTCCGTGAGGTCGCGGAACTGACCACCCCCGACCGTGTCGTCTGGGTGGACGGGTCCGACGAGGAGTGGCGCCGCCTCACCGATGAGCTGGTCGAGGCCGGCACCCTGATCCGGCTCAACCCGGAGAAGAAGCCCAACTCGTTCTACGCGCGCACCGACCCGACGGACGTCGCCCGGGTCGAGGAGCGCACCTACATCTGTTCCGTCGACGAGGCGGACGCCGGCCCCACCAACAACTGGATGGCGCCGGCCGAGATGAAGCGGACGATGACGGACTTGTACCGGGGCTCCATGCGCGGTCGCACCATGTACGTCATCCCGTTCGTCATGGGGCCGGTCGAGGCCGAGTCCCCGATGTTCGGTGTCGAGATCACCGACAGCCCGTACGTGGTCGCCTCGATGCGCATCATGACGCGGATGGGCGCCCGGGTCCTCGAGGCAATGGGCGACGACGCGGATTTCGTGCACGCGCTGCACTCGATCGGCGCCCCGCTCGCCCCCGGCCAGCAGGATGTCGCCTGGCCGTGCAACGAGACCAAGTACATCTCGCACTTCCCGGAGAGCCGGGAGATCTGGTCGTACGGCTCGGGTTACGGCGGCAACTCGCTGCTGGGCAAGAAGTGCTACTCGCTGCGGATCGCCAGCGTGATGGGCCGGGACGAGGGCTGGCTCGCCGAGCACATGCTGATCCTCAAGATCACCTCGCCGGAGGGCAAGACCTACCACATCGCCGGCGCGTTCCCGTCTGCCTGCGGCAAGACCAACCTCGCCATGGTGGAGCCGACGATTCCCGGCTGGAAGGTCGAGACCATCGGCGACGACATCGCCTGGATGCGCTTCGGCCCGGACGGTCGCCTCTACGCCGTCAACCCCGAGTACGGCCTGTTCGGCGTCGCGCCCGGCACCGACTGGAAGACCAACGCCAACGCCATGCGCACGCTGGACCGGGGCAACTCCGTCTTCACCAACGTCGGCCTCACCGATGACGGCGACGTCTGGTGGGAAGGCATGGGCGAGCCGCCGGCACACCTGATCGACTGGAAGGGCAACGACTGGACGCCGGAGAGCGACAGCCTGTCCTCCCACGCGAACAGCCGGTTCTGCACCCCGATCACCCAGTGCCCGATCCTCGCCGACGAGTACTTCGACCCGAACGGCGTGCCGATCGACGCGATCCTCTTCGGCGGACGCCGCAAGGACACCGTCCCGCTGGTGACCGAGGCCCGCGACTGGGTGCACGGCGTCTACATGGGTGCCACGCTCTCCTCGGAGACCACCGCCGCCGCGTCCGGCGCCGTCGGCGTGGTCCGGCGAGACCCGATGGCGATGCTGCCGTTCATCGGCTACCACGCCGGGGACTACTTCCGGCACTGGATCGAGATGGGCAAGGGCGCCGACGGCGACGAGGCGAAGCTGCCGAAGATCTACTACGTCAACTGGTTCCGCAAGGACCCGGACGGCTCGTTCCTCTGGCCGGGCTTCGGGGAGAACTCCCGGGTGCTCAAGTGGGTCGTCGAGCGGATCGAGGGCACCGCCGACGCGGTCGAGACGCCGGTCGGCATGGTCCCCGCGCCGGACGCCCTGGACGTCGAGGGCCTGGACATGACCCCGGAGGATGTTCGGATCGCGCTGAAGGTCGACCCGGACGAGTGGCGTAACGAGCTGCCGATGATCACCGAGTGGTTCGAGAAGTTCGGTGACAAGCTGCCCGGCGTGCTCTGGGCCGAGTTGGACGCGCTGCGCGCCCGCCTGGACGCCGCGCAGCCGCAGCGGTAGGTGTGAACGAGGCCCTTCGCGGGCAACATCGGATTTCATGAGGACGGCCGCCGAGACCCAGGTCCGGCGGCCGTCCGCCGTCCGGGTACTCACCACCCTGCTGGCGACGACGGCGGCGGCCACCGTCGTGGTCGAGCTGCTCAACTGGTGGTACGCCCCGGAGCAGGGATTCGGGCTAGCCGTACGGACCGGCTGGGCCATGCTGCGCTCGTTCGGCTTCCTGCTGCTGATCGGGCACGTGCGACGGGGTCGTACGGTGGCCCGCCCGTTCGGGCTGATCCTCGCGGTCACCACGATCTTCGCGGTCGGCCGGCTCATCGTGCCCCGGCAGGGGGTGCCGCCGCTGCCCGGCCTGCTCGGCTTCGCCATTCTCACGGCGCTCTGTGTCGCGGTGGTCTGGTTGCTCTACCGCTCGTCGGCGTTGGCCGGGCACCTGGTCCGGCACCGTCCACGCCTCGTCATCGACCGGGACGGCATCTCCTGGCGGGAGACCCCTCCACGCCGACCACAGTCCAGTGCCTGGTTGTTGACCAGCCGGGTGGCGGCCTTCACCTACAGCCCGCTGATGTTGGTGCCGGCCCTGGTGGCCGGGGGTTCCATCCTGGATGGTCGACTGACAGCGGTGCCCGCCGTGCTGTTCTGGTTCGGTGCGGGCATCACGGCCAGCTACGCGGTGCTGTTCTGCACCGCGTTCCTGATGCGGGGCAAGGACTGGGCGCGTGGCCTGCTGGTCGTCGTCACGGTGGCCGTACTCGCCGTGGATCTGCCGCTGTGCTGGTGGCTGTTGGGCGTGGACGGCCTGATCCGCGACGGCGCCCCTCTGCTCGCCGCCGCCGGGCTGGCGCTCTACGGCCTGCGCCGCGCCGCCCGCACCCCCGACGCGGCCCAGCCTGAACCCCAACCCTGACCGCGGTGGGCCCCGCACCGACGCGGCTGGGTGCCGACCCGGCGGCCGACCGCGACCCAGTCCACGCCCATCCCCCCTTTGCTCTGCACCCCGATAGGCGACAGTCGCGGACGGTAACCGTCGCGTCCGCGGGTGCAGAGCAAAGGAGGGTGGGTGGGACCGGCTGGCCCGGTGCGGGAGCGGTCTTCGAGGGCGGGCAGGGGGCAGGATGGCGGGTGGCGTCGGTCACAGCGGCCGGCGACGGGGCGGCTGCGGAGATGGTCGGCGCGGCTGCGGAGATCGTCGGGCGGCCGGCCGCAAGGCCGACCGGGTCGCCCGGCGGGAGCGGCCGCGCCGCGTCGGACTGGAGGGAGGCGCGCGGTGGACGACGAGTTCGACGTGGTGGTGGTGGGGGCGGGGCCGGCCGGGGCGGCAGCCGCGCTGACGGCGCGCCGGGCCGGTGCCAGCGTGCTGCTGCTGGACCGGGCCGATTTCCCCCGGGACAAGGCGTGTGGTGACGGGATCGCCGCGCACTCGGTGGACGTGCTCGCCGAGCTGGGGGTGACCGAGGCGGTGGCGGGTTACGCGCCCCTGCCGGCGCTGCGCATGATCTCGCCGGGTGGCGGTGCGGTGGCTCGGGCGCTGCCCCGACCCGCGTACACGGTGCCCCGGGAGGTCTTCGACGCGCGGCTGGTGGCGGCCGCGGTGGCCGCCGGCGCGCAACTGCGCCGGCACACGGTGCGCCAGGTCGAGCCGCGCGCGGACCGGGTGGTACTCGACGGGCAGGTGTCCGGCCGGGTGGTGATCGGCGCGGACGGCGCCGGCTCGGTGGTACGTCGGACGCTCGGCCACCCGCAGAACCCCGACCGGCACCTCGCGCTGGCCATCCGGGGGTACGCCCCGGCTCTGCCCGGCCCGTCCGAGCAGCTCATCGTCACCTCGAAGGCGCGTTGGCCGGCGTACGCCTGGTCGTTTCCGATCGGTGACGGACGGGCGAACGTCGGGTACGGGGAGGTCCTGCGCGGCGAGCCGCTGAGCCGAGCGTACCTGCTGGACCGGCTGGCCGCGCTGCTGCCCGGCACCGATCTGGCGACCGTCACCGCGTTGCGCGCGCATCACCTGCCGCTCTCCACCCACCGGCCGTCGCCGGGGCGAGGCCGCACGCTGTTGGCCGGGGACGCCCTGTCACTGATCAATCCGTTCACCGGGGAGGGGATCTTCTACGCGTTGCTCTCCGGCGCGCTCGCCGGGTCGGCGGCGGCCAGGTCGCCCGAGGGCGCGGCTGGCCGCTACGCCGACGGGTTGCGTCGCCGCCTCGGCACCCACCTGCGGCACAGTTCGGTAGCGGCCTGGTTGGCCCGGCGACGCCGGGTGGTGGACGCGGCGGTCCGGGCCGCCCGTCGGGACGACCGGGTGTTCTACGACGTGGTCGAGTTGGGACTGGGTGACGGACGCCTCACCGCTCGTACGCTCGCGCTGATCGGCGCCGGTCTGGGCGGCGGGGATGGGGCTCCGAGGCAGTGAACTGGCTGAAGGGTCGCTACGCTGCTAGGTGATGACGCTGCGGAACCTTATCTACTCCGTGTACGAGCGCCGGCTCACGGCGAAGCTCGCGGGTAAGCCGGTGCCCCGGCACGTCGGGGTGATGTGCGACGGCAACCGCCGATGGGCGAGGGAGATGGGCTTCGTCGACCCGAACGACGGGCACCGGGTCGGCGCGGCGAAGATCAAGCATGTCCTCGGCTGGTGTGACCAGGCCGGCGTCGGGCACGTGACCCTCTACCTGCTGGCCACCGACAACCTGCGCCGTCCGGCCGCCGAGCTGGACCCGCTCCTCAAGATCATTGAGGACCTGGTGGTGGAGCTCTCCGAGGAGGGCAACCCCTGGCGACTGCGCATCGTCGGGGCGCTCGACCTGCTGCCGGCGCAGACGGCGGCGGCGCTCAAGGGCGCCGAGGAGCGCACCCGCGAGCGCACCGGCGGTGCGGAGGTCAACATCGCGGTGGGCTACGGCGGCCGCCGGGAGATCACCGACGCGGTCCGTTCGCTGCTGCTGGAGCACGCCGCCACCGGAGGCACGATCGAGGAGTTGGCCGAGGTGCTGGACGTCGAGCACATCGCCGAGCACCTCTACACCCGGGGCCAGCCCGACCCGGACCTGGTCATCCGCACCAGCGGCGAGCAGCGGCTGTCCGGTTTCATGCTCTGGCAGTCCGCGCACTCGGAGTTCTACTTCTGCGAGCTCAACTGGCCGGATTTCCGGCACATCGACTTTCTGCGGGCCCTGCGCTCGTACGCCACCAGACAACGCCGCTACGGCGCCTGAGCCGGCGGCGACGCCGTCGGTCGCCGCCGGAGTCAGGTCAGTTCAGGGCAGGTGGGTCAGCGCCCGGGTGAGGAAGTCGCCCAGGGCGGCCGGCGACTCGATGGTCAGGTCGGCGGCGTTGGCCACCTCGTGCCCGGTCTCCGGGTTGGCCACCGCCACGCAGACACCGAGGAAGTCCGGGTCGGCGGCGGCGCGAGCGCGCAGCGCGGCGAAGGCCTTGATGTCGGAGACGTCGTCGCCGAAGTACCAGGCGCCGGTGGCACCCTTGATCGCCTCGCCGATCACCATGCCCTTGTCCCGGTCGACAGGTGGCTTGAGCTCCAGCACCATCCGCCCGGCCTGCGAGCGCAACCCCAGACGGTCGGCCTGCGCCTGCCCCCACTGCTGCACCGTCGCGCCGAGTCGCGGGGCGGTACGCCAGTGCAGCGCGACCGAGAGCCGCTTGTACTCCACAAGCGTGCCGGGTGGCAGTTCTGCCCGAGCCAGGTCGGCCAGCTCCGCCATTGTCGGCACCCAGGGCAGCGCGGCAGGTTCGGTGACCGTCTCGCCGCCGGAGTGGCTGTGCTCCAGGCCGTAGAGGCCGTAGAGGTCCACACCGACGAGCCCGCCGAGCTGATCCCGAAGGAACTCGACGGGTCGGGCGGACACGATCGCGACCCGCTGCACGACCGGGGCGAGCGCCTCGATCGCTGCCAACGCCTTGGGCGCCGGGCGTACCGCGGTCGGATCGTCGTCGACGGGCGCGAGCGTGCCGTCGAAGTCGAAGAAGAGCACGGTCCCGGCCGCCCGGCTGGCGGTTATCCGCCAGGCCTGGTCGGCGTTCAACGGGGTTCTCGGCTGCTGATTGCCCAGATTCAACGGCGGCACGCGCGTCAGCGTACCCCGGCGATCCAGGCTCATTCCTGGCCGAGCGGACCCATTGAGCGGTACGCGATCAGCGTTCGGCGGCTCCTCGTCCGCGCCGGCCGAACGGCACCACCGCCGCCTCCTGGCCGTGGCTCAACAGGTAGCCCTCCACGAACCCGGTGTTGCGATCGCCGGTGTGGTTGTCGATCTCGTTGAGCCGTGCCACCAGGAACTCGGTGAGCGCGCTGATTCGGTTGTTCAGACGCTCGTGCAGCTCGGCGACGACGGCCAGGACGACCGCGGTGCCGGCGGTGATGAGCGCAAAGAGGTTGACGAGCAGCGGCAGCTGCCCGCCGTCGACCGCGAGGGTCACCGTGTTGCCGGTCGCCCACAGTGTCACCGACACCGTTGCGACCACGACTGCCAACCACTTCAGGGTCATGGACAGACCCCTCCTTCTGTCCCGCAGGGCTGGGTTCGGCCTTGTCCCGTCCCCCCGCCGATGACGAGCCCAAGCAGTACGAATAGGGACGCTAGCGTGCCCGTTCCAGCCCCGGAGGCAAACGAATGAACCTGACCAGGCGTTCTTTCGCTATCTGAGGAACTAGCCTGCCTGATTGCCCCTTTTTCGGACATCGACCGGCAACGTTGGGCGGTATGCGAGGTATCTGATGGTTTCCCGGATGTGGAACTTCTCCGCGTCCGACACCTGCGGATCGACCAGACGGCGCAGCAGCGCCTCCACGTCGGGGTCCATCGGAGGGGCGGCCTGGCCGGTGCGAGGGCCGGCCGCAGCGCGGTCCCAGCCGAGTGCGGCGAACGCGGCGGCCGGGTTCAACCCCAGGCCCTCGCAGAAGGCGACCACCCGCTCGGCCTCCGGGTCGCTGGCCCAGTCGCCCCGGACCCAGCGGTTGATGGTCTGCCGGGAGACGCCGGTGCGCCGGGACACCTCGGTGCCGCTCCAGGCTCGGGTCGCCCGTGCCTCGTCCAGAGCCCGCCGGACGAAGGTGGCGAAGGCGATCTTCCGCGCATTGGCCGTCTCGGTCACTCCGTGACGGTACGGCCAGCCGGCCGAGGGTGCGCGCCCCGGCTCGCCACTGTCACGCAGACGTGACGAGGAGTTCGGATTTCCGGTAAACGAGTCAGTGCCACTGTTGAGGGGTGTCACGCGGGCAGAATAGATGAACGTAGTGGCAAACGTAAGCGTACGAAAAGCTGATACTGTCACGCCCATGGGACAATCTACGGTGTGTCACGTGCATGAGACGATTGGTGCTCACATGCGTCACGCCCCCGGTGCCAGGGGGTCGTGGTGACCGAGCTCGCCACCCGCGCCCAGGCCTTCGGGCTGATCGCCGAGGGGGTCGCCGCAGGGCTGACCGCCCCCTGGCGCCTCTACCTGGCCCGAGGCTGCCGCTACCTGTCGCTGAGCGTCGGTGATCGTGCCGAGTGGAACGCCTGGCGTACCCATCTCGGCTGCCCGGAGCTGAGCGTCCGGGTCTACGACGCCGGCGGCGAGATCCGCCGGTCCTCGGTGGCCGAAGTCGTGCTGGACGGCTGCCGGATCAGCGTCGAACTGGTCGAGGAGGTCAGCACCGACGACCTGGACCGGCTGCTCGTCGCCGACCCCACCACGATCGAGCCGGAGGAGCGATGACCTGGCGTCCCGGCTGGGCCGGAGCTGCCCGATGAGCCCGTTTCTCGCGGTGTTCCTCGTCCTGGTGCTCGGTGCCACCAGTTACGCGGCCGGCCGGCTGCACGGGCAGCTCAGCTACCGCATCGGCTACCGCTTCGGTTACCGGCAGGGCTACTTCGACGGTGACCGGGGCGCCTGGAACCGGCGTCGTCGGGACGCCCAGGCGGCGATCGCCTCGGCCCTGTCGGTCTCGCCCGCGGGCGTGGCCCGCTCCGCCGGCGCTGTCGAACGCCCCGGCACCACGTACACCGGCTCGTCGTTCAGCGCGCCGGCCGCCCCGATCACCGGGCGGCACCCGACCGGCACGCTCGTCCGACGTACCGGTTGAGGTCGGTCGGCGGGGCTGCCCCGCCGACCGGCGCCACGAGCGCGGTGCGTCGTCCGCGGCGGACACGCACCGTCGGGGTCACGTCAGACCGGTGACGGTGGCCCCACCCGGCCGGGATGCGCGCAGGGGGCATGCATCCCGGCCGGTTCCGCCGCGTTCGCGACAATGCCTTTCGGCTGGTGCGGGCGTCGACGGAGCCCTGTTCATGAGCGCGTCCTGGGAGATCCACGTTCGGCCCCTAGCCGGGAGGGTCCGGCGGGGCTAGCGTCTAGGCATGGCACGGGGTTCTCCCGCGCCAGCCGGCCCGCCCGGATCTGCGACCTCGCGCATGGGGTTCCGCATCCGACCCCGTGTCCCCGGGCACCGGAGGAGGCGGAACACGGGTGGCGGGTGCCCATCCGTCGGAGCAGGCCTGTGACGACTCGCCGTACCACCGCCGGTGCCGACCAGACCCCGGCCGCGACTGCCACGCCCCGCCGAGCCACCAGGAGCCGCCGTTCGGCGGCCGCCGCGCCGGCCGACCCCAAGGAGCCACGACCAGCCGGCCAGGCCTTTGTCCTGGACACGTCGGTGCTGCTCTCCGATCCGGCGGCGTTCCACCGGTTCGCGGAGCACGAAGTGGTGCTACCTCTGGTGGTCATCACCGAGTTGGAAGGCAAACGGCACCATCCGGAGCTGGGCTGGTTCGCCCGGCAGTCGCTGCGGATGCTCGACGACCTGCGGGTTCGGCACGGCCGACTCGACCGCCCGGTGCCCGCCAACGATGTCGGCGGCACCCTGCGGGTGGAGCTCAACCACACCGACGACGGGGTCCTGCCGCCCGGGTTCCGCACCGAGAGCAATGACGCCCGGATCCTCTCCGTCGCGCTCAACCTCGCCGCAGAGGGGCGGGAGGTGACCCTGGTCAGCAAGGACATGCCGTTGCGGGTCAAGGCGGCCTCGGTGGGTCTGCGTGCCGACGAGTACCGCCACGGCCAAGCCAGCGACCCGACCTGGACCGGTATGTCGGAGATGGAGTTGAGCGAGGAGCAGATCGGCCAGCTGTACGCCGGCGAGACGCTCGACCTCGACGAGGCGGCCGGGCTGCCCTGCCACACCGGTCTGGTGCTGCACTCGGGGCGTGGTTCCGCGCTCGGTCGGGTGCTGCCGGACAAGTCGGTGCGTCTGGTCCGGGGCGACCGGGAGGCGTTCGGGCTGCACGGCCGCTCGGCCGAGCAGCGGATCGCCCTCGACCTGTTGTTGGACGAGTCGATCGGGATCGTCTCGCTGGGTGGCCGGGCCGGCACCGGCAAGTCGGCGCTGGCGCTCTGTGCCGGGCTGGAGGCGGTGATGGAGCGCCGCCGCCACAAGAAGGTGATCGTGTTCCGCCCGCTGTACGCCGTCGGTGGCCAGGAGTTGGGCTACCTGCCGGGCTCGGAGTCGGAGAAGATGTCGCCGTGGGCCCAGGCGGTCTTCGACACGCTCGGCGCGGTGGTGCACGAGAACGTGCTGGAGGAGGTCACCTCGCGGGGCATCCTGGAGGTGCTGCCGCTGACCCACATCCGCGGGCGCAGCCTGCACGACGCCTACGTGATCGTGGACGAGGCCCAGTCGCTGGAGCGCGGGGTGCTGCTGACAGTGCTGTCCCGGATCGGGCAGGGCTCCCGAGTGGTGCTCACTCACGACGTGGCCCAGCGCGACAATCTGCGGGTCGGCCGGCACGACGGGGTGACGGCTGTCATCGAGGCGCTCAAGGGTCATCCGCTCTTCGCGCACGTCACCCTCAGCCGTTCGGAGCGGTCTCCGATCGCCGCGATGGTCACCGACCTGCTGGAGGACATCCCGATCTGAGGGGTATTATGTGGGCCTTTGTCCGCATTTTTAGTGTGGCGCAGGTCACAAACGGCCTGGTTGGTTTCCCATCAGCCTCACTGTGCGCAATCGTGTCCCACGAGCGTCCACGCACCACCGGAATCGTTGGCGATCGTTCGTCCCGAGACGGACGACATCGGCGAAGGTCGGTGCGTCGGCGCGGCCGGCAACCGGTCGGGGCGCTCGTGGCACGGCTGACGGCCCACCTGTGGTCTGCGCCGCGCCACGTCCTTGCTCCCGACGAAGGGACCACTTCGTGAGTCGGCTGTGGAGCCGGTTGGGCGCCCGTACGGCTGCTGTAGCGCTGCTCTCCGTGGGCGTTGCCGGTGGCTTCTACCTGGGCGAAGACCGGGAAACCCAGCAACAGGGTCTGACCGAGCAGGTCAGTCTCGAGGTCGACCGGGCCGACCTCGCGTACCAGCGCGAGCGGCAGGCCGCCCACCAGGTGCAGTTCTCCAAGCAGCGGGCCGCCGAGTACCAGGCCAAGCTGCGGGCGAAGCAGGCCGCCAAGGAGGCCGCCGAGCGGGCCCGCCGGGCCGAGGCCGCCGCGGCGTCCCGCAAACGCGAACGCGCGGCCGCCAACGCGCCAGCCAAGCCGTACGACGGGCCCATCCCGGCGTCCTGCGCGGAGTACAGCGGCAACCGCAAGACCGGCTGCGCCCTGATGATCGCCGCCGGCTTCGGCATCGCCGAGTTCCCCTGCCTGGAGAAGCTCTGGACCAAGGAGAGCGGCTGGAACCACAAGGCCAACAACTCCTCGTCCGGTGCGTACGGCATCCCGCAGTCTCTGCCGGGCAGCAAGATGGGCTCCGTCGCGTCCGACTGGCGGACCAACCCCGCCACGCAGATCAAGTGGGGATTGGGCTACATCAAGGGCAGGTACAAGACGCCCTGCGGTGCCTGGACCTACTTCCAGAACAACAACCACTACTGACGGCTGTCGAAGGCGGGGCAGGTGGCTCTCCACCGCCCCGCCTTCGCGCGTACTCCGGACGGGACGTGAGTGGCGGTCGGCCGCTTTTGCTGATAGCAGTTGTGGAGTGACCCTGCACCCGTCAAGCGGCGACCCCTATCAGTTCGGCACCGAGGCGTTCTACGCCGCGCTCGGCCGGGCGTTCGTCGCCATGTGCGCGGTGGTCCCGTTCCTCTTCCTCATCGAGGCCGTCGACCAGGGGCTCGCGTTCGGCCTGGACGCCACCGCCGGCATCATCCCGCAGCGCATCGACGGGCTGGACGGGGTCTTCTTCTCCCCGTTCCTGCACCACGGTTTCGACCACCTCTACAGCAACAGCATCCCGCTGATCCTGCTGGGCACCTTCGTCCTCGCCGCCGGCGCCCGCCGGTTCCTCTGGTCGACCCTGGTCATCATCCTGGTCAGCGGGCTCGGCGTGTGGTTCACCGGCTCACCCAACTCGGTGGTGGTCGGCGCCAGCGGTGTCATCTTCGGCTACCTCGGCATCCTGCTCACCCGGGGCATCGTCGAGCGCAGCTGGTGGAACTTCGCGGTCTTCCTCCTTGTCGGTCTGCTCTACGGCTGGCAATTGGTCGGCATCCTCCCCACCGACGAGCGGATCTCCTGGCAGGGGCACCTGTTCGGCCTGCTCGGCGGGGTGGTGGCGGCGATCCTGTTCCGCCGCCGACGACCCGCCGTGGGCGGCCCGGACTACTCGGGCTCCACGCTCAGCCTGCCCTGAGGCGATTCTCCGGCGCGCCTCTGGGACGTGCTTGCCCGGCCGTCGCCGCCCGCTTACGGTCGAGATCAGCACGCGTTGATCCGTGAGCGGAAAGCGACGGTACGCCATGCGCGAGGTCGATGTCGCCGTGATCGGGGCCGGTCCGGCCGGCCTCTTCGCCGCGTACTACGCCGGGTTCCGAGGGCTGTCGGTGGCGGTGATCGACGCGTTGCCCGAGCCGGGCGGTCAGATCACCGCCATGTACCCGGAGAAGCTGATCCTCGACGTCGCCGGCTTTCCCGCGGTCAAGGGCCGCGACCTGGTGGCCAACCTGGTGGCCCAGGCGGCACCGTTCGGTCCGGAGTACCTGCTCGGCACCCGGGCGGAGAAGCTCGCCTACGCCGACGGCCGCCCGGTGCTCGGCCTGGCCGGTGGCGAGCAGCTCGCGTGCGGCGCGATAGTGGTCACCGGCGGGCTCGGCAGCTTCAGCCCTCGGCCGTTGCCGTGCGCCGACGGCGCCCCCGGCTCGGGGATCGTCTACTTCGTGACCGAGCCGACCGAGCTGACCGATCGGGACGTGCTGATCGTCGGTGGCGGCGACTCCGCGTTCGACTGGGCGCTGGCGCTGCAACCGCTGGCCCGGTCGGTGACTCTGGTGCACCGCCGGGAGAAGTTTCGGGCCCACGCGTCGACGGTCGCCCGGGTGCTGTCCCTGCCGGTGCGGGTGGTGGTCAACGCCGAGGTCACCAGGCTGCTCGGGGACGGCGCGGTGACCGGTGCCGAGGTGACGGTGCGCGGCGGCGCGACCGAGACGCTGCCGGTGCACACCGTGGTGGCCGCCCTCGGCTTCACCGCCGACCTGGGCCCGCTCGCCGAGTGGGGGCTACGGCTGGACCGCCGGCACATCCTGGTCGACAGCGCGATGGCCACCAACCTGCCCCGGGTCTTCGCGGCCGGTGACATCACCGAGTACCCGGGCAAGGTCCGGCTGATCGCCACCGGCTTCGGTGAGGCGGCGACGGCGGTCAACAACGCGGCAGTGGCCATCGACCCGAGCGCACACCTCTTCCCCGGGCACTCCTCCGACGCCGGCTGACATTCGTCGTCGATGGCGGAGCGGCGGTCACTGACGAGGTCGGATCTCTGCCGTCACACTCGGGACTCACGTCGGCGCGCGGGTGGCGCCAGCGCGGCGATCAGCACCGCCACCATGGTCAGCGCCGCCCCGAGCAGAGTGTTCACACCCGGATGCGAGGCCGCTGTGGGGAGGATCAGGTCCAGCAGGACGGCGCCCACGATCTGCCCGGCGATGGTGGCCAGGCCGAGCAGCAGCACACCGGTGAAGCGGACGATCGCGGCGGCGATCGCGATGAACACGATGCCGATCGGACCGCCCAGGTAGAGCCACGGCTCGGTCGGCAGGTAGCCGCCGGGCCAGCCGCGTACGGCGATGTCGATCGCGAACGTGACGAGCAGGGTGACAGTGCCGACGGCGAAGTTGACAAGCGTGGCGGTCAACGCACTGTCGGCCGCCGCTCGGACCCGGCCGTTGACGGCCTGCTGCCAGGCGATACCCACCCCGGCGAGCAGCGGTAGCAGGGCCAGCGCCAGCGCGCCCGGTTCGCCAAGACGGTCGCCGACCGCCAGGCCGACCGCGAGCACTGTGAGCACCGCGCCGGCCAGCCGCTGCCGGGTGATCGGCTGCCGGCCGGTCGGCCCGATCCCGGCCCGGTCCACGGCGAGGCTGCTGCCGGTCTGGCCGGCGACCACCGCCACGGTGAAGACCGCCACGCCCAACGTGCCGATGGTGAGGCCCTGGGTGGCCACCAGGAAGGCTCCGCACATCCCGCCGAGGCACTGCCACGGCCGCAGCGTGCCGGTCCGCAGGGCCCGCCGCGTCGCGGCCAGCCCTCGCCGACCACCGGGGGTGGCGGGCACCAGCACCAGCAGCACCAGCAGGCCGGTGCCGAACGAGACGACAGCGGCGGCGAAACCGTCGTCGAGGCGTACCCCCAGCTCGCCGTTGATGCGCGACTGCACCGCCACCGCGACCCCGGAGGCCGACGCCAGCGCGACACCGGTTATCCGGCGGGCGGCCGACAGGGTCTGCGGGGTCGCCGTGTCGGCGGCTGTCACTCCTGCTCGGCCAGCGGACGACCGTCGAAGTCGACAGCGGAGTAGAGCGCCAGCTTCTCCAGCCGGTGGTACGAGTCGATCACCCGGATGGTGCCGCTCTTCGAGCGCATGACGATCGACTGGGTGTACGCGCCGCCCGCCCGGTAACGCACCCCGCGCAGCAGGTCGCCCGAGGTGACCCCCGTCGCCACGAAGAAGCAGTTGTCGCCGGTGACCAGATCGTCGGTGCCCAGCACCCGGTCCAGGTCGTGCCCGGCGGCGATCGCCTTCTCCCGCTCCTGCTCGTCGCGCGGCCACAGCTTGGCCTGCATCGCACCACCCATGCACTTCAGCGCGCACGCGGAGATGATGCCCTCCGGGGTGCCGCCGATGCCCATCAGGACGTCGACGTCCGACTCGCCCCGGGCCGCCGCGATGGAGCCCGCGATGTCGCCGTCGGAGATGAACCGGATCCCCGCCCCGGTTCGGCGGATCTGCGCGACCAGGTCGTCGTGGCGGCTCCGGTCGAGCACGCAGACGGTCACCTCGGCGACGTCGGTGCCCTTGACCTTGGCGATCCGGCGCAGGTTCTCCGCCACACCGGCGTTGATGTCGATCACGTCGGCGTACGCCGGCCCGACGGCGAGCTTCTCCATGTAGAACACGGCGCTCGGGTCGAACATCGCACCACGCTCGGAGACGGCGAGCACCGCCACCGCGTTCGGCATGCCCTTGCTCATCAGGGTGGTGCCGTCCACCGGGTCGACGGCGACGTCCACCTCCGGGCCGGTGCCGTCGCCGACGTGTTCGCCGTTGAAGAGCATCGGGGCGTTGTCCTTCTCGCCCTCGCCGATCACCACCACACCGCGCATCTGGATCGAGTTGATCAGCTTGCGCATCGCGTCGACAGCGGCCCCGTCGCCGCCCTCCTTGTCGCCCCGACCGACCCACCGGCCGGCGGCCATCGCCGCGGCCTCGGTGACCCGGACCAGGTCGAGGGCAAGGTTTCGGTCGAGATCCTGTGGGATCCGCGTCCTGGTGTTCGTCATGACGGCTACTCCTCCTCGCGACGGTGCGGGGACGACCGGCGGCGGGGAGGCCCTCACTGCCGGCTTTGTCGCTGATCCTCACACGATGGCCGACCGGGCGTCGGCGCGGGGCGGTGATGGCCCGGATACCGCCGGTCGGGCGGCTGCGAAGATAACGGGGTGGAACCCGCACAGCCAGCCGACCGCGTACCCGCCGACCGCACGCCGCCCGACGGCCAGCCGCCGGCCGACGTCCCCGCCGGCCGTGGCGGTGAGCCCGCCGCGACCGACCCGACCCCACCGCCGCCGGCGGTGTCCGGCAAGTCCGAGCGGTCGCCGAAGGACATGGCGATCTCGCTGCTGGTGCTGCTCGTCCCGATCGCGCTGCTGCTGGCGTTCTACCGGGGATTCCTCGGCGGCGACCAGGCCACCACGGTCGATCCGGCGCCCGCCATCGAGCAGGCACGTTCGGCGAACGTCTTTCCGGTGAGTCAGCCGCAGGGGCTCGGCGCCGACTGGAAGACGGTCAGCGCCCGCTACCAGACCGTCGAGGGCGGTGCGAACCTGCGACTCGGCTACCTCACGCCGGAGGGGCGGGGCGTCCAACTGCTGCAGAGCAGCGTCCCGGCGGACCGTCTGCTCCCGGCCGAGCTGACCAGTCAGGGTCAGCCGCAGGGCCCCACCGAGCTGGCCGGGCGCTCCTGGCAGCTCTACACGGCCCGGGGGAACCAGCAGGCGCTGGTCCTGCTGGAGCCGACCCGCACGGTGATCGTCGTCGGCGACGCCCGGGACAACGAACTCCGCGAACTGGCCGGCTCACTGCGCTGACCGGACCAGGTGGGTGGCCCACTGGCGCCGAATCTGGGCAACAGGCCCGAAGGGTGATTGTCCGACCCGTCGACAGGGAACAAGGAGGGGGTGACCCGGGCGCGCTGCTCGGCCCGGGTCGCGCGACGTAGCCGACGGTGCTGCTGCGTCGCCCGGTTTCCGGCGCCGTCCAGGTCGTCGGGTGACCCCCTTGGGAGACACGTATGACTGTTCGACGACTCGGCGCCGGCCTGGTAGCCGCCGCTCTGATCACGCCCGCACTGGCCGCCTGCGCCAGCGGAACCGGCACCGCCGGATCGACGCCGTCCCCGACGGTGAGCGCGTCCGGCACGGCGAGCGCGTCCGGCGCCCCGGTGGCGGGTGACGCCAAGCAGGCCCTGCTCGACTCCACCAAGGAGATCAGCAACGGGAACTTCCGGTTCACCCTGGCCGGCGCCGGCTCGACGGCGGAGGGGCTGGTGCACCAGCCCAGCCAGAGCGCGGCGATGAAGATCGCGATCGGTGGCCCCTCGTCCGACCTGGCGATGAAGCTCGACGTGGTCCACTTCAAGCCGGACAGCTGGGTCAAGCTGGAGCTGACCGGCCCCACCGCCGACAGCCTGCCCGCCATCAAGCAGCTCAACCTCGGCAAGTACCAGCACCTGGACCAGAACCGGATCAAGGGCAACCGCAACCTCGGCTTCGACTTCGAGAAGGTTGACCCGGCCGGTAGCGCGGTGCTCACCCAGGGCATCACCGAGGTCCGCAGCACCGGCACCGGCGCGTACGCCGGCAGCATCGACGTCACGAAGGCCGCCGAGGCGGGCTCGTTGAACGCCGCCACGATCGCCGCGCTGGGCACCCAGGCGAAGACCGTCCCGTTCACCGCGAAGGTGGACCCGCAGGGCCGGCTCAGCGAGCTCGTGCTCCAGTTGCCGGCCGCCGGGCAGACCGCCGCCCAGGAGATCAAGATGACCTACTCCGACTACGGAGCCGCCACGGCCGCGCAGAAGCCGCCGGCGGATCAGGTCGTCGAGGCGCCGGCCGAGCTGTACAGCCTGTTCAACTGACGTGCCGAGGTGGGGCGGCTCCGGCCGCCCCACCGGCGGTCGGTCAGGAAGCGGGCTCCTGCCGGGCGGCGTCGATCCGCGCCCGCGCACCGTCCAGCCAGCGTTGACAGATCACCGCCAGCGCCTCGCCGCGCTCCCAGAGCGCCAGCGACTCCTCCAGGGACGTGCCGCCGGCTTCCAGCCGCTCCACCACCGAGGCCAGCTCGGCGCGGGCCTGCTCGTAACTGAGCCGCTCGTCCGGCCCGGCCTTCGTGTCGTCAGTCATCGCGTTCATCTCAGCACACCACTCCCCACCTCGCCGCGTCGCCACTCAGCCATCGACGGTGGCGGCCAGCTCGCCGTCGGCCAGTCGTACCCGCAGCGGGTCGCCCTTGCCGACCTCCGCCGCCGCGCGGACCACGTGGCCGTCCGCGCGCTGCACTATCGCGTACCCCCGGTCGAGGGTGGCGGCGGGGGAGAGGGCGCGCAGCCGCGCGAGGGTGTGCCGCAGGTCATCCTCGGCGGCCGCGAGCCGGTGCTCCAGGCAGCGGCCGGCCCGCTGACGCAACGCGGTCAGCTCGGTCGCCCGATGCTCCACCATCACCTGGGGCCGGGCCAGCACCGGCCGTGAACGCAGCCCGTCGAGCCGGTGCGTCTCCCGGTCGACCAGGTTGCGTACCGCCCGTTCGAGGCGGTGCCGGGCCTGACCGATGAGGCGTACCTCCTCGGTGAGGTCGGGAACGACCCGCTTCGCCGCGTCGGTCGGGGTGGAGGCACGGACGTCGGCGACGTAGTCGATCAGGGGCGCGTCCGTCTCGTGGCCGATCGCGCTGACCACCGGCGTACGACAGCCGAACACCGCGCGGCACAGCGCCTCGTCGGAGAAGGGCAGCAGGTCCTCGATACCGCCGCCGCCCCGCGCGATGATGATCACGTCGATGCTCGGGTCGGCGTCCAGCACCTTGAGCGCGTCGACGATCTGTGGCACCGCGGACGGGCCCTGCACGGCCACGTTGATCGTCCGGAACTCCACCGCCGGCCAGCGCCGTCGAGCATTTGTCAGCACGTCCCGCTCCGCCGCCGACGCGCGACCGGTGATGAGCCCGATCCGGCCGGGCAGGAACGGCAGTCGACGCTTGCGGGCGCGGTCGAAGAGCCCTTCGGCGGCGAGCAGCTTCTTGAGCTTCTCCAGTCGGGCCAGCAGCTCCCCGAGCCCCACCTGACGAATCTCGTCGGCCCGCAGGCTCAGCGTGCCCCGGGCGGCGTAGAACTCCGGCTTGGCGTGCAGCACCACGCGCGCGCCCTCGCGTAGCTCCGGCGCTCCGGAGTCCAGGACGTCCCGGTTGGTGGTGACGGTCAGGCTCAGGTCGGCCGATGGGTCACGCAGGGTGAGGAAGACCGTGCTGGCCCCCGGGCGGCGGCTGATCTGCGCCACCTGCCCGTCCACCCACACCCAGCCCAGCTTGGCGATCCAGGCCCCCACCTTCTGGCTGACCACCCGTACCGGCCAAGGCTCCTCAGCGCTGCTGCCCCCGCTGCCCCCGCCGCCGCCCCCGCCGCCCCCGCCACTTCCCACCCGCCCACCCTCGCTCACCCGCCCACCCTACGGACCTCCCGGGTGATCAAGAGGTTTGCGTCGGCGCTGGGCGCGTTTCTGACGTAAACCTCTTGATCACCCGGGGCCGAGGGTGGCAACACCGTTGCGTCAGACGGAGTGGCTGTTCGTCAACCCCGCGCTGTCCGTCGATCATGGAGTTGTGGTGGGTGGCAAAGTGCCCGCATCGAGCCAAACCAGGCACCGTAACTCCATGATCGACGAGGGCGGGCTGCCCCTCGTCCGCGATCTTGCGTTTACTGTCGCGACATAAGAGGGTATTCCGGGCATATCAGCGACCAAAACTGCAAGATCGGCGCGGGCGGGGCCGTTCTGGAGTGACGGACCTGGGTTCACCGTGCCCATGCGCCCACTAACCGATCTCTAGTGCAACGGTGTTGCCGAGGGTGGTTGCGGGCCGCTGCCGCGCTGCGGGGTGGCACGTACGATGGGGCGGTGACTGATCTCCGGACCGGCAAGCGCGTGCTCCTGGCCAAGCCCCGCGGCTACTGCGCGGGTGTCGACCGCGCGGTGCAGACCGTGGAGGAGGCGCTGAAGCTCTACGGCGCCCCGATCTACGTGCGCAAGCAGATCGTGCACAACAAGCACGTGGTGCAGACCCTGGAGGCCCAGGGCGCCATCTTCGTGGAGGAGAACGAGGAGGTGCCGGAGGGCGCCACAGTCGTCTTCTCCGCGCACGGTGTGGCGCCCGAGATCCACGAGCAGGCCAAGGCGCGTTCGTTGAAGGCGATCGACGCGACCTGTCCGCTGGTCACCAAGGTGCACCACGAGGCGCGGCGCTTCGCGGCCGAGGACTACGACATCCTGCTCATCGGCCACGAGGGGCACGAAGAGGTCATCGGCACCGCCGGTGAGGCCCCCGCGCACATCCAGCTGGTGGACGGCCCGGACGGCGCCGACAAGATCACCGTACGTGATCCGGAGAAGGTGGTCTGGCTCTCCCAGACCACGCTCTCGGTCGACGAGACGCTGGAGACTGTGGCCCGCCTCAAGCAGCGGCTGCCGCTGTTGCAGTCCCCGCCCAGCGACGACATCTGCTACGCCACCTCCAACCGGCAGCACGTGGTCAAGGAGATCGCCGCCGACTGTGACGTGGTGATCGTGGTCGGCTCGACGAACTCCTCCAACTCGGTCCGCCTGGTCGAGGTCGCCCTCGACGCCGGTGCCCGCGCCGGTCACCTGGTCGACTTCGCGCACGAGATCGACGACGCCTGGCTGGAGGGGGCCACCACGGTCGGTTTGACCTCGGGCGCGAGCGTCCCGGACGACCTGGTCCAGGAGGTGCTGGTCCACCTCGCCGCCCGTGGCTTCGCCGACGTCGAGGAGATCACCACCGCCAACGAGCGGCTCACGTTCTCGCTTCCGCAGGAGCTGAGGCGGGACATGAAGGCCGCTGCGGCGCGCGGCTGAAGCGTGGGAACGAACTCGGGTCGGCGTACGTCAGATTCGGCATGAGGACTCTTCGGCTCGCCGTCCCCGCGCTGGCCGTCTGCGTGGCGCTGAGCGCCTGCGGCGGCCAGGGTGTCGGGGGCGGCACACCCACCCCGACCCCGACGGGAGCGCAGCCGGTGACCAGCCAGCCCACGCCCGACCCGACGCCCTCGCCAGAGACCGGCACCCGGTCCGTGCCGCCCGGGCTGAAGACTCCGAAACCGGGCGGCCCGAGCACGCCGCCGGGCGTCGGGGCCACCACACTGAGCGGCACCGTGCAGGGCGGTGTGGAGCCTGGCTGCGTACTGCTCGACGGTTACCTACTGCTCGGCGGCCCGCGTGAGGTGCTGACGCCGGGCGCCCGGGTCGAGGTCACCGGTCGGGTGGAGCCCGGCATGATGACCACCTGCCAGCAGGGCACCCCGTTCGTCGTGACGGCCGCCCACCGGTCCTGACCACTGACCCCTGACATGCGGGAGCCCGCCCCCAACGTGGGGACGGGCTCCTGCCGGTGTTACGAGCGGATCAGTTCACGGCACCGATGGACACGTTCCCGCGACCCACGATCGCACCCTCGCTGGTGACGATCGCCAGTTCACCGGAGAGCTGACGCCCGTCGGCCGGAACGGCCACCGCGGTCACCGTGCCGGTGATGGTGGCCGACTCGCCGTGCATCAGCGGCACCGCGACGGCCGGAGCGGTGATCGTGCCCAGCGACGCGGACGCGAACGCGTCGTAGTAGTCGTAGGCGGTGCTGGTGCCCGGCCCGTCAACCCCGTACGGCTCCACCACGACGCGGTAGGTGCCGGCGGCCGGGTTGGTCAGCGTGACCGCCTCCTCCGAGTCGCCGTCCGCGGCCCGGCCGACCTCGGTGGTGTCCCGGTAGACGAACAGGTCCAGGTCGGCGCCCGCGTTGGCGGGGTTGCCGATCCGGGCGGTGAACGTCGACGTGCCCGCCGGGATCTCGACGGTCCACTCCTGGTTGGGACCGCCCTCGGTGATGGTCGGACGCTCGGTCCGCACACCGGTCAGCGCGCCACTGCGGCCGCTGACCGAGACCGGGCCGAAGGCGTTGGTGACCTTCCAGCTCACCGGGGTCGGCTCGCCGGCCTCGACACTGGGCAGCTCGACCAGCGCCGGCTCGACAGTCAGGCCCTGCACCCGCGCCTGGAGCTTGAACGGGTTGTTCAGCGCCGGGGACGTCCGCCGCGACTCCACCTCGATCTCCCAGACCCCGGGAAGCGGGTTCTGGTAGTCACGCTCCTGCGGCTTGCAGACGTTGACGTCGGAGAAGTTGGTGTAGCAGACGGTGCTGGTGGTGGACTCCACCGGCACACCCAACGGGTTGATCGCGATGAATCGGGTCTGCGAACCGGTGGCGATCCCGGAGAGGTTCACCTGGAGGGCCTTGGCACCCTCCGGCACCGTGACGAAGTACGACGTGAACCCGTTGCGGTCGACCGAGCCCTCGTTGGCGTACGAGAAGTTGGGCTTCTTCACGTCGTTCGAGGCCACCACCACCGTGGACACCTCGAAGTCGACCACGTTGGTGGCCGGGTCGTCGATCCGCACGATCGCGCCGTGCGCGCCCTCGGTGGCCGGCTTGGCGGTGACGCTGATGGTGACGGCCTTGTTGAGCGGCAACGCGACGGTCTTCGGTGCCTTGAAGGTGCCGTCGTTGCCCTGGAGCGTGACGTTGTGCTTGATGGTGCCGGCCGGGCCGCTGGTGCGGGTCAGCTTGACCGGGTACGTCTTGCTCTGGCCGACCTTGTGGCCGCCCTCGGACGAGGTGCAGCGGTTGTAGACGCCGGTGCCCCGACCGGGGTTAGGCACGAACTTCACGCCGTTCCAGATGGTCAGCTGCTCCGCCAGGGGGCTGCAGACCGGCGCGTCGGAGACGTACGACCGGGTTTCGACGCCCTGGCGCAGCAGCTGCCAGGCGCCCGGAACGTTGACCATGCCGTAGCCCTGCGCGTACGTCGGCACGTCAGCGATCGGCTTGGCGGAGGTGAACAGCGCCCGCCGCAACGCCGCCGGGCTGACGCCCCGGTCGGTGGCCTTGGCGGCCGACAGCAGCAACGCGCCGGCGCCGGCGGTCTGCGGAGACGCCATCGAGGTGCCGTTCAACATCGCGTAGCCCGGGGGCAGCGCGTATCCGGCCTCGGGGACCGGGGCGCCGAGCTGCCAGGTCGGTGCGGTGGAGATGGCCGAGCCGGGGGCGGCGATGTTCGGCTTGAAGCCGCCGTCCTCGCGCGGGCCACGGGAGGAGAAGTTGAACAGGGCGTTCTTCTTCTTGACGACCGAGCCGTAGTTGGCCAGCCAGGTGTCCTTGCTGATGTTGGCGGCAACGCTGATCACGTTGCTGGCCACCGACGGGTCGCCGACGGTGTTGAGACCCGGGCCGGAGTTGCCGGCCGAGATGATCAACTGCACGCCGTACGTCTCGATCAGTTCGTTGTAGAGGTTCGCCCGCGCGTTGTTGCCGTCGTTCAGGCCCGGTAGGCCACCGATCGACATGTTGACGATGTCGACGCCACGATTGGCCACCAGGTCGATCATGCCGGTGGTGAGCGCCGCCGCGGTGCAGCCGCCGCCCCAGGAGCAGGCGCGGGCGGAGACCAGCTTGGCGCCGGGCGCGGCACCGTCCAAGGCCCCGTTGCCGAGCATGTCGTTGGCGGCGGTGATGCCGGCGACGTGGGTGCCATGGGTGCTCTCGACAATGCCGATGTTGACGTAGTCGTAGGTGCCCGGCAGCCCGATCGGCGTGGTGTTCACGTTCTTGCGGAACTCGACGACGAAGGGCTGCCGCTCGGCGACCGGCGTGGCCGGGTTGTCGGTGCCGAAGTAGCCGATGTCGTACTTCTCCTTGTACGGCCGCATGACCGGGTCGTCGGTGAAGTTGAGGTTCTGGTTGGCGTCCACCCGGATGTTGTTGGTGGCCGGGTCGAAGAGCACACCCCAGGTGTCGGTCGTGTCGCCGTCGCGGTTGACGTCACCCCGGGCGTCGCTCGCGTTGGTGACCGACTCGCTGAACAGGTTGAACCGGTACGTGCCGGCCGGCGCCGTCCAGGTGCCGAGGCCGTCGATGGTGAACGACGGGCCGGCGACCTCGGCCTGCATCCGCCGCCACGAGCTGTCCTCCAGCGGGTCGGTCGCGGTGACCCAGTCGACGATCTTTCGCTCACCGGTGGTGGTCTGCTGCAACGCCGGGTGGGCCAGGTCCACACCGGAGTCCATGATGCCGATCGTGACGCCCCGGCCGTCCCACTCCGGGTGGGCCGCGGTGAACGCCACCGCGCCGGTCTCGTTCGTCGGCATGTACGGGTTGTCCGCCGGGGTGGCCGCGCCCGGCGCCTCCATGGCGGCCTGTCGCGCACCAGCGGTGCCGGTGGGGGTCTGTTCCGGGGCCGGGTCCGGCAGTTGGATGACCTCGTCCAGGTCGACCGCCGACACGCCGGGCAGCCGGGCCGCCTTGAGAACCCGGTCGGTCGGGACCTTGGCCAGCACGAAGCCGACCCGGTCCTGCCGCTGGCTGACAGTGCCGCCGAGCTTGGTGAGGCTGTCGGCGACGTCCCCCGCCTCACCCTTCTCGGTGGCGACGATCAACGTGACGGTCGGAGCCCTCTTGGCGCGGGCCTCGCTGAGCAGTTTGGCGTCGTGCGCGCCCAGCGTCTCGGCGGCGGTGGCCGGGGAGGTGTCCGCTGTGGTCGTTGGAGCGGCGGCCGCGGTGGCGGCACCACCCATGGCGGTCACGGCGCTCGCCGCCAGGACCGATGCGAAGAGCGCGGCTGAGGTGCGCCGGCTCAGGTTTGGGAGTCTGCTCACGTTCTCTTTTCCTCCAGAGAACAGGGCCCTCAGAGAAGGGCGCTCGGGTGAGCAGAATCTTTCGGGGTGTCGGCGAGCACTGTCACTAGTGGCCAGTTCGTTGTGACCACTTCGTGATATGCAGGCGTACGCACTGTCACATAGATGGCTGGCGGGCCGAGACCTCGTCGGCCGGATCGGCCAGCTCGGGAGCCTGCGGCTGCCGGGGCGTCAACTCGACCTGGGCCGGCGTGGCCAACTCGTCGTCCGAGACGCCCAACTCGGCGAGCTTGCGAGCGCTGACCAACACCCGGGCCTCCAGCGAGCCGACCGCCCGGTTGTAGGCGGTCACCGCACCGGCCAGCGAGGACCCGAGCTTGCCCACGTGGTCGCCCAGGGTGGATAGCCGGCCGTACAGCTCCCGGGCGAGGGTGTGCACGGCGAGCGCGTTGCGGGCCAGTGCCTCCTGCCGCCAGGAGTAGGCCACCGTGCGGAGCAGGGCGACCAGCGTGGCCGGCGTGGCGAGCACCACGTTGCGGGTGAAGGCGTGCTCCAGCAGCGTCGGGTCTCGCTGGAGCGCGACGTCGAGGAACGGGTCGGCCGGGACGAACAGCACCACGAACTCGGGTGAGTTGTCGAACGCCGACCAGTACGACTTGGCGGCCAGGGCGTCGACGTGCCCCCGCAGGTGCCGCGCGTGCGCGTCGAGGTGGGTGTCCCGGCCGCGCTCGTCGCGGGCCTCCATGGCTGTCAGGTACGCGTCGAACGGGGCCTTGGCGTCCACCACCACCGAGCGACCACCGTGCAGGCGGACCACCAGATCCGGTCGGACGACCTGCTGGTCGGTGGCGGCGGTGACCTGCTCGGAGAAGTCGCAGTGCTCCAGCATGCCGGCAGCCTCGACGATCCGGCGCAACTGGTGCTCGCCCCAGCGGCCCCGCACCTGCGGTGCGCGCAGTGCCGCCACCAACTGCTTGGTCTCGGTGCGCAGCTCACCGGAGACCGCGTTCATCGAGCGGACCTGCTCACGCAGTTCGGCGTACGCGTCGACGCGGTCGTGCTCCAGCTCGGCCACCCGTTGCTCGTAGCGGCGCAGGGTGTCGTGCAGCGGCGCGACCGCCCGGGCCACCGCCTCCTGGGACTGTGCGGTGGCCTCGTAGCTCAACGCCCGCATGGACTGTTCCAGCCGACCCTCGCCCTCCCGGGTGGCGGCCAGGGTGGCATCCAGGCGGGCGATGTCGGCCGCCGAGCGGGACCGGGCCGCGAGCCAGCCCACCGCCCCGCCGGCGCCGAGGCACACGATCACCAGGAGCAGCGTCGAGACGTCCATCACCGGAGCTTGCCAGACGGATACGACGTGCGACCCGGGGGTACGTTCGATGACATGGAACTTGTGCTCTGCCTCGCCGTTGTGCTGGTCGGCGCGCTGGGCGCCGCCGCGCTCGTCCGCGCTCAGGCCGGTGCCCGTCGGCGCACCGAGCTCGGCGACGCCCGCGCGGAGGCGCAGCGGTGGTACGAGCGCCTCGGCGGCCAGTTGATGAACCTGCACGGCGACGACCCAGCGGTACGACAGGCGCTGGCCGACGCCGGTGAGCGGTACAACGCGGCGGGCTCCCAGCTGGAGCAGGCGTCCACGCCGCACCAGTTCGGGCTGGCCCGGGAGACCGCGCTGGAGGGTTTGGCGTACATCCGGGCGGCGCGTACGGCGCTGGGCATCGATCCGGGCCCCGAGGTGCCGACAGTGGCCGCCGCCCGTGGCGTGGGGCAGCTCACCAAGGAGCGCGAGGTCGATGTGCAGGGGCAGACCTTCCGGGCCGGGCCGCAACCCGGCCGGGAAACGCCCTACTACTACCCCGGTGGGCGTTATCAGGGCCGCCCGGTGCCCGCCGGCTGGTATTCGACGCCCTGGTGGAAGACGGCGCTGGGTGCCGGCGCCGGTGTGCTCGGCGGCATCCTGATCGCCGACGCGCTCTTCTCGCCGGCCTTCGCCGACCCCGGGTACGGCTACGACGCCGGCTACCAGGAGGGCTTCGGTGACGGTGTCGACCAGGGCGGCGACGGCGACCAGGGCGGCGACTTCGGCGGCGGCGACCAGGGTGGGGACTTCGGCGGCGGCGACTACGCCGGTGGGGACTTCGGCGGTGGCGGCTTCGGCGGCGGTGACTTCGGGGGCGGGGATTTCGGCGGCGGCGACTTCTGACAGTCGTTCAGACCTACGGAAACGGGCCCCGGTCGCAGCGACCGGGGCCCGTTTCCGTACCTGTCGATCAGCCGGTGTTGCGCATCCCGGCCGCGATGCCGTTCACGGTGGTGAGCAGCGCGCGTTCCAGGGCGGTGCCGTCGCTCGGTGCGCGTCGGCCGCCCGGTGCGGTGGCGATCGCCCGCCCGGCCGCGCCCGACTCCCGGTACTGCCGCAGCAGCGCCACCTGGAGATGGTGCAGCGGCTCCAGGTAGGTGTCGCGGACGGCCAGGGTGCGCTGAAGCACCGGCGAGTTCTCCAGCAGGGCCGGTGAGGCGGTCACCGCCAGCACTTCCCGCTTGGTCAGCTCGTACTCCTGCTCGATCTGCTCGAAGATCGGGTGCAGCTTCTTCGGCACCAGCGTCTCGACGTACCGGCGGGCGATGCTCAGGTCGGTCTTGGTCAACATCATCTCGACGTTCGACAGGAACGTGCGGAAGAAGTGCCAGTTGCGGTGCATCTCGGCCAGCACGTCCGCCAGACCGGCCTCACGGGCGGCGGCCAGCCCGGAGCCGACGCCGAACCAGCCCGGCACGATCTGCCGGGTCTGCGTCCAGCCGAACACCCACGGGATGGCCCGCAGCCCGGACAGCCCGGCACCGGTGTTCGGGCGCTTCGCCGGCCGGGAGCCGATGTTCAGCGCGCCGAGCAGCTCGGTGGGGGTGGACGCCCAGAAGTACGCGGGCAGGTCCGGGTCCTCGACGAGCGACCGGTAGGACCGGAACGCCGACTCGGAGACCACGTCCATCGTCGCGTCCCAGCGCTCCAACATCTCGGCCGGCTGCCGGGGAGCGGTGTGCAGCAGGGTCGCCTGGAGCACCGCGGCGAGGGTCAGCTCCAGGTTCTCCCGGGCCAGCGAGGGCAGGGTGTACTTGTCGGAGATCACCTCGCCCTGCTCGGTCACCTTGATCGCGCCGTCCATGGTGCCGTACGGCTGCGCCAGGATCGCCTCGTGCGTCGGCCCGCCGCCGCGCCCGACAGTGCCGCCCCGGCCGTGGAAGAGCCGCAGGTGCACACCGTGCCGGGCGGCCACGTCGCGCAGCGCGCGCTGCGCCCGGTGGATCGACCACTGGCTGGTGGTGATCCCGGCTTCCTTGTTCGAGTCGGAGTAGCCGAGCATGACCTCCTGCACGTCACCCCGGGCCGTCACCAGCGCCCGGTACGCGGGCAGCGACAGCAACTCGTCGAGGAGTTCGCCGCCGGAGTTCAGCTCGGCGGGGGTCTCCAGGAGCGGCACGAACCCGACCCGGGCCCGCCCGCTGTGCACGTCCACCAGGCCGGCCTCGCGGGCCAGCACCACGGCGGCCAGCACGTCGTCGACACCCAGGGTCATCGAGATGATGTACGACTCGATCACCTCGGCGCCGAACCGGTCCTGCGCCTCCCGGATGGTGCTGAACACGTCGAACGTCTTGCGGGCCGGCTCGGACAGCGACGTGTCCACCGTCGAGAGCGGACGGCGACCGGTCAGCTCGTCGGCGAGCAGCTTGGTGCGTTCCAGCCGGGTCAGCGCCGGGTAGTCGGAGACCTCGCCGACCGCCTCGTAGAGCTGCGCGAGCACGGCGTGGTGCGCCTCGGCGTGCTCCCGGACGTCCATCGTCGCCAGATGCAGGCCGAACGCGGAGACCGTACGGATGGTGGAGGCCAGCCGGCCGACCGCGGTGAGCTGCCCGGAGTTGCGGGCCAACGAGGCGCGCAGCAGGTCCAGGTCGGCGATCAGCTCGGCCGAGCCCCGGTAGTCCCGACCCGGCACGTGTGCGGTGCCCTGGCGCAACCTCAGCCGGGTGTTGGCGAGCTTCGCCTTCACGCAGCGTGCCTTGAGCCGGTACGGCTCCTCCGCGTTGACCCGGCGGAAGCGCTGTGCCACCTCGGGCAGCGCGTCCAGGTCGGCGGCGAGACTGGCGGACAGGTCCAGGGACACCCCGCGCAGTCGGCGGGACACCGAAACCTCGTTGATCAGGTGGTCCATCGCCTTCTCGGTGGCCGCGATGCCGTGCTCGTGCTGGATGGTCAGCACCTCGCGGGTGACCGCCGGGGTGACGAACGGGTTGCCGTCGCGATCGCCGCCGATCCAGGTGCCGAAGCTCAGCGGCCGGGCCGTCGGCGACGTCTCCACACCGAGCGTGCGCAACGTGTCGGCCAGGTCGTCGAGCACCTGCGGGGCGGCCTCGGCGTACAGGTCGCGCAGGTAGTAGATGGCGTTGCGGGCCTCGTCGGTCGGGTCCGGCCGGTCGAGCCGCAGCTCGTCGGTCTGCCACATCAGGTCCAACAACTCGGCCAGCCGGCGGTTGGCCGGGCCCTCGTCGCTGGCGCCGTAGAGGATCGCGTTGGCGGTCTCGGTGTCCAACTCGTCGGCGATCGCCCGCAGCTTGGACAGGATCGAGCGACGGGCCGCCTCGGTCGGGTGCGCGGTGAAGACCGGTCGCACCGCCAGCCGGCGAGCCGCGTTGGCGATCTCCTCGGCCGGCACCCCGCGCTCGGCGATCATCTTGGCGGCCTGGTCCAGCCAGCCGCCCTGCACCGCGCGGCGGCGGCGCAGGTCCCGCGCACGGTGCACCTGCTCGGTGATGTTGGCCAGGTGGAAGTAGGTGGAGAACGCGCGGGCCAGCTTGGTGCCGGTGGTCACGTCGAGCCCGCCGAGGCGCTGGGCGGCCGCCGGGGCGTCGGAGCGGACCTGGGCGCGGATCTCCTCGACGAGGTCGAGCAGTGGGCGACCCTCCTGGCGGGCCAGTGTCTGGCCGAGCAGGGTGCCGAGTCGGCGAATGTCGGCGCGCAGTGCGGCGTCCGGGCCGTCGTGGTCGTGCTGGTCGGTCACGATGCGCTCCCTTACGTGGATACGAAGGACAGCGCTGTCCGACTTACTGGATGGTATCCGCGCGCAGGGGGTGTCTGGAGGGCCCCCTGGTGATCCACTGCCCGCCGAAGGGTGTTTTCCGGGGTGATCTCAACCACCGTCACGGTCCGGCGAGGGGCCGGACCGGGTCGTTCCGGGGCCGGAGGGGGCGACCCGGCGACCCCGGACCAGGCTTGCGCTGACCAACCCGAGCCCTCCGAGGACCGTCCAGATCCCGAGGGCGGATGCCGGCCAGCCGGCCGACCGCCAGCGCCCACGTTGCTAGCCCATGGTCCGTTTTGTGGACCGCACTGTGGAACCAGCTCGCCGCCCCCATGGCCCGGCAGAGACCAGCCCGCTGGCCGTGCGGCAGGCGTCGCCGGTGGCGTCAGGGGTTGACGACGGCGAAGGCGCGGACCGGAAAGGTGCCCATGCCGGCCACCATCGGCGGGGCAGCGGTGAACCGGAACCCGCTCGGCGGCAACGCGTCCAGGCCGGTCAGGTGCTCGACGATCGGGATGCCGGCGGCGAGCAGCGCGCTGTGCGCGGGGCGTACGCCGGCGGCCGCCGGGCTCATGTCGTCGATGTTGATCGAGTCGATGCCGACCAGGGCCGCCCCCGCGTCGACCAGCGCCCGGGCGGCCTCCCCGGTCAGGTACGGCGCGTCCGGCGCGCCGTACCGTTCGGTGCCGAAGTGCGCGTCCCACCCGGTGTGCAGCAGCACCGCCCGGCCGGTCACCTCGTACGGGGCCAGCATCAGCCGGTCCACCGCGCGGATGCCGGCCGGCACCCGCACCACCACCCCCGGTAGGTCGGCGAGACGGTCCAGCGACACCCCGGTCAGGTCGTCCCGGCCGGCCCAGCGGTGGGCGGGCGTGTCCAGGTACGTGCCGGTGTTGGCGATCATGTCGATGCGGGCCACGTGGAACTCGGTGCCCGGGGCGTACCGCTCGCGGGATGCCGCGAAGGTCAGCCAGTCGGTGATCCGGGGGCCCGGCCAACCCGGCAGGGTGGTCATCCCGTCGCTGATCACGTGGCTCAGCTCGACCAGCCGACGATCGGCGCCGGATCCGTCGACCGTGACGCCTCGGCCGCCCTTGTGCGGCTCCTCGATGATCGTCTTGGCGCTGATCCGGACGTGGGCGACCATCAGCAGCCCGAGGTGCCGGACGAACAACGCCGCCAGGTCGTCGTCGGTGATCTCCCGACCGGGAATGTCCAGCCGGAACCCCTCGGTACGCAGCCCGCCACCGTTGGCGAAGCTCACCTCCGCGTCGAACTGTGCCCGCCACTGCTCACCCATCCCGAAACCCGACCACGCCAGCCGGCGACGGTCAAGATCCTCTGGCCGGGCGTGGGGCGCGGGTGACGCGCGCGGCGCGGACCTGGGCGGAAGGGGGTGGCTGTCGGTCGACGGGGCTAGGCTTGTTGCCGTGCCCCCCCGTCCGGCTGGACGAGGGGCCGCCGTCGTGTGCGTCGACTCCCCGGGAAGGATTCCCTTGCTCACCGGTCTGTTCACCGCCGCCCTGTCCGACCCCGGGCTGACCCGGGCGCGTGACCTGGCGCGCTCCGGTGCCGCCCAGGTCGACGGCCTCGACATCACCGCCCCGGCGGCGCTGCGCCCGTTCGCCGTCGCGGCGGTCGCCGCCGACAACGACGGCGCCGGGCGACCGGTGCTGGCGGTGACCGCCACCACCCGGGAGGCCGACGACCTGGCCGCCGCGCTGGGCGGGTTGCTGCCGGCCGAGCAGGTAGTTGTCTTCCCCTCCTGGGAGACGCTGCCGCACGAGCGGCTGTCCCCCCGCTCCGACACGGTCGGCCGACGACTGGCCGTGCTGCGCCGGCTGGCGCACCCGGAGGCGACCGACGCGCACGGCGGCACCGGGCCACTGCGAGTGGTAGTGGCCCCGGTCCGTTCGCTGCTCCAGCCACAGCTCAAGGGGCTCGGTGATCTGGAGCCGGTGCAGCTCGCCGCCGGCGAGGAGGCGGACCTGGAAGAGGTCGCCCGCCGACTGATCGACATGGCGTACGCCCGGGTCGACCTGGTCACCAAGCGCGGCGAGTTCGCGGTGCGCGGCGGGATCCTGGACGTCTTCCCGCCCACCGACGAGCACCCGTCGCGGGTCGAGTTCTGGGGCGACGAGGTGGAGGAGATCCGCACCTTCGCCGTCGCCGACCAGCGGACCATCGAGCAGGTTCCGCTGCTCTGGGCACCACCCTGCCGCGAGCTGCTGCTCACCCCGGCGGTCCGCGACCGGGCCGCCGCGCTCGCCGAGCAGCACCCCGAGCTGGCCGAGATCCTCGACAAGCTGGCCGAGGGCATCCCGGTGGAGGGGATGGAGTCGCTGGCCCCGGTGCTGGTCGGCCCCGACTCACTGGAGCTGCTGCTGGACGCCATGCCGGCCGGCACCCACGTCCTGCTCTGCGACCCCGAGCGGATCCGCACGCGGGCGCACGACCTGGTGCGTACGTCGGAGGAGTTCCTGCAGGCCAGCTGGGCCGCCGCCGCGGTCGGCGGCCAGGCCCCGGTGGACGTCGGCGCCGCCGCCTTCCGCACCCTCGGCGAGGTACGCGCCGCCGCCGGCAAGCTCGGCCAGCCGTGGTGGACGCTGTCCCCGTTCGGATTGGGTGAGGGGGAGACCGCCGATACTCGGCAGCCCTGGGAGGACGCGCCCGAGCAGGCCGCCGTCACTCCGGACGACGCCATCGCGGTGACCCTGTCCGCCCAACCGGCGCCGCTCTATCACGGCGAGACCTCTCGGGTGGTCGAGGACCTCAAGCGCTGGGCCGGCGAGGGCTGGTCGATCGCGCTGGTCTTCGAGGGGCACGGCCCCGCCCAGCGGGCGGTGGAGGTGCTGCGCGACGCCGGCCTGGGTGCCCGGTTCACCGAGGAGGTGCCGACCGCGCCCGTCCCCGGCGAGCTGGTGGTCACCTGTGGCGCGCTGAGCAGCGGGTTCGTCGACGAGGCGTCCCGCTTCGTGCTGCTCACCGGCAATGACGTGACAGGCGGTCGGGGCACCTCGACGCGAGACATGCGCAAGATGCCGAGTCGGCGGCGCAACACCATCGACCCGCTGGAGTTGAAGACCGGCGACCACGTGGTGCACGAGCAGCACGGCATCGGCCGCTACGTCGAGCTGGTGCAGCGCACCGTCAACGGCGCCAGCCGGGAATACCTCGTCATCGAGTACGCGGCCAGCAAGCGGGGCCAGCCCGGCGACCGGTTGTTCGTCCCGACCGACCAGCTCGACCAGCTCTCCCGCTACGTGGGCGGCGAGCAGCCGACCCTGCACAAGATGGGCGGCTCGGACTGGCAGAAGTCCAAGGCCCGGGCCCGCAAGGCGGTCCGGGAGATCGCCGCGCAGCTCATCCAGCTCTACGCCGCCCGCAAGGCGTCCAAGGGGCACTCGTTCGGGCCGGACACCCCGTGGCAGCGGGAGCTGGAGGATGCCTTCCCCTGGCAGGAGACGCCGGACCAGCTCGCCGCGATCGACGAGGTCAAGCGGGACATGGAGCAGAGCGTCCCGATGGACCGGCTGATCTGCGGTGACGTCGGCTACGGCAAGACCGAGATCGCGGTCCGGGCGGCGTTCAAGGCGGTGCAGGACGGTAAGCAGGTGGCGGTGCTGGTGCCGACCACCCTGCTGGTTCAGCAGCACTACAACACGTTCGCCGAGCGGATGAGCCAGTTCCCGGTCCAGATCCGGCAGCTGTCCCGGTTCCAGACGGCGAAGGAGACCGAGCGGACGATGGAGATGGTCGCCGACGGCACCGTCGACATCGTCATCGGTACGCACCGGCTGTTGCAGACGGCCACCCGCTTCAAGCAGCTGGGTCTGGTGATCGTCGACGAGGAGCAGCGCTTCGGTGTCGAGCACAAGGAGCACCTGAAGACGCTGCGCGCGTCGGTCGACGTGCTCAGCATGTCGGCCACCCCGATCCCGCGCACCCTGGAGATGGCGATCACCGGCATCCGGGAGATGTCCACCATCGCCACCCCACCGGAGGAGCGGCACCCGGTGCTCACCTTCGTCGGCGCGCAGGACGACCGGCAGGTGGCTGCGTCCATCCACCGTGAGCTGCTCCGCGACGGGCAGGTCTTCTACCTGCACAACCGGGTCGAGTCGATCGACCGGGCGGCACGGCGGCTGCGGGAGCTGGTGCCCGAGGCGCGGGTCGCGGTGGCGCACGGCCAGATGGGCGAGGACGCCCTGGAGAAGGTCATGGTCGGCTTCTGGGAGAAGGAGTTCGACGTCCTGGTCTGCACCACGATCGTCGAGTCGGGCATCGACATCCCGAACGCCAACACGCTGATCGTGGAGCGGGCAGACCTGCTCGGCCTGGCCCAGCTGCACCAGATCCGGGGCCGGGTCGGCCGGGGCCGGGAGCGGGCGTACGCCTACTTCCTCTACCCGCCGGAGAAGCCGCTCACCGAGCACGCCCACGAGCGGTTGGCGACCATCGCCCAGCACACCGAGTTGGGCGCCGGCATGTACGTGGCGATGAAGGACCTGGAGATCCGGGGCGCCGGCAACCTGCTCGGTGGCGAGCAGTCCGGGCACATCGAGGGCGTCGGCTTCGACCTGTACGTGCGGATGGTCGGCGAGGCGGTCTCCGCGTTCAAGGGTGAGCGGTCGGAGGAGGAGACCGATGTCAAGATCGATCTGCCGGTCGACGCGCACCTGCCGCACGACTACGTGAGCGTGGAGCGGCTGCGCCTGGAGATGTACCGCAAGCTCGCCGAGGCGCGCGACGAGGAGCGGCTGGGCGAGGTGATCGCCGAGATGACCGACCGGTACGGCGAGCCACCGGCCCCGGTGCAGAACCTGGTGGAGGTGGCCCGGTTCCGTCTGCTGGCCCGCCGCTACGGCCTGTCCGACGTGTCCGTGCAGGGCAAGCACGTACGGTTCGGCCCGCTGCCGTTGCCGGATTCGAAGCAGATGCGGCTCAAGCGCTATCACCCGGATGCCGTCTACAAGCAGGCCACCGACCAGGTCAGCGTGCCCCGACCGACCACTCGTCGGATCGGTGGCGAGCCGCTGCGTGACCAGGCGCTGCTCCAGTGGTGCGCGCAACTGCTCTCCGATGTGCTCGGTGCCCCCGCCCCACTCGCCGTCGCCGCGAGCGCCTGAGCCGTCGCCGCGAGCGACTGAGCCGGCGGTGTGCTCTGGACCAGGGGCGCTCGTGCGTCGACGCCGCCCCTGGTCGGGGGATGAGCGAAGGTGGGGGGTGTCACAACCCCGGGTGACGGCGTGAGAGAGTGACGGCTATGCGTGCTCGCCGTCTTGCCGCCGTCGCCACTGTGGCGCTCGGCCTCGTCGCCCTCTCCGGTTGCCGTGCTGAGCCTGGTATCGCCGCTTACGTCGGTGACCAGCGCATCACCGACGTTCAGGTCACCACCGCGATGAAGGACCTGCGGACGAAGAACCCGGCGCCGGAGTCCTCCGCCGCCAGCGGGCAACCCGCGGCGCAGCAACCGACCCTGCCCAAGGTGGCCGACGTGGTCCGGGCCCTGGTGCTGACCAAGGTGTGCGAGAAGCTCTCCGCCGAGAAGAACTACCAGCCGCGCGGCCAGGTGACGGCCGAGCAGGCTGCCCAGCAGCTCAGCCTCGACCCGGAGACCGAGCACGTGCGGGAAGTGGCGAAGTTCTTCACCTGCCTGTCCGGGTTGCCGGCCGAGCCGGTCGAGCCGACCAAGGAGGAGCTCGCCGACGTGATCGCCGCCGGGCGTGCGGCCGGCAAGATCCCGGCCGACGTGACCGATGAGGCCGCCGCCCAGCAGCTCGACGGCGAGCAGCTACGCGGCGCGCTGGCGACCAAGCGGATCCTGGCCGAGGCGGTCGGTCGTTACGACGTCACCATCAGCCCTCGGTACCGCCCGCTCGAGTTCCCGCTGCTCAGCTTCACCGATGACGCACCCGCGGTGAGCGTGCCGTTGGGTGAGCCGGGCTCCGACGCGGTCACCGACATTTCCACCCCGGAGGGGCCGACCGCGGCGCCGGAGGCCGAGGGCACGGCCAGCTGAGCATGACCGCACGGATCGTTCTCCTGGTCACCTCACCCCGGTTGCCCGCCGGCCTGTTGACGGCCGCGGCCTGGGACGTCGTACGCCAGCACCCGGTGTTGACGGGCGCGGACAGCGAGTTGACCACGGCCGTGCGCCAGGCGGGCGCCGAGGTCACAGTGGTGGACGGCCCGGCGACTCAGCCGCTGCTGGACGCGGTGGCGACGCACGGCACTGTGGTGTGGCTGGCCGGTCCGGCGGGTGACGAGGCGTTGGCCCGGGAGTTGGGTCTGCGGCTGGCCCGGCAGCCGGGGTTGGCCGAGATGGAGCTGATGTACGGCTCGTGGGATCCGCCGGGTGCCCGGCTGCTCGACGCGGTGGCCGTGCTGGATCGACTGGCCTCGCCGGGCGGCGACCCGTGGAAGCGGGCGCAGACGCACCGCAGCCTCGCCGGTTACCTGCTGGAGGAGAGCTACGAGGCGTACGACGCCATCAGCGCCGACGACACCGACGCGCTGCGCGAGGAGTTGGGCGACGTGTTGTTGCAGGTGGTGCTGCACGCGCGGCTCGCCGAGGAGTTGCCCGAGGACGAGCGGTGGACCATCGACGACGTGGCCGGTGGCCTGGTCGACAAGATGATCCGACGTAATCCGCACGTCTTCGCCGGCGCCGAGGCGGGCACCCTGGAGGAGATCACCGAGAACTGGGAGCGGATCAAGCGCGCCGAGAAGGCGCGGCACTCGGCGTTGGACGGGGTGGCCCTGAGCCAGCCCGCGCTGGCCCTGGCAACGCAGATCCTGGACCGCGCCGCCCGCCGAGGCATCGACGTCCCGCTCCCACCGGCGGCCGACACCCAGGCGGATGCCGAGGCAAGACTGGGCGCCGACCTGCTGGCAAGGGTGGCCGCAGCCCGCGAGGCGGGCACAGACCCCGAAGCAGCCCTCCGCCGCACCACCCTCGCCCACGCCGAAGCCATCCGCCAAGCCGAACCCCCACCCCCACCCGCCAGCCCGCGGTGATCATGAAGTTATTGCTCCGACACGCCGAGGTGGATGGCAACAACTTCATGATCGACGGGGTGGGTGAAACCGGCGGCGGAGCGCACAGCGGTCGGTAGGGTGGTGCGGTGGAAGCGTTTGGGGTGCTGGCTGAGCGGGTTGTCGAGGCTTTACTGGAGTCGCGGCCGGGGGTTGCCACCGCAGCCGGGGACCACCGGTTCGACGACAGGCTGCCGGACCTCTCCGCCGACGGGGTGACCGCCGATCGGGCGATGCTCTCCGACGCGGCCAACGCACTGTCCGAACTGGACCCGGACTCGCTCGACGTCGACGAGCAGGTCGACCACGCGCTGCTCAGCTCATTCGTGGACCGGGAGCTGTTCGAGCTGACCGAGATCCGCTCGCACGAGTGGGATCCGCTGCGGCACAACCCCGGCCCGTTGCTGCACCCGCTGCTGGCCCGCCCGTACGCCCCCGCGGACGTGCGGCTGACCCAACTGACCGGCCGGCTCGCCGCCGTACCGGACGCCCTCGCCACCGCCCGCGCGACGCTGCGGGACATGCCGCGAATCCACGCGGAGACGGCGGTGGGGCAGTTCACCGGCACGGCCGCGCTGATCCGCGACGAGCTTCCGGCGTTGCTCGCCCAGGCACCGGGCCACCTCGACCGGGTCGAGCCGGCGGCCACCGCCGCGATCGCCGCGCTGGACGAGTTCGTGGCCTGGCTGCGCACCGGCCTGGCCGCCGATGCCGGCCCCGGCCGTGACCCGCGACTGGGCCGACGCCGCTGGGAGGCCCGGCTGTGGCACACCCTCGACACCGAGCTGGGCGCCGCCGAGATCCAGCGTCGCGCCTGGGCCAACCTGGACCGGGTCACCGCGGAGATCCGCGAGGCCGCCGTCGAGCTGGTCGGTGGTCCGGCCGACGACGCGACAGTACGTCGGGCGTTGGACCTGCTCGCCGCCGAGCACCCGAACGACGCGACGATCGTCGAGCTGGCCGGGGTGACACTGGACGAGGCGACCGACTTCGTCCGCGCACACGACCTGGTCACAGTGGTCGACGACCGGTGCGTGATCCAGGAGATGCCGGAGTTCGCCCGGGGGGTCGCGGTGGCGTACTGCGACGCGCCCGGCCCGTTGGAGACCGCCGTCCTACCGACCTTCTACTGCATTGCGCCCACCCCGTCGGACTGGCCGGCGCAGCGGGTCGAGTCGTTCTACCGCGAGTACAACGACCACATGATCCGCAACCTGACCGTGCACGAGGCGATGCCGGGGCACTTCCTCCAGCTCGCCCACGCCCGCCGCTACGTCGGTGGCACACGGGTCCGCGCGTTGGCCGAGTCCGGCCCGTTCATCGAGGGCTGGGCGGTCTACGCGGAAGAGGTGATGACTGGGCTCGGCTTCGGTGGTCTGCCGGTGCGGTTGCAGCGGCTCAAGATGCAACTACGGATGACGATCAACGCGCTGCTCGACCAGTTGGTGCACGCCGAGGACCTGCCCGAGGCCGAGGCGATGGCGTTGATGACCGGGCGCGGCTTCCAGGAGGAGGGCGAGGCGGCCGGCAAGTGGCGGCGCGCGCAACTGACCTCCACCCAGCTCTCCACCTACTTCGTCGGGTACAGCGAGATGGCCGAGATCGCCGCCGCCCGCCCGGCCGGGGTGTCGGTCCGCGACTGGCACGACGCGATGCTCGCCCACGACTGCCCGCCCCCGCGCCACCTGCGCACCCTGCTCGGTCTCTGAGGAGGACCGCCGGGCCGCGCGGGTTTCAGCGCCGCCCGGCGGTCACCGTCGCGTCGATCAGCCAGCGCGAGATGGAGTACGCGGGCGGCAGTTGCGCCGGCAGCGCATCCAGGCCGAACCACTGAGCCCTGGTCAGCTCCCGCCCGTCGACCACCGGTTCGGCCCGCGGGTCGGCGGCACGGGCGGTGAAGCCGGCGAGCAGCACGCCCGGGCCGGAGATCGCCCACGGTTGGCTGCCGAAGTAGGTCAGCCGGTCGACGGGCAGCCCGACCTCCTCACCGACCTCCCGGTGTACCGCCGCCTCAAGCGTCTCGCCGGCCTCGACGAAGCCGGCCACCAGCGCCCACAGCCCGGTCGGACCGGTGGCGTGCTGGACCAGCAGCAGGTCGTCAACGTGCCCGGGCAGGCCGGGCCGGGTGATCGCGACCAGTACGGCGGCGGAGAGCTGCATCGGCACGTACAGGCCGCAGTCGGGGCACTGTCGGGCGGTCTCGCCGGGTCGGTCGGTCAGCTCCGCTCGGCAGGCGCCGCACCACCGGTGCGTACGCCGCCAGGTCAGCACCGCCAGCGCTCGGCCGGCGAGCGTGGCGTGCGGCTCCGGCACCTCGGCGGCGAGTGACGCCCAGCCGCGCGCCTGGCCGGGAAGGTCGTCGGCGGTGGTGGTCAGGTCGGCGCCCCAGGCGGGCACTCCGTCGAGCGTGCCCAGCGGCACCCAGTCGGTGTCGGCGGGCAGGTCGGCGACCCGGAGGGGGTGGCCGTCGACGCCGGTCAGCAGCTTCGCGCCGGTCACCGGCAGGGCCAGGTCGCCGGGGCCGGGAGGCGGGCTCCGGTCGGCCCCGGGGAGGAACCCGCCGGGCGGGTCGGTCACGAGCCGCCGGGGCGGCGGTCGACGACAGCGGCGTCGGCGGGCGGTTCGAACGCGCCCTCGTCGACGGTCGCGGAGTAGTTGCTCAGTGCCAGCTCCATCGGCTTGCCGTCGACCGGCCCGGTGAAGCTGCCGAGCACGCCCTCGGTGGTCACGCAGGCGGTGAAGTCGCCGGACGACGAGCTCTGCACCGCGACGCAGGCGGCGTGGTGCCCGGCGACTGTGGTGTCGCTCTGCTTGATGACCGCCTGTGGGTCGAGCGCGGCGGCGGTGAGCAGCCCGACCACCACCGGCGGCGTGACGAGGCCCTGCTGGTTGGCCTCGCCGAACAGCGTCACCGTGGGCTTGCTGCCCGGGGTGGGCGGGGTGATCAGCGTGCACTGCGGGCGCGCGCCTGTCGTCGTGCACCGGGTGATGGCCTCCGGGGTGACGGTGAGCTGCCCGCCCGGATAGGTGTACGTGGATCGCGCCGGCTTCTGTGCCTGCACGATCGCGGCGCGTTGACCGCCGGGCAACTGGTAGTCGGCCGAGTAGGTCAATTCCAGTGCGCGATCGAGCCGGGCGGCGAGGTCGTTGACGAGTTCCGAGCGGCCCATGGCGACTCCGGCGTCCTCGAATGTCTGACAGCCGGTGACCGTGAGCGACGCGATGACCGACACGGCGAGCATGCGGAGGGTGGTCGAGGCGGCGGGCATGGCGACCAGCCTGGTGGATCTGGTCCGCGCAGCGCAAACCCGTTGCCGGTTGACGCCCGGAAATCCGGGAATGTCCGTCAACGCGGGGTGACCCGGGTGCGCGGGCGACGCCGTGCCCGTTCGCGCCGCCCGATACGCTGCGTTCAACACCTGCCTCAGCCGCACCGTCGCGGCCCACCCACGGACCGGATCACAACAACGAGGAGCGACTTAGTGGCAACCATCGAGGGAATCGTCGCCCGGGAGATTCTCGACTCGCGGGGCAACCCGACGGTCGAGGTCGAGGTCGGTCTGGACGACGGCACGGTAGCCCGCGCCGCCGTGCCGTCCGGCGCCTCCACCGGCGCCTTCGAGGCGATCGAACTGCGCGACGGTGACGCCGACCGCTACCAGGGCAAGGGCGTGGAGAAGGCGGTCTCCAACGTCGAAGACAAGATCGTCGACCAGATCATCGGGTACGAGGCCAGCGAGCAGCGGCTGATCGACCAGAAGATGCTCGACATCGACGGCACGGAAACCAAGTCGGAGCTGGGCGCGAACGCCATCCTCGGGGTTTCCCTGGCGGTGGCGAAGGCCGCTGCCGGCAGCGCCGAGCTGAGCCTCTTCCGCTACCTGGGCGGCCCGAACGCGCACCTCCTGCCCGTGCCGATGATGAACATCCTCAACGGTGGCGCGCACGCCGACTCGAACGTCGACATCCAGGAGTTCATGATCGCGCCGATCGGCGCGCCCACCTTCCGTGAGGCGCTGCGCTCGGGCGCGGAGGTCTACCACGCGCTGAAGTCGGTGTTGAAGAAGAAGGGGCTCTCCACCGGGCTTGGCGACGAGGGTGGCTTCGCGCCGAACCTGCCGACGAACGCGGCGGCCCTGGACCTGATCGCCGAGGCGGTCGAGAAGGCCGGTTACCGGCTCGGCACCGACATCGTGTTCGCGCTCGACGTGGCGGCCACGGAGTTCTTCGACAACGGCACCTACACGTTCGAGGGTGCCGCGAAGTCCGCCGAGGAGATGAGCACCTACTACACGAAGCTGGCCGACGAGTACCCGATCGTGTCGATCGAGGACCCGCTGGCCGAGGACGACTGGAGCGGCTGGCAGACGTTGACCGCCTCGATCGGCGACCGGGTGCAGATCGTCGGTGACGACCTGTTCGTGACCAACCCGCAGCGCATCGCCCGCGGCATAGCGGAGAAGGCGGCGAACGCGGTTCTCGTCAAGGTCAACCAGATCGGCTCGCTGACCGAGACCCTGGACGCGGTGGACCTGGCCCACCGGGCGGGCTTCAAGTGCATGATGAGCCACCGCTCGGGCGAGACCGAGGACACCACCATCGCCGACCTGGCGGTGGCCACCGGCTGCGGCCAGATCAAGACCGGCGCCCCGGCCCGTTCGGACCGTGTCGCCAAGTACAACCAGCTTCTCCGGATCGAGGAGGAGCTGGCCGACGCGGCGCGCTACGCCGGTGCTGGCGCGTTCCCGCGCTACCGTTCGGCCTGAGACGCACGAAGCCTCGGGGGAGGGGTGTGACGATGCAGCAGCGCCGCACACCGGGTGGTCAGCGTCCCGCCCGCCGGCCGGGTCAGTCCGGTCGGCCGGGCGGTGGGCGCGCCACGCGGGGATCGGTCCGGGAGGCCGGCGTACGCGCCGAGCCGCGCGCCGCCGGTCGCGCTCCGGGTGCTGCCCGGGGCGCCGAAGGCGTTCGCTCCGCGAATCGTCCCGCCGCCGCTCGGCGTACCGCTGCCGCTGGCGCCGTGAAGCGGCTCGCCGCGCCCAACCCCCGTCGCTTCACCGGCCGGGCCACAGTGCTGTTCGCGGTCCTGATCGCGCTCGCGCTGGCCTACACCTATCCGGTTCGGGTCTACCTGGACCAGCAGGCCGACATCGAGCGGATGGAGGCGGCCCAGGCGGTGCAGGAGCGGGAGATCGCCAAGCTCGCCGCCGAGGCCGCCAACTGGAAAGACGACGAGTACATCAAGACGCAGGCTCGGGAGCGGTTCTTCATGGGCGAGCCCGGCGAGAAGATAATGGTGGTGCTGCACGACCCGGAGGGCGCCGCCCGGGACGCCGGGAAGTCGGCCGGTTCGGCCCCGCCAGCCGGGCCGGTGACCTGGTACGACACGCTCTGGTCGAGCGTGCGGGCGGCGGACAGCCAGCAGCCGGACCAGTGATCCACCGACCAGCACACCAGGAGAGATGGGCACCGTGACTGTCGTACCACCGTCGGAGCCGGCGGCGGATTCCGTTCCCCTGCCGCAGCGCGAGCCGGCCGCCGAGGCCGACCTGGCCGCGGTGGCCGCGCAGCTCGGCCGGGCGCCCCGGGGCACCCGGGCGGTGGCCCACCGGTGCCCGTGCGGCCTTCCCGACGTGGTGGAGACGACCCCCCGCCTCGCCGACGGCACCCCGTTCCCGACGCTCTACTACCTGACCTGCCCCCGGGCCACCGCTGCGTGCAGCCGACTGGAGTCGGCGGGGCTGATGAAGGAGATGGCGGACCGGCTGACGACGGACCCGGAGTTGGCCGCCCACTACCGTGCCGCGCACGAGGACTACCTCGCCCGCCGGGAGGCGATCGGCGAGGTGCCGGAGATCGCCGGCATCTCGGCGGGTGGGATGCCGGGCCGGGTGAAGTGCCTGCACGTGCACCTGGGCCACGCGCTGGGCGCCGGCCCCGGGGTGAACCCGTTCGGCGACGAGACGTTGGGCCTGGTCGAGCCCTGGTGGTCGGCGGGGCCGTGCGTGGACGTGCCGGCGGCCGAATGAGCAGGCAGGCCGGGTCCGAGGCACCCGAGAGTCAGATCCTCGTACGGCGGGCCCGCACCGGGGACGTGCGGGGCATCCGACGGCTCGTCGACACCTACACCGACGACCGGCGGCTGCTGAGCAAGGCGACGGTCACCCTCTTCGAGGACGTGCAGGAGTTCCGGGTCGCGGTCCGGGCCGAGGACGACGTCGTGGTGGGCTGCGGCGCGCTGCACGTCATGTGGGAGGACCTGGCCGAGATCCGCACGGTGGCGGTGGACCCGTCCTGCCGGGGCCGGCGCATCGGTCACCGGCTGGTCGGTGAGCTGATCGACGCGGCCCGGGAGTTGGGCGTGGCGCGGATCTTCGTGCTCACCTTCGAGACCCGGTTCTTCGGCTCGTTCGGTTTCCGCGAGATCGACGGCGCTCCGGTGCCACAGCCGGTCTACGAGCAGCTGCTGCGCTCCTACGACGAGGGTGTCGCGGAGTTCCTGGACCTGGAGCGGGTCAAGCCGAACACGCTGGGCAACACCCGGATGCTGCTGCGCCTGTAGGTCAGGCAGTGCGGGGGTGGGCGGCGAAGAACTCCCACATCAGGTCGGTGGCGGACAGCCCCGCGTCGGATGCGGCGAGTTGGCCCGCTGTCGCTCCCGGCCAACTGTGGCCCATGTCGGCGATCGTGTAGACGCTGACCTCGCTGCCGTCCGCGCAACCCGCCACCGTGTGCGTCACACCCGGCACCCCGGACGCCTTCGGGCTCGGCCGGCAGCTGAGCCGCTGCTGCCAGGTCCGCATGCCGGCCTGGAAGGTCGAGGCGTAGCGGTCCTGGCCGCCGATGAAGGTGATCACGGAGACCGGGCTCTTCGGCACGTAACTGTCGGCGGTGGTCAAGTTTCCGCTGTAACCACCGCTGACCACCCCGATCGCGGCGAACGTGCCAGTGCTCTCCACCGCCGCCCGGAAGCTCATGTCGCCGCCGTTCGAGATGCCGGTGAGGAACACCCGGTTCGGGTCCGCGTGCCAGGTCTGCACCAGATGGTCGGTGAGCGCGTTGAGGAAGCCGACGTCGTCCTCGCTGCCGCAGCAGATCAGCGCGTTGAAGCCGCCCCCCTGCCCGTTGGGGTAGGCGACCAGCACGTTGTCCTTGTCGGCCTTGGCGTCCAGGCCCGCCAACTCCCGCATCGAGGACCCGAGGCCGGGATAGAAGTGCAGCGCGATGACCAGCGCGGAGGGTTTGCCCGGGTCGTACCCCGGTGGCGCGTGCAGCAGGTAGGTGCGGTCGAGTCCGTTGTGGTGCAGGGTGAGCTGGTGGTCACCTGCCGCCGGTCGTTCGCTCGACGCGGACGGTGAGGCTGGTGGGGCCGACGAGGGTTGCCCCCGCTCACCACAAGCTGCCGCAACGACCATGAGGCAGAGCCCCGTCAACACCGCCACCGTTCGCCGCACGCCGGCCACCCCTCGTCGACCCCGCGGTCCACACTGGAGATCATCCAGCCGCGGAGCAACCCTTTCGGTCCTGGGCGAAGGCAGGCAGGCTGTTGCCATGCTTCGCCTCCAGCTCGGGTCGGCCGACCTGTGCCGGGTGCGGTTCGCCGATCGGCTGCATCCGGTCGGGATCGCGCTGCTGGCCGGTCAGTGGCTGCGCGATCCCACTGTCGCGGCGATGGCGCCGACCCTGGCCGAGCGGGTGGCGGCGGCCGAGGGCACGGCTGCCGCCCAGGCTGCCACCGCGGTCCTGCGGCATCTGCTGCCCGACCGGGGACGTCTGCCGGACTTCGTCACTCCCTTCGACGGCCTGGAGTCGGTGGAGGCCGGGCTTGAGGCGATCCGGGCCACCCCGGCGCGGCGGGTCCGCTCCGAGGTCACCCTGGCGTACTCGGACACGTCGGCCAGCCCGCTGCGGCGGCGGTTCGCGGCGGCCGACCCGGAGGTGCTCGACCTGTTCGGCGGGGCCGTGCGGACCTGGTTCGACGCGGTGCTCGAACCGCACTGGGTCGAGCTGGTGTCCGCGTACCGTCAGCAGGTGGCGTCTGCCAGCCAGCGGCTGGCGCAGCACGGCCTGGCCAGCCTCTTCGCCGGTCTGCACCCGGGCATCCGGTGGCGGGAGCCGGTGCTGGAGGTACGGACGTGGTGGGACGGCGACCTTCCCGGCACCGGCCACGGGATCATTCTGCTGCCCTCCCCGTTGGCCGGGCCGCGGCCCCGGGTGCTTGTCGAGCAGGGTTACCCGATCCTGCTCGTCTACCCGGTGGTCACGCCCGTGCGCGGGGCTCCCGCCGACGACGGTGCCCTCGGTCGGCTGCTCGGCGTCACCCGGGCGCTGGTGCTGCGCCGACTGGCGACCGACGGGGGGTTGACCACCACCGTGTTGTCCCGGGCGGTCGGGATCAGTCTCTCCTCGGCCTCGGAACATGCCCGCGCGCTGCGGACCGCCGGTCTGGTGACCAGCGAGCGGGAGGGCGGGGCCGTGCGACACCACCTGACCTCGCTCGGGGTGGCGTTGTTGCGGGGCCCGTCGGGCGACCTGGGCGAGTCGTGGCCCACGGCCAACCAAGCCGCCGGGTGGCCGCCCGTCCTGCCGTAAGGTTGCTGCCGTGACGACGCGTGTGGCGGCCATCGACTGCGGGACCAACTCGATCCGACTGCTGGTCGCCGACCTGCCCGACGCCTCGGCCGGGCCGCAGGCGCCGCTGGTCGACCTGACCCGGCGGATGGAGATCGTCCGGTTGGGGCAGGGCGTGGACCGCACCGGCCGACTGGCGCCGGAGGCGATCGAGCGGACCAGGGTGGCGTTGGCGTCGTACGCCGCCGACATCGAGAAGCTGGGCGCGCAGCGGGTGCGGATGTGTGCCACCTCGGCCTCCCGCGATGCCGCCAACGCCGCCGACTTCACCGAGATGGTGCGGGCCACCCTCGGTGTCGCGCCCGAGGTGGTCAGCGGCGACGAGGAGGCCCGGCTGTCGTTCACCGGCGCGGTGCGCGGGCTGCCTGCCGACGCGAAGGAGCCGTTCCTGGTCGTCGACATCGGTGGTGGTTCCACCGAGTTCGTGGTCGGTGACCGGGCCGCCGGGGTGCGGTCGGCGATCTCGGTGGACATCGGCTGCGTCCGGATGACCGAGCGGCACCTGCCCGGTGACCCGCCGACGCCCGAGCAGGTCGCGGCTGCGCAGGCCGACATCGCTGCGGTGGTGGACCGGGCGCTCGCCGTGGTGCCCGGTCGCGAGGCGGCCACCCTGGTCGGCCTCGCCGGGTCGGTCACCACAGTGGTCGCGCTCGCGCGGGGCCTGCGGGAGTACGACCCGGAGCGCATCCATCACGCCCGGGTGTCGTACGAGGAGGTCGCCCGGGTGACAGCGGAGCTGCTGGGTCAGACCCGTGCGCAGCGGTTGGCGAACCCGGTGATGCATCCGGGCCGCGCCGACGTGATCGGCGCCGGCGCGCTGGTGCTTCGCGTGATCATGGAGCGGGCCGGAATGCCGTCGGTGGTCGCCTCGGAGCACGACATCCTCGACGGCATCGCCTGGAGCATCCAGTAAGCCACCGCGCGCCGTCGATCACCACCCGCACGCCGTGCGCGGCTCGGCGTGTTGCGGCCGATTCGTTGACGCTACTTCGCATTACGCACTAGTGTGCAATGCGTGGACACCACACAGTTGTTGAAGGGCGTGCTTGATCTGGCCGTCCTGGCCGTGCTCCGGGAGGAGGACGGTTACGGTTACGACATCCTGCGCCGGCTGCGCGAGGCCGGCCTGGAGGAGGTCGGTGACGCCTCGGTCTACGGGACGCTGCGCCGCCTCTTCGCCGCCGGCCTGCTCACCACCTACGTCGTGCCGAGCGAATCCGGGCCGCACCGCAAGTACTACTCACTCAACGCCGCGGGGCGTGACCAGCTGACCCGCTCCGGCAAGCTCTGGCGCTCGTTCGCCACCACAATGGACAGTCTGCTCGACGATCGGGGGATGGCGGCATGACCGTCGCGGAGCAGGAGATCACCGACTATGTGGCGCGGGTCCGGGCCGCTCTGGCCGACCTGCCGTCCGGGCAACGCGACGAGTTGACCGAGGATCTCGCCGACCACCTCACCGAAGTCGCCGCCGAGGCCGAGGGCACCCTGGTCGAGCGGTTGGGCGAGCCCGAGACGTACGCCGCCGAGCTGCGCGCCGCGGCCGGGGCCGCGCCGGGCAGCGGGCGCAACCTCGACCAGCGGGTGGCGAGCGCGGTGGCCCGGGTCCGCGGCCGGCTGCGCACCATGGACACCCGTCTCGGCCCACCCCTGGGGTACGAGACGGCAAGCGACTTCCTCCAACTGCTGCGCCCCGGCTGGTGGGTGCTCCGCGGCTACCTGGCGGCGATGCTGATCACGGTGATCAGCACCGGCGGCAGCTTCGGGCTGCTGCCGAGGTTCGGCGGCGAGTTGCTCGCCGGCATGATCATGCTCGTCGGCCTCGTGCTCGCCTCCATCTGGATCGGCCGCAGCTCCGGGCGGTTGACCCGCTGGCCGCGTTCGGCGGTGCAGGTCGGCAGCGTGGTGCTGGTGGTCTTCGCGTTCGCCGCGCTGATCCAGGCGGAGGACCGGATGCGGTACGGCGACTACGGCATCGATCCGACGTCGGTCAACGGCCCGTACGACCAGGTCCGGGACGTCTTTGTCTACGACAGCGAGGGCCGGCTGGTGGAGAACGCCCGACTCTTCGACCAGAACGGCAATCCGATCCGGCTCGGCTACCCGGACTGTGAAGGCCCCGTCGACGAGTACGGCAACCCGCTGCTGCGGCCCTACCCGTACTGCGTGGGCCGGGCGCCCTTCGGGCCCCGGGGCCCGGGCGTGTCCCCGCCGTCGGCGCCGGCCGCGATCAGCACGCCGACGCCGGAGTCGACCGCCGCACCGACGTCGGGGCCGACCGGCACACCGACGCCGAGTGAAACGCCCGGCGAGCCCTCGGCGGACCCGACCATGACGCCGAGCGACACCCCAACCCCCACCCCGACGGGCTGAACCGTCGTGTGAACTGGATCATGCTGATGAAGCTGGGAAATAGCTGAACGGACGAGGCGAGCGGGACGGCACCGGAAATCAATGATCGTTACGGTGTCGTCTGCTCATCAACCCCTCGGAAGGAACCCCCGTGCCAGAGCAGGTCGCACCGCCCCCCGCGCCCGACGCCGCAACCCCTGAGCCGGCCGTCGAGACGCCGCAAGCGGCCGCGCCGCAGCCTGCCGCGCAGCAGCCGCAGCCGGCCACCGAGCCGCAGCCGGCCACCGAGCCGCAGCCGGCCACCGAGCAGCAGTCGGCCACCGAGACGCAGCCGGCGGCCGAACCGAAGGCGGAGAAGTCCGGTGCGAAGAAGGCCATCGGCATCGTCGGTGCGATCCTCGTCGTCGTCGTCATCGCCGGCCTGAAGTTCGGCGTCGCCTCGGCGATCGGCAACTACTTCAACAAGGACGAGACCGCAGCCGCCAAGACCGGTGACTGCATCGCCGAGCTGCCCGAGGTCACCGGCACCGAGCAGGAGGAGGTCGACGGCGCCAAGGTCGTCGAGTGCACCTCCACCGACGCGGCGTACAGCGTGGTCGGTCGGGTGGACGGCCAGAGCGAGGCGCAGGCCAAGGCCGACACGACCTGCACCCAGTTCTTCAAGGAAGGCGAGGAGGGGTACATCTTCTCCAGCATCGAGCCGGGCAAGACGGGCTACGTGCTCTGCCTGACCAAGAAGGTCTGACCACAGCGGTAGCTCGGCAAAGACGGCGGCGGGAGCAGACCCCGCCGCCGTCGGCGTACCCGGAGTCACCGGGGGGCGAACAGGAGGTGAATGCCACTGTTCCGGCGTCTTCCCGACGGCCGCGCGGCGTGGCAGGCTACCGGCACGTAGGACCACTGGGCGACCAGCCAACGATGACTGACCGCTAGGAGGACGGCCCATGGGCGAAATGGTGAGCTACCGCAGCAACGGGGGCACGAGCGAGGGGTATCTCGCGATACCCGCCAGCGGCACGGCCAGCCCCGCCGTCATCGTCATTCAGGAATGGTGGGGCCTGGTCCCGCACATCCGGTCGGTGGCGGACCGGTTCGCCGAGGCCGGTTTCGTCGCCCTCGCCCCGGACTTCTACCACGGTGAGACGACCAGCGAGCCGGACGAGGCGCAGCGGCTCCTGCTGGCGATGCGGATGGACGAGGCGGCGAAGGACATCGCCGGAGCGGCCGACTATCTCGCCGGGCGGCCCGAGGTCACCGGTAAGGTCGGTGCCGTGGGCTTCTGCGCCGGTGGCAGCCTGGCCCTCTGGTCGGCCACCATCTCCGAGCGGATCGTCGCGACCGCCGGCTTCTATCCCGTGCTGCCCTGGGAGTCGATGCGCCCCGACTGGGCCGACTACGCCGGCAAGGCAGCGGTCATCCACTGCTCCGAAGAGGACGGCACCTCGGCCGACGACGGCGTACAGACCGCCCGGCGGGCCATCGAGGAGGCCGGCGGCGACTGCCACCTCTACGACTACCCGGGCACCTCGCACGCCTTCTTCAACGACGATCGGCCGGAGGCGTTCGACCAGCGCGCCGCCGCCAGCGCCTGGGCCCGCACCCTGGAACTCTTCCGGGCCAAGCTTGGCTGAGACGCGTACCCCCGCACAGGTGGTCGCCCGCGCAGCGCAGGCGACCGACCTGGCCGACCTCGACGCGGCGGTGAGCGACTGTTTCGCCTGCCCGCGGCTGGTCCAGTGGCGGGAGGATGTCGCCCGCACCCGCCGGACCGCCTTCCGCGACCAGGAGTACTGGGGTCGGCCGGTGCCGGGCCTCGGCACCGGTGACGCCCGGATCGCCATCCTCGGGCTGGCGCCCGCCGCGCACGGTGGCAACCGCACCGGCCGGATATTCACCGGTGACCGGTCGGGTGACGTGCTGTTCGCGGCGCTGCACCGGGCCGGGCTGGCCAACCAGCCCACCAGCGTCGCCGCCGACGACGGGCTCACAGTGCACGACCTGCGGATCTTCTCGGCCGTCCGGTGTGCGCCTCCGGACAACAAGCCGACCCCAGTGGAACGGGACACCTGCGCACCCTGGCTGCACCGCGAGGTCACGCTGATCCGGCCCACGCTGCGGGTCGTGGTCGCGCTGGGCGCGTTCGCCTGGGCCGCGTGGTGGCCGGTGCTCCGTGCGGTGTACGGGCAGCGTCCGCCCAGCCCGCGACCGGCGTTCGGTCATGGGGCACACTGGTCCGGCACGAACGCTCCGGACTTGCTCGGCTGCTACCACGTCAGTCAGCAGAACACCTTCACCGGGCGGTTGACACCAGGGATGTTGGACGACGTCTTCGGCCAGGCTAAACAGCTGGCCGGAGTGGACTGAGACGACGCGTGGGGTGGTGGCGATGACAGACGGAACACGCCCGCCCACACCGGTACCGTCCGCCGAGCCGGGTGTGCTGCGGCCGGTTCTCGGCCTGCTCCGCCGGTGGTGGCCAGTCTGCGCGGTCGCCGCCCTGCTCGCCGGTGCCGCGCTGGCGTCCGCTCACTCGTCGATCGGGGCCAGTCGCATCCCGCCGGCCGCGGACAACGTTCCCTGGGTTCCCGAGTACCCCACCTTCGAGCCGTCGCCGTCCATCCCGATCGAGCCCCGCGACGCCGGCGAGGCCACCCAGGCGCACATCCCGCAGTGGGTCGGCACCGTGGCGGTGGTCCTGCTCGGGCTGGCCATCCTCGCCGCGCTCGGCTACCTCAGCTGGGTCCTCATCCGGGGCGCGCTGCGCCGTACCACCCGGGCACTACCAGCGCAACGGGCCCGCCGTACCGCCGAGGGCACCGCCCGCGAGGTGGTCGCCGCCCTCGACGCCGGCCTGGTGGAACTCGACGACCGGGACACCGACCCCCGGGTGGCGGTGATCGCCTGCTGGGTGCGCCTGGAGGAGACCGCCGCAGCGGCCGGCGTGCCGAGGCTCGCCGGAGACACCCCCACCGACCTGGTCAGCCGACTGTTGCAGGGAGACCCGGCCACGGGCGTGCCGGCCATCGCCAGCACCGACGTGCTGGCCGAGTTCGCGCACGTCTACCGGGAGGCCCGGTACGCCACCCACCCGGTCGGCGAACGCACCCGGGACCAGGCCCGCGCCGCGCTCGGCCGGCTGCGCGGAGAGCTCACCGCGGCGGTGACCTCATGAGCAGCACCAGCATCGACGATCTGCTCGCGTTCGAGGAGGAGGCCGCGCCGGCCGGTCCGCAGGCGCGCCCGTCCCGATGGCGTCCGGTGCTGCGCTCGCTCGCGTGGGCCGCCGCGTTGGTAGCGGTCCTGCTGGTCGGCCTCCGCGCGGTGGGCCTCCAGGTCTCGCTGCCCGTACTGATCGCCGGGGTGCTCGCCGTGCTGGCGGTCCGCCGGGTCACCGCCCTGCTGGCGCCGCCACCCGCGCAGCCGCCGGCTCGCCAGGCCGGCGCGGGCGAAGAGGACGGCAGCTACAACTGGGGCGCCCGGGACGCGCTGCGTGGCGCGATCAACCAGTGGGAACGGCCCCTGGACTGGTCCTCGAACCGAACCGAACGTTTCACCGAGGTGGTCCTGCCCCGGATCGGTGAACTGGCCGACGAACGGATGCGGCTGAAACACGGCGTCACCCGTGAGTCGGATCCCGCCCGCGCTCGCGTCCTGCTGGGTGACCGCCTGTGGACGTTCCTGGAGACCCCGCCTCGCCGCACCCCGTCGCCACGCGACCTCGCGGTGATCGTCGCCGAACTGGAGAGTATTTGATGAACGACGTGGACCGGAGCATTGCCCCCGCCGAGGTCGGGCACCTGGCTCGGGCGGTCCTGGACGCGGTCGGCACCGTCGTGGTCGGCAAACGGGACGCGTTGGAGCTGGTCCTCGCCGGCATCCTCGCGGGCGGGCACGTGCTCCTGGAGGACCTGCCAGGGCTCGGTAAGACACTCACCGCCCGCTCGTTCGCCCAGGCCCTCGGGTTGGACTTCCGTCGGTTGCAGTTCACTCCCGACCTGCTCCCCGCCGACGTCACCGGCTCCTTCCTGTACGACCAGCGCAACGGTGACTTCACCTTCCGGGCCGGCCCGGTCTTCACCAACCTGCTCCTCGCCGACGAGATCAACCGGACGCCGCCGAAGACCCAGTCCGCGCTGCTGGAGGCCATGCAGGAGAAGCAGGTGTCGGTCGAGGGTGTGACCTACAAGCTCGACGAGCCGTTCCACGTGCTGGCCACCGCCAACCCCATCGAGTACGAGGGCACCTACCCGCTGCCGGAGGCGCAGCTGGACCGGTTCCTGCTGCGGGTCTCGTTCGGTTACCCGCAGCACGAAGAGGAGTGGGAGGTGCTGCGCCGTCGGATGAGCCGCCGCCGGGAGGAGGCGGACATCAAGGCGGTGGTCGACGCGGCGACGCTGCGGGCCATGCAGGCCGCCCTGGAGGACGTGGTGGTGGAGGACTCCATCGGCCGCTACATCGTGTCGCTCACCGCGGCCACCCGGGAGCACCCGTCGGTGCTGGTCGGCGCCTCACCTCGCGGTTCGCTGGCGCTGCTGCTGCTGGCCCGGGTCCGCGCGGTGTTCGGCGGACGGGACTACGTGGTGCCGGAGGACGTCAAGTCGGTGGCGGCGCCCGCCCTGGCCCACCGGATCACCCTGCGCCCGGAGATGTGGTTGCGCCGGGTCGACCCGGCGTTCGTGGTGGGCGAGGTGCTGGAGGCGACTCCCGCCCCGGCCAGTGGCGCGCTGCCGAGCTACGCCGCCGGCGGGCCCCGGCACTGATGACCGGACCGACAGTGCCGACGGCCACCGAAGCGGAACCGGCTGCCGGCTGGGCGCCCACCCCGGCGCTCGGCCGCGCGGTGCTGCTCGCCGGCCTGCTGCTGGTGGCCGGGGTGCTGCTGGGCCGGGTGGACCTCATCGTGCTCGCCGCCCCGTTCGCGTTGGGCACCGCGTACGCGCTGCGTCGACGCCCCACGGCGCTGCCACAGGTGTGGATCACCCAGGGTGACGGTGGGCCGCTGGTCGAGGGCGGTGACGTGGCGGCGGCGGTGAGCGTCGGCAACCCGGACACGATCGACTACGACCTGGTCGTGATGCGTACCCGCGTGTCGCCGTGGCTGCGGATCGTCCGGGCCGGCTTCGCCCGTGCCGAGGCCGTCGACGACGGGGAGCCGAGCGCCACCCCGGAAACCGGTGCGACGGCGCCGGGCAGCGGCGGGCGCCGTTCCGTCGCGGACCGGCCGTTCGTGACGTCGGTGCCGATCGGCGCCGCGGTGGATTTGGAGCTGGCCGGCAAGGCAGTGCGCTGGGGCCGGCACCCGGTCGGCCCCGCCGGTGCCCGGGTCGCCACGGCCGGGGGTCTGCTGGTCTCCCGGGCGGTGATCACCGAGCCGGTACGGGTGCGGGTGTACCCCCGTACCGAGCCGTTCGAGGCGGTCGAGGCGATGCCCCGCGCCGCCGGCCTGGTCGGGGCGCACCACTCTCGCCGACCCGGAGAGGGCGGCGAGCTTGCCGGCGTACGCGTCTTCGCCCCCGGGGACCGGCTGCGCCGGATCGACTGGCGGGTCTCGTTGCGGGCCCGGCAACTGCATGTGGCCGCCACCCTCTCCGACCGGGACGCGGAGGTGGTGGTGCTGCTCGACGTGCTCGCCGAGGCGGGCCGCTCCGGTGGGGTGGACGGCGCCGCCTCGGTGCTCGACACCACCGTCCGGGCCACCGCCGCGATCGCCGAGCACTACCTGCACCGCGGTGACCGGGTCTCGCTGCTGGAGTACGGACCGGCCGCCCGCCGGCTCCGGCCGGCCGCCGGACGGCGGCAGTACCTGACTGTCCTGGAGTGGCTGCTCGACGTCCGGGTCCACGCGTCCGCACACGAACCGTACGACCAGGTCTTCGGCCCGCAGTTGCTCTCCTCGGACGCGTTGGTGGTGGTGCTCACCCCACTGCTGGACGAACGGTCGGCGCAGATGCTCGCCCGGTTGGCCCGCGGTGGGCGGTTCGTGGTGGCGGTCGACACGTTGCCGACCGACCTGACATCGCCGAAGGACCGGGGGTGGGCCGAGGTGGCGTACCGGCTGTGGCGCCTGGATCGGGAGATCATGATCGGGCAACTCCGGGAGCACGGCGTACCGGTGGTGCGCTGGGCCGGCGCCGGCAGCCTGGACCAGGTGTTGCGGGACGTGGCCCGCTTGGCGACGGCACCAAGGGTGGGTGGCCGGTGAGCGCGAGGAGTGCGCTTGCGAGCCCCGCAGTCGCGAACGGAAGGCGAGTGCGGTGAACGTTCTGGTGGAGCGGGTTCGGGCGGCGCAGTACGCCGTCGCTCGCGTCAGCGTGGCCCCGCTGCTGGTCCGGGCCGGGATCTTCGTCATCGTGTTTGCCGGGTTCGCCCTGGCGTTTCCCGCGGAGGTGCTTTCCGGCCGGCCGATCTTCTTCCTTGCGGTGGCCGCCATGTTGCCCGCGTTCGGGCCGCGCAAGGTCTGGACGACCTTCACGGCGTTGGTCACTGTCGGCGGCTGGCTGCTCGCCACCGACGGGTACGGCCGTCCGGTCGCCCTCTGGCGGCTGCTCGCCGTCGCGGCGCTGCTCTACCTGGGGCACACCCTCTGCGCGCTGGCCGCGCTGTTGCCCTATGACGCGATGGTGGACCCCGAGTTGATCACCCGGTGGTTGGTGCGGTCGGCCGCCGTGCTGTTGGGTTCCGCCGTGCTCGGTGTGCTGTTGCTGCGGGCGACGGGGACGGGTGGGGGCGCCGGATACCAGTGGGTGACAGTGCTGGGGCTGCTGGTGGCGGTGGGGATGGCAGTGTTGCTGGGCTGGCTGCTGCGGCGTCGGTGACCACTGCGACCTGGGGGTTACGCAGGTCACATGGGTTGTGCTCCGTCACAGATGGGGGGCGCGAGCGGGATTACCTGAGCCGGCCGGGGAAAGATAGACAACGTGAATCCGAAGCGGATCCTTGTGGTTGGTGCCGGGCACGTCGGTCTGTACGCGGCCCTGCGCCTGTCGAAGAAGCTCAGCTCCCGTGAGGCTGAGGTCATGGTGGTTGACCCCCAACCCCACATGACCTATCAGCCGTTCCTGCCGGAGGCGGCGGCGGGCAACATCTCCCCGCGGCACTCCGTGGTGCCGCTGCGGCGGGAGTTGCGCCGGTGCAAGATGGTGGCCGGCACGGTCACGCGGATCGAGCACGACCGCAAGGTGGCCACCGTGCAGCCGATCAGCGGCCCGGCCCGCGAGATCACCTACGACCACGTGATCGTGGCTCCGGGTTCGGTCTCCCGCACCCTGCCGATCCCGGGTCTGCACGAGCAGGGCATCGGGTTCAAGACCATCGGTGAGGCGATCTACCTGCGCAACCACGTGCTGGATCGGCTCGACGTGGCGGCCGCCACGCCGGATCCGGACGTCCGCCGTTCGGCGCTGACCTTCACCTTCGTCGGCGGTGGGTACGCCGGCATCGAGGCGCTCGCCGAGATGGAGGACATGGCTCGCGACGCCCTGCGCTACTACCCGGAGCTCAAGCAGGACGAGGTCCGCTGGGTGCTGGTCGAGGCCACCCAGCGGGTGCTGCCCGAGGTCGATCGGGACATGGGCGCCTACACGGTGCAGCAGCTGATGAAGCGCAACATGGACATCCGACTGGACACCCGGCTCGAGTCCTGCGTCGACGGGGTGGTCAAGCTCTCCGACGGTGACAGCTTCCGCTCCGACACGATCGTCTGGACGGCCGGCGTGAAGCCGTCGCCGATGCTGGATTCGACCGACTTCCCGCGCGACGACCGTCGTCGGATCACCTGCCTGCCCACCCTCCAGGTGGTCGACGGTGACCAGGTGCTCGAGGGCGCCTGGAGCGCCGGGGACTGCGCCGCCGTGCCGGACCTGACCAAGGAGCCGGGCAACTTCTGTTCGCCGAGCGCTCAGCACGCGGTGCGCCAGGCCGCCCGGATGGCCGACAACATCACGGCCGTGATCCGGGGTCGCGAGCCGGTGAACTACAAGCACAAGCACGTCGGCAGTGTGGCGAGCCTCGGCCTGCACAAGGGTGTGGCCCAGGTGTACGGGATCAAGATGACCGGTTGGCCGGCGTGGGTGATGCACCGGACGTACCACATGAGCCGGATCCCGTCGTTCAACCGGAAGGTCCGCGTGGTGGTGGACTGGTCGTTGGCGTTCTTCCTCAAGCGTGAGGTGGTCGCCCTGGGTCAGCTGCACGACCCGCGCGAGGAGTTCGTCGAGGCATCCCAGCCGATCGGCGCGCCCCGCGTCTGATCAGAGAGCGACGCCGACCCCGTCGATCTTGCACTTCCGGATGCCGTAATGCGCCTTTTGGTGTATCTTGTCAGGGCAGAAAGTGCAAGATCGACGGGGTTCTTGGTGGTCTAGACCCGCCACGTCCAGGCGTCGGCGATGCGGGTGGGTGGGCCGTAGAGCTGCTCCAGGGTGGCGCGCAGGCTTTCCGCGTGAGGGGCGTCGTCGGTGAGCGCCACGCAGGAGGCGCCCCAGAAGTCGGCGTCGCGGACGGCCTGGCGGCGCTGCTCGTCGCCGATGGCCGGTTGGTCGCCGCGGCGGGCGACATCCGCCAGTAGCGCGGACGTGGGCTGCTTGAACGTGCCCATCGCCGCGGTGCCGCCCCTCCCGTACGGGCCGATGAAGAAGCCTTCCGGCAGCCCGAAGCCGGCGTCGGCGGCGGTCGCCCAGCGCATCGGCCAGGGTTCCTTCGGGGTGGGCAGCGGCACCGGGACCAGCACCCCGCCCGGCGGTACGCACTGCCGCCAGTGGCCGCCGGTGATGAATTCCGGCACGGCGGGTCGTCCGGCGGTCGGCAGGGGGGCCGGGAAGATCGGCAGCAGCGCCACGCCGACGGCCAGGGGCACCAGCCGCCGCGCCCGACCGGAGCTGCGCAGGGCCCGGTCGACCGCGAGCACCAGCAGCGTCGCGACGATCGGCAGCAACGCCAGCGCGAACCGCATCGGCAACGCCCCGTCCACCACCGGCAGCCCTCCGATCAGGGCGTACGGACCGGGCACCGCCGTCCTGGTGCCGCCGAGCACCACCTCCGGGCCGAGCGAGAGCGTCCCCATCACCAGGCCCGCCACGACGCAGGCGAAGACCAGCCGGCGTCGCCCGGCCCAGATCGCGCAGACCGCGGTGACCAGCAGCAGTGGCCAGCCGAGGAACGTGTTGTACTCGGCGGGGCCGGTGGTCAGCCGGGCGGATTCGTCGCTGCCGGCCACCGACAGCGGGGAGAGCGTCCACCAACTGCTCAGGTCGGCGGAGAAGTAGGCAGGGGTGAACATCCCGTCGGCGACTCCCTGCGGCCCGGCGAACTGGAACCACAGCGGATAGCCGAGCACCAGCAAGGCGAGCCCGGCGGCGATCGCCAACCCGCCGGCGAACCCGGGGAGCGCCCGACGGGCCAGGTCCCGGTCCGCCACGGCGTAGCTGATCGCCATCACCAGCAGCGTGATCGCGGCGAGGAAGAGCACCTCCTCGCCGATGAAGACCTGCGCGCTGATCGCGCCGGCCAGCCCCGCAGCGGAGGTGAACAGCCGACGACGGTCCGGTCCGGAGGCTCGGCTACGGCCGGTCTCGTCGGGGGTACCGGGCCCCGGGTCGGCCGCCCGCAGCAGCCGGACCACCAGCCAGACGATCACCGGCACCAGCCACTGGGCGGTCATGTGCAGGTGGCTGTTGGTCTGCGACACCATGCCGGGTCCGAATCCGCACAGCCCGCCGCCGAGTGCGGCGGCCACCCGGCGGACGCGCAACGTGCGGTGGAACAGCAGGTACCAGGCGAGTGCGGTGCCGGCGAGGTTGCCGGCGGCGAGCAGCGCGAAGGTGACCGGTGCGCCCAGCAGCAGGGTGACCGGCGCGAAGAGGACGCCGAGGGCGATCACCGTGGTGTTGGTCATCAGGTTCACGCCGTCGGGAGCGTTGAGCCGGTTGCTGAGCAGGTCGAAGTCGCCGAGCAACGCGCGGGCGTCCACCGCCAGGAACCACTCGTAGAGGGCCTGGTCCTCCGGGTTGAGCGCCAGGATGCGGCCGCCCGGGTCGGGCCACAGCCCGTGGGTGAGCCAGCCGGCCAGCACCGCGAAGATCAACGCGGCCAGCAGGTCCGCCTGGTGGCGGCGGACGGCGGCCAGCAGCCCGGTGGCCCGGGGTCGGCGGTTGACCTGATCGGCGAGGCGGAATGCCTGTTCAGGGGCGGCGTCGGGGGCCGTGGGGGCTGCGCTGCTCACGGCATCGACCCTAATGTGGCCGGGCCGGCGGGGTACGCCGGGTCGCCGCAGACCGGCTACGGTGACACTGCACCAGGCGTGTCGGCGCGCCGGTGCCACTCGCCCGGGTGGTGGAAAGGCAGACACGGCCGCCTTAAAAGCGGCTGCCGAAAGGCGTGCGGGTTCGACCCCCGCCCCGGGCACCGGTCGGCTCACCCATTCTCATTCGTGATCTCCAGGACTTGGCTCTGCCGTTTACTCTTGGAGGGCACGTTCACGTGCACACGACCCCCTGAGGGAGGCCAGACAGTGAAGACCTCGAACCCGGTGCTCGCCCGGCTCGGCCAAGCGGCCGAGCGGGAGCGGTCCGCCGGGTACGCCCCGGCCGGGCCGTACGGACAGCCCGGCATTCCCCAGCAGTACCCGTCCCAGGCCGATTACCCGGCCGCGCCGCCGACCGTGGCGCCCATGACGATCGACGACGTCGTCGTCAAGACCGTCACTCTGCTCGGCATCCTCGGCATCACCGCCGCGGCCGCCTGGGTGCTCGTGCCCGACGCGCTGGTCGGTACCGCGTGGATCGGCGCGGCGGTGGTCGGCCTGGTCCTCGGCTTGATCATTTCGTTCTCCCGGATGGCCAACCCGGCGCTCGTGATCGCGTACGCGGTCGTCGAGGGTGTCTTCGTCGGCATGGTCAGCAAGGCGTTCGAGACGCGCTTCGACGGCATCGTGCTCCAGGCCGCCGCAGCCAGCTTCGGCATCTTCTTCCTGATGGCGATGCTCTACCGGGCGAAGGTCATCCGGGCCACCCCGGCCTTCGTCAAGGGCATGATCGCGGTGATGGTCGGCCTCTTCGCCGTCATGATGATCAACCTGGTGCTGGCGCTGTTCGGCGTCAACACCGGCCTGCGCGACGGCAGCCCGCTCGCCATCGGGTTCAGCCTGGTCTGCATCGCGGTGGCCTCGCTGAGCTTCGTGCTCAGCTTCAAGGAGATCGAGGACGGCGTCCGGATGGGCCTGCCGCAGCGCTACTCCTGGGTGGCCGCGTTCGGCATCCTGGTCAGCCTGGTCTGGCTCTACATCGAGATCCTGCGCCTGCTGAGCTACTTCCAGGGCGACGACTGACCTCGTCCGCACTGCCGACCGGCGCCCGTCCCCACTCCGGTGGAGGCGGGCGCCGTCGTCCGCGCCGTTTGCCCGCCGCCGCCGGTCCGCCCGGGGCAGAGTGATTTCGGGGGGTACGCGGGCGAAGGAGGCGGCGGTGCGCAGCAACAACCCGGTGCTCAACCGGCTGGACGAAACCGGCCGGGTGGAGGCCCGGGTGCTCGGCGCCCGTGACGTCGAGCCGATGACCGTCGACGACGTGGTGGTCCGTACCGTCGGGTTGCTGCTGGTGACCGGCGCGGCCGCGGCGGTGTCCTGGGCGGTGATCCCCGACGCGGTGTGGCTGGGCGCCGCGCTGGCGGGCAGCGCGCTCGCCTCGATCGCGCTGGTCCTGGTCATCTCGTTGCGAGCGATCACCAACCCGGTGCCGATCGTCGGCTACGCCATCCTCCAGGGGCTGCTGCTGGGAGTGGCGAGCCGCACCTTCGAGCAGGTCTATCCGGGCATCGTGGTGCAGGCGGTGGCCGGCACCTTCGGCGTCTTCCTCGGCATGGCCGCGCTCTACCGGGCCCGGGTGATCCGGGCGACGCCCCGCCTCGCCCGCCTGGTGATCGGCACCCTGCTCGGCATCGCCGTGCTAAGCGTGGTCAACCTGGTGTCGTACCTGATCAGCGGGCGGCCGGGCCTGGCGGTCTACAGCGTCAGCGGTGAGGTCGGCTGGCTGCCGTACGCCTTCTCGGTGGTGGCCATCATCGCCGGTGCGTTCAGCTTCATCCTCGACTTCGATCTCGTCGAACGCTCGGTGCGGGACGGTCGAGCCCGTCGGTACGCGTGGCTGAGCGCGTTCGGCCTGCTCACCGGGTTGGTCTTCCTCTACTGGCAGTTGCTGCGGCTGCTCAGTTACCTGCGCCGCTGACCGGCCCGACCCGGCGCGGTCGGTGTCGGTCGTAGACTCGGCGGCGATGAGCGCAGCGGAGTTGGACAAGGCCGTGCAGTTGCTGGTCCGTCAGATCGCGCACTGGCAGCAGCCCAGGTGGGCGGCGGTCGCGACGGCCGGCAACGTGTCCCGCGCCGACCTGGTGCACCGCCTGGCGCAGGAGGTCGCCAACCTGGCGGCCGACGCCGAGGGGGAGCCCCGCCGGGTGGTGCCCCGGCTCGACAACGACCTGGCCCTACCCGATCAGTTGCGGGTGGTCACGGCGGACCTGCTGGCCGCCGACCCGGGGGCCGAGGCACTGGCCCGGGCCGCCGCCGAGGTGACGGCGACCCGCAGCGCGCTCTGAGGCCGCTCAGCTCAGCTGAGCCGTTCCAGCACCATGGCCATGCCCTGGCCACCACCCACGCACATGGTCTCCAGACCGATGGTCTTGTCGTGCCACTCCAGCGCGTTGAGCAGGGTGCCGGTGATCCGGGCGCCGGTCATGCCGAACGGGTGGCCGACCGCGATGGCGCCGCCCATCACGTTCAGCTTCTCCTCCGGGATGCCCAGCTCGCGGTAGGAGGGGATGACCTGCGCGGCGAACGCCTCGTTGATCTCGACGAGGTCGACGTCGTCGATGGTCATGCCGGCTCGGCGCAGCGCCTGCCGGGACGCCTCGACCGGCCCGAGACCCATGATCTCCGGCGACAGGGCGGTCACACCGGTCGAGACGATCCGGGCCAGCGGGGTGAGCCCCAGTTCCTCGGCCCGCTGGGCGCTCATCACCACCACGGCGGCGGCGCCGTCGTTGAGCGGGCAGCAGTTGCCGGCGGTGATTCGACCGTCCGGGCGGAACACCGGCTTCAGGCCGGAGACCGCGTCGAGGGTGACGCCGGCCCGGGGCCCGTCGTCGGTGCTCACCACGGTGCCGTCCGGCGTGGTGACCGGGGTGATCTCCCGGGCCCAGAAACCGTCGGTGATGGCCTTCTCGGCGAGGTTCTGACTGCGTACGCCGAACTCGTCCATGTCGGCGCGGGTGACGTCGTACACCTGGGCCAGGTTCTCCGCGGTCTGCCCCATGATCAGGTAGATGTCGGGCAGCTCGCCGGCCTCACGCGGGTCGGTCCACACCTCGGCGTCGCCCTGCGCGCGGCGCTTCGAGCGCTCACCGGCCGGCCCGAAGCGGGGGTTCTCCCAGCCGCCGCCGACCAGGGCCTGCGCCTCGGGCGGCAGCCCGTCGGAGCTGCCCCGGGCGTAGCGGGAGACCATCTCCACCCCGGCGGAGACGAACACGTCGCCCTCGCCGGCCCGGATCGCGTGCATCGCCATCCGGGTGGTCTGCAACGAGGAGGCGCAGTAGCGGGTCAGCGTGGCGCCGGGGACAGTGTCCAGACCGAGGAGGGTGGACACCACCCGGGCCATGTTGAAGCCCTGCTCGCCGCCGGGCAGGCCGCACCCGAGGTAGAGGTCGTCGATAGTGGTCGGATCGAGCGCGGGGACCTTGTCCAGCGCGGCCTGGACGATGGTCGCGGCGAGGTCGTCGGAGCGGACGTCGCGCAGGGACCCCTTGTGCGCCCGGCCGATGGGGGAGCGGGCGGTGGCGACGATGACGGCGTCGCGGGACGACTCAATCGGCATGGACCAACGTTAACCCGCCGGTAACATGGCGCGGAAGAAGCCGGTGCGGCGGGAAATGTCACCCTGGCCGGGGACGATCTAGCGCCGGGTCGTGGCCGCCGCCGCGGCGACGATGGCGGGCAGCAGCGCGTGCGCCCACAGCCGGTAGCCGTCGGCGGAGGGGTGGAAGCCGTCCTGGCAGAGCGTCCCGGCGTCGGCCCGGAACACCGGCCCGGTCTCGGTGGCCAGGTCGACCACCGAGCCGCCCGCCTCCAGCACGGCAGTGGTCTGCGCGCGGGCCACCCGACGCCCGGACCAGCCGACCACCTGGCGCAGCGGAGGCGCGATGGCGCGCACCGCCCCCAGGTCGGGGCAGGTGCCCACCACCACCTCGACACGCGCCTCGCGCAGGCGGTGCACCGCGGCGCCGAGATAGGCCGCCGCGTCGGAGGGCCGGCGCAGCCCGGTGGCGTCGTTCGCGCCGATCAGGATCAACGCCACGTCGGGCCGCTCACCGAGCAGGGCCCGGGCCACCTGGGTGGCGAGGTCCGTCGAGCGGGACCCGGAGACGCCGACGCTGGACAGGTGCACCCGGCGGCCGGTCGGGCCCTCGGCGAGCAGGTTGGCCAACTGCCCGCCGATGGTGTCCTCCAGACGGTCGACACCGACGCCCAGTGCCGACGAGTCGCCCAGCAACACCAGTCGCAGCGGCGAAGCGCCCGCCCGGCCGATCGTGGCGCGCAGGGCAAGGCCGAGCTCCGGTTCGGCGTAGCGTCGGTGCCGGGCGATGAACGCCTCACCTGCGAGGACGGCGGCGCCCCCGACGGTGCCGGCGAACAGCGAGATCGCCGCCGCCCGACCCAGTCGGCCGGCGAGCCCGGAGGTCGCGCTCCGCGCGCTGCGCTCGTTCATGCCAGTCCCTCCACTGTCGAGGTGTCCGAGGCGGGCCCGTGCTGCGGCACCGCGCCGACACCGAAGAACGCCCGTCGGCGCAGCTGCGCCCACCGGCCGGCCGGCCCTCGGTCGCGGCCCCGGACCTGGACGCCGCTGACCTCCGTGCCGGCGTGTCGAGCCGCCTCCTGCGCGGCCTTCGGCAGCGACCGTACGCCGTCGCCGCGCGTCGGTGTGGCCCGTCGTTCCGGGGTCGCGCCGAGGGCGGAGAGCATCGTCGGCAGGAGCGCGGCGGCGGCCATCGCGTACCCCTCGGCGGAGGGATGGAACCGGTCCCAGGCGAACATCCGGGTCGGCTCGGCCGCGAACCGGGGGCCGAGCAGGTCACCGAGGGAGACCGTCCACCCGCCCGCCTCGACCACGGCCACCGTCTGGGCGGTCGCGAGCTGGCGGCTCCAGCGGTGCGCCAGCCAGCGCAGAGGCGGCTGGATCGGGCGGATCGCGCCCAGGTCGGGGCAGGTGCCGACGACCACCTCGCACCCCGCGTCGCGCAGGGTGTGCACCGCCTCGACCAGGTAGCGCACCGCCAGGCCGCGCGGGGTGCGGTTGGTGATGTCGTTGCCGCCGATGAGGATCACCGCGATGTCGGGTCGGCACTCCAGCGCCGCCTCCACCTGGTGGCGCAGCGCCGCCGAGATGGCGCCGACCACCGCGAAGCGGTGCAGCTGCACCGGCCGGTGCAGTCGACGGGACAGGCCGGTGGCGAGCAGCGCCCCGGGTGTCTCCCGACGGCGGTGCACCCCGTAGCCGGCCGCCGACGAGTCACCGAGCACGACCATGGTGAGCGCCGGACCGGGGAATTTCGCGCCGTACATCCCATCGCAACGGGGCGGCGGCGCCTCGGCCATCGGGATGGTCCGTCGAGCCTGGCGGGCCTGGCCGACCAGCACCCCGCCGGTCGCCACCGCGGCCGCCGCGGTGGCGCCTGTGCCGATGGCGGCCAGCCGGACGAACCGCCGGGCCTGCCGCCAGCGCTCACCACCGGGTACGACGGAATGTGCCACCCCCATACCGCGACATTATCGCGCTGGCCCGACACACCGCTGTCGTCGTGACGGCACCCGGGTGCCTGGAAACCGACGCGACGGGGTACCTGGGTTCCAGAGGCCGGCCGACTTGCGCCGACCCGCCACGCTGATCCGGCGGAGAGGAGCGCGACGATGGGTAAGACACTGAAGCGCAGCGCGGCGTTCACGGCCCTGGCGCGGGCACTGGCGGCCGGGGCGCGCAACGGGCCGTCGATCGGCACGCGGTTGGCCGCGTTGCCCCGGATGATCCGAGCCACCACCAAGGGCGAGTACGACGGCGGCCTCCGGCTGGCCCTGATGACCGCGGCGACGGCGTACATCGTCTCGCCGATCGACCTGCTCCCGGAGATCCCACTGGCGATCTTCGGGCTGGCCGACGACGCGGTCATGGTCACCTGGTTGGCCGGCAGCGTGCTCGCCGAGACCGACCGGTTCCTGGAGTGGGAGGCCCGCCGCAGCTCGGTCATCCCCGGGGGGTTGGTGCCCTGACGACACGTACGCTGGCGGTGAGCAAACGTCTTCCCGGCCGCCCACCGCCGGCGCCGCAACGAAGGGCACACCGTGCAGTACTACGACAACGTCGTCGACATGATCGGAAACACCCCGCTGGTGCGTCTGCGTAACGTCACCGAGGGCATCCAGGCCACAGTGCTCGCCAAGGTGGAGTACGTCAATCCGGGCGGCTCGGTGAAGGACCGGATCGCGCTGCGGATGGTGGAGGACGCCGAGGCCGCCGGTCTGCTCAAGCCCGGCGGCACCATCGTCGAGCCGACCAGCGGCAACACCGGCGTCGGGCTGGCCCTGGTGGCCCAGCTCAAGGGCTACAAGTGCGTGTTCGTCTGCCCCGACAAGGTCAGCCAGGACAAGCAGGACGTGCTCCGGGCGTACGGCGCCGAGGTGGTGGTCTGCCCGACCGCCGTCGCGCCGGAGGACCCGCGCTCGTACTACAACGTCTCGGACCGGCTGACCCGGGAGATCCCCGGTGCCTGGAAGCCCAACCAGTACAGCAACCCGGCCAACCCGCGCTCGCACTACGAGACGACCGGCCCGGAGCTGTGGAAGCAGACCGACGGCGAGCTCACCCACTTCGTGACCGGCGTCGGCACCGGCGGCACCATCTCCGGCATCGGCCGGTACCTCAAGGAGGCGTCGGAGGGTCGGGTGCGGATCGTCGGGGCCGACCCGGAGGGCTCGGTCTACTCCGGCGGTACCGGCCGCCCGTACCTGGTGGAGGGCGTCGGCGAGGACTTCTGGCCGGAGACGTACGACAGGGGTGTCGCCGACGAGATCGTGGAGGTCTCCGACAAGGCGTCCTTCGAGATGACCCGGCGACTGGCCCGCGAGGAGGGGCTGCTGGTCGGCGGTTCCTGCGGAATGGCGGTGGTCGCCGCCCTGGAGGTCGCCCGCCGGGCCGGCCCGGACGACGTGGTGGTGGTGCTGCTGCCCGACGGCGGTCGGGGCTACCTCTCCAAGATCTTCAACGACTCGTGGATGGCCCGGTACGGCTTCCTCGACAACTCCGGCGCGGAGCCGACGGTGGCAGACGCGTTGGCCAGCAAGCCGGGTGGGCTGCCCGAGCTGGTGCACGTGCACCCCACCGAGACCGTCCGCGACGCGATCGACTACATGCGCGAGTACGGCGTCTCGCAGCTACCGGTGCTCAAGGCCGAGCCGCCAGTGGTGACCGGTGAGGTTGCCGGCTCGATCGCCGAGCGGGACCTGCTCGACGCGCTGTTCACCGGCCAGGCCCACCTGCACGACACGATCGAGCGGCACATGGGCGACCCGCTGCCGATGATCGGTGGTGGTCAGCCGGTGAGCGAGGCGGTGGGCATGCTGGAGAAGTCCGACGCCGCCCTGGTGCTGGTCGACGGCAAGCCCAAGGGCGTCCTAACCCGCCAGGACCTCCTGTCCCACCTAGGCGCCCACTAGTCCCCGCCCCGCCCCCGCCCCCGCCGATCTTGCACTTGCTGTCGCCTGAACGTCGTTATTGCGGCGTTATGTCCCGACAAAAAGTGCAAGATCGGCGAGGTGGGAGGCGCGGGGGCGGGGGGTGGGGGCGCTCAGAGGGGGCGGGTGTAGCGGAGCTGTCGGGCCGGGGACGACCCGACTGTCTCGTCCCGTTCGTCGCCGGTGGGGGTCCAGCCGCCGCGCTCGTAGAACGAGCGGGCGTGGGCGTTGTCCCGCAGCACCCAGAGCACGGCACGCCGCCAACCCTGCGCCCGCATGGCGTCCAGGGCGTCCACCATCAGGGTGCGGCCGACGCCCCGGCCCTGCTCGGCAGGGTCGAGGTGGATCGCGTTGAGCAGCCCGGTGGCGGGGTCGTCCTCGTCGTCCGGGCCCAGGTGGCTGAACCCGACCATCGCCCCGGCCCGCTCGGCCACTGTCATCCGGTGGGTGTCCCGCTCCCAGATCCACCGCTCGACCCAGTATCGCCCCATCGCCTCCGGTGTCGGGTCGGCCAGCGCCACGGCCGGCAGGAAGGCGGAGTACGCGGCGACCCGGGAGCGCTGGTGCAGGGCACCCACCGCCATCAGGTCGCCTTCGGTCGCGGGGCGGAGCGTGACGGTCACCCGGCCGAGGCTACCCGGCGCGGCGGAAGCTGCACCGTGGTCAGATCCTCGGCGATGACCAGTTCGCCGTCGAAGTGCGCGCGCGCCTCGTCGTGGAACCGGCGCGGGTCGGGGTAGCGCTGGGAGAAGTGGGTGAGCACGAGTCGGCGTACCCCGGACTCGGTCGCCACCCGGGCGGCCTGCGCCGCGGTCAGGTGGCCGACCTCGGCGGCGAGCGCGGCCTCCGACTCCAGGAACGTCGACTCGATGACCAGCAGGTTGGCGTGCTCGGCGAGGGCGTACACCCCGTCGCAGAGGCCGGTGTCCATCACGAACGCGAACCGCTGCCCCGGCCGGGGAACGCTCACCTCGGCCCGGCTGACGCGGCGTCCGTCGAGGTCGAGGTGCCCGACTCGGATCAGCTCGCCGACGGCCGGCCCGACGATGCCGTACGCGGCCAGCTTCTCCGGCAGCATCCGGTGCCCGTCCGGCTCGACCAGCCGGTAGCCGTACGTCTCGATGGGGTGCCGGAGCCGGCGTGCCTCCAGCGTGCCGCAGCGCAGGGCGATCCGCTGCCCGTCCGCCTCGATGGGCTCGACCCGCAGCTCGGCGGTCTCGTAGAAGGAGGTGGCGTACCGCAGCCGGGCGAAGTATTCGGCGCCGCCGGCGGGAAAGTGCACGGCGACCGGGTGGGCCACCCGGTCCAGGGAGAGCCGCTGGATGGTGCCGGGCAGGCCCAGGCAGTGGTCGCCGTGGAAGTGGGTGACGCAGATCCGGGTCAGGTCGGTGGCGGTGACAGTGGTGTGCAGGAGCTGACGCTGGCTGCCCTCACCCGGGTCGAAGAGGATCACCTCGTCGTCCCAGCGCAACACGTACCCGTTGTGGTTGCGCTGACGGGTCGGCGCCTGGCTGGCCGTCCCCAGCACCACCAGCTCGCGCATGGACATCGCCACTCCCGCGGATATGGAGCGACCCCCGGGGCGCTCCGCGCATGTGCGCGGGCCGGCTGGACTTGGCCGGCACCCCGGGGGTCGGGTGGCTGTCGTGGATTCGCCGCACCGCTGCCACACGGTCTCGACGATGTTGCTGCTGCCCGCCTTACGGCGAGCCGTTCACTGTCGAGGACAGCGGCTAGCTGACAGCCACCTCACGAGTCCGATTGCTATACAAGTCTGGACCACCTCCTTTCACGTGTACGGCCACGTTATCGAGTTCTCGTCGGGCTCGGCAACGGATTTCGATCACAGGGCCGAACGGGAATGCCCGGCCACCTCCTGGGCGGCCGGGCATCAGACGTGTGCGGGTGGCGGTGGTCAGCCGCCGACACGGGCCACGCCGACCGGGCAGCTCAGGCCGTTCGGGCCGTGGTTGCAGTACCCGTTCGGGTTCTTGGTCGGCGCCAGGTACTGCTGGTGGTAGAAGTCTGCCCAAGGTGGTACTATCCCTGAACGGTTGTCCGCCCAGGTCGGGAGTAGTCTAGTGCCAAGGTACGATGTTCAAAGGGAGTGCGGACCAGGGTGTCTGGTTGGGTGTGGTCTGATCAGCTATGCCCGAATCAGCTCGGACACCGACAAGGACGAACACGGCGTTGAGGGGCAGCACCAGCAAAACCTAGAGACTGCGGAGAGTCACGGGGAGCGCATCGTTTGCACCCTCACGGACAACGACAAGTCCGTTAGCGCCGGGAAGGATGACGTATACAGGGAAGGCTTTGAGGCGCTAATTAAGGCTCTCGCTACTGGCAAATGCCCCTGTCACGGCTTCGTCATTCACGGTGTTGTGGTGACGTTCCAAGACCGGATTGCACGCACCTTCACCAATTGGGAACGCTTCACTGACGCTCTCACCTACGACGACGGGCGGACCTATATTCAGGAAGGCTCCCGGAAGGATCCCTACTCTGAGGGGTTCGTTTGGGAAGGCGCTGCCGGCATGGTCGGAGCGAAACAAGAGCCTAAGCGAATCGCTAAGCGGCTTCGCAACTCACACCGGGTGAGGGCTTCAAAGGGGATCCCGGTGGGCGGCAACCGCCCCTTCGGGTGGCTCCCGGACCGGAAGACCCTGGACCCCATTGAGAGCCAATTCGCCAAGGGCGCAATCTTCGGGTTTGAGGCTGGTACAACTCTTTACACCCTGGTTGCACGGCTACAGGAAGCCGGGATGAAGACCACGAAGGGGAACCAGTGGACCACTGACACCCTCCGGAAGTTCCTTCAAAACCCTCGGATCTGTGGGTGGAGGGAGCTAAATGGGGAAATCGTCAGGGACAAAGACGGTGACCCCGTGGTTGGTGAGTGGGAAACGTTGTGTGACCCCGAGGTGTTCATTTCTATTCAGGCCCGATTCACCAGCCGACGGAATGCACACGTTCAGCGGGGCGGCACCGTTGGGATTCCGTTGGCCGCTGATCACTCGGCACGGAAGTATTTGCTTACCGGGTTCCTCCGGTGCGGCAAAATCGTCGATGAAGCCCAGTGTTTCACTAAGCACAAAGCGAATCCGTATAGCAGCGCAACCGGGCTCAAGGGTCATCAGTACACCTGTTTCCCTAAAGCTCAGGGTGGTTGTGGCGGTAACTCCCGGAACGGGGAGCGCCTTGACTTGTACGTCGTCGAGGCTGTGCTAACGAAGTTGGAGCAGCACGCCGCGAAGGAAGCGGAGCCCGAGGCTTGGGGTCGCGAAGCCGAGTGGGAAAAGGCGCTAGCGAACCGGGCGGCACTGTTGAGCGCCTACGACAACGGGCAGGGATCGATCGCACCTGAGACGTTCTTTGACACGTTGCTTCCGGACGCTGAGAAGATCATCCGGGAGCTTCGGGCCGACCGGGATAGGCACACAGCGGCACAGCGTCAGCGGGAAACCCTCCCCAGCAACATCCGGGCTGAGTGGGAAGCGAACACAGACCTTGGGTGGCGTCGCGCTGTGATCGGCCGGGCGGTATCAACGATCATCGTTAACCCCCTGGGGCACCGTTGGGCACCCTGGGACGGGTCCGTCAAGATTGTGTGGCGTAACCAATAGTTCACCTAGGGGAAAACCCCCGGTCACCCTTCGGGGTGCCGGGGGTTTCGTTTCGGACATCCTTGGAACAACCGTGCAAAGTCTCTAATAGTCTCTTCGCCCCACGGAGGGGCTGAGGCTGCCGCTTTGCGCGCTAGCTCCCTCAAGTGTGCAACTTCCTCAGGTTTCAACGGTGCGCCCTCCAACGGTAGATGTCCGAAGACACTACGATGAAGGTTCTTCGCGATGATGCACCGAGCGGTTATGCACCAAAGTCCCGCTGGTGAGACGGCTGACCCATAGGCGCTCTTAAGCTTCACCTAAGGCTCAACGTTCGATGTGCATGGTATGGTAGATGCGCCTCAGAGGGTGTATGCCGTGGAGTGTCGGGGGACTCCGGTCGCACTCTCGGGGTGACGACACTATGTCGCCGATTAGAGTGGGGAGACTCTAATAATGCCTGCGGTGCGGAAGTTGCCCGATAACGAAGTCTTACAGAGGCTGGTAAACCAGGGGTTTAAGTACGGCCAAATTGGGGCTATGTATAGCGTCGGTGAGCAGGCTGTTTACCGACAAATGCAACGCGCGAACAAGACTCGCCCCAGGGCTGACCGTAAGTCGTTCATCCCGTGGAAGGTCGCGACCCAGCACAACCGGTGCAAAGTCATCAACAACCTTCGGGCTCTCGCGGCAAAGGAAGCCGGAGAAACCCTAGAGGTTGGTGAGGCGCGACGCTTGGAGTTGTGGCTACAGCAACTGAGGGAAGCGGACGTTGTCGTTTGCTACGACCGGAACCAGCCTCCGACCCCAGGGAACCCCAAGGGGGGGTTTTACTACTCAAAGCGTCGCCCATCGGATGATCCGGGCTCCATCGTCCGCCCCCCGGTGGCTGAGGGTGCGGAGAACCCTCGGGCTACGGTCTAGGCAGCACCACGGAGGGGGTCACCCGGGGAGCTACTTCCCAGGTGACCCCCTTTTTGATCAGCCGAACGGTTGATGTGCAACGGGAGAACCCCCGTAGTACGTTTGTGCTAACAGCGGAGGCACCGTAACCGCCGGAAGGTTTGGGGACACCGGACGTCGGGACGCTCAACGGTGCCTCCACTCTTTTACCCGTCAATGGTAGATGTCCCATGGGGGGAATGTGTTTCCCTGTTCCACGAATCCGGAATTGTTCTTCTCCGACGAACCAGCCGAAATGGTTGAGGCGAAGCGCCTCTGTGGCGACTGTCCGCTCAGCCGTTTTACGGAATGCCAAGCCGAAGGTTCCGCCCACGAACACGGGGTTTTCGGAGGGCTCTCGGCCGAAGACCGGGAGCGCCTTGACCCTCTCGGGGCTCAGCGGTTGACTCGGACTCGGGTCCGCGAATCCGCCCAGTATGACCGCAAAATTGTTGTTTCTAAAGTGCTCAGCATGAACGCTGAGGGGACGACACATCAGGACGTAGCAGACGCAACCGGGCTAACCCGTAAGGCAGTGGTCGAAATAGTGGCGAAGCGGCGAAGGGCTACCGCTGCGTAACTTAGTTGCCTGGTGGATCTTTCCCCTGAACGGTTGATGCACCGTGACAGATGCACCGACTACAGTTACCGCAGTGTTACACCTCCCAACGGGGCTGAGAGGGAACAACCGTGCCACCTAGCCTTTTGCAAATGTCCGCCGTAACTCAGGGGTGGGCGGCATTCGACCGGCTTGATTTGGATGACGAATCCCAGGTGACGGGGTTCAGAATCCTTATCCACGTACCGAACAAAGTATGTTTGGCCCGATGGGATTTCATCAGTGGTATCGGCTACGAATTGACGTACACGACACTACAGAACCCCAATGAGACGATGGGGCTTTACGGGGTGTTGCCGCTCGGGACGCGGCTTCTCACCACCGAGGATTTCGGGTGGTCTGAGGGTGGTTACGCTCAGACCCGGATCCGGGCATGGTCAACACCGAACTAAGAAACCGGAGGCCACCACCAGGGACCGGTGACGGTCCCTGTTTTTTACACCGGAAAGGTAGATGCACAAAAGGAGGTGAACAGTAACCGACGGACCAGCGCACCGCAGCGTTTCCCAGTGGGAGACGTTCGTTAAGTGCGGCGAACAGTACCGGCTAGAGCGCATAGCCAAGGCACCACAAACCCCGGCAGCCTGGTTCGCCCAGGGCTCAGCGTTCCACGACGCGGCTGAGATGTGGGAGCGATCGTTACGCGACGCCTCAGAGCGTGAAACCGTGACGCTCTACGAAGCAACCTACGACCGGCTTATTGCTGAGGGGTTGAAGCGTGAACCCGACCCGAACCGGTGGCTCACCGGAGGCAGAGTCAAGGGCTCAGACGACATCACCCGACGGAAGGCTAAGGGAGCCGACCAAATCCGGGCCTTCCTGAGGTACGCGCACTCAGCGCCCGAACGCCCTCTAAGTCTCGGTGGTGACGAAGTCGCCGTTGAGGTGGAGTTTCGGTTGAACCTCGATGGTATTGAAGTGCTCGGGTACATCGATGCTGTGGAGGAATTCCCCGGAGGGGCGCTGTTACCTCGGGACTACAAAACGGGGACCAAAACCCCCGTTTGGCCGTTTCAGTTAGGCGTCTACGGCTTAGCAATCGAAGAACTGTTCGGGGTGCGCCCTGTGTGGGGCGATTACTACTTAGCGAAGAACGGGAAACCCGATCCGCCCATCAACTTGGAGCGGTTCAACCGCGACCGAGTGACCCGGTGGTTTCACGACATGGACGAAGCCGTTACGGCTGGGCTTTTCCTTCCTGCCCCCGGAGACGGTTGCCGCACATGCGGCGTTCAAACTTTTTGCTCCGCTCGGGGAGTACGCACCAACGACTATCCGCCCAAGGCTAGGAGGAACACGAATGACTGAGACGTTCAACGTAGGCGACCGGGTTGTTTACACCGGGAACCACCCGGAGTATTCCGAGGCTTCCCGGGTCGGCAACTTCGGCACCGTCACCGAGATTCGGCACCGTAACGACTCCATCGGGGTTTCCTGGGACAACGATCCGGACCTTCACCCGGGGCACTTCGCCCAGAATCTTGGGAAGGCTCCGCACAACTTCAAGATTGGCGACCGGGTGAAGCACGTTCTCACTGGTGACCCCGGCATCGTCACTAACCTCGATAGCGGCTTCGGTTTCTCGGGCCGATACATCAACGTCGACTTTCAGCGGCGTTCCTCTGGCAACTATTACCCGTGGAGCGTCGAGGCTGCCCCGGAGCCCGTTAAGCCCCTGGTGTTGGGTGTCGGTGCCAAGGTCCGAATTCGTGATAGCGCTTGGAAGATGAGTGGTCACCGCTCGGGACAGACCGCAACCGTCATGGAGCGGCAGGGGAGTGGATGCATGATTGACGTTGACGGCATCACCGGGTACTACTTCGCGTCCGAACTTGAGGTGATTGAGAACGCCCCGACAGTGAACCCGGTGACCACCACCGAGGGGCACGCTATCGGGGACGTCGTCGAGTACGTTCGGGCCGACCTTGGCGCTATTGCGTGGCGTATCGGTGACACCGGAGTAATCACTGACATTCGCGACGACTACAGCATTACCGTCGACTGGGATGGTGGTGGTGTCTCGAAGCACCCGAAGCGTTACCTTCTCCGTCGCACCGACCGTAACGGCGCTACGGCCACCGGTCCGGCTGCTAAGCGCCCGGAGTTCGCCGCTGGTGACAACATCACCCCGGGAAGCATCCTCACCCCGGAGGCTTTCGCTACGGCGCTGGGTCTTCCGGCTGGTCCACTCACCGTGGATCCGGAGTACGCAACCACTGATGTCACGGACACCCCTGACGCGGCCTCTGAGCTTCGTAACGCCGCTGAGGCTATGCGGACTAAGGCTGACCAGATGTCCGACGCTGCGGATGGCATGGACAGTCTTGCCGATCTTCTAGACGCGATTCTCGACGCGGCCTAAGCAACCCCTAACCATTGGAGGATAAGAGTTTGACTGACGACACCACCCGAGACGACATCGTCGTTTCGTTTAAGCCCCACACCGGGTATGACGCTCCGCTAGTCGCTGTGAAGGGCAAAGACGCGGCAACCGTCATGGATAAGCTCGGTGAAATCGAGGCTACGGGGCTGTTCGCGAAGCTCGCGAACATGGATACCGCATTCAAGGCGGCGTTCAACATCGGTGCCACCCTCGGGGGCACCCCGACGGAGCACCCCCAGACCGCACAGTCGAACTACCGGCAGCAGCCACAGCAGCAGCGCCGACAGCCGGCTACCCCTCCACCTGGGCTTACCGCCCCGACGTGCCCTCACGGCACGAAGAACTACGTAGAGGGACAGTACGGACCGTTCTGGGGTTGCCCAGCCGATCGGAATGACCCGGGTAAGTGCCGCCCGGAGAAGATCCCGAAGTAACACCTTCGGAGCCCTTCGGGGCTCCGTCGGTCCCCGTAGCTCAGTGGACAGAGCAACCCCAACAACCGGGCTTAATCACCGGGTCGAGGGGTGAGTCGTGGGTTCGAATCCCACCGGGGGCGCAACCCAGGAAGGGAGGTACCCGAATTCTCACTTTGACTAGAGCGAAGTTGTCTAAGGGTTCGGCTGGTGATCCGCTGCCAACAGTCTTCAAGACGTTAGCAGCCGAGTCCGTCCACATCAGACGCGGCCAATTCACTTTGATTGCCGCCGCCCCAGGTGTCGGAAAATCAGTGTTCGCGTTGTCAATAGCCCTGAGGGCTGGGAGCCCCGCGTTTTACGCCTCAGCGGACACAGACGCATTCACAATGTATTTGAGAGCAGGCGCAATGGTCACCGGGTGGCAAACCGGAGACATCGAAAACGCCGTGGAACACCGCAACACCTCAGCGGTTGACGCACACCTAGAGAAGCTGAACCATATCCGGCTTGACTTCTCAGGGCGCATCGAGGTTGACGCCTTGGAGGAAGAACTACAGGCGTACGCCGCGACGTACGGGGAGTGGCCGCACTCGATTTGGATTGACAACCTATCCAATTTGGATTTGCCCGACGCTGGTGAGGGCTACTTGGCACTTGAGGCCGCGTGCGACTACCTACACGAATTAGCGCGGGAAACCGGTGCCGCTGTCGTGGCGCTCCACCACGTAACAGGCACCTTTGATGACGGAATCACCCCGGTCCCGATGTCTGGGCTCCGAGGGAAAGTGTCAAAGGTTCCGGAGACGATTTTGACCCTGTACCGGGACGCGACCACCGGCACCGACGAAATCGGACGCCTTTACGTGTGCCCAGTGAAGAACCGCACCGGGAAAGCTGACCCCTCCGGGGCTTGGCATTTGCCACTGCTCTACGAACCGCCCCGAATGAAGTTGGCAGACATCCCAGCGACGAACACCGATGGAGGGAGAGAACCCCATGTTTACGCTTAGCACCACGAAGGGGGGAAACCCCTGACCGTGGAGAAGGTGTGTTCGGTGTGCGCCTCGGTGCTCACCGGTCAACAGCGGAAGTATTGCGCCGACCCCGAGTGCAAACGCCTAGGGCAACGCGCCGAATGGGTCTTCAAAACCTACGGGATAACGCTAAGGCAATTTGATGAAATCCTTGAGTTCCAAGACGGTAAGTGCGGCGTATGCCGAAAGAAGTTCCGGGACGAAGAAACACCGCACATCGACCACGAACACGGGGCGCACGTCAGAGGTTTGGTACACGCGTATTGCAACCGGCGGCTTATCGGCAGGCTCAAGTCCGCTGAGCTAGCCCAAGGGCTAGCCGATTACCTCCGTGACCCCCCAGCCGTTGCCGCACTCGGGGTCAAAGTGATTGCCCCCGGTCGGCCCTCCGAAAAGAAACGACGGGTTTACCGACGTCGGAAGTAGCCGAAGGGGGATCTAGGTGGATGGCGAAAGACCACCCATTGCGCCGATCCTAGAGCACTACGGCGCTCAATGGGTGCCCGAGGCTCCCCGGTGGCGTTCGATGAAATGCCCATTTCACGAAGACAGGAACGCGTCAGCGTCCGTGTCCACGGGGCTCCAACGCTTCCGATGCTTCGCCTGTTCTATCAACTCCGAAGACGCCTTCGGGCTAGTCATATGGAAGGGGGATGCACCTGACTTCCCTAGTGCCATCGATTTCGTTACGGGCATTCTTGGAGAACGCTACGACGGAGTACGCAACCAGCCTTCAACTGTCGGACGCGGCCACAAACGCCGCCGAGTATTTGATGACTCGGAGCCTATCAAGGGACAACGTTCAATCCTTTCGGCTGGGGTACGTAGAAAACCCTTTGCCGGGACATGAACTATACGCCGGGAAAATCTCCATCCCGTACGTAACCCGTAGCGGCATAACCAGCATCCGTTTCCGGGTGGTGCCAAGCCCCGAGGTTCCCGAACCACCCGACCCGGAATGGTCGGTACCAACCGACCACATCCCGGAATTGGCGTCCGAGATCAAAACCCAATTCCCAGAGTTGCCGGACACCCCAGACCCTGAGGCGAACGCCGCATTGAAGAAACACCCCGGAGGCCCGAAATACCTCTCTGTCCCCGGGGATATGCCACGCATCTTCAACCCCCGCGACCTAGAGCGCCGTGAGCCCTTCGTATGTATCGCCGAAGGGGAATTCGACGCTATGTCGGCGCACAGCGCCGGGCTTCCTGCCGTAGGCATCGCTGGTGTCAACGGGTGGCGACCGTACTTCGCTCGGTGTTTTCAGGGCTATGAATCGGTGTTTGTCCTCTGCGACAACGACGACAAAGGACAAGGGGCAGCCTTCGGGGAAAAGGTCGCTTCACAGATCCCGAATGCCCGGGTGGTTCTGATGCCCCCAGGTCACGACGTAAATTCGCTTCTTTGTTCCGAGGGTGCGGAAGCGCTCCGGGCACGTTTGGAGGTTGAAGCATAGTGCTTAAGGTTGGCGACATCGTGAAGATTATCGACGGACCGGATTACCCCCAGAGCATTGGGGACACCGGGGTAATCGTCGAGGCCCGAGTTAGCTCGGTTTACCCGTGGCGTGTCGAGGTTGGCAGCAACAGCGGCGTTTACTCCACCGAGGAATTGCAAAAGGTCACCCCTGTTGCCACTGAGAAGCCGTGGGAAGTTGGCGACCGGGTGAAGCTCACCAGGATTTACAACACCCTCCCCGTTGGGACCGTCGGTGTTGTTTCCCGGGTCGATATCGACGATAACCGGCAGCCTGTGTACGTGGATTTCCAAGGGGAGCGTTACGGGATGTGGCCGTATGCCGACAACATCGAGAGGGTCACTACCCCCGACTTCCCCCAGGTGCCCTCGGTGAACGTGTCCCCGGATCAGTTGGCCGAATACGTCGGAGCGTTCATCTCAGCGGCACAGTCCCGGGTTCGTGGTGTTGGTGCTGAGCAATACAGCACCTCCGAGGGGCAGCGCTTTGAGGGGATGACGATTCCCGAACTTATCGTGATGGCTCGGGAGGAAGCTCAAGACTTAGCGGTTTACGCCGCAATGGTGGATATCCGGTTGGCTCGGATGGGTGAGGCGTTCGAAGCGGTTAAGGGGGCGCTGTAAATGTTCGGTTGGCTTAAGCCTAAGACCCGCGTTGAGCGGACTTACGAAGTTGTTTCGGAGGCCACCCCGGTAGACGATGAGTCTGCGGACAATTGGAGCCTTGAAATGGCTCTGACTACCCGAGAGTTGGCCGGTATTTACACCTCTAAGGGTTGGCGGATCGCTGGCACCCACGGAGAGAACCCCAGCCGTTCAGAGTTGCTAATGGTGATGGGCAGGCTAGCCGCCCACCTCACCGAACACGGTGACGCGTCGTATTCAAACACCGCACGGTTGATGGCTGTCAAGGATGAAGACTTTCCCGACAACGTCGACTTCTATCTGTTCATCGGTACAGCGTCACCAAAGATTGTCGACCACGAAACCCAGGGGGTGTGAATGGGGGAATTCCCCGCTTTCAAGAAGATCCCACGGCTGAGTAAGCCGGTGGTGATTACGGAGAAGATTGACGGCACCAACGGTGTTATTCAGGTGGAGCGGCAGCACTGGGGGTATTCCCGAGAACACGAAGACCCGACCGTCATTGACATCATCACCGATGAGACGGTGATCGGTGAGGAAGACGGGTTGCCCGAATATCAGTTTGTCATCCGGGCCGGTAGCCGTAACCGGTGGTTGGCACCAGGGGCGGACAACTTCGGGTTTGCTTCCTGGGTTCAGCGGAACGCTAAGACGCTTACCCGTCTCGGTCCGGGCCTCCATTACGGGGAGTGGTTCGGTAAGGGCATCCAACGGGGCTATGGGCTCGATGATCGGCGGTTTGCGCTGTTCAACGTCGCCAAGTGGTATGACCCTCGCGACGAACACGGAGACGCGTACCGGGCGGATTTCGCGAACGCTGCCGAGTGCCCCGAGGTGTGCACCGTCGTTCCCGTGATGGCTGTCGTCGACGGTCACCGGATGAACGACGCGGTTGCGGTAACCCTTGATGTGTTGACGGCGGTTGGTTCCTGGGCTGTTCCCGGGTTTCGCAACCCGGAAGGTGTCGTTGCGTACCACACCGCAGCGAATCAGCTTTTCAAGGCGTTCCCCGGTAACGACAACACCCCGAAGAGTCTCCGGGTTGCCGCTTGAAGCGCATCGTAGTTTTGTCTGATACCCAGATCCCTTATCACGACCGGAAGGCACTTGACGCTGTTTACCGGTTCATTGGGAAGTATCAGCCGGACGAAATTGCGTCCGTCGGAGATGATGTCGACTTCCCCCAGGTGTCCCGGTGGCACCGGGGTTCCGAGATGGAATACCGGGGGAACCTACAAAACCACATCAACCAAGGTGTAACGCACTTTGAGGCACTGAGGGCTGTGCATTCCGGCCCGATCCATGTGTCTCGGTCGAATCACATGGACCGACCGTTGAATTACATCCGGAAGTACGCCCCAGCGTTGATGGGGGTCAAGGGGCTCACCGTCCCGGAGCTACTTGAGTTCGAACGCCTCGGGGTGAGCTACCACGAACAGCCGTACCTGATTGCCCCTGGGTGGCTGTTGGCGCACGGAGACGAGTCTAGGGGGACGTCTCCGACCCCTGGTGGTGTCGCGATGCGGCTAGCCCGTAAGTGGGGGATGTCGGTGATTTGCGGCCACACCCATAAGTTCGGGATGCAACACGACCATTCCACGGTGAACGGTCGCTATACCCGACGTCTTTACGGTGTCGAGGTTGGAAACTTGATGGATTTCAAATCCGCGTCGTACCTCGGTGCCGGTTCCGCGAATTGGCAACAGGGCATAGCGGTGTTGTACGTAGACGGTAAAGCGGTAACCCCGTCGTTGATTCCCATCACTAATGGGCGGTTCACAGTCGAGGGGGAAACTTACAGTTGAACACCATCACTGACCTTCTCCCCATCGTTGACAGAGTCGCGACCCGAGTCCACTACCTTTACGGGCTTGAGGTGGACGAAGCTAAGGGGATCCTTTCCCTAGAGGTAGTCGAGGGGCAGCGGGATTATCTGGTGTTGCTGACCAACGGCAACATTGGGCTTATCGAAACCCGGTTGCGTCAGGTAGCGGCGAAGAACGCGCGCACCGAGCGAATCCGGAAGATGAGTGAAACCGGCCAAACCCACTATGACCCGGAGTACGTTCGCCTGTTCCTCCCGTTTTTTTTCGCTACCGAGGATTGGCCGAACGGACCAGCCGACGAACTATCCGACCGGTGGACAACCGGTGATGCCATTGATACCGCGCTGGACATCAAAGCGGCTTGGGGGAACCTCCGGGAGTGGCAACAGCGAATCATCTACGGGCGGCATATGTTGTGCCCCCCATCGGATCAGGGTCAAACCGATTGGCTGTCGATTGCCGAATACGTCGGAGCGTCTTCCCCGGAGTCGGCGCAAAGCATGTACCGGAAGGCAACCCGAGAGTTGTCGACGGAGATGAACGCGGCAAAGACCGTGAGGGGCACCAACCATCAAGGGGTTGGTTCCCGGCGGATCATTTCGAACACTCGCGCTAACGCCGTAATCAGTAACAACGCATAACATCAACAGAAAGGGGTCTGTGTGCCCAACTGGGGACCGAGCGGTGAAACCGTCTTTGAGCGGACTTACCAGCGAACGAACCCGGACGGCACCCGAGAAACCTGGGAAGAGACGGTTACCCGAGTCATTTCGGGTAACCTCTCTTTGGTCTACGGGGACCGTTCCGAATGGTCCGCTGAGGTTGAAGCGGAGTTTGACGCCCTCTACCGGATGATGGGTGATTTCCGAATCATCCCAGCGGGGCGGCACCTGTGGGCTTCCGGGGTTCCGGGACGACAGTATCTGTTTAACTGTCATGTCGCCGGATGGGGTCCGAAGTTTTCTGACCATTACCATTTCGAATTTATGCGCCTAATGGAGGGTGGTGGGGTCGGAGGCAACTACTCATCCCACCACCTAGAGAAGTACGGTGCCCCCAGGGGGCACTACCGGGTGCACATCGTGTGCGACCCGGACCACCCGGACTACGCCAAGATGCGTGACGCTGGGGTGTTGTCATCGGAGTTCGCTCACGACTGGGCTGGGGCTTACCCGGTTGAGGACAGTCGGGAGGGCTGGGCAACCGCTCTAGTAGACCTTCTAGACGTCTATATGACCGATGACCCGGTGAAGCACCCTGACCGGGTGTACGACGTCTCTCGGGTTCGGCCCGAAGGGGCTCCCCTCCGAACGTTCGGGGGCACAGCCTCAGGTCCGTTGCCTTTTGGGCGGATGCTGGTGAACGTCTCAGCGATCCTGAACGGTTCCCCTGAGTGGCAACAGGGCAGCGAACTTCGGGACGCTGTTACACCACTTGAGGCTATGGGGATTGCCCACGAAGTCGGAGCGTGTGTCGTAGCCGGTGGTGTCCGCCGTTCGGCCCGAATGTCAATGGTCCGCTGGGATGACCCCAGCATCATGGACTTCATCGGATGCAAATCCGACCCGTCGGAGCATTGGACGACAAACATCAGCATCGAGATTGATGCTGAGTTCACCGCTGCCGTTTCGGAAATCGGCTTCACCGGGACCGGTGTCGAGAACGCCGACCCCGTGACCCCGGAGGGTAGAGCGGAATGGGCACGACGTGTCTTCCGCGCTGCTGTCGAGGGGATGCTAACCAACGGGGAACCGGGCTTTTGGAACAGCACCCTTAATAACGTCGGTGAGCCCGTCGAGGTGATTTGTTGTAATCCCTGTGGAGAGGTAAGCCTTACTCCCTGGGAAAACTGCAACCTCGGTCACGTCAACCTAGATTCGTTCGCACCCCAGGTGCCCGGAGGTTCCGTCGACTGGGATGGGCTGTTTACGGCACACCGGTTGATGACGCGGTTCCTGATTCGGGCAACCTTCGGTGATGTCACCGACCCGAAACAGGCTGAGGTGTTGAAGCGGCAACGCCGGATCGGTGTGGGGCACTTCGGTTTTCAGGGCTTCCTAGTGAAGAACGGTGTTCGGTTCAGTGACGCACCGGACGCCAAAATCGAGGGTGTTTCCGTGAAGTGGATCCTTCGGACCCTCCGGGATTCCGTACGTGACGAAGCCCGAAAGTACGCGTTTCAACTGAGGATTCCGGAGCCCGTAAAAACCACCACCGAGGCACCCACCGGCAGTATCGCGAAGCTTGCTGGGCGCACAGAGGGCATCCACCCGTTGCTGTTTCGGCGGTTCATCCGCCGTATCCGTTTCTCAACGGTGGATCCGCTCCAATTGGATCGGCTTACGGAGTTCGCGGCTGAGGGCTATCACATGGAACCCGACCGGTCAGCGGCTAACACCATGGTTGTTGAGTTTCCAACGACTGAGCTGCTGGTTGCTGAGGTGGAAGCCCTCGGGCTGGATCCGTTGGAGTTGGTTGAGGCTGCCGACGAAATCAGCCTCAACGATATGTTGCGGGTACAGGCGTTGATTCAAACGGAGTACGCCGATAACGCGGTGTCGTTCACCGCGAATGTCGCGGCTGAGCCCCACCAGGAAGCGGCATTGCTTGAAGGGGCGTTGCGTCCCCCAGGCCCGTCCCCGGAACGCGTCACCGAGGTTTCAGAGGTGCTAGCCCGGTGGTTGCCCCGGTTGAAGGGGACAACTCTGATGCTTGATGGGTCGCGGCCTCAGGCACCGTACCAACGGCTAACCGAAGCGGAGTGGGCTTCCATCACTGGTCCGACGTCGGTGGCCGATTCGGTGGACGAAGAGTGCGCCAACGGGTCATGCCCTGTGAGGTGACCCCCAGGGCTTAGAGAACCCTGAACGTACGATGTTCAACGGGAGGGGATGACCGGCCGGCATTGATAGCCCCTGTCATCCCTTCCCCTCCAAATCCTCAACCCCTAGGAGGGGCTTTTGCTGCTGGTTACCCCTATCGCTTTCACAATGATTGACTGGGAAGCACTACGCCGAGTCGTTCCGGGAACGCGATTCTTCAACGAAGCGTTCATTGAGTTTGATGTCACCGACACTGACCACCTGGGGGAGTTCGCCGGTAGAAGTTGCTATAAGGCGTTCGGTCGGGAACGGGCCGAGACTGCCACAACCGCCGGGTACCTCAACAACATTTTGACCCAGGGTCATTATTCGGTGTTGGAACATGCCTCGGTGTCGTTCCACGTCTCCGAGGGTTCCCGTTCGATGCTGCTAGAGCTAGAGCGCCACCGGCACATTTCGCTGTCAGTGGAGTCTCAGCGCTACGTCGACCAAACGAAGTCGCACCCGTTGCCGGTTGTCCCGGCGGATTTCGGCGCTGCCCTTTGGGCTGAGTTGGATAGGCACTACGCGGACTCGATGGACCGTTACGAAGCGGCTGTTGAGCGGCTGCTAGCCCAGGGGAAGACGTTGAAGGAAGCCCGAGGGGCGGCTAGAGCATTTTTGCCCGAGTCAACCCCAGTGGACTTCGTTGTTACCGCGAACCTTCGCGCGTGGCGTGACGTCTTGGGGAAGCGGCACCACGTAGCCGCTGAGAACGAAATCAGGGAGTTTGCCGCCCAGGTGCTCAGTCACCTTCGGGTTATCGCTCCGCTGTCGGTACAGGACATCTCAGAGGTTCCCTACGGTTCGGAGGTTACCCAGTGAAGACCCGTCTCAGTGTTGCCGTTGCTGCGGCTGCCGTTGTTTGCTTCGGTGCGTCTGTGGCGCTGGTGGGTTGCGGTGACCCTGCCCCGGCATGTGCCGCTGGTCCGGTAGCGCCGCGTCCGGCACCAGCCCCAGCCGTAAGGGCTCCGGCACCTAGTGCCCCTCGGGCGGTTCCCCAGCCGCGTCCGGCACCTCAGCCCCGGAAGCCTACGACCGGCGGAACGAACGTCGTTCCGGTCCCCATCATCATCGACGGTGACGGAGACGATTACGACGACTACCCGTCGGGTGGCTGCTAATGGCGCGTTACCTCAGGGAAGATCAGACGGAACAGTTTTCGGCTGTGGTGATGTACCACCGAGCCCCGGACTCCGAGGCACCCTATTTGCAATCGGGCGCTATCTGGGTTACCCGGTTCGGTCCGTACGACTCAGCGTCAACCGCGAAGGGTCAGATCAGTCGGGAGCAATCTACGTACCACGGTGACCGGTGGACGGTTACCGGTCACGTAGAGCGGACTCCGCTCACCTGGGAACGTGTCTGATGTTCACCGCTTTGTGGGTTGGGTGGCTGGTCTATTTCCTGGTTGTCGAGGGCATAGCCCTTTTCAACTCGAAGCCGGGGGACACCCTCAGTGAACATGTGTGGCTTTATTTCGGTACGGAGTGGAAGAAGGGCGCTTCCCCTCGGGAGCGCTCTGGGTGGACGCAACTACGTCGGTTTGTGTTGGTCGCTTTCATGGTGTGGCTCACTGCCCACTTCATTACCGGCGGTTGGGTCTGAGAATCATAGTTACGGGCTCCCGTGACTGGGCTACCCCCGAAAAGGTTTGGACCAACCTAGACGCTATATGCGTCGCCGCTCCGGTAGACACCACGTACACCATCGTTCACGGGGATTGCCCCACCGGGGCTGATCGGTTTGCTCGCGAATGGTGTGAGCACTACGCGGATTTTCCGCCGGAACTGTTCGGCGTAATCATCACCGAGGAACGGCACCCAGCCGAATGGGAACGGTACGGCAAAAGGGCCGGGTTCCTCAGGAACGCCGCAATGATCGAACTAGGCGCAGACGTCGTTTTAGCGTTTATACGCAACGACTCTAAAGGCGCTTCAATGACTGCCAAGTTGGCGGAACGAACCGGGATACCGGTTCTTTACTGGAGGGAGACTACTTAGTGCGTCTTAACGCAATCATCCGGGGTAGCAGCTACGCCGATCTCATGGCGAAGGCTACCGCGTGTTGTGATCAGTTTTACCAGGGTACGCCCTATGACATCATCCTGAACGTGTGGGATCCGGCTGGGGCCGAGTACGACTCGGCTGGGGCTGTCACCGGTTTCCAGTTTTCCATGGTCGCGGAGCCCAAGACTCAGTGACCGAACCGACGTCGACCCCTGGTGCCCTTCGGGGTGCTGGGGGTCGACCCCGTGATGACGGCAAACAGGAGTGCCCAGGGTGCGGCAAAACTACGTGGCTGGTTATCCACTCCTGTAGGGGTCGACTCACTAAACGGGGTCGCCCCGGTTGGGATGAATACTTCTTAGGGATCGCTGTGGCGGTGTCAACACGGGCCGACTGTTCGCGTCGACGAGTAGGGGCACTGGTGGTCCGGTGGGATGTTCAGCCGGACGGCAGGAAGCTCCCTCGCATCGTGTCTACCGGTTACAACGGTTCCCCCCCAGGTGGCCCGTCATGTCTACAGGGGGAGTGCCCTCGGGCTACGTCGGGTGTTGCTCCGGGCAGTAGCTATGACACCGGGGTCGGGGCATGCGTCGCTGTGCACGCTGAGGGGAACGCCATCATTTACGCCGGTCGAGACAACTGTCTAGGTTCAACCCTTTATGTCACGGAAGTTCCGTGTGATGGGTGTTCGCGGCTTATTGCCGCTGCCGGGGTTGCGAGGGTAGTTACGCCGTGGGGTAGTACGCCTGATGTAGGGTGATACCCGTTCGGTGGCGCACCCTCCGGGGTGTTGGTTCCCTTTGTGGTTCTGGCCTGCTGACAACCGTGTTACCACCGAACGACGAACCCCCCAGGTTGATCACCTGGGGGGTTCTGTCGTCGATGACGTTAGTACGTGGGTGGCGCTGGTGGCTCCGGGTCTGATTGGAGGTACGCCGCCTCAGCTTCCTTGAAGGCGTCCGAGGCCCGATACTCCCGGATCTTGGCGTATGAAGCGTTCGCCCCGAGAGCCCGAATCCTGTGGCTCACAAACCAATCGGCCCGACGTTGCCGCCACGCCCTGTGGGTTTCTAGGATCCGTCGTGCCCGTAGCCGGTCGGCGTATTCGGCTTCGCCTCGGATTTCTTGCACCGGACGTCCGGAGACGTACGACGCACATACAACCCCTGCCAACACTTCCCCTATTTCCTTACCGTCGGGGGCAACCACTGCCAAACGAACGGTTCCGATGGGGCTGGGCTTGGGGCACATTTCGCATACGTGACTGTCGTTGAGGAACCCTTTAGCGACGTATCGGAGCGCCGTCGGTTGAGCCATAGTCGGTCACCTCTGGGGTGGTCTGAGGGGTGCTGCTGACCCGTCAACGGTAGATGACCTAAGGGTGATACGCAATCGTACGAAGGATTCGCCGGCGTAGGTTGCACTGAGTATCGACTCAGGAACTTTGGGTGACACAGAGGATCGTAATACGTCTGTAACCGCAGCTCAGAGCCCTTCAAAAGCGTTGCTGTGACGTGGGTCACATCACAAACCGGTGGTTGCAACGGTAGATGTGTATGGGTAGCGTCCGGGGGGTCAGCGGGCTTCTACGTAGGGGGTCGGATGCCGCAAGCTGTAATTTATCTACGATCGGCGTACGATCGCGCGGAAACAATCTTCACTCATGGCGAACGAATGTGCCGCGAAAAGGCAGCGCAATTACAGGTTCCGGTCCGAGGCGTCTTCACGGAGTTCGCGTCAGGCCACACCTACGACCGGACGGAGCTTATGAACGCTCTAGGGGTTCTTGAGCCCGGAGACGTGTTCGTCTCCGTCGACTGGGAAATGATCTCCCGTAACAACGTTGTGGGTGCCCAGATCAGAGGGCACATTGACGGGCGCAAAGCCCGGTTAGTAACGGTGTACTAATGGGATCCGGAACCGGTGGGGCTGAACGCGGAACCCCCCTCCGGGGTCTATACAATCCGGCAACGCAACGTTGGGAGTTGTGTGCCGGGGACTTGGCTTTTTACATCACCTCGGACCGGACACCGGTCCCGGTGCAAATCGAACTAGTGACCGACACCAGGATTTACTACCGGGTGACCTTGAAGAACATCCCCGAGGGGTTCGGGGAGTACGGGTATGAAGCCCGGTTCAATCGGAAGATTGCACCTCGGAACGCGGTGTACGTGTCACCAGCCGGTAAGGCGTCTGTCGACTGGGCATCCGTCGCTGTAGCAGACGCGGCGTAACTAGCGACACCAGCAACACCCCTGATCCGAACAGCCCTGTCCGATCTCCCCACCGGGCGGGGCTGTTCGCTGTCCCGGGTAGCCAAAGGTAGATGTTCAATGGTAGATTCATCGGGTCAGCAAGTCACACCCGTACTACCCAAGGGGACGAGTATGCGTATCAATCTGAGCAGGATCCCTCGGACGTTCGCCGGTCAGGTTGAAGCGGCGGTGTTGTCCGGTGTCGTGAACTTCGGGATGACTCCGGAGGAAGCCGTTACTACCGCCGCTGAGGGTGTTCGCGCTATGGCGATTTCTCAGGGCTGGGCTCCGGTGTTCGCGGCGCTGTTGGGTGAAGCCGCTCAGGGTGTCGGGGAAGCCTTTTACGTCAAGGCTGCCGAGAGCCTTAAGAAGTAGTTGACGGTGGGGCACCCTTCCGGGGGTGCCCCATTCGGGTATCATCCTGTTACACCACCCAAAGGGGAGAATCGTGAAGATCCGCAAAGTTTCGGAACTGTCCATTATTCAGCGGACGTGGGAAATCACCGACGGAAGCGAAGTTGTCGTTCAGTGGGCAATGAAGTTGGTTCAGGGGCAGCGGGTTCCCCTGTTGAAGATCACCCCGAAGATTGTCGAGGCGACTTTCACCAACGGCGTTATCACTCGGATCGGTGTCCGAGGTGATGTCATCAACTACGAAAACGGCGAAGTTCGGTCCCGAGAGACGGATATCGGACTCCAATGGGGTGACATCGATTCCGCCCCGGTGTGGTTCCACGGGTTTTCCTTCATCGAGGGGCACCCGAGGGAGGGGCAGTAAATGGAAATCTTCGGAGTGTGGTCCGAGGAAGCCGGTGGATTTATCGCCGGACCGTTTTACACCCGGGGTGCCGCCGACTCGGAACTAGAGGATTTGTCGTTGGGTGGCTCGGGGGTCGGGCCGATTGGGGTTTTGGAGATGTGCCCCGAACACCTTGACGAAGAACAGCCGAAGATCGGGTGTGAATCCTGTGACGTCTGACAATTGGGTAACTGTCACCGAGGCTGACGAAGTCACTGACGAAATCCTTGAGGCTGCCCAGGAAGTTTATAACGGGTGGTTCGCCAAGGGATCCCGGATTAATTGGGTGGACTTTTTGGACCGGCTTGACGGCATCCCCCTTGAGGGTGGCGGAAAGCTGAACCTAGCGGGTTCTTTGGTGTCCCCAGCGATTAAGCGGATTCAGGCGCACATCCGGGAGTACGCGAAGCTCTAAGGATTGGATGGGATAGAGGAAGGGCACCCCCGCCGGGGGTGCCCTTCTTTGTGCCCTCAGAGCCCCAGAGAACCCCGAACCTACGATCAGAGGGGTACGGCACCCCTCCGAGGTGCCACCGTCTCAGAGGGGCTATCAGTGGGAAAGACTATTCGGGGCACCGACCGGCAAACCGTCCGGGCTGCCCGGAAAGCCGAAAAGGCATACCGGCGGACCCGTCGTGAAATCAGCAGAGCCCAGGGAAGGTGACCGTGGGGCGGACCCTCGGGGCAGCGACCCGGAAGCACCGTCAAGGCGGCTGGTGGTGGTGGTGCTGTGAAGGGCATGACGGCACCTGGGGTCACTACATTCGGCGCAACCGCTCAGCTCAACGCCGTCGGGAAGAAAAACAATGGCGCTCAGAGTTGCGACATGAAAGGTAGATGCCCTACGGTAGACCAGTCAGCAAGCCTCTACCGGACCACACGAAGGGTTGCCCAACGTGGAACGTAAGATCATGGGCGGCATCATCGCTCTAACCCTCGGTAGCTTCGCTATCAGCTATGAGCAGCTTTACCATGTTGCGGTTGCCGCCGGGATCCCGTGGTTCATGGCAATCATCTATGGCTTCCTCACCGAAGGCTTCATCACCATTGCGACCATGGCAGCGGTGACGCTGTCGGGCTGGGCTCGGGCTTACGCGTGGCTGGTGATGGCTGCCGCCTTCGGCTACTCCCTTTGGGCGAACGCCGACCCGGGGTCGCTGCCCTCCCCGGTGGTCCGGGGTGTCCCGGTGGTTGCGGTTCCATTGGCTGTCCACCTCGGGCTGTTGATGCACGAAGCGCACGCGGCCCGGAAGGTTGCTGCCGCCGCGAAGAAGGAAGCCGACCGGGTTAACGCGGTTGAGGCCCGTGAAGCTCAGGTTGCCCAGCGCATCCGGGAAGTGGAGGCGTACGCCCTAGAAGTTGAGGCCCGTGCCGCCCAGGTGGAACGTAACGCTTCCGAGGTTGCTAACGCTGCGGTTGCCCCCGTTGATTTCTCCACGGTGAGTGTCGACGACATCCCCGAAGAGTCACGGGAAGTGCTGGCCGCTCGGATCATGGCGCGGGTTGCATCGACCCCACAGGCTCGGTCCTACTGGGCTAAGAAGCTCCGTGAGCTTGGGAAGCCAAGCCTTACGGTTGCAATTGCATAATTCACCGGTACCATCAACGCACTCCCCAGGAAAGGAACGGCAATGGCGAAGCAAATTATCACGAAGCTTGTCGATGACACCGACGGTACCGAGGCTGCGGAAACTGTGACGTTCAGCCTCGATGGGTCGGCGTATGAGATTGATCTGTCCGCCCCGAACGCCTCAGCGTTCCGTGACGCCCTGGGGAAGTACGTTGCCAACGCTCAGCGCATCGGACGGGTCGGAGGTACCAACCGGGTGGTTCCGACCCCTGGGGTTCGTCGAGGCTCGGGCATCGACACCAAAGCTGTCCGGGACTGGGCTGTGAAGTCGGGGATCACCCTGAACGACCGTGGCCGCATCCCTACCGCCATCGTGGAGCAATACAACGCGTCGGGGGGTGTCCCGGTGAAGGCTGCCGCGACCCCTGAGACGGTCACTGAGGCTCCGAAGGCAACCCCGGAGGGGGACACCACCCCGGAGGAACCCAAAGGGGCTAAGAAGCCCGTAGCGAAGAAAGCCCCGGCGGCTAAGAAGACCAACGCCGCCCCTAAGGCAACCTTCTCTGGGGCGAACGCCTAACCCCGGACACACAGGAACCCCCCACCGGTTGCCGCCGGTGGGGGGTTCCCCTTTTCCCCCCTAACCCCCCTCGGGTTGAGTGGATGCCTTCACCTTGGGTCGGTCCACAGCCCTAGGCTGTTGGAGCGCCGACACCCGAGCTAACACGGCGCGGTTTCTGCCCTCAGCGCCGTTCCACTCTAGCTCTTTGCCATAGAGGTAGACCCATGGCTCTTGTTCAATCGGTCCGTTAGCTGCGACAGCCGTCACCTTGAGGTGTAACCGTCCCACCCCTTCAAGGTAGTCCCCTTGGGAAAGGGTGATGGTGTCGCCTACGTCAACGATCGGGTTGAGGGGTTCAGGGGCTCCCATGGTTGGCCTCACATTCTCACAGGACGTTTAGGGATGGGTGTCCGTGACGTCTTCCGGTTGGTTCTTCTCTCGGCTGGGACCAGCCGTGATGGCCGAACGCCCCAGATTTGGACGTACACCGTTCGCCGCTCAATGGCATCACCCGAGGCGTTCAACTGATACCCGTCAAGCCAAACCCAACCGTCGTAGGTGACCCAGTCGAGTACCCGGATAACACGGAAGTGCATAGCGCGAACACCGCTGAACTGAACGGATGCGTCACTGCACAGAAACACCATTTGGCCGCATTCAAACAGGGGCATCACGGTCCCCTGGTGACCTAAACTGTGGTGTTGCTTCCCCCCTCGGTGACTCGATGGGGGGGAACGTTCCGACGTACTCACGGATTGCCACAACACGGCACAGCACCGATACGTCTTTGCCGTTGCTGACCTTGACACCCCGAACCCATACCCATTCGAGCGCCAACAGGTCAGCGTTTTTGGGGACGACGGTGACGATGATGTCAAGGTCACCGGATCCGCAACAATGATCGGCTTGTTTGAGGATTAGCCGGTCAAGCACGTTGATAAGCGGCCACCGTGCGGGAAGCGTTCTTTGCTTCACTGGTCCCCCCAGCCTCGATGAAGTTGACCAAAGGTGAAGGCGCTGAACACCCGGGTTGGTCCGTTCCACGAATCCGCGAAGTCATCGATGGTGAACGGCACCTCAGGTGCATCGACCACCACCACGGGTGGCACCTGGGGGAGGAACCGGCACGGCCACGGTTGACCGCAGCAACACCGGGAGCGTCGAAACAGGGTGGTCTGTCGTCTGTGGAGCGCGTGTCGTGGAGCGCTCTGGGTGGCGGCAAACTCCCCCCCGACGTTGCGTCGACGAAGGCGCATCGAACCCCCCTCCTAGGTCGTTGGGGGGCGTAGCGGCCTACGCCACGGGGGGTGCATAAACCGCTACGCCTAGCCCCATGGTGCATTATGCACAGTGACTAGGCAACCCCTCCGAGGTGCACACTTCGCTGTGGTGTCGCTCGGTAGGATCCGCGCGTGACCACCAGACGACGCACCCCCGGCAACGTCGCGGCCCGACGGGTTGGGATGATGTTGCGAGACCTGAGGGAGACTGCCGGGCTCAGCACCACACAGGTAGCCGAACACCTCGGTAGCTCTCAACCGAAGGTCAGCAGGATCGAAAACGCTGTATCCCCGGTGTCCCGAGGGGACCTGTTGTTGATGCTGAACTTGTACGGCATCACAGATCCCGTGGAACAGGACAAAGTATGGCAACTGGCGCGGGCTGGTCGGGAACGCGGCTGGTGGAACGATTTTCGGGACGCAATTACACCATCGCTGTCCGCTTACATTGGTTTCGAATCGTCGGCTACGGCGCTACAGGTGTGGGCTTGGGGCATCATCCCCGGACTACTCCAAACCGAGGCGTATGCACGGGCGTTGTTCGCTGGTGACCCAGCCCGAACAGAGCCCGAGGAAGTTGACCGGTTGGTGTCTGCGCGGATGGCGCGTCAAACTCGGGTCACGAAGGGTGAACTTCCTCTATGGGTTGTTCTCGATGAAAGCCTGTTGCGCCGACGGATCGGAGGGGCTGAGGTGTTAGCCGAACAACTTGAGCGGTTGGCTGAACCCTTACCGGGGGTTACCGTTCAGGTACTCCCCTCCCAAGTTTCGTGGCACCCGGGGCTCAACGGCGCGTTTACGATCATGGAATTTGGAGAGTTCCCTACCGTAGCGTTCCGCGAAGCCTTGACAGGGGACACCCCGGTTGAAGCTACGGTTGATGTCCAACGTTATACCCTAGCCTTTGACCACCTCCGAGCCATGGCGCTAAGCCCAGCCGAGTCACGAGACGTCACCGCGTCAGCAGCGCGGGAACTATGGAAGGAACAGGACAAATGATCCTCAATGGTGCACGGTGGCGTAAGTCCACCAAAAGCAACGGCAGCGGTAACGGTGACTGCGTCGAGGTAGCCGACAACATCCCCGGTGTTGTCGGCGTTCGCGACAGCAAAGACCCCGAAGGGCCGGCGCTCACCTTCAACCCCCAGGGCTGGGCAACGTTCGTCGCTGGTTTGAAGCGGCACAACTGACACCCCCCTGAAACGACAAAAAGCCCCGACCCCCAATGAAAGGGGGTCGGGGTTGTCGTCTATCTAGACGCCTTTTAGTGCCGTAGAAAGGGCCGGGATGCACTGGGCTCCGCTGCCCTGAAACACAATCCGGTCACCGTCGAGTAACACGAACGTCGGGACCGACCGGACGTCGTACACCTCAGCGACGCTAGGTGATTCATCGACGTCAACGGGTTCCACGGGAACAGACGCCTTAGCCGCAATGGCATCCACCAGCGGCCCGACCCGTTTACAGGGGTCGCACCAATCGGCGTAAAACTTCAACAGCCTCAAGCGCCGATCTCCCGAAGGTAAGCGGACTCCCCAGACTCATCCTGAGTCGGGACCGGAGTCGCCAAAGCGTCCTCAACCTCTCGGGTGTGCTTCCCAACCTCCACCACCCGGGACCGGGTGATGATGGTGAGAACCGCCAATACCGCACCAGCGACAGCGACATCAACACCAGGGGGGATCGGGAGCCCGAACAGCACAGCGACGACAGCGGCGTACTTCATCAGGTCTAGCAACACCACCGGGTTCCCCCGGAGGTATTCGGCGTACTTACGGAAACCAGTCATCGACACCCCTTACTTAGTAATTAGCGCGGTGTAAGTCTTCTGACCGACTTCACCGTCAACGACAAGCTTTCGTGACTTCTGAAAACTCCGCACCGCAGAATCAGTGGCCGGACCGAAGTCCCCATCAATCTTGAGCGAATAACCATGAGCGTTCAAAAGGCCCTGAACGTTCTTTACAATTTGACCCTTGGAGTTTCGTTCAACCATCGGGAGCGCCATAATCAGCTTCACCGTCCAATCAGTGACCGGGGGAGTGGGCGGCTTCGGAGGATTCACAACCGGTGCCGTCGGAATGTCCATGTGACGTTTAACCGCAGCAACGGCGTACGCCTTCGGGAAATTTGGTCCGGGGTCGGTGTGGGAGGTGCCGCCCCAAGCCCGGCGCATATCGTCATGAGTGACAAAACCGGTGAGCTTCCCAGCCTTCGCCTCAGCGACGCTAAGGAACCGTGGGGTGATGCCATGAATGCGGCACACCTCAGCCACTACCGGCGCAACCCGATCGATGACGGAACGCCAATACGCCTCAGACCACGAATTGCCGCCGGTCAACTCAAGCGCCACAGCCTTACGGTTGCCGGTGGAGGAACCCGCGTGCCACGCGTCGTGTGCGGTATCTAGCGACTGAATAACCGTCTTCGGGTCACAGTAAAAGTGGCTGGACACCTTATCGGTTCGCCGCTTCGCGTAACTCGCCTCAGCAGCCGGTGAAGCATCGTTAGAAGTGTTGTGCCAAGCTACGTACATCTTCTTAGCGCCCGAGGTGCTGTAGCCCTTCGGGGGACCGTCGTAAGTTGCTCCCTTAATCCGAGCCATTCCCGTTCCTCTCATTTAGAAGGTTCGCTAGCGTCGTGAACCCGTCCGTCATGACATGCCGAAGCGCTGCCATTTCTTCGCGGGAATCGTGGAGAGCCCTGAGGGTTCGGTTCTCATGCTCAAGGGACTCAACGCGTCTGCTCAGGTCCATTAGCTGAGCTTCAAGCCGGTCACCGCGCGCCTTTTGCGCCTCAGCTTCGCCGCGCCAAATGACGGCGGTTGCTTCGTCGGCGGTAGAGCGGAACCGAGCCCACACCAGCCCTATAGCCGCTGCCACGGTGAGAACAGCAACCAGCAACCCGACGATTGCGCCGACCCATTCAAATGCCGTCACAGGGAAATCCACTCAGCGGCCAACCAACACGGGGAACCGGTTGTAGCCGTTGAAAGGCTGCCGCCCGACGTCTGGGCAATGGAACAGGTGATTTCATGCCCCACGGAAGCCCGCGCGTACGCGGTGACTTGCCCTCGGGTTTCAAACGAAAGGGTGCCCGAGGTTGCGTATTCAGCCCGAGAGGTTCCGCCGTTGACGTATAGTCGAATAACCCTGTGGCCGGTAGCATTCACAGGCCAATTCATCTGGGCGGTAACCCGGTACAACCCGGCAGTCTTAACCACAATCCGGTTGTTAGCCAAATCGGCCATACTGTCGGTGTCATCAACAACCGCTTGGAACGTGACCCGTACAACGGTCGTTCCTGTAGTCACCGACTGGGGGGTTGTTTGGTTCAGTTGACAGAACGGCTTGTAATAAACCGATTCCTCAATAGCGGTTTTGGTGTGCTTAGTGATTTTGGATGCCGCGACCTTTTCACCGGCCGCAAACCCCTCAAGAGACGGGATAGCCAAAAGGGAACCTCCTTTCGGGCAACAAAAAAGGGGCTCCCCGAAGGGAACCCCTTTCCGTGTGCCTAATCAGTAGATGACAACGCAACTTTCGGTGTCGAGGTAGCCGGACGTTTCGTCTTCCAAAACCCAAGCTTCCGACCGTTGTGCGTCAGAGACGGAAAGGTCCGTGACCCAGCGCCAAACGTCCCCGTCGCGTTCGATGCTTATGGATAGACCCTCCACAAAGAAATCCATCTGATCCGCTGGTGCCTCCGGAGGGAGCCCAGAAAGCATCAACCGGTCAGACAACGCGGCACCGTAAGCCAACCCGATAAGGGCGCTATCACCGTCCCCGTTCAGGGTGTGCGCCTCCACCCTCAACGTGTCGCACCTGGGCGCGGGTTCCCCGTACCGGTGCAACAGCCAAGTCGCGGCGTTCGCCACCTCAGCAGGATCATTGACGTCACGCCGAACAGTTAGGCCCTTCGGCCCGTACTCGGCAATGGAAGCTTCGTCGCGTGCTTCCCGGAACAACCCCGAGACACGCTCAGCGCGAATGACGTTGTAGATCCGGGCTTCATCAACTTCAAACCGAACACCGTCGGTCCACTCGGCAACAGGCCACCTGACAGGGGCTCCCATACGTCGAGTGCGGTTGTGGTACGCAATCTCCCCAGCAGCGGCTATGTAGACGTAACCACCGGCTGATTCGGCAGCATCTTGGATGACTCCGAAGGCGTCCGCCCCGGCATCCCATCTAGCGGGCAACAGAACCGACCGGGCAGCGTCGAGGATCCTTCCACCCTGCCATCCGGCAGCGTCCAACACCCGGGTAAGTCGTGCCGTATCAAGTTCCGGAATGTCATCCCCGAAGGGATGAACAGCAGCATGAAACCCAGCCGGAATATCAAACCCGACAACAATATGGTTCATCGTTCCCCGTGCCGGTTGGTAATAGCCCTTCCCGACACCAGCCAATTCGGGGGCGTATTCGGCCATGAATTCGGCGTTGATCGGCGGAATAAGCTTCGTCTCATCCGTTACAACCATGGTGTCCGATCCGACTAGCGCACCATCGATGTAAGCGTAAATAGTGACGTTGCTGCCGTTCTTCGCCACACGCATCCCAACGTGGTAAATCTGGTTCCTCGCCAACGCTGGACCGACTAGGCCCGTCTCAACGCTTTCACCGTCCATCGACCGGGCGACGAACAAAAGCCGTTGAGCACCCCCGAAGTCAATGACTCGGATGGAAGCCCACGTTATCCGACCACTCATAGCCCACGAATCAGAACATTTGCTATTGAACAAACTTTGACCGTAGGGGTTGACCGGTAGCCCCTGGGGTCGGTACCAAAAGTCGACGGTGTAAGAGTTGCTTGACGGAAGACTAGGACGCGACCCGAATACGAACTTGAGCGCTCCACCCTGATCGGAAGGTGCTGGGTCGGTACCGGTGGCAGTGAAGCCACCCGAATTCTCTCCGTCCGAGTACACCATGGTTTTGTCGGTGGTGAACCCGTAGGTTGACCCCGACGGTTCAATGGTCGATGAGATTGTCAGCGGATACGAAAGCCCGGCAATCTCGGGCGACGCCTCAACGTTTTCGGACGCCTCCACACACGGCCAATACCAAAACGCGTTCTCTGACGTCGTTCCCTGAACGTTAGCCTTCCACCAGTTATGAACGGCAGCCCGATACGTTGTCTTGAGCGGTTGGCTCAGCAACTTTGACGCGTCGACACACTGAGCTGTGACCGTCGACAAAACACCGTCAAACTCTTGAGTCCACTTCTCAATAAACCCAGAGAACGCCGGGTATTTACCCGACACAGCGCCAACCGTCGGAGTCCCGACCCCGTCAAGTCTCAGCTTGAAATTGAACCCATAAGCCCCAATGTTGGCGTCCGGTGCGTCACAGATGACACCGGCCCGAATGTAACCAGCACCAGTGGCAACCCAGGAAACAGAGGCGCTATGAATGGCCGTGTCGGTGTACGGGGTGCTGTAAGAGACACCACCGAAAGCCCCGGTGGCGTCCGATCGGAAACTCACCACAAGCCGAATGGTTGGCGAAGCGCTGAAACCAGCCGCGTTCCCGATGTCCCCGGTGAACGTCACTAGTTGCCCAGGGGTGACCCGTACCCAGTCGGAGGCATCGTTGATGCCGCAAAACCAACCCCATTGAACGCCCCCGTTGGTACGCGCAAACCTCCAGATGTCCCGGCCTTGGCTCGGTGACGCATGAATAGAGACACCGTCAACCGTCCCGTTCCACGCGTTAATCCGTGCCCGGTCTAGGTCCGCCCGGACCGGGTTGACAGATTCGTAATGCAACCAGTTATCGTCATGGACGGTGTAAATCCTGGCAGGCTTCCGAGGCTTAATGCCGTGAGCGTGCGGCCCAGCAATCTCTAACTGGACATACGCAACCTCAAGGCTCAACGGCTTTTCGTTGTCAGCGGGTGCGCTGTTCCGGCCCGTGATACCAATGAACGTCTTGGCGTACGTCGGCTGTTCCGCAAGTGTCGGCATCGTGAATTCAGCCGTCAACGTCCTCCACTCACCACCACTAAAGTTGGCAGTCGTTCCAATCGTCGGAAGAACGGGAGCCTCAGCCGCGTCCCGGTGGTACACATTGAAATAGACATCGGTTGCGCCGTCGGCTGGGGCTGTGACAAAAGCCCGAGCCCGAGCGGTAACCCTAACCGTGACCCCAGGTCCCGGAGTGATATACCGAGCTACCTTGATGTTCTGGCTAGTGATCGTTGCGGTAGTCACAACCCGAACGCCTCCACCGGGGATGGGCTCCACAGTCGCACCAGTGGCACGGGTGTTCACCCCAGTCCACACCCCGGAGTCCACCGTGAAATCAACCAGGGAGCCCGTAGGGGCACTAACCGGAGAGGCTAGTGCCCCGAAGGTTTCGTTGAATTGCCGAACGCCGTAGCGGCCCGGAGTGAACCGGCCATCCGCGTTGTCTAGCTCAAAGGAAGCGGTTCCCGCTTCAATCCTGTCAAGTTCGTACGTACGCCCCAGCCGAATATCGCTAGCCTTGACGTACTCCGAGACGTCTTCCCACTTCGGGGCTGGGTCGCTGATGTTGCTTCGGAAAGCGACTTCAAACCGCGCTAACGGCTTACTCATAGACCCGTCTTCCCCCCGTTCCTGTAGCCGTTCCGAGCGATTTCGTCTCGGACCGTCAAAGCGATTGCCTTAGCAAGATTCCGTTCGGTAGTGACGTGCCCCCCGACATGAACGGTCACCTGAACCGCGACACCACCGGAGCCCTCAGAGCCACCACCAGTGGTCGCCAAGTCCGCACCAGCAGCCGACATCCGGGCAACAGTCGCCGCAGCGAACCCAGTCGTAACGCTCCCCGGACGGTCCGCGTAGTTGAGGGTGTTGAGGAAGCCGACCCCGAGCTTTCGCACCGCAGCAGCCCTCAGGACGTATTCACCGTTAGACAGTCGACTAATGACGCTGTCAGACGTCCCGGTGCCCGGTCCGCGAATCAAACCACCGTCGGCGTTCTTCAACAGCGTTCCACCCGGAACCTTAAGGTCACCGTTCGTTTTGTAGTAAACGCCAATGGTGATGTTCTTAGACTTGATCTTAGCCAAGTTTTGCTGAACAGCCCGGATGTTAGCGAGAGCCTTAGCCTGTGCAACAGTGACGTTCCTGTTGACATTCGGGATACCAAACAGCCGGTCGGCTAGTTGCTTAGCCTTACCAGCCGACAACCCCATTTTGTCGGCGAGCGCAATGAACTTCGCGCGTCCCGAATCCAAAACGACATTCGCCTGTTGCTGACTTCCCGTTTGCTTCAACGTCGCCTCAGACGCGGCACGGTACGACCGTGCGATTTCGTCTAGCGCCGCTTCGTTGGCTCTACCCTTAGCGGTGTTGGTGTCCAGAGTGGCACCGTTCCGCTTCAACGCCGCTGACGCGTTGTCGACCGCTTCCTTAGCGGCCCGGACGCTACTGCGCGCGTTCAGGTTCTCATCCGCCAACCGGTTCATTTGCTGAGCCAACGTCTCAACGGGCTTAGCGGCCTCGGTGGCTCCCGAGGTGAAAGCGCCAAGGGTTGACACAACATCCTGTAGGGAGGTGCCGAGCCCATCCGTCTTTTGCTCCGATTGCACCTCAGCGGCTGAGAGCGCCGCTAGCTTACTCACGTTGCCCGTAGCAACAGCCCCGAGCTTTTCAAACCAACCGTAGGTAGTCGCTAAGGTGTCGATGCTTCCGGCGAGAATCCGGATACCCCACTCAAAGATTGTCCACAGCATCGCTAGGGCTCTAGCGCCGTTGTGGGCATTTTCAGCGAACATCGTTAAGACGTCGCTGAGCAGCGTCCCCAACCTCGGACCCCAGGAAGCTAGTTCGTCGATGACGGGACCAGCCTTCCCGATGATGCTCTCAACCCCGGGGAGAAGGTTCCTGACGAACCCAATAACGCCGTCCGTTAGCGGTTCGACGTACCGGGCAGCCTGAGCGAAGATTCGTTGAAAGTCACCGTCGAGGCTACGAACTTCGTTTGTGATCTTACGAAGCGCCTTCATCGTCTCAGGGACGAATGCGGAACCCGCGCGTTCCATCGTCTGAGCGAACGCCGTAGCTAAATAGGTCGCTTCCTGTTTCACCGCTGGGTGTCGGGCAGCGATAGCGACACCACCAATGACACCACCGATACCGACACCACCGACGATGGCACCAGCGATCACACCACCCAGCAGCGGAGCTACAGCACCACCGAGGGCTATAACACCAGCGACAATCCCAGCCTGAGCCTGAGGGGGGAGAGTGTTGAACGAAGCCCCGAGCCCCTTAGTGGCCGCTTCACCAGCGGCAACACCGAGCGCCATACCGAACTTACCGCCGGACTTTGACAACCCCTCTAGGGTGCCGTCGGTCTTGGCTAGCTCTAGCCGGACGTTCCGCAACTGAGTCAACAGCCGCTTGTCGTCCCGGAGCTTCTTGAAGACGTCGCGCTCACCAGTCTCGGCAAACTTCTTATTCAGCTCAACAACACGGTCGTAGACGGTCACTAGTTGTTCGTCTAGCCGCGTCGTGTCCGCTGCCTTAATGGAAGCCTCAGCGGCTTCCCCAGTCTTCTTAAAGACTGTGCCGAGTGACTTAACCCGGTAGTTGAACTGATCCCACGTTTTGTCGGCTACCTTCGTGTTCTTGTCTAGTTCCTCAATAGAGTCACCGACGCGACGAACGGCAGTCTCAGCGCCCTTACCATCACCAGCGACCACAACCCGAAGGGTTCTAGTGTCACCCATTAGACCCCCTCCGGGATTCGGTCATGTATGTTGCGAAAGCTTCAAACTCAAGAATCGTCATACGGTTAACCTCAGTGAGCGTCATACCGTAGAAGTGACAAAACGCGGCCCGATCCTTTAGCCGCTTTAGTCGTTTCCCCGGTCGGCAGTATCCGACTCCGTGAGCACCAGCGAATTAACCCGCACATCCCGAGCGTCAGCGATAGTGAACCCGGCGGTTTCCCGACGCTTCACCAGCCACACCAGCGCCACCAGGGCCTTAGTGGGGATCCGGGTCTGAGACACCGGTCGGCCCTTCTCATCAAAAACGCGGTTGCCGTCATCGTCGAATACCGGCTTCGGCTTCACCGCTTCGTCAAGACCAGCACCGACGTACGTCTCAAAGTCTTCAAGGTCACCCAACGTCAAATCATCGGGGTTCAGCTCAATATCAACAGTCTCGGACACAAATCCTCCTATGCTTAACTAAAGGCTTCGTCGGCCAACGCGTCGAGGCGCTTCATATAAGCGGCCACTAGTTCGCGGGCATCACTTCGGATTACTGGGTGAAGGAAATATCCGGGACCACCGTCCCAGCCTTCCCACTGGTTACCTCGCCAAGTTTCGAATTGGCGGTATTGCTTAGCGCCAAACTCAGCGCCGAAGAAGTACGGATATCCCGGACCGCCGCCGGTAACGACGGACGAATTAGCGGAGCGTGCCGCCCGGAGAGACTTAGAAGCCTTCCGGGCAACACCCCCTTCCGTTAGACCGCGCGCCTTTGAGCGCTTAACCACCTCGGACGCCAAATCAAAGTTGGCATCCCTCAGGGCCTTCGGAAACTTCTTATCTAGCTCCCGAAGCGCTCGGTGAAAATCCCGCAACCCTTCAATGGTTACGGTGCCACCCATTAGGGAGTTGCATCCTTCGTTTTGTAAACAATCGTCACGGGAGAAGTGGTGCCATCCCAGAGCGCTACGCCCTTAAGCGACTGTTCCATCACCTTGGCACCATCAAAGTTGGTGCCATCACCATCGAACCGAACGGCACCCATAGAAACCCTGAGTTCGCCACCCTGGGGCGAAGCCCACAAAAACTCAAGGGTCGCAATGGTCCCGGAAGCGATAGCCGACGCAACCCGGTTAGAGTGCGTCAACCCCTCAAACTCTCCCTTAAGATCAACAGTGTATTCGCGGTTACCTTCCTCCAAAGGCTCACGCTTACCCACCGTCGACCAACGATCGGTCTTAAGGTTGTTAGCAGCCTTGACAGAAAGGTCCGACACCGGGAACGCGGTTCCGCCAAGGGTCACCGAGCCACCGACGAAGGTGAACAACTGACCCGTGGTCGAATACGTCGGGGTAGCAACGGCGTACGCACCAGCACCAGCGCCGATCTTTTCCGACTTGAAGTCGAGATCAAACGAAGCTTCTAGGACACCATCAACCGCGTTGCTGAGTTCCCAATCGGTGACCTTTCCACCTTCATAGGTGAAGGGGTGGAGGGTGCCGCTGTTGTCGACCCGACCAACCTGAACGGTAAGTGACTTGCCCTTAAGGTCCCCGACGGTGAACGTGTGAGGCGTAAAACCACCAGACACAGCACCAGACGCAACCGCGCCCATCGAGTGCTTCAACAGCAACCCGAGGCCGCTGTCTAGACCCTCAAGCTTTACGGAGCCCTCAGCGCCCTTCGGGTTGGGCTGAAACCGGTCACGGTGCATAACCCGCTGACCAGCCCTGAACGCCTCCGACTCGATACGCTCATAGGAACCAGCAAACGATTCGTTGACCAATTCAACGAACCGGGCTGGTGCAACCCCGGTGCCATAGGTGACTTCCTCAGCCATGCCTAGGTAAGAATCGTGAACAGACGACACTACGCGTCATCCCCCTTAGTCTTCGTGATTTTGAAAGCGGACCCGAGGGATGCCGCAACTTCGTCCGGCACCGTGACCGGCTTTCCACGGGGAAACAAAAAGCCTCCACCACTAACGGCGGAGGCATGACCGGTGTAAACAACTACGGACGACAAACCGCCGTCACCTCCGTTTCAAACTGGGCTTCGTAAGCCTCAGTAATCGGCCACGAACGAAGCGACCTGGGGGAAAAAGTTGATGTGACGCAAACACCACCGATGGAAGGATCAGCAGATACCGCCGTTTCGAAATCGGAAGCCATAAGAAGTGCGTACGCTTCCGCTTCCTGGGAGGTGCCTCCGGGCACCTGAACGGAGAAGACGACAGCAACCCGAAATCTCTCTTCGCGGCTACGGTTCGTCTTCCACTCAACGGAGTCCCAAGACACAGCGCCGACACCGACCCAGCGGCGTTCGATGTCACGGACCGGGAAGCCGTACGTCACCTGAACGCGGTCAGCGTCGACCAGGGGCATCCCGTCGGCAATCGTCTTGAGCGCCGACTTAACCTCAAGGGTCCGGGTGGTCACAGTGCCGCCCCTAGGACGTCGTCGACCACCGACAGCCGGTACCGGGTGAGAACCGCATCGACATCGGGGATGCCGGTGAGGCTGCCCCGGATGCCTGCCGTAGCTAGCGTGTAGGTGCCACCCTCTGCGGGTTGCCATGACGTCGCGCGGTCAGGAATCCCAGAGCGTTCCCCGAACAGCAGCACCCGGAGGCGCAACAGTGCCGCACCCCGGATGTCATCGGGGACACTCAGGAAGCCGTACCGAACCTCAGCGGTATACACCCCATCCGAGAGCCCTGAAATGGCCGTGAAAGGCCCTACGGGCTCAGAGGTGAAGTCGAGTACCGGCGTTCCCTCAGAGTCGCTTAGGGTGGCGCTCAGGACGTCCATAAATGGCAACCATGCGGAACCCTCCGACACGGTTACCTGAACGGTCCGGGTACGGGGCACAAACGATCGGCCGGTGATCCGGTGAAACTCCGCATCTACCCGACTCCGACCACGCACCACGGAGGCGGCATCCCAACGGTTCGCTGTTAGCTCCGCATCGGAAGCCCGAACCTCAGCGACCGTGAACAGCAACCCCCCGGTTACCTCAAACCATTCGGTGTCGCGCGCCTCAGCTCCACCGTCCCAAACAGCCGAGTACACCCCCTCAGGGAGCGCACCAGCGGCGAACGACCAAACGTCATTGTCCGGGATGGCTGAGCCCTCAACGTCCGGGGTGACGGAACCCTCACGGGTCACCGTCACTGTTACCGACTCAGGCGTCAAAGGCTGTTCGTCATCTGAGGCGAACGTGTGCCTCAGCTCCACCTTTCTGCCTACCCGGTACATGACTTAGCCCCGAGGCTTACGGCCGGTGGTCCGCTTTTCCGGTGCCTCAACGATTCGCGTCTCAGCCGCGTCGACCGTCTCAGCCTCAACGACAACGGCGTAACCGCGCTCAACCAGGATCGCAGCGTCACCGTCCGGAAGAACCACAGTTTCACCGATACGGGGGAGAAGGATCCCGTTCATACGGGAACCCTGAAACAGGTTCCCAGTCATTCGAATCTCAGTCACTCAAACTCCAAAGGGTGATAGGTGCAAAGAGAAGGGGCACCCCCGAAGGGGTGCCCCTAAACGTTTTGGCTTACGCCGCCGGGGTCACCATCTTGACCAACGCGGCAGCGTCAGTCAGGCCCGAGTCAACCCGAACGTTCGCCTTCCACGCGACCACATCCGCATCCCAGCCGTACTCATCCGACCGGGAAATGTTCACCGAACCGACGAACCGAACCAGGAACTTAGAGAAGTCACCGAAAATAACCGGGTTCTTGGAAATGGCGTAGCTATCCATGAACGTATCGAGGATGACCGGCTTACCGAAGAACAGCGACGGAGCACCAGCGGTAACCGCATCCTGCCACATATACCGGCCCTCAAGGTCCTTAACCAACCGGGCCTTAAGCGCAAAGTCATCCGAGGCGTACCACTTAGCACGCGTCCGGTACTTCGGCTTAATAGCGTGCTCCATCTTGATAAGGTCATCGTAGTTAACCACGGTCGCCGAAGTGGCAGCCTGAGTCAGAACGGTCGCCGGAACGATTCCGTGAGGGCCGGCGGTGCCAGCGCCCTTAAGAAAGTCAAGGTTAGTAGCGTCGGCAATAGCCTCACCCAGGTCACCAGCGACAATCGACTCAAGCGGAAGCGCCGAATCCTTAAGCATCTCCGCAGTAGCCTCAGCGATAACACCGTACTTGTAGCTATCGATGCTCCACCGGGTGAAGCTACCCTTCGACCGGGGGTAAACAACACCCTCAGCCACCTGAGCAGCAATCAGCTTGCCGTTCTTAACCGGCCACTCCATCTTTTCACCGGAGGTGGTCGAAACAATCCGAACACCAGCCTGAAGGATCGGAGACGACTCAGTCAGAGACTCAAGGATCTCGGCCACAAACTTATTCTGAACCGTAGTACCGGCCCAAGCGGTATTAGTCAGAACAGCGGTGTTCGCACCAGCAGCGGCCCGAGTGTCAAAGTCACCCGACGTCACCAGATCAAAACCGCGAGACTCGCCCAGGGCTACAGCGCGAAGCTCAGCACCAACACCACCGTCGGAACGCTCCGACCGGTCCCGAGGGGTGACAAGCTTCCCGGCACGCTCCGCAAGCTCAGAGGCCCGAGCCTCACGCTCACCGCGCTCAATAGCCGTAGACGCCTCAGTCTCAAGCTGCCGAATGTCACCGTCAATCTTCTCGATGCGCTCCGACTTCTCAGAGGCACCAAGGGTCGCGTCAGCGTCGACCGCGCGCATCTCAGTAACGAGAGTGGCACGCCGCTCAAGCGCCTTCTTTGCAATCTCAGCAAAATCCATTAGGTAAACAACCCTCTTTTCTAGGGAATAAAAAAACGCCGCCCCAGTCGGGTACGGCGTTGCGCTCCGCTGTTAGCGGTGAAGTGGGTTACCGGCTTCGTAGCGCCATAAGTGCGACCACCGGATCAACCGGCAAGTCGTAAATGGGAAGCGCGTAAGTGGTGCCCTCAACAGAGCCCGGCTCACTTCGTTCCCCTAGAACGATGTTGCGGAAATCAGCTTCCACAACATCAATCGGAAGATTGCGCCTCTCAGCCACAATCTCAAGGGTTCGTTGCCGAACCCCGGAGGTGCTGTCTTCGTACGCCGGATACGTCACCGGCGACACGTCAAAGAGTTGGATCTCTCGGAGGGTCCGCAGCAAAAACCCGTCTTCGTCTTCGTCCCACGAATCACCTTCGGGACCGACAGTGCGGAACGCAAAAGACGATTGGTTGACGTCTCCACGCTCAAGCGCAATCGACAGATCCCGAACGTATGACTGACGAAGGTCACCAGTGACTTCGTACTCAAGCCCAGTCGAATCCTCGGTGAGCCTCAGCGTCCCCGAGCGGTTCCGACCCAGAATCAGATTTGGATCATGGTTGAACAGGGCTCGGATGTCCGACTCTTGAATGGTCTTCTTAGTCGCACTCTCAGAGACGCGTTCCTTGAAACCACCCAGGTTCTTACTCCGGGTATCCCACTTGAGGGCATACCCGGTGATGTAAAGGCTGTCACCTTCGGACCGGTATTCAAACTCGGTGGTGACTGTGCGCCGTTCCGGCTTCACTGCCCTCCCTTCTCCTTTAAGATCCGGGCACGCAGCTCAGCGCGTGCCGCGTCACTCCGGAATGCCAACGCGCCCAAGGTTGCGTTATCCATGTCCTCTAGCTTCCCCTCGGTTGGGGAATCTTCGAACGTCTCAACAATCAAGGCTTCTTCCACCCGAACCCCTTAGCGTAATTTTGTGCCGCTTCGTTGTCGGTGGTGCCGCCCGACAAATACCACTCGGCGAACGCCTCCGCGTACGCTTCCTTGTGATCGCTGAGCCCGTACTCAGAAAGGCTGTCTCCGTTGTCACGGGCATATTCCTTAACCGTTGAACGGGGGGGATCAGTGGAATGCATCAAGGCATGTCCGTATTCGTGCGCCATGACGTAACGAATCTTCGAACCGTCGGCAGCGCTTGGCATCAAATATGCTTGACCAAACTCCCCGTACGGATCAGTGTTGTCCAGAGCGCTCGAAAGTACGATGTTCCCGTTTCCGTCGGTGATTGCATCAGCGTTCGTCAACTTCGTTTCGCTAAACGACACGACGACACCCCTTGGGAGTGGCTGGGTCTTCGCTAGCTTCTCTAGCTCGGTCATGGCTTCCTTAACCGCTTCGTCGGAAGCCTTCCCAGCGCGGTTCACCACCCGGACATCTCCGTTGACGTGAACAACGGTCCCGTCCGGGAGTTCGTTCTTAACGATGCTTCGCGCAACTTCCTCCGCGTAATCCTCGGTGTACGGGAACAGCGCCGACGATTGGCTGAGGATTGTGCGCTTTTCTTGCTCAATTCGCTCGGACCGCAATTCGTCTACCGAGACGTTCCGCCACCGGCCACGCTGCCGCCCGTGGGTCTTTTGGTTGTGCCCTCCGGGTAGGTGCCGCTGGTCTGTAGCGTCTGTGTCCGTCTCAGGCTCCGGGGGAGGTGCCACAGCCTTAGGCTCCGGAGGGGGTTCCCCTAGAACTTCGTGGTTCGTTGGCCGGAAGTGCTTTCCCCCGAGCCCCTTCGGAATCGGAGCCAAATCCTCAAGCTTCCGAACTTCATCAAGCGTCATCCACCCGTTATTCACCGCGACGGCGTAAGCGGTATAGCGCTCAGCAGTCTTCGGGCGCATCCGTGCATCAAAGTTGAACTTGATGAACTGAGAACCCGGCAGCAAAAACGTTGAGATTGCCTGTTCAATCCGAATAGCCCACGGAAGGAACGTGTCAGAGACAAGCGCCGAACGCTGTTCCTCGATACCGCTGCCCCACGTCGAGGTGACCGAGGGGTCAACGATGTACGCCGGAACCCGGTACAACAGCGCAATCTCAGTCTTTTGAAACTTTCGCGTCTCTAGAAACTGAGCCTGTTCCGGAGTGATGGTGATGGGCTTGAAGGATGCTCCACCAGTGAGCACCCCGACGGCGTGACTGTTGCGCGTACCCGCGTGTGTCTTCCGGAACATCTCCCGGAGTAACCGCGCTTCGTCGCGCTCGGGCTTCCCGGGGTGTTCGATGACACCGGCCATCGTGGTGCCCTGGGAGAAGAACCGTGCCCCGAATTCCTCAGCGGTCAAACCCAGCCCAATAGCTTCCCGGGCTACGTCGATGGGGCTGAGCCCTCGGGGTTCGTCGTCGTGAGTGAACGCCGGTATGTGGAGGATTTCCGACCGGTCGTACTCGGTGCCCTCAAAGTTGTACTTGTTGTTCCCTAGCGGACCCTCGATGATCTCGACGTCTTTCGGGTGGAGGCAATACAGCGCCTCCACTAGCCCCGTGTCTTCGTTCCGGAGGGTCACAAGGAACGCGTTACCGTCTGACAGCAGCGACACCAACACCCGATGCCAAAACTCAACCGACGTTTGGAACGGGTTGGGTTGGCGGATCCACCTGGGGGACTGGGCTGAGGGAACTTCGTCCCGTCCGGTCTTCGTCCGGCGGAAGTGATCCACCGGCAACGTAGCGATGTTGTCGGCAATATATGACTGGCACGCATACACAGCGATCATGCGTCGGGCTTGATGCTGGGACACCCGACGTCCTGAGAAGGTTCTGAACGCGCCTGTGAGGCTGGGGAATTCCTTTTCCCAGCGGTCAGAGGGCATCGTCAGGTCTACCGCCCGACGTTCAAATAGGTTTCTCAGCCCCACTACGGCTTACCGTCCATAGCCCAGCCGACACCGAAGAGTGCCGCACCAGCAACCATGAACCCCAGGAACGGGGCTACTAGAAAGAAGCCGGTAGAGATAAGAGCCAAACCGCCAAGCTCAAAGAGCAACGGCGGACCCTTATGGGCCACGACGGAAGCGATTTGCGTAAAACGCTTCCGCATCCCTGAACCTCCTAAATTCTTCATCGTCTTCATCGGTCCACTTGACACCGTCGGATTGCCACTCTTCTAGGAATGCATCCAACGAATCGGCCGGATGACCGTCTCTATCGACTTCGTCGACGTCGTCGAACGGAATGAAGGTGACTTCGGGGACCGATTCGATCGGGACCTGAGCACAGAACAGCGCTGTAATCAGCGCTGCAATACCGTCAATCTTCTCCCCGGATTTGCGCTTTGACGGTTTCATCAAACCGTCTCCGGTTATCTCAAGTTCGACGTTGTCCGCCATCCAACGCAACACGGGATTCCCCGAGTGCCACAGTCGACGCTCAGATAAAGCCGACTCAAGCGCTTTACAGGGGTCATTCAATCGTGGTGCCGTTTGCGGAACCTTGACGGTTTGCTGTCCCCGGTCTTCAAGCTGACTGATTAGGTGAGTCGCGTTCCACGGGTCATAACCGAGCAACCGGATACGGAATTCTTCCGCGTCCCTGGTGACCCAGTCGGCAATTGCGTCATAGTCCGTAACGCGCCCCTCAGTGACCGTGAGAAACCCGGAGCGTTCCCATTCTTCCATCCGGTCACGGATGTTCGTCCGGGCCTCGATAGCGTGCCTAGGAACGAAGAAATGGGGGACGACGGTGAAGCCGTCCGACTCTGGATCATGGGGGCTACCAGGGAAAACGAGGCACCACGCGGTAAAGTCCTGGGTAGAAGCTAGGTCTAGACCAGCCACACACTCACGCCCGTGCAAATCGGCACGGCTGAATGTGTCGGTGCCGTTGGCATCCCACACAGCCATATCTAGCCAACGCTCAGCCTGACTGACCCACTGGTTTAGCCGGAACACCCTGAAACTGTTCTGAGCGCTGGGCTTCTCAGCAGCTTCCTTCGCCTCAGCCCTAAGGTTGTTGATGTTAAGGAAGTCCCCCAAGGCAGGATTGGCGTAATACCATCCTGTCCCCTTCGGGTTTTTATCCGACGGTGGCTCCCCTTCATCGGTCCAATCCCAGTCACGCGCAACGTTCCGCATAAACACAAACCGGGCCGGATCTTTTGATGGGGTTTTCATCAGCATCTCACCGTACTCATGTTCCGCTAGCGCGAATTGAGCAGTGGTGTACGCGGCTGTAGTGGCAGCGATAAGCAACGGTTCCTTACGCGTACCGAAACCCTGTCGTAGCGAATCCCAAAGGTGACGATCTCGCTGGGTTAGGACTTCATCGAAAAGAACGGCGCTCGGGTTGGTACCCAGAGCACCGGCGGCATCACCGGGAAGCACCTGATAAAAGGAATTCGTCTTGGCGTAAACCAGCCGCTTTTTGCTGTCGATGATCTCGATGCGCTTCGCCAATTGAGGCGACAACTCAACCATGCGCTTAGCGGTGTTGTAGACCAACGAAGCCTGATCCCGGTCAGCAGCGACCGAGTAAACCTCAGCGGATTCTTCGTGGTCGGCTATCAGGTGATACAACGCCAACGCTGACAAAATCTCTGACTTACCGTTTTTGCGTGCCATCTCTAGCCACGCGATACGGTATTGTCGAACCCATTCGTCATACTGGTCATCGTGGGCGACTGTCCCGTAAAGGGGGCGGATGATCTCTTCTTTTTGCCACTCAGCCAAAATGAACGGGGCTCTAGCGTGTCGCCCCTTCGTGTGAACCACATACGATTCGATGAACCTGACCACCCGGTCCGCTCGGGGCTCCGACCACCGGAACACCCCAGGGGCAGCGTCGGCCGGACCGTACGGGGACAACTCCAAAGCCTCACCACCTCCGGTGTATGTGTTGCACCTTTGAACATCTACCGTTACTGTCGCGTGGTCAGCTACGCCAACCAGCAGAGGGGGACACCCCGTGTTTAGCCGTAGAGCCACCGTTGATCCGAGCCCTGACACCGTCGCCACCCAGGTAAGCCCTGTCGCTGTTGTTGATCACAACGGGCGGACGGACGTCGCTGCCAACCTCTACCGGTCCGGCACCCCCGTGGAACGGGAGGTGACCGCAAAGATGATGTTGAACGCTGGGCAGCGGCTGCTAGATGACGTCAAGGCCCTTGAGGTACTTGAGTGGTTCTCTGGGGGCGCAACCACCACCCTTCGCGCCGAAGCGGAAGCGTTGATCATTCGGGCGCTGTGGATGGCTCCCACTGGGATCGGAATCAAGATCGGTAGTGCCTGGTTCCGGCTTCAAGGGCTCACCCCTGAGGGGGTTGTCAGGTACGGGCGCAAAGGCCCGGACGGTGAACTGATCAACGTCGGGGAAGTCGTCGCGACCGACGTTGAAGATGTGGCGCTGTAGCACCGACTGAACCAGGGGAGCCCTCCGGGGCTCCCCTTCCGTCGCCCCGAACATCCTGAGAGGATCCGAGAGTGACCGAATTTAAGCGCCGCGACGTCGTGACCGTCGAGGGGTACGAAGGTACGTACACCGTTGACATGGTTGTTGACACCACACCTTCGCTGGTGGCCGCCATCGGGCCGCATTCCTTCTACTTGAAGCACGACATCACTGGGGTATCCCTGTTCACCAACGCGCTTTCTATGACGCTGGTGAAGGCTGCCGAACGTCCGAGCTTCAAGAACACCCCGAGGCGCACCCGATGACCAGCGCTGAACCCATCCGAATTGAAGAAGGGATGTGGGTCCGCTTTGAAGGCAGGCTAGGACGTGTCTTGACCGTGAGGCGCTACCACACCGAGGCGCTTAAGTTGGTTGAGGTTAATTGGCGCTACGGCGGAACCGGGGTGTTCACTCGGAACTACAGGGGAGATCAGGACGACATCAAAGAACTTGAAGTGATCGGATGGGCGTTGCCGCCCCGTGAACCCCGACCGCATCCGTCGGTGACCGATCCGACTCTGCAAACGTCGATAATGCTCGGGGAAGCCCGGGACGTCTGAGGAACCAAACCATAGGGGAACCCGATGAATGGCATTCGCACGGAACCGCAAACCGCCAACGAAACGAAGATAGGACATTTGATCCTAATTGACGGTGAAATCAAGACCGTTGCTGACCGCTGGTCTGTTTCCTCCCGTGACCCCAAGGAAAGCGAACGAACGGTAACATTCCGGTTCGCCGAGGGGGGCACCGCGTCAGGGCTCCAAGGGCAGACGGTTTACCGCGTCATAGACTGAGTCGAACAACCTAAAGGGCACCCCTCCGGGGGTGCCCTTCTCTGTTGGCGCTGCCGGGCGGATTCGAACCGCCGACACTGACCCCAAGTGGGTCCGCTCTACCACTGAGCTACGGTAGCGAAGCTAAGATGTCCCGATGGATGAACGGTTGTACGTCCAACGCGTCCGGGAGTGTTTGAAGCTCGGAGGGAATCAGACCACCCCGAAGTTTTACGCCTTGGCACAGCTCCACAAAGAGCTAAACGACCAACCGCCGATAGAGGCGTCTGTGTACGTCCTCAGCACCATGAATAGCACCATGACGGCATGGAAGCGGCTAAAGGCAATCCGGTTGCACCTGGACCGCATCGAAAGCCGACGGTTAGAGCAGGGGTGGAGGGATTCGAACCCTCACGCGTGAGCTTTGGAGGCTCACCGACACAACCAGCGCTCACCCCCCGGAAAGACGCTAGGGGAGGGCTCAGAACGGGTTTCCGCCCAGGAACCCGGAGCCCTCAACCCTCAACCGTCGATTCTTGACGACGTCTAGCCTTACGCGCTTTCTTTTGGGCTGCCCGTTGAGCCCGATACTTTTCGGGATTCTTCTCCCGGTACGCGGCTTTGTCGCGTTTCTTCTTAGCCCGGTGACCCTCGGGGTTACGGTTCCGTCGCTTTTCCTTCTCCGACCACCGGGAGCCAATGCGCCGTAGGTGCCACCAGCCGCACACCTCACCAGCCGGACAGGGGTACGGGGTGACGCCTCGGTCATCTGGGTTGCTCTGCTGTAGCCGAGTGGTGATCAATGCCGCCACCGGGAGCGCCGCGCGCTCCGAGGGGAACCGCTTCTTCCTGGGGGTTGGGCACTCTCGGTAGACCATGACCGGGATGGTAGCGGGCACAGCCCCTACGGCACCTCTGGACACTCTGGAGCCCTCAACCTCGACAGCATGTCACGCTAGCCGGCTAGCGACTGCTCAATGTCATCTTCGTCGGCATCATCCGACGTGATCCCCAGGTTTTGCCGATCCTTCGGGCTGAACCCGAAACGGCCACCAAACTTCAACATCGTGTCCGAGGCGTCACGCATAATCTGGGCAGCGGGGTTCTTCACCAAACCGCCATCCCGACCGGGGATCAAAGAACCGTGTTCCTGAAACGACGCTCGGGCATCATCGAACATTTCCCAAGCGGAACAGTAAACCACCAGGGCGGCATAATCGACCAATTCGATTTTGCCAACCTTAGCCAAATACGAAGTAATACGGCACCATTCCGCGAACGCTTCCCCCTTAAGGTCAGCGGGTGGCCTCGGAATCCCCGTCGTTGAATTGTGCGACGAAGTGACAGAACGGTTCCCGGGATTACCGTGCAAAAGCTTAACGTTTGCGGGCTTCCTGTCCGCCATACTGTCACCTCCAAAATATGCATAAAACCATTCGAGCCGATCCGAGAATATACGGCCAGAATGTATAAAACCCGTGGCGAATTCCCACGAACCCGGCAAGATCCGCAGCGACACACACGCGCCTAAGAGCGTGGGTCTGGCTTATGGGCCGGATGTCCTTTTTGACCCCCCCTCCCCTGTGACCTGGGGAGGTGCTGTGTGCATATTATGTGATGCTTTATGCAGAATGGTTATGCGTTTTACTGTATAGCATTCGTCATAGTATGCGCTCTATAAGCGGTTGCCCCTGCCACTGTTGCACCTGGGGCACGCTGGTCTGAGGTTGTGTATCTGATTAGTACCCCCTCTAGATAGGGGGATAATGTGGTCTGCCGTCGTGGCTATACGACGGTTACACAGTACGCATAATGGGCTACCTTCTAGGATGGTAGCTCTATTGCGTAAATACTCAGCGTCGTATCCGCGCTGAGTGGAGCTAAGTACATGGGTTCTTTTGGGTCGGTGTCTGGTGCACCGACTTTCCCCTAGTGGTATTAGGGTTTTGCATTTGGTACAACTACTGTATATAGGTGACCCCCTTTGATTGGGGGTCACTAGTGTATTACCTATATAGGTATAGGCAGCGCCTTTGTTGGCGCTGCTATCTATGTAGGTTGTTCGGGGCTCGGGTCACTCCGTGCCCCTTACCCCTCACTATATATACGGGTTCGGTTCGGGTACGGGGCGAACCGAATAACGGTGTGATCTGGGTTACACACGGGGTTTGGGCTGGTCACGCAACCCCGACGGACCCAGAGAACCTGTGTCGTAGCGTCTTCTCAGCGCCACGACGGACCACCCTGGGGTGACGGTGTCCCCACACCGGAGCCCCTTTGAACGGTCCCGAAGGGTAGATGTCCAACGTCAGGGAGGTTCAGCGTGGAGAACAGCCGTAGGAAGCCCCGTACGCCCCGCGTAGGGCACATCGGTCAGGCATACCTAGAGGCAATGGAGCGGAAGCGCCTCAAGGCTGCTGAGGGCATCCGGAAGGTCGCTGACGCTGGGAACCACCAGTGACCCCGGTGTCAGACCTTCTCCGCCCCCTGGGGCGCTTCACTGACCACCGGACGTACCCAGCCGCTGTGTCGTCCGTGGAACGGGTGTTGAGCACCCAGGGAGAAGGCGTAGCCAAACAGCACGTTAGGCGGCTGGTGGAGTTGTTCGAAGACTTGTACCTCAGCCGTCATATCCGGTGATCCGGGCAACCGTCGATGCACCCGACGTAGCCCGAGCTTTCTACAACGCTCACGCGTTCATTCCCGCTAGATCCCCCATCCCGTTGGCTCTCATCCGGGTCACCCCTCAGGGTGTTTACACCTCGGGCACCGATTCGTACGCCGCCGGTACGGACTTCGCCAAGGCGTCCGGGTTCCTCGGGGAACCCACTGACGTTCTAGTCGGTCGGGATGATCTGTTAGCGCTAGAGCGGTGTGCCCGTGAAGCAAAGAAGGTTGTTGCGACCGTTGAAGTTCGCTCCGACGGATTGACAGTGGAGCCCATCGGGTGTCACCCGGTGACGGTCCCCGTTCACCTCAGCCCCGAACAACTTGAGTTGCACCACCGGCTAACGGACATCATCGGGGCAGCGGAGAAACGCCCTGGGGTGATCCCAGGTGTCATGACGCTAGACCCGGTGCTGTGGTCGCGGTTCGCCAAGGTCAAAGCCGATAAGTCTGAGCGTATGGCGGACGTGTTGATGACCGACGGATACGAACCGGTGCTTATCAAGATCGGACCAACCTTCAAAGGGCTGCTGATGCCCATTGAACGAGAGATACACGAAACCAACATTGGACCGGAAGGATTGTGGTAATGGAAGGTGTCGAGAGGGAAACCGATGGTGTCGTTTGGGCTTCCATGATGCTGGCCGCGTCTCAGCGCGAACGCAACCCAGCGGCTGAACGGTATTGGCGGGTTGTGGTCGCTGCCGAATCCCTGAGGCTGGTTCAGTCGGTGAACGCCCTTCCTCCGTCTGAGCGTCCAATCGGCTGGGATCCCGAGTGAATGCCGACGGCTAAACCTCGGTGGTGCTTTCACTACTCCCCGAAGAAACTCCGGTATCCCGACCGGCTTGACGCTCACATCGCGTTGACGATGGCTCAGCTTCACGGGCGCTCCGAGCGCCGTTACTACTTCCACCCGTTGTGCCGTGGATGGCACCTAACCTCAATGGAGGAATTCACCGATGGCCGTTGATGTGCCTGTGATGCCGGACGATGATCTGTCTGAGCTGATTCCCTATGACCAACCGGTCCGGTTCGTCACGGACACCGAGGGGGTTACGGTTGATCGGGCTCCCGACCCGGAGCCCTACCGAACCCCTCCGATGAACCCGGAGCGTAAGGCTGAGTGGGTGGCTGATCTTCGGTCAGGGAAGTACACCCAGGGGAAGAACACTCTTCGGGACGCTGACGATCACTTTTGTTGCCTCGGGGTTGCCTGTGACCGGGCAGTGAAGAACAACGTCATTCCCGAGCCCAATCAGCATTGCGACGGTGAGTGGGTTTACCTCAGTCATGAAACCGCTCATCTTCCCGACGCGGTGAAGGATTGGATGGGGCTAGCGGACTGGGATCCCATGGTCACCATCGACGGTGTTACCGCCCCGCTTTCCCACCACAACGACTACGGTCGGACGTTCGCGCAGATTGCCGACGCTATCGAGGCGCAACTCTAGGCACCCATACAGAACCCCCCCACACCTTCGGGTGTGGGGGGGGTTCTGGGTTTTATAGTTCCTCAATGGGGATGATTCTGTTATCCCTGTCCCTGAGCTGTTGTTGAACCGGACGGTACGTCCTGGGGTCCGTGTGTCCAACGGCTATCAGATCATCAATCGGCTTACCGTGAGTGGTACACAGCATCGCTGTACTTGTCTCCGCACCAGACGACATCGTGTAGCACTTGACATCATCGGAGGTGTCGCACACTGCACATATTCGTTCGTATATCGGCATCGCACCCTTCCCGAAGGTAGCCCCGTTCCACGGAGCCGAGGTTACCCCGGGTAGTTGACGTCAAGGCGCAACCCACACCCGGTGGGGGAGCACACGTTACTACTACTTGCGGCGTACTGCTGGTGGTAGTCCTCGGCGAAGTAGTAGCTGCCGAGCGGGGCGATCTCAGTGGTGATCTCACCCTTGCCGGCCCGCGTCACGATCGGCTGGAACGCGTCCCGGGACGACTCCGCGATGGTCCGCTGCTCGTCGGTGGTCGTGTAGATCGCCGAGCGGTACTGGGTACCGACGTCGTTGCCCTGGCGCATGCCCTGGGTCGGGTCGTGGTTCTCCCAGAAGACCTTCAGCAGATCCTCATAGTTGATCTTGCTGGGGTCGTACACCACCTGGACGACCTCGGCGTGCCCGGTCCGGCCGGAACACGTCTCCTCGTACGTCGGGTTCTTGGTGATGCCACCCGCGTAACCGGCGGACGTGGTGTAGACGCCGGGCAGCGTCCAGAACAGCCGCTCGGCACCCCAGAAACAGCCCATGCCGAAGACCGCGACCTGAAGGCCCTCAGGGAACGGGCCCTTCAACGGGGTGCCCAGCACCTCGTGGCGGTCGGCGACCGGCATGGCGATCGGACGGCCCGGCAGGGCCTGGTCGGGCGAGACCATATCGGCGTTCATACGGCGCAAAAACACGGTGGGATCTCCTCTCGTACCACTCCCAGCGTGTAACACCGGAGGGTCCACCTTCCTTACCCGGGTGACAGTGAGTCAGGCCCCGCCGGGGAGCGCCGCCGCGATCCGGTCCGCGTACGTCTGGGCCTCGGTGTCGTCGTCGTACCGCGTACGTGGCCAGAAGAAGCCCCGCAACCCGTCGCCCTTGGTACGCGGGACCACGTGGGTGTGCAGGTGGGGCACCGATTGGGACACCTTGTTGTTCATCGCCACGAAGGTCCCACCGGCGCCCAGGGCGGTCTCCACCGCCACCGCCAGTCGCTGAACCATGGCGAAGTAGTCGGGCAGCAGGTCGGCCGGCAACTCCTGCAGGGTCACCAGGTGCACCCGGGGCACCACCAGGACATGCCCCTTGAACACCGGCCGGGTGTCCAGGAACGCCACCCCGTCCGGGGTGTCGACCACCCGGAACGCCGGCACCTCGCCCGTCACGATCCCGCAGAACACGCAACCGCTCATCGGGCCAGGCTATGCGGCGGCCTCGCGCGTCACGGCGCCCCCCACGCGTGAATCGGCTGTGGTAATCATCTACGTGAATGGATGAACACTGGGTGATCCCGGCCGTCGGCGTGCGCGTCGATGCTCCGAAAGGACCAAGCTTGCAGATCAGAAGAGCCCTCACCCTGGCACTGGCGGCGCTGACCGCCGGGCTGCTCACCGGCGCGGCCCCGGGCCACGCCCAGGCGGCCGCCGCGCCGACCGCCACCCCACTGCCGCTGAGCATCGTGGCCGACGTGGTGTCGGCCGGTGACCGGGTCTTCGTCAGCGGTGGCAGCTCCGCCACCGATGTCGTGGTGACCAGCGCGACCGGCACCGTGGTCGGCACCCTGTCGGGCCTGCCCGGCCCCACCGACCTGCTGCTCAGCGCCGACCGGCGGACCCTCTACGTGGCGCTGCCCACCGCCAACGCCATCGCCGCCTTCGACACCGGCTCGCTGATCGAGTCGGCCCGGTACGACACCGGCGCGGGCGAGTGCCCGTCGTCGCTGGCGTTGACCGGCCGGTACCTGTGGTTCGGCTACGGCTGTGACCAGTGGGGCGGCAACATCGGCCGGATCGACCTGGGCCGTCAGCCGGCCCGCCTCAGCACCGGCGTGGTCAGCGAGGACTTCTACTACGCTCCGCTGCTGGCCGCCGCCGCTCAGAACCGGGCGGTGCTGCTCGCCGGTCAGCCGGGGTTGAGCCCGGCGTCGGTGTACGCATACGAGATCGGCGCCGCAGGAGCGCTGACCATGCTGCGGACCAACCAGTTCTCGGCCGTCGGCAGCAACCTGCGCGACATCGCCCTCGACCCGACCGGCACCACCCTCTACACGGCTGCCGGCTCGCCACCGCTGGTGCAGGCGTTCCCGTTCGCCGACATCGCCACCCCCACCGCGACGTACGCCACCGGTCCGTACCCGCGAGCAGTCGAGCTGTCGCGTCTCGGCACCCGGATCGTCGCCGGCGCCGACGCCGCCTACGCCCCGGACGTCTTCGTGTTCGCGGCGGACGGCACCGAACAGGCCCGCTACGAGTTGGGCGATGAACTCAGTGCCGGCGGGCTGGCCTGGGCGCCGAACGAAGCCCGGGTCTACGCGGTCACCTCAGACTGGACCGGAGCCCGTCCGGCGACCCTGCACGTCCTGCCCGTTCCGGCCGGCTGACCGGGCACCAGGAGCGCGAGGGTCGGGCCGGTCGGTCCGACCCTCGCCCGGGAGCGCGGGTTCCGTTCCAGCCCTCGGGACGGGGCACTAGCCTCACCAGAATGAGTCACGGCTTCGAGACGCTCGCCATCCACGCCGGTCAGGACCCCGAGGCCCGCACCGGCGCGGTTATCCCACCGATCTACCAGACCAGCACGTACGCCCAGGACGCCGTCGGCGCGCCTCGCCTCGGCTACGAGTACAGCCGCTCCGGCAACCCGACCCGTGACGCGCTACAGGAGTGCCTGGCGGCGCTGGAGGGCGGGCCGGTGGGGCTCGCCTTCGCCAGCGGCCTGGCGGCGGAGGACACCCTGCTGCGGGCCGTGTGCCAGCCCGGCGACCACGTGGTGATCCCGGACGACGCGTACGGCGGCACGTACCGGCTCTTCGCCCGAGTCGCCCAGCGCTGGGGCCTGGAGTTCAGCCCGGCCAAGGTTTCCGACCCGGACGCGGTCCGGGCGGCCGTGCGGCCCGGCCGAACGAAGATCGTCTGGGTGGAGACGCCGACCAACCCGCTGCTCGGCATCGCCGACATCGCCGCCCTGGCCGCCGTGGCACACGACGCGGGCGCTCTGCTGGTGGTGGACAACACCTTCGCCTCGCCGTACCTGCAGCAGCCGATCGCCTTCGGTGCGGACGTGGTGGTGCACTCCACCACCAAGTACGTCGGCGGGCACTCCGACGTGGTCGGTGGCGCCCTCGTCGTCGCCGACGCCGGGCTCGGCGAGGAGTTGCGCTACCACCAGAACGCGATGGGCGCGATCAACGGCCCGTTCGACGCCTGGCTCACCCTGCGGGGCATCAAGACCCTCGGGGTACGCATGGACCGGCACTGCGACAACGCCGAGCGGCTCGCCGCGTACCTCGACGGTCACGCCAAGGTCGCCCAGGTGCTCTATCCGGGGCTGCCCTCGCACCCCGGTCACGAGGTCGCCGCCAAGCAGATGCGCCGGTTCGGCGGCATGATCTCGTTCCGCGCCGCCGGTGGTGAGGACCACGCCGTGGACATCTGCAACCGGGCCAAGCTCTTCGTGCTCGCCGAGTCGCTGGGTGGTGTGGAATCCCTGATCGAGCACCCGGGTCGGATGACACACGCAAGTGCTGCCGGCTCGCCGCTTGAAGTTCCCGGCGATCTCGTGCGACTGTCTGTCGGCATCGAGACGGTCGACGACCTACTCGCCGATCTGGAGCAGGCGCTGGGCTGACCGCTGGGGGAGGATGGCCGTGCAGGACATCATGGCGACCTGGGTCGGAGCGACCGCCAAGCAGATCGCCCGGGGCGTACGCCGAGGTGACGTCTCGGCGACCCAGGTCGTCGCCGATCACCTCGAGTACATCTCCCGAGCCGACAGTGAGCTGGCCGCGTTCCGCGCCGTTCGCGGCGGTGAGGCGATCACCGAGGCGGAGAAGGTCGACGAGCAGGAGGACCTGGCCAACCTGCCGCTGGCCGGGGTTCCGGTGGCGGTCAAGGAGAACACCCCGGTCGCCGGCCTGCCCACGTGGAACGGGTCGGCCGCCGCCCGCACCGACGTGGCGGAGGCCGATCACGAGGTGGTGCGTCGGCTGCGCGGCGCCGGGGCGGTGATCCTCGGCGTGACCCGGATGCCGGAGCTGGGGCTGTGGGCACTGACCGACGACGACAGCGCGGTGACCCGTAACCCGTGGGACAGCACGCGTACCCCCGGTGGGTCCTCCGGTGGTGCCGCCGCCGCGGTCGCCGCCGGGCTGGTGCCGATCGCGCACGCCAACGACGGTCTCGGCTCGATCCGGATTCCCGCGGCCTGCTGCGGACTCGTCGGCCTCAAGCCCGGTCGGGGCGTGGTCCCCTGCCAGCTCGGGGCGGACGACTGGTTCGGCCTCACCGAGCACGGCATGTTGACCAGCACGGTCGCCGACGCGGCGGTCGGCTTCTCGGTGCTCGCCGGCCGGCGTCCCGAGAAGCTGGTCCCTCCGCAGCGGCTGCGGGTGGGTGTCTCGCTGCGCTCCCCGGTGCGCGGTGTCGCACCGGACGCACCCAACCGGGACGCTGTCGCCGCCGCCGGTCGGCTCCTCGCCGCCGCCGGGCACGACACGGTGCCGGCCGATCCGGTCTACCCGACCGCGCTCGGCCTGCAGGGCATCGCCACCTGGTTCGCCGCAGCCGCCACCGATGTCCGGGCCTCCGGTCTGGACCGGCGTGGGCTGCAACGGCGTACCCGCCGGCACGTCGCGCTGGGCGAGTGGGCGCAGCGTCGCGGCTACGTGCGGGAGGCGGACCGGGCAGCCTGGCGGCAACGGTCGGTCGACTTCTTCACCGACCACTCGGTGGACCTGCTGCTCACCCCGGCGCTGGCCAGCGCGCCACCGGAGGCGGCCCGCTGGTCGGAGCGGTCCTGGCGGGCGAACATGACAGCCAACATCCGGTACGCCCCGTACGCCGCACCCTGGAACATCGCCGGCCTGCCGGCGGTCGTCGTGCCGGTCGGCCGCCGCCCGGACGGCCTGCCGGTCGCCGTGCAGCTGGTCGGTCCGCCCGGCTCGGAGCTGCTGCTGCTCGGTGTGGCCGGTCAGTTCGAGATGGCCGCCCCGTGGACGCGCCACGCCCCCGGCTACCCCCGGGTCGGCACGGAGTCGCCGGCCACCGCCTGACCGTCGACGGTGTGCGCGCTGTCGGGCACTCCGGTGTCGCCGCCGAGGGCTCCGCAGGCGGGTGGCACGATCGGGGCATGACGGAACTGGTCGGTCTCGACGACGTGCGGGCCGCACGGGAGTTGCTCGCTGGCGTCACCCGCACCACCCCACTGGAGCCCTCCCGGCCACTCAGCGCGGCGCTGGGCGGGCCGACGTGGCTCAAGTGCGAGAACGTGCAGCGCGCCGGCTCGTACAAGGTGCGGGGCGCGTACGTGCGGATCTCCCGGTTGTCGGCGGCGGAGCGGAAGCGCGGCGTGGTCGCGGCGAGCGCGGGCAATCACGCGCAGGGCGTCGCTCTCGCCGCCGGCCTGGTCGGCACGCACGCCACAGTCTTCATGCCGGTCAACGCGCCGCTGCCGAAGGTGGCCGCCACCAAGGGGTACGGCGCGCAGGTCGAGTTGGCCGGGAACACCGTCGACGAGTCGCTGGTCGCGGCGCACACGTACGCCGAGCGCACCGGCGCGGTGCTGATCCACCCGTTCGACCACCCCGATGTGATCGCCGGGCAGGGCACTGTGGCGCTGGAGATCCTCGAACAGTGCCCGGACGTGAAGACGATCATCACCGGGGTGGGTGGCGGCGGTCTGATCTCGGGCATGGCGGTGGCCGCGAAGGCGTTGCGCCCGGACGTCCGGATCATCGGCGTGCAGGCGGCCGGGGCGGCGGCGTTCCCGCCCTCACTGGTGGCCGGGGAACCGGTCCGGCTGCCCATCTTCTCCACCATCGCCGACGGCATCGCGGTCGGCCGGCCGGGCGAGATCACCTTCAACCATGTGCGCAAGCTGGTCGACGAGATCGTCACGGTCTCCGAGGAGGACATCTCCCGGGCCCTGCTGATGCTGCTGGAGCGCGGCAAGCAGGTGGTCGAGCCGGCCGGGGCGGTCGGAGTGGCCGCGCTGCTGGCCGGCGTGGTCGAGGTGGAGACGCCGGTGGTCGCGGTGCTCTCCGGCGGCAACATCGACCCGTTGCTGATGCTGCGGGTGATCGAACACGGGTTGGCCGCGGCGGGTCGCTACCTGCGGGTGACCGTCCGCTGTTCGGACCGGCCGGGGCAGCTCGCGTCGCTGCTCACTCAGATCGCCGAGCACCGGGCCAACGTGGTGGACGTGGAGCACCAGCGGGCCAACCCGCACCTCGGCCTCGGCGAGGTGGAGGTGGCGCTGTCGGTGGAGACCCGGGGTGTCGAGCACTCGGACACCCTGATCAGCGCCCTGCGGGCCAGCGGCTACCAGGTGGTATTCGCGGCCGAGGCGTGACACCGGTGGGTGCCACGCCTCGGATGCGCGGTGTTTCGACAACGGGTGCCGGCGTCGGTCGAGCCGGCCGGAAGCGGGTAGCGCGACCGGCGACGGTCAGCCGGAGAACGGCTCGAAGCTGACCACTGTCACCTTGATGTCGGCGCCGCTGGGGGCCGTGTAGGTGCAGGTCTGCCCGGCTCGACCGCCCAGGATCGCCTTGCCCAGCGCGGACTCGGGGCTGTAGACGGTCAGGTCGGTGGTGGCCGCGATCTCCCGGGAACCGAGCAGGAAGGTCTCGGTGTCGTTGGTGTCGTCGTCGAAGTAGATCGTCACCACCATGCCCGGCGACACCGCGTCGGCGGTCGGGGCCTCGCCGACCTTCGCGGTGCGCAGCAGCTCCTGCAGGTAGCGGATGCGACCCTCGGCCTTGCCCTGCTCCTCGCGGGCGGCGTGGTAGCCGCCGTTCTCCCGCAGGTCGCCCTCCTCGCGCCGAGCGTTGATCTCAGCTGCGATCGCCGGGCGGTTGGCGATGTGCTCGTCGAGCTCGGCCTGGAGGCGGTCGTACGCGTCCTGCGACAGCCAGGTGGCGGGCGCCTCGTTGCCAGTGGACACAGGCGTTCTCCTCAGTTGTGCGTGGCTGGCTGACAGGTGAACTACCAAGTTACCAGTGCGGTACGACACAGCGTGTCGGCCATCACCGCCGGTGTCCGGATCCGACACCGGCGGTAGGCGCCCCGCCAGCCCGGCTTCTGGTGCTGTTCGAGCAGCTCAGGACGGTGCTCGGCAGCGCAGGACCTCACCGATGAACGGCCGCGCGGTGGTGGCCAGGCGGTGCTGGGTCGTGACGTGCCGATCCCCGGGATCGGCGGTCACTGTGACCTGTTCCCGGCCGACCTCGGCGCCGGCACGGTCCCGGGCGCGCAGCACGCAGACCGCCGATCCGCCGGGCGGAACTGTCACCCGAAAGTCGACAAGCACCTGCTTGTCCGTGATGTCGGTGTACGTGATCACCTGGGCGTCGTAGACCGGGTCGCCGTACTGGCGGTAGAGCCGCACCGAGATCACGGTCAGCGTCGCGACGAGGGCAAACAGTGCCAGCGCGGCCAGCAGCGTACGGCGGCGCTTTCCGCCCGGTGCCCGACGGCGGCCGTAGCGCCCGGCCGGGAATACCGGCGCGCCTGGTGAAATTGTGGCGTGCGTCTCGGTCACCGGCGGGTATCTCCTGGCGTTGTTGTCGGCGGCATCGGCAAGAATGACAGAGCCCCATCCTCCCACCCGGTCCAGCGGCAGGAATGGCAGGTCATGCCCGGCGCTGGTGGCCGGTGACAGGGTGCGGTGAGGAAAGATCCCGGCAGGTCAGCCGGTCGAGCCCGGTCGGGTCCACCGTCCGGCACAGACGAGGAGCGCCGAAGTTGGCAGAGCAACTGCGTCTCATGGCCGTGCACGCGCACCCGGACGACGAGTCGAGCAAGGGCGCGGCGACCACGGCGAAATATGTCGCTCAGGGGGTGGACGTCCTGGTCGTGACGTGCACCGGTGGCGAGCGCGGGAGCGTGCTCAACCCCAAGCTCGACCGACCCGACGTGTGGGCCAACATCGGCGAGATCCGGCGTGCCGAGATGGACGCCGCGCGGGCGATCCTCGGCGTCGACCAGGCATGGCTGGGCTTCGTCGACTCGGGGCTGCCCGAGGGTGATCCGCTGCCGCCGCTGCCCGAGGGCTGTTTCGCCCTCCAGGACGTCGAGGTCGCCGCGGGCCCGCTGGTGCGGCTGATGCGCGAGTTCCGTCCGCACGTGGTGACCACGTACGACGAGGAGGGTGGCTACCCGCACCCGGACCACATCATGTGCCACAAGGTGAGCGTGGCCGCGTTCGAGGCCGCCGGTGACCCGGAGCGCTACCCGGAGCTGGGCGCGCCCTGGCAGCCGCTGAAGCTCTACTACGACATCGGCTTCTCCAAGGGCAAGATCATGGCCCTGCACGAGGGCATGCTGGCCGCCGGTCTTGAGTCGCCCTACGAGGAGTGGCTCAAGCGGTGGGAGGACCGCCCCGACAAGGGCCCGCGGATCACCACCCGGGTCGAGTGCGCCGAATACTTCACGGTCCGTGATGACGCGCTGCGCGCCCACGCCACCCAGGTCGACCCGGACGGCTTCTGGTTCCACGTGCCGATGGAGCTCCAGCAGCGCGCCTGGCCGACCGAGGATTACGAGCTGGCCCGCTCGATGGTCGACAGCCCACTGCCCGAGTCCGATCTCTTCGCCGGGGTGCGGGAGACGGCGCACGCGCGCTGATTCCCGGCGGGGCTACCCTGGTTACCAACCGCACATCGGAGGAACGCCATGCTGACCGCTGCCCAGGTGCTCGCGGAGAACAACTTCGGGGACACCCGCACGGGTGGTCTGGCCGGGCCGATGGGCCTCTTCCTCATCCTGCTGCTGGCCACCGCGACCATCCTGCTGATCCGCAACATGAACGCTCGGCTGCGCCGTCTGCCGGACCGTTTCCCCCAGCAGTCCGGGCCGACCGACCCGACCAGGGCCGATGCGACAGTCGTCGATCCGACAGACGGGACCGGGGCGCGTGATTCATCCACGCCCGCTCCCAACGGGCACCAGCAGCACCTGAACGGGTAGTCCGCGCGTGAATCACGCCGAACCGGGTGGTCGCCCCCTGTTGCGGCCACCCGGTTTGGCTTAGCCTTCCGCCGGGGGGACCAAAAGTCTCCGAGCCGTGTGCGGGAGGGGGCGCCGATGACCAGCACAGCACCGGCCGCCCACCGCGACGTCGGTCGGTCGGCTGACGGGGGAGGTCGATGACCTCCGGTCCGGCCGACGACCCGTTCGATCGGCTCGGGGTGCGTGGCACACCGGGCCGGCTGCTCGTGCTCACCGCCGCCGTCACGCTGACCGCCCTGGCCGCCGCCGCGGTCGGGTTGACCCTCCCGGTCCGGCTGCCGGCCGACGACCCCCTCGGCGGTCCGGCCCGCTTCGGCATCGCCGTCGCCGTCCTGGCCCTCGCCCAGCTCGCCCGGCTGCGATTCCGCTCGGCCGCGGGCATGGTCAGCATCACCTGGGGCGAGGCGGCCCTGATCGTCTGCCTCTACCTGACTCCAGCCGGCTGGCTCCCGTCCGCCACGCTGCTCGGCACCGGGCTGGCCTGGACGTTGCTGTCACTGCACAACGACCGCCGTCCGGCCCTGGAGATCGTCCGGATCGCCGCGTCGCTGGCCGCCGCGTCGGCGCTTGCCGTCTCCGTGACCACCGCGCTCGGGCGGCCGCTGCTCTCGCCACCAACCCCGATCCTGGCGCTGGCAGTGATCGCCGGTTCGGTGACGTACCTCCTGGTGACCGCCTGGCTCGGCGGCGTGACGCTGGGCCTGCGGCACGGGCTGCCGATCGGGCCGGCGCTGTTCGCCGCGCTGCGCGGCAAGCTGCTGATGTTCGTCGGCAACGTGGCGGTCGGCCTCGTGGTGGTCGCCCTGCTGGAACTCGACCCCCGCTGGTTGCTGTTGCTGCCGCCGCTGCTGTGGCTGTTGCAGCAGACCTACCGTTACCGGCTGCGCTCCGATCAGGAGCGTCGCACCTGGCGTGCCTTCGCCGAGGCCACCGCGGCCCTCAACCAGCTCGACGAGCGCGGCGTGGCCAGCGCGGCGGTCACCGGGGCGCTGACGCTGTTCAACGCCGAGCTGGTGGACGTCGACGTGGCCCGGGTCGACGGCCGGTGGCACCGCTACCGGGGCGACGCCAGCGGTCAGCTTGTCGACCGGGAGACCGGCCCACCGGACCAGTCGGAGCCGGACGAGCACGAGCTGAGCCGGGCGCTGTCGGTCGGCGCCACGCCGGTCGGTCGGCTGCGGGTGCGGTTCCCCCGCTCGGCCCCGCCCACGGCCCGGGAACGTGACGCGGTGGCCGCGTTCGGCGACGCCCTCGCCGCCGCGTTGCACGACGCCGCGACCCACCACGAGCTGCGGCTGGTGACCGCCCGTTCGTCGTACGAGGCGGTGCACGACCCGCTCACCGGGCTCGCCAACCGGGCGGCGATGCTGAGCAAGGGCGACCAGTCGCTGCGACAGCTCAGCCACGACCACCCGGTGGCGCTGCTGCTGCTGGACATCAACCAGTTCAAGGAAGTCAACGACACCCTCGGCCACGCGGCGGGTGACCAGTTGCTGCGACTGACCGCGAACCGACTCAACGCGCTGGTCCGCGCCGGTGACCTGCTCGGTCGACTCGGTGGCGACGAGTTCGCCCTCCTGCTCACGGCGGTGCCGGTGCTCGGCGACCGGGCCGCCCCGATGGCCCACGCGCTGCGTCAGGCCCGCGAGATCGCCGAACGGCTGGCCGCACCGACCGAGGTGGCCGGCGTACGGATGTCCATCGAGGTCTCGGTCGGGGTGGTGGTCGCCGCCGCGGGCACCGCGGACCTGACCGAGCTGCTGCGGCGGGCCGACATCGCGATGTACCAGGCCAAGGAGGGCGGCGGCAACGTCGCCGCGTACGACGGCGCGCGCGACGCGGCCAGCACCGACCAGCTCGCCCTGCTGGCCGAGCTGCGTGAGGCGTTGAAGGTCGACGACCAGCTGGTGCTGGCGTTGCAGCCGGCGGTCGACCTGGCCACGGGTGCGCCCACCGGGGTGGAGGCGCTGATCCGTTGGCAGCACCCCCGGCGTGGGTGGCTGAACCCGGCCGACTTCATCCGACCGGTGGAAAACAGCGAGCAGCTCGGCGCCTTCACCCGCTACGTGCTGAACAAGGCGCTCAGCGTGGCCGCCAGTTGGGCCCGCGAGGGGTTGGACGTCCCGATCTCGGTCAACCTCTCGGCGCGCAGCCTGCTCGACCCCCGGTTGCCGGCGGAGATCGCCGAGGCGCTGCGCCGCCACCAGGTGCCGCCGCACCGGCTCGTTCTGGAGATCACCGAGACGGTGGTGATGAGCGAGCTGGAGGTCATCGACGAGGTGCTGGCCACGCTCCGGTCGATGGGCGTGCAGCTCGCTGTCGACGACTTCGGCACCGGCTTCTCGTCGCTGACCTTCCTTACCCGGATCGCTGTGGACGAGTTGAAGGTGGACCGTTCCTTCGTCATCCGGATGGCCGACTCGCCGGAGGCCGCCGCGATCGTCCGGACGACGGTCGGCCTCGCTCACGAGTTGGGGCTGCGGGTGGTCGCCGAAGGGGTGGAGACCGCCGAGCAGCGAATGGCCCTGGCCGAGTTGGGTTGCACCTCCGCGCAGGGCTACCACTTCTTCAAGCCGATGCCGGCGGACAAGATCGGTGCGGTGCTGGGGTCGCTGCGCGACTCGGCGGAGTCGAACGTGTTCCGGCTCCGCGCCGACGGCGCGTCCTGACCGTCCGGGTGGAGCCCGCGCGGTCCGCGCCGGGGCTGGCTATGGTCGTCAGGTGAACCGACTCGCCGACGCCACCAGTCCGTACCTGCTCCAGCACGCCGACAACCCGGTCAACTGGTGGCCGTGGTCGGACGAGGCGTTCGCCGAGGCGAAGCGGCGGGATGTTCCAGTGCTCATCTCGGTGGGCTACGCGGCCTGCCACTGGTGCCACGTGATGGCGCACGAGTCGTTCGAGAACGAGCAGGTCGGCGCCCTGATGAACGACAACTTCGTGTCGATCAAGGTGGATCGTGAGGAGCGCCCGGACGTGGACGCGGTCTACATGACCGCGACCCAGGCGATGACCGGCCAGGGTGGTTGGCCGATGACCGTCTTCGCCACCCCGGACGGCACCCCGTTCTTCTGCGGCACCTACTTCCCGCGACCCAACTTCGTCCAGTTGCTCCAGTCGGTCGCCACCGCCTGGCGGGAGCAGCGCGAGGCGGTGCTGGGCCAGGGCGCCGCAGTGGTCGAGGCGATCGGCGGCGCGCAGGCCGTGGGCGGCCCCACCGCGCCGCTGGACGCCCCGCTGCTCGACGCGGCGGCCGCGAAGCTGGCCAGCGAGTACGACGCCACGAACGGCGGGTTCGGTGGCGCCCCGAAGTTTCCGCCGCACATGAACCTGCTCTTCCTGCTGCGCCACCACCAGCGCACCGGCGACCCGGGCAGCCTGGAGATCACCCGGCACACCGCCGAGGCGATGGCCCGGGGCGGCATCTATGACCAGCTCGCGGGCGGCTTCGCCCGCTATTCGGTGGACGCGCACTGGACGGTGCCGCACTTCGAGAAGATGCTCTACGACAACGCGCTGCTGCTGCGGGTCTACACCCAGCTGTGGCGACTCACCGGTGACCCGCTGGCCCGTCGGGTGGCCCGGGACACCGCCCGGTTCCTCGCCGACGAGCTGCACCGGCCGGGGCAGGGGTTCGCGTCCGCGTTGGACGCCGACACCGAGGGCGTCGAGGGGCTCACCTACGCCTGGACGCCCGCCCAACTCGTGGAGGCGTTGGGCGAGGAGGACGGCCGGTTCGCCGCCGACCTGTTCACCGTCACCGACCAGGGCACCTTTGAGCACGGCATGAGCGTGCTCAAGCTCGCCCGGGACGTGGACGATGCCGCGCCCGAGGTGCGTGCCCGCTGGCGGCAGGTGGTCGGGCGGCTGCTCGCCGCCCGGGACGCCCGCCCCCAGCCGGCCCTCGACGACAAGGTGGTGGCCGCCTGGAACGGTCTGGCGATCACCGCCATCGCCGAGTTCCAGCAGGTCGCCGCCGTGTACGCGTCCCCGCAGGACGAGGACGCCAACCTGATGGACGGCGTCACCATCGTCGCCGACGGGGCGATGCGCCAGGCCGCCGAGCACCTGGCAACCGCGCACCTGGTGGACGGCCGACTGCGCCGGGTCTCCCGGGACGGCAAGGTCGGCGAGCCGGCCGGCGTCCTGGAGGACTACGGCTGCGTTGCCGAGGCATTCTGCGCGCTGCACCAGCTCACCGGCGAGGGCCGCTGGCTGACAGTGGCCGGCGAGCTGCTGGACACCGCCCTCACGCACTTCGCCGCGCCCGGCGGCGCCTTCTACGACACCGCCGACGACGCGGAGCGGCTGGTCGCCCGGCCGGCCGACCCGACCGACAACGCCACCCCGTCCGGCCGGTCGGCGTTGATCGCCGGGCTGGTGGCGTACTCGGCGCTGACCGGGGAGACGCGCTACCGGGAGGCCGCCGAAGCGGCCCTCGGCACTGTCGCACCGATCGTCGGTAAGCACCCCCGGTTCACCGGGTACGCGGCCATGGTCGGGGAGGCGTTGCTCTCCGGGCCGTACGAGATCGCCGTTGTCACCGGCGACCCGGCCGGCGACCCCCTGGTGGCCGCCGCCCGCCGGCACGCCCCGCCCGGAGCGGTGGTCGTCGCCGGGCGCCCGGACCAGCCGGGTGTGCCGCTGCTCGCCGACCGTCCGCTGGTCGAGGGGCGGTCCGCCGCGTACGTCTGCCGGGGTTTCGTCTGCCAGCGGCCGGTCACCTCGGTCGAGGAGCTGGTAGCCGAGCTGGGCTGAGCGCACGGCCACGCCCGGTAGTCGCCCGCGCTGCCCGCCGGGTGGTCCCGCCAGAGCTTCCGAGGCGGGTCGCCAGCCCTCCCGGTGGGCCCGTCGGCGGCCCGGATAGGCTGGCCGCGCTATGGATTCCCGTACCGGTCTGCCAGTTGTCGGCGTGGTGGGTGGCGGCCAGTTGGCCCGGATGACCCACCAGGCCGCGATCGCCCTCGGCCAGTCACTGCGTGTGCTCGCGACCGCCCCCGACGACGGCGCGGCGCTTGTCGCCGCCGACGTCCAGTACGGCGACCACACCGACCTGGCCGCGCTGCGCACCTTCGCCAAGGGCTGCGACGTCGTCACCTTCGACCACGAGCACGTACCTTCCGAGCACATCCGCACGCTGGCGGCGGAAGGGGTGCCCCTCTACCCGCCGGCGGACGCGCTGCTGCACGCCCAGGACAAGCAGATCATGCGGGAACGCCTGACCGAGCTGGGTGCGCCCAACCCGGCCTGGCGGCCGGTCGGGGAGCCCGCCGACCTCGTCGGCTTCGGCGAGCAGGTCGGCTGGCCGGTGGTGCTCAAGGCGGCCCGGGGTGGGTACGACGGCCGAGGCGTCTGGATGGTCGACGACGCCGCCCAGGCCACCGAGTTGGCGAGCACGCTGCTCGCCGGCGGCACCCGGCTGATCGTCGAGGAGCGGGTGCCGCTGCGGCGGGAGTTGGCAGTGCAGGTGGCCCGTTCGCCGTTCGGTCAGGTGGCCGCGTACCCGGTGGTCGAGACCGTGCAGCGCGACGGCATCAACGTGGAGGTGCTGGCCCCGGCGCCCGGCCTGGACGAGGAGTTGGCGGTCTCCGCTCAGCAGCTCGCCATCGACCTGGCCACCGCGCTCGGGGTGATCGGCCTGCTGGCCGTGGAGTTGTTCGAGGTGCGCGACGCCGCCGGCCGGCCCGCGATCGTGGTCAACGAGCTGGCGATGCGTCCGCACAACTCCGGGCACTGGACCATCGAGGGTGCCCGGACCTCGCAGTTCGAGCAGCACCTGCGGGCCGTGCTGGACTACCCGATGGGTGACACCGCGCTGACCGCCCCGGTGGTGGTGTCGGCGAACGTGCTCGGCGGTGAGCCGGGCGGGATGTCGATCGACGAGCGGTTGCACCACCTCTTCGCCGCCGAGCCGGGTGCCAAGGTGCACCTGTACGGCAAGCAGGTGCGACCTGGCCGCAAGATCGGGCACGTCACGGTGCTCGGTGACGACCTGGACGACCTGCGGGCGCGGGCCGCGCGGGCCGCGCGCTGGCTGCGCGAGGGCCACGAGTGAGTACGGTTTCGGGAACGAGAAGAGGGCCGCAGTGAGCACGGTTGGCTTGATCATGGGCAGCGACTCGGACTGGCCGACCATGCGGGCTGCCGCCGAGGTGTTGGACGAGTTCGGCGTGGCGTACGAGGTCCGGGTGATCTCGGCGCACCGGACTCCGGTCGCGATGATCGAGTACGGGCGCGACGCCGCCGACCGGGGCCTCAAGGTGATCATCGCGGGGGCTGGGGGCGCTGCCGCGCTGCCCGGCATGGTGGCCTCGGTGACGCCGCTGCCGGTGATCGGTGTGCCGGTGCCGCTGAAGCACCTCGACGGCATGGACTCGCTGCTGTCCATCGTGCAGATGCCGGCCGGGATCCCGGTCGCCACAGTGTCGATCGGCAACGCCCGCAACGCCGGCCTGCTCGCCGTAAGGATCCTCGGTGCCGCCGACGAGGGCCTGCGCGCCAAGATGACGACCTACCAGCAGGACCTGGAAAAGCTGGTAGCAACAAAGGAAGCCGCCCTCCAAGCCACCCTGCAGTAACCCCGCCCCGCCCTACCCCCGCGATCTTGCACTTCCTGTAGCTGTTTCGCGGCTTTTGTCCCTTATGTCGCGACAGAAAGTGCAAGATCGCGCGGGACGGACGCGGGTGGCGCGAACCCGGCCCACTCACCGTCCCCGCTCACGCACGCCGCAGGGACCCTCCGTTTTATCTCATGCCGCGCAGGGCGGTCTGTAGGCGTTCCTGGGCGCGGCGGCGGCGCTCGTTGCTCGCGCCGAGCACCAGCAGCAGGATGCCCACCGGGATCAGCGCCAGCCACGGGCCCAGGCTGAACAGGGCGTGGATCGCCGTGATCGCGGTGACCGACGCGCCGACGATCACCGGGGCCTGCTGTCGACTGGACGACCCGAAGATCAGCACCGCGACCGCGCCGAGCAGCAGCAGCATCTGCCGCACAGTGCTGGACTCGGTGGCCAGCACGATCGCCAGCGTCGGCACGAAGGCCGCGACCAGCGCCGGCCCGTACGCCACCCAACTGCTCATGTCGGGCCGGTGGCGCAGCTCCAGGACTCCGACGAGGAGGGCCAGCACGGCGAACGGCAGCGTGTACGCCTCGGGCAACGCCACGTCGGCGACCCGCATCAGGATCCACCACGCGGTGATCTCACAGACCACCACCGCCCAGAACAGGATCCGGCGTTCCACCGGCCGGCGACCGGGTCGGGTCGCGGCCACCCCGAGGACAGCGCCCCAGGCGGCCAGCAGGGCGGCGATGTGGCGGGGCGAGTCGAAGGCGAGGGCCAGCGCGATCAGCGCGGCAGCGTACCCGGTCCACTCGACGGTGGAGGCCTCCCGCTGCGCCTCGGGGCGGCGCAGCCGGGGCAGGGTCGCGGCGAGCACCTGCAGGACCGCGCCGACGGCGAGCACCCCGAACGCGGACCAGACCGCCGCCAGCCCGGCGACCAGGCCGGCGGTGAGCACGAAGAGCTGCGCCATGAGTGAGGCGAAGAGCCAGCCGAGGATGCGCGCCCGCTGGGTGGTGCCGAACAGCGCCGCCACCGCACCCACCCCGACCGCGCTGCCGAGAGTGAACAGGGTCATCTGCCGGTCGGCCAGGCTGCCGGCGAGCCCGGCGCTGCCACCGGCCAGACCGATGGCGAACACCAGCACCCGGGCCAGCCGCAGCGAGCGGGCCCGCTCGACCAGCGCCGGCGGTGGGGTCAGTGCGAGACCGAGCATCGCGATGGTGAAGACGGAGAGCGCGGCGACGGTGCTGGCGGGCCAGCCCTGGCCCAGCGCGATGGGTGCGATCAGCAGCGTGACGGCCGCCCCGGGCAGCACCACCGGCACGGCCCGGGACCGCCGCCCACCGCTGAACCCCGTGGCGGCCAGCGCGGCGGTCGCGGTCAGCAGCAACGCCGTCAGCACGTGGGTCGGGTTGACCACGTCCGACGGTGGGGTGAGCAACTCCGGGGGCGGACCCTGCCAGATCCGGGTCAGTGTGCGGTGCGGCTCGACCAGGGCGGTGACCAGCGCGGGTGCGATCGAGGCGAGCGCCAGGGCGGTCGGCAGCGCCGCTGCGGCCAACGCACCCGCTGCCGGGTTGACCCGCCACCGTCGTCGCTCCGGGTCGTCCGGCAGTCGCCGGAGGGCGCCGTCGAGTCGTACCGCCCAGCGCCGGACCGGCTGGGCCGCGCCGGTGGGCGGCACGGTGGCCGCGCGGATCAGCTCGGCCAGTACGCCGAGCAGGGCGGCGGCGGCCGCGTAGACGCCGGCGGCGAGGCCGGTGGGGATGGCGGCGAGGGCGCTGATGGTGGCCCCGCCGACCACCGCCACGCTGACCCAGGGCAGATATTGCGGCACCAACCGCCGGACGGCGGCCACGGCGGCCAGGCCGAGGCTGGTAGCGGCCAGCGCGGCGGTCAGCACCACCTGCGCCGAGTGTTCGAACTCGGCGGACAGCGCCGCCACCGCACCGGGGAGGGCCAGCAGGGCGGCACCGATCGCCGCGCCGCCGATCTGCGCCAGGTGCGGCGGCATCCCCTCGGTTTCGATGTCGGCGACCTGCGGACCGGCGAGGACGCGGGCCAGCGTGGCCACCACCACGCCGATCAGCGCGATGCTGCCCAGCGCCAGGGCCGTGGTCCACGGGCGGACCAGTCCGGCTCCGGCGGCGTGCAGCGCGACGACCCCGGCCACTGTGGCCCGGGACAGCCCGGCGCGCGCCTCCTCCGTGGCCACCGCGGCCATGCCGAACACGGTGGCGACCATTCCGCCGACCAGGACCGGCGACCACCAGGCCAGATCGAATGCGGCCGGTGCGCCGATCGTGGCGAGCACCACCGCCACGCCGGACACGTCCCAGCGCCACGGTGGCGGGAGCAGGATGCCGGCGGCGAGGGCCAGCAGCGCCAGCGCGACCGGCGCCTGCCAGGTGGCACCGCCGACGGGGGCGGCCGGCCAGTCGCTCAGGTCGCCCCTCCAGATCGGGCCGGGGGTGGCCAGCACGCCGACCCCACCGCGCACCGCCGACCAGCCGGCGAGGACGCCGATGAGGGCACCGCCGACGGTGAGGCCGAGGATCGGACCGCGTCGCCACTCCTCCGGCATGCTGCGGGCGCCCACGGCGACCACCAGGAGCAGGGCGGCGGCCACCGCCAGTTGCCCGCCCGGGGCGAGCACCGCCCCGATCCGTACCAGCGTGGCGACCAGGGCGGTGGTGACCGCCGCGGCGGCCAGGTCGGAGCCGTCGAGGGTGAGGTCGGCTCGACGGCCGGCGTCGATGGAGGGGGCCAGGAAGAGCAGCACCGCCGCGACCAGCAGCAGCGCGCCCACCCAGGCGTCGGCGACGGTCGCGCCGGGCGCCCCGAACGCGGCGGCGGTGACCATCAGCGCGCCCAGCCCGGTGCCGACCGACAGCGGCGCGGGGATGTGACGTTGGGAGACCTGCACGACGGCGGCGTAGCCCAGGGTCACGCAGACCGCCAGGAAGCTGGCCGCCAGGATCGGGACGGTCACCTCGCGCAGGCTCGCCGGGGTGGGGGTCGGGTCGCTCGGCATGGTGGCGGCCACGAACGCCGCCACCGCCCCGGGCAGCGCGAACGCGGCGCCACCGGCGGCCCAGGCGGTGACCGTGTCGGAGGCGGCCGAGGCGATCCGGATCCGGGGCGCCAGCGTGACCAGCGTGCCCGCCACGAACAGGGTGATCAGGACTGCGGCGGTGAGGGTGGGGCTGGTCAGGCTGGCACCCGCGCCGAACAGGCCGACCACGGCCGCCCCGATGGCGTGTGCCACCGCGGCTCGGTCGGTGCGGGCGGACAGCCCGATGACTCCGATGCCGATCGCGGTGATCACCATTGGCCAGGGTGCCGTCGCCCAGCCGAGACCGAACGAGGCCGGAACGGCGAGCGCGGTCAGCGCCGCGCCGGCGACAGCGAACTCCCGGCGGATCTCGGTGGGCAGGGCCAGCACCGCCGCGATGGTGAGCAGGAACGCGGCACCCGCGAGCTGCCAGGTGGTCGGCCCGACGGCGGCGGCCAACTCGCCCTGGTACCGGCTGAGGTCGGGGTTCCAGGCGGGCAGTGCCGCACGGACCGGTGCCACCCCGGCGCGTAGCGCGCCGCCGGCGACCACCAGACCACTGACGGTCAGGGCCACCGCGGAGGCGAACTGTGGGCCACGTCGGGCCGCCTCCGGGACCGCGCGCACCGCCAAGCCGGTCACCGTGATGACCGCCGCGATCAGCAGCAGCGCCCGGCCGGGGAGTGCCACCGAGGCGATGCGGCTGAGCGAGCCGATCACCGCCAGGGTGACGATGCCGGCCGCGACGTCCGGCAGCGGCGGGCGACGCAGCACCAACGCGCCGGCCAGCCCGATCACGGCGGCCAGCAGCAGCACCACCCCGGCGCCGGTCGCGGTCGGCACGGTCTGTGCCCGCAGCAGGGCGGTGACCGCGTACGCCAGCGAGACGGCGACCGCCACGGCGTGCAGGAACCAGGTCAGCTCACGCAGGCCGGGCACCGGCCGGGTCGGCCGCGGGTCGGTGGCGCCGCCGCTGGCGTCGATCAGCTCGGCGGCCTCCTCCGGGTCGCCCTCGGGCCGGCTCTCGGCGTCGCGTTGGCGGGGCGCGGACGGCGTGCCCGGCGACGGCAGGTCCTGCCGGACGGGGCGTTCGACGGTCACGCCGGAGCGGGCCAGGCCGAGGTTGACGAGGGCGACCAGGGCCAGCACCAGGGCCCAGCCGCCCGGGCCGGTGATCTGGTCGTACGCCAGCAGAGGCAGCACCGGCTGGGCGGCGAGCACTGTGGCGAAGCGGGGCGCGCGCAGACCGGTCCAACCGGCGTACCCGAATGCGACGGCGGCGGTGACCGCGAAGATCACCCCGGCGAAGACGGTGCCGGAGCCGCCGCCGGCGCCGATCCGGTCCACCGCCCAGAGGGCGTTGCCGGCGAGCGGCACCAGCAGCAGGCCGACCGCGGCGATGGTCTCGGCGGTCGAGGTGAGCCCGCGCCGGGCCAGTGCCGGTGGGGCGAGCAGCATCAGCACGGTGGCCAGGAGCAGGATGCCGAGCCGGGCCAGCGCGTCCATCGAGCTGGTGGCCACCGCGGCGAAGACCACAGCGGCCACGCCGAGCAGCAGCGCGCCCAGCCCGAGTGGGATGTTCTGCACCTCGCGCGAGGACGCCTCCGGCGGGTGCTCCGGGTCGTCGACGTCCAGCCAGGCGGCCCGGGGCGGGGGCGGCGGCGGATCCTCCGGGGCGGGCGGAGTGCCCTGGCGGGGCACCCGGGGTGGCGGTCCCATGGTGGCCGTCGGTGGCCGCCGGCCGGGGCGACGGCGCAGCACCCGGCGTGGCCGGGTGGCCTGCTTGATCCGTTCCTCGCCGGCGTGGGCGAGGATGTCCCGCTGGAAGAGCGCGGCCTGCATCTTGGCGGCGATCTGCCGCTGCTCGCGGGCGATGGCGGCGTCGCGCGCCTTCATCTCCGCGATCGAACGCTCAATGTCGGCCAGGTGTTCGACCCACTGTGGTTGATCTGCCCCACAGTGCGGGCATCGGACGGCCGGCTTGATCTCCCGGCCGCACGAGGAGCATTGAAAGGTCGCCACGACACCCCTCCACCCGCACTGTGGACTCCCACTGTCGCAGCATGCCCAATGCTGGCGCGGATTTCGACTCTTGTCGGCGGGTCCGGGGCAAACAACGACACCGGCCGGTCACCGAGATGCTCGATGGCCGGCCGGTGGTGCGTCGGTTGGGTCAGGGGCGACCCATGCCCCGGTACTCCCAGCCCGCCTGGGCCCACAGTGCCGGGTCGAGGCAGTTGCGGCCGTCGACGACCTTGCGACCCTTGACCAGGTCGCCGAGGGCGACCGGATCAGCGTTGCGGAAGTCGGCCCACTCGGTGAGGACGCAGACCAGGTCGGCCCCGTTGACCGCCTCGTTGATGCTGCTCTCGTAGGTCAACTCGGGGACCGCACGGCGGGCGTTCTCGGTGCCCTGCGGGTCGTACACGTGCACGTCGGCGCCGGCCTTGTGCAGCAGCGCGGCGACGGCGAGCGCCGGGGCGTCGCGGACGTCGTCGGTGTTGGGCTTGAAGGTGGCGCCGAGCACCGCGATCCGGGTGCCGGAGAAGTCCGGGCCGGCCGGGCCGGAGCGGCGGCCGAGCAGGTCCGCGGCGAGCTGGAGCACCCGGGTACGCCGACGCAGGTTGATCAGGTCGACCTCGTGCAGGAAGCGCAGCGCCTCGCCGGCGCCCAGCTCCTGGGCGCGGGCCTGGAAGGCCCGGATGTCCTTGGGCAGGCAGGCGCCTCCGAAGCCGAGGCCGGCCTGGAGGAACCGGTTGCCGATCCGCGGGTCGTAGCCGATGGCGCGGGCCAGCTGGGTGACGTCGCCACCGGAGGCCTCGCAGACCTCGGCCATCGCGTTGATGAAGGAGATCTTGGTGGCCAGGAAGGCGTTCGCGGCGACCTTGACCAGCTCGGCGGTGGAGAAGTCGGTGACCACCAGGGGCACCTCGCGGTCCTCCGTGGCGGCCAGGTCGAACACGCCCTTGTGCGCGGCGTAGAGCATGCCGTTGGCCCACTCGCTCTTGACGCCGACCACGATCCGGTTGGGCCGCAGGACGTCGTCGACGGCGAAGCCCTCCTGGAGGAACTCGGGGCTCCACGCCACCTCGACGTCCAGGTCGTTCGGGGTGTGCTTGCCGACGAGCTGCTCGACCCACTCGGCGGTGCCGACCGGCACGGTGGACTTGCCGACGATCAACGCCTTGCGGGTCAGGTGCTGCGCGAGGCTGGTGACCGACGCCTCGACGTACGACAGGTCGGCGCCCATGCCGTCGGCCCGCTGCGGGGTGCCGACGCAGATGAAGTGCACGTCACCGAACTCGGCGGTCTCGGCGATGTCGGTGCTGAACCGGAGGCGGCCGGCGGCGAGGTTGCGCCGGAGCAGCTCGTCCAGGCCGGGCTCGTGGATCGGCACCTGACCGGCGTTCAGCATCGCGATCTTGTCGGCGTCGACGTCGAACCCGAGAACCTCGTAGCCCAGTTCGGCGTAGCAGATGGCGTACGTCGCACCGAGGTAACCAGTCCCTAGGAACGTCACCCGCGGCCGGGGCGCGCCCGAGGGCGGGGTCACCGCGGCGATGGCGGGGGTCGGCTGGATGGTGGGGTAGGGGATCGTCACGCCTGTCTTCTCCGCTCGCGCTGGCGTCGCGTCGTCGCGTCGCATTCTGCTGCGGCGCCTGGGCGGGGCACCGGAGGGTGGCTCACTGTCTCAATCTCCATCATCGCTGAGCGCGTTAGGTGCACCGTCCTGCCCATCCCTACGCGCCGGTAACATCACCTGAACTGCAGTCGCTAGTCTTCAGTCTGCGCGGTCGGCGGTCAGGAGTCGTCACAGACTGCGCATGATAGTGGTGAAGGGGAGGGCCGAGATGGCCGCAGGGGAGTCGTTCGACGTCTACCGGTTGCCCGAGGAGCACGAGGCGATCCGGGAAGCAGTGCGAGAGGTCTGCGCCGCGAAGGTGGCTCCGCACGCCGCGGAGGCCGACGAGACCGGGGAGTTCCCCAAGGCGTCCTACGACGCGCTGCGAGCGGCCGACTTCCACGCCCCGCACGTTCCCGAGGAGTACGGCGGCGCGGGCGCGGACGCGCTGGCCACCGCCATCGTGATCGAGGAGGTGGCCCGCGCCTGCGCGTCCTCCTCGCTGATCCCGGCGGTGAACAAACTTGGCACCATGCCGCTGTTGCTGTCCGGTTCCGCCGATCTCAAGACTCGTTACCTGACGCCGGTCGCGGCCGGTGAGGCGATGTTCTCGTACTGCCTCTCCGAGCCGGAGGCGGGCAGCGACGCGGCGTCCATGACCACCAGGGCGGTACGTGACGGGGATCACTGGGTGCTCAACGGTGTGAAGCGCTGGATCACCAACGCCGGGGTGTCCGAGTTCTACACCGTCTTCGCGGTCACCGACCCGTCCGCCCGGTCCCGGGGCATCTCGGCCTTCGTGGTCGAGAAGTCCGATGCCGGGGTGAGCTTCGGCGCGCCGGAGAAGAAGCTCGGCATCAAGGGCTCGCCCACCCGCGAGGTCTACCTCGACAACGTGCGGATCCCGGCCGACCGGATGATCGGCGCGGAGGGCACCGGCTTCGCGACCGCGATGAAGACCCTGGACCACACCCGGGTCACCATCGCGGCGCAGGCCGTCGGGATCGCGCAGGGCGCGCTCGACTACGCGAAGGGGTACGTGGCCGAGCGTCGCCAGTTCGGCAAGGCGGTCGCCGAGTTCCAGGGGATCCAGTTCATGCTGGCCGACATGGGCATGAAGCTCGAGGCGGCCCGGCAGCTCACGTACGCGGCCGCCGGCAAGTCGGAGCGTGGCGACGCGGATCTCACCTACTTCGGCGCGGCGGCGAAGTGCTTCGCCTCCGACGCCGCCATGGAGATCACCACCGACGCGGTGCAGTTGCTCGGTGGCTACGGCTACACGCGGGACTACCCGGTCGAGCGGATGATGCGGGACGCCAAGATCACCCAGATCTACGAGGGCACCAACCAGGTCCAGCGGATCGTGATGGCGCGGCAACTGCTGGCCGGCGTCGTCTAGGTTCTTCGATCCCGCCGACCGGCCGCCGCGACGACCGGTCGGTGTGCGGTAAAGGGACCTATGGCACCGCTACGTGGGCCTGCGGTCCCTGTCCCCGGCATGGTCGGATGGCGTTGGGTTGGCGGGATGGAAGGAGTCACGATGATGACCAGACCGATCATCGTCGGCTACGACGGTTCCGGGGTGCTCGCGACGCTCTGCGGTGGGCACTGAAGGTCCCGGGTTCGTGGGCCGTCGTCTGACTGGCTGAAGACGCCGTGCCCGCACCGCACGCAGGTTGACCCAGAGGATGAGAACGATGAATCGGGACACCAGTACGCGACAGAGTACGACCGCCCTCGCGAGTGCCGCAGCGGCCGCCGGGTACGCACCCTCGGTGCACAACACCCAGCCGTGGCGGTGGCGGATCGCCGCCGACGGGCTCGAACTGTTCGCTGAACGCAGCAGACAACTGAACGCGACCGATGCCCCGGGGCAGCTCCTACTGCTCAGCTGCGGAGCCGCGTTGGACCATGCCCGGGTCGCCCTCGCTGCGGAGGGCTGGACCGCCGAGGTCGAGCGGCTACCCGACGGCACGCAGCCTGATCTTCTGGCCCGGCTGAGGCTGACCGGCAGGACGCCGGTAACGGCCGAGGCGGTTCGCCTGGCGCAGACAATGCAGTTCCGGCACACCGACCGTCGACCCGTCAGCGATGAGCCACTGTCGGCGGACGCGCTGCGAGCCATCAAGGAGGCGGTGTCGCCCGAAGCGCGAATCCAGATCCTGTCGTCGGACCAGATCCTCGAACTGGCCGCTGCGGCGTCCAGGGCCGCCGCTGTTGAGGCCGCCGAACCCGAGATCCGGGAAGAACTCGAGTACTGGACCGGACGGGCCCGACCTGCGGGTGCCGGCTTGCCGGCCGAAGTGCTTCCCGAGCGGGAGCAGCAAACGACCGTCCCCGGACGCGACTTCGGTCGAGCGGGAACGCTGCCGATCGGCCCAGGACATGATCGAGTGGCTGTCTACGCAGTGCTGTACGGCGACGAGGACGATCCGTGCGACTGGCTACGCGCCGGCGAGGCACTGTCGGCTGGCTGGCTACGGGCCACCGAACTCGGCGTGTCCGTCGTACCCCTCAGCGGTGTCATCGAGGTGGCGAGCACGCGACAGACTCTGCGGGCTCTGTTGGCCGGTCTCGGCCACCCGCACCTGGTGCTTCGGCTCGGGATCGCCGACTCGGAACACGCCGGCCCGCCACGCACCCCACGGTTGCCGGTCGCGCAGATCGTTGACACGTCCGGCGCGTGAGTCCCGCGCAGGCCGGGGTTGGGAGTAGACGCCCCGCTCGGCGCCGTAGGGGTGCAGTCGTGGATGTGTGACCTGACGAAGGCCGGCCCCGCCAAGGCGGGGCCGGCCTTCGTGCAATGCGACCTACGTGAGCCAGGGCAGCTTCTTGACCAGGGGAGTGGTGGCCCACCAGCCGCCGAGACCGAGGGTGGTGCCAGCTCCAGCGGCGGCGATCCCGATGAGCAGCACGGCCAGGATGAGATGGTCGTCGATGACGGGATTCGTTGTGGGGGGCAGTGCGACGGTGTACATCATGGTGAGCATCAGCGCCCCGGCGCCAGCGGCGATCCGCATCCCGATTCCCAGCAGCAGGGCGACGCCGATGGCGGCCAGACCAACCATGAACGCAGTGTCGGCGAACGCGGTACCGGCCAGGTTGTGGTATGCGCCAGCGAAAGGCCCTTCCGCTCCAGCGAGGAACCCCTTCGTGGGGTGGCCGCCGTCGATCCAGCCCTTACCGGCCGGGGTTGCGTAGCCCAGGCCGAACAGCTTGTCCACGAACGCCCACAGGAAGATGAACCCCATTCCGATCCGGGCGGCGAACCAGGCGTACCTCGCCACTGCCCGGGCGGTAGCGCCGCCGCCGGTGGTCCGTGCCGCCTCCGTCCCCGATGCGAGGTGGGGGATCCTGTCGTGACGCGGGGGGACGATGGTGGTCATTGCATCCTCCAAGTTCGCCGCCAGCTCGGTCGTCCGGCGCTCAACTACAGTTCACGGCATCCCGGGTGATGCCAGTAGGACCAGTGGGCATCGATGCCGCAGGACCAAATCCCCTGCTCGCCGGGACCTCCGTCCCGCTCCGAGGATGGGGCGGGACTGGGACGTTCGTCCGGGCGGCTACGGGCCCTGCGGTCAGGCGAACTCGATCATGTCGTCCACGTCCCGGCGTGGGGACGGCCTACCTGACTGTCCGTAGCCGATTCGCATGACCATCTGAGGCGTGCCGTACTTGCCGAGCGCCAGTCGTAGTTGCTCGCGGGCCCGGGTGACCTCGATGGGTTGGGACAGCATCGAGACGGCGAGGCGGTTGTCGGTGGCGGTGAGGAGTACGCGTTGCAGCGCCTGGCCAGCGGTGATCTGGTCGGTGGCGCTGTCGCCGTACGAACCGAGCACAGCGACGAGTGGTTCGGGTTCGAAGTCCCGGCCGGGTGCGCGGGCGCGTACCCCGAAGGCCCGTTGGGGAAGCAGGTCCTGTGGTTCCGGGACCGGGCCGCCCGACTCGATCGGGACACCGTCACCGGCGGGTGATGTCCGGACCCACCGCGTCAGCTCAGCCTGGTAGTCGGAGTCGCGTTCCAGAAACCGGTTGGCGCTGTGAGCGATTTCGGCGACCGTCTGGACCGCGCCAACTCCGATGACCATCTCCAGCCACGCGCCCTCGGCGCGGGCGGCCTCGATCAGACGCCACCGGGCATCTGCCGGGACCGGGTTGGGCCAGAACGGCCTGCGGTTGCTGTGCCGTCGGAAGATGGCGGCGTACAGGTCCCGCTCGGCGGGCGTGGCGGGCCGTGGGCGGCCGGGGACCAGCCGGGCCACGGCATCCAGGTCATGTGGGCACGGGCGGAGGTGGACGTCCGGCGGTGTGCCGGTGACCGCAAGCGCTAGGCGTAGGTTGAACACGGCGGCACCGCAACTGAGCCGCGCCGCCCAGCGGGTGGGGTCGCTGGCCGGCAGTAGCCGGTCCGGATCCATCCGCACCTCGATCCCACCGGCGGAGAGCCGGAAACGCCAGGGCTGGCTGTTGTGCAGTGACGGTGCGCGAATCGCCGCGGACACCGCGGGACGCAGCTCGGCAGGAGTGAACGCGGTGCGGATCATGGTGACATACCTCGGAGTCGCAGAGTCGCAGGTCAGCCAGGTCAGGTTCTGGTTTGAGCCCTGCCCCCACGATCGCCTCGACCAGGCCGGGCCGGCAGGGCCGGACGTCCCAAGGAGCCGGGCCCCAGTCCCCTGTCTGTCGGTGAGCAACGGGACCTTCGGCCCTGTGTCCGCCGGAGCCGCACCGGTAGAAAAGGGAGATGATCCGTGTCTTCCTCCTCGACGACCACGAGGTCGTACGCCGTGGTCTGGCCGACCTGCTCCACGCCGCCGGCGACATCGAAGTGGTGGGTGAGTCGGGGTCGGCACGGGAAGCCACCGCGCGCATCCCCGCCTTGAAGCCGGACGTGGCTATTCTCGACGCCCGGTTGCCCGACGGCAGTGGCATCGATGTGTGCCGCGACGTTCGGACTGTGGACTCGTCGATCCGAGGTCTGATTCTCACCTCCTATGAAGACGACGAGGCGCTGTTCGCGGCGATCATGGCGGGTGCTGACGGATATGTGCTCAAGCAGATCCGCGGCACCGACCTCGTCGACGGGGTCCGCCGGGTGGCCGCGGGCCAGTCGTTGCTCGACCCTGCGGTGACCCAGCGCGTGTTGGAGCGCATCCGCAACGGCGTCGAGCAGCCGCGCGAGCTGGAGATGTTGACCGAACAGGAGCGCCGGATCCTGGGGTACGTAGCCGAAGGGCTGACCAACCGCGAGATTGCCGGAAAGATGTTCCTCGCCGAGAAGACCGTCAAGAACTACGTGTCGAGCCTGCTGGCGAAGCTGGGGCTGGAACGGCGTACCCAGGCGGCGGTGTTGGCCACCCGGCTGTTCGGCCGGCACCCGTGAACCTCACTCGCCCAGCGGAACGCTCCAACGCAGGCGCGTGCCGCGCGGTTGGGCTGGTTGCACCGCGAAATCACCACCCAGGCCGAGGGCGCGCTCGCGCAGGTTGACCAGGCCGCTGCGGGCAGCATCGGGGCTCGTGCCCACCCCGTCGTCGTCGACGGTGAGGGTGAGCCGTGGCCCGTCGACCTGGACCAGCACCTTGACCTGGCTGGCGCGCGCATGCCGGATCGTGTTCGACAGCGCTTCCCGGAGCACCGCGAGCAGGTCGGGACGTACGGCGTCCGGCACCGCGCTGTCGATCGGTCCGGATATCTCCAGCGCCGGCCGGAAACCGAGCGACCTGGCGGCGTCGTCAACCGCATCGCGGATCTCGGTGCGCAGGACGGCACTCATGGGAGCCCGTAGTTCGAAGATGGCCCGCCGAATGTCCCGGATCGTGGAGTCGAGTTCGTCGACTGCCGCGTTGACCCGTTGACCGACCTCGGGCCGGGCGATCAGCGGTGCGGTGCTCTGCAACTGCAACCCGGTGGCGAACAGTCGCTGGATCACCACATCGTGCAGGTCGCGGGCGATCCGCTCACGGTCCTCGAGGACGACGAGGAGTTCCCGCTCCTCCTGCGCACGGGCGCGCTCCATCGCCAGCGCCGCCTGCGCGGCAAAGCTGGCCAGCAGTGGCACGTCGTCGTCACTCTGCCGCACCTGACCGGCCGGGTATGCCACGACCAACACGCCGTACAGGGTCTCGCCCGCCGACAGCGGGGACACCACTGCCGGCCCCTCGGTGACCGGAGCGGGCCAGGGCGCAGCCTTGGCCAGGCTCTCGATGGCTGTGTGTCGTCGGCCCGTCACCGAGGCGGCGAAGGTGGTCTCGGCGGCCGGCAGGACCGCACCAACCAGCGGAGGAGTGGTTCCACTGGTCGAGTCGACGACCTCGATGGTGAACCGTCCAGCCTCCTCGTCGTAGAGCAGGACCAGAACCAGTTCGGCGTCTGCGACCTCGCGAGCGTGGCGGGCGACGAGACCCAGCGCCTCCGTGCGGCGGACCTCACCCAGCAACACGGTCGTGATCTCGGCGGTGGCCGCCAGCCAACGCTCGCGACGGTGGGCGACGGCGTACAGCCGGGCGTTCTCGATCGCGACGCCGGCAGCGGCAGCCAACGCGACGGCGATCTCTTCGTCATCCTCGGTGAACTCGACCGCGCCTCGCTTCTCCGCCAGGTAGAGGTTGCCGAAGACCTGATCCCGGATGCGGATCGGAACGCCGAGGAAGCTGTGCATCGGGGGATGGTTCGCCGGAAATCCGTAGGACTGTGGATGCTCCGTGATGTCCGGCATTCGTACCGGACGGGGGTCGGCGATCAGCAGGCCGAGCACACCCCGGCCATGCGGTAGGTCGCCGATCCGGGCATGTGACTCGGCGTCGATACCGTGCGTGATGAACTCCGTCAGGAGCCGGTCCGGGCCGATCACACCCAGCGCGCCGTAGCGGGCACCGAGCAGCTCACATGCGGCTTCGACGATGCGTCGCAACGTGCTGCGTAGATCGAGATCGGAGCCGATCGCCACCACCGCGTTGAGCAGAGCGCGTAGCCGCTCACGACTGGTGACCACCTCACCGACCCGATCGAGCATCTCCTGCAGCAGCTCGTCCAGACGCACCCGGGACAGCGGGCTCAGCCCCAACAGAGGGACGTCCCGCTGGTCGTCGTCGGACCCGCGGTGCCCGTCGTCAGCAAAGTGCGACGTATCCATTCCCTGATGCTACGAGCAGCCAACGGAATTGACGTGCCGTGCCGTTCGGGGTTCCCGTCTCCTCGCCGGACCAAGCGGTCGATGGTCCGTGCTCCGACACCGGCGGGCCGGACCACCGACGGATTCGTCACCGGTCGGGGGCCGTCTCGCTCGCCGGCCGCAGGGGGCAACCCCGCAGGGCGTACGCCAGCAGACCCGTCACCGCCAGGGTGGCGGCGCAGGCGGTGGCGGCGGTGGTCCCGGCGGGTTGGATCAGCCAGCCGGCGACCTGCATCTTCAGATCCCGGCTGGGCCCCATCATCGGCAGCACCGCGATGAGGGTCCAGGTCAGCGGGGCGATCCAGGCCAGGGCGGCACCCAGCACTGTGGCGCCGAGCGCGGTGAGCCCGAGCAGCCCCGCGGTGTTGCGCAGCATGAGGGCGAACGGCTCGTAGCGCGTCTCGGTGAGCATGCTGAGCGACAGCAGCGCGGTGATCGCGCCGGCGGCGAGCAGCAGGTGCCCGGCACGGCGTACCGGCCAGTTGACCGCCATGGTGTGGTCGAGGGCGTCGTCGGCGCCGTTGAGGGTGGTGCCGACGGCGACCACCGCCAGCATGATGGCGAGGCTGGCCGTCCGGGCGCTGATGGTCGTCGAGTCGGTGTAGGCCAGCGACAGCGCCCAGGTCAGCGCGATCAACGAGGTCGCGGTGGTCAGGGCGAGAGGCACCCGGCGGGAGCGCAGGTGCAGCCCAAGCCACCTCACGGCTGATCCCCCGGCAGGATCGCCACCAGCTCGTCGTCCCGGCAGGCCAGTACGCCCTCGCGTACCGCTGCCATCCGCCGTCGTTGCTCGGCCTCCGGCAGGCTCACCAGCGCCTGGTACGCGCTCCTCAGCAGCGCCATCTCCTCGGGTGCCCATCCGGTCTGCGGGACCGGTGGTCGACCGGTCAGCCAGGCGGCGGCGACCATCCGGGCCCGGTATACGTCGCCCCGGATCGACTGTTCGCCGCACTCCTGCTGCCAGGCGGCCTCCAGCAGGGACGGCAGGAAGTAGTCGCCGGACAAATCGGCGCGGCCGACGCGGTCGATGGTGGGGGTGTCGAAGACGATCGTGTCGGCGGAGTGCCGGGCCGGTGCGGTGTCCGGGTCCAGCCGCGCCCAGTAGGTGACCTGTTGGGTCTCCACCGCGCGGACCGGTGCGTTGGGCAGCTTCGCCGCCATCATGTCGAGCGCCTGGCGGGCGGGGCCGACGACGGCGGGCAGCAGCCCGGCGTGTGCCCGCGTCACGCAGACCTGTGGGCCGTCGTTGTCGCAGACCAGCTCGATGGCGACCGGGTCGACGACCGCCGCCCCGCGGGCTCCGCCGACGGGCAGGAGCGGTACGGCGACCGCGACCCCGAGCAGCGCCGGGAGCACGGCGAACGCGATCGCGCGGCGACGGACCGCGCCGAGCAGCAGCAGGCCGGTCGCGGCGAGGGACACCAGCCACAGCGCCTGGAGCAGGCTGACCCGCGTCGCGATCGTCTGGAAGTCGTCCAGGCCGGTGATCGCCGGCACGAGCAGCACCGCCGCCGGTTCCGGGCGGAACTGCGCGAGATCCGTGCCCATGGCGGGCGACATGGCCAACTCCGGCACCAACCCCACCAGGACGAAGCCGACCACGGCGAGTACCGGCGCGGTGATCACCCGGGGCACGGCCCGGCCGGCGGCCATGCCCAGCCAACCCGCGGCGATCAGCGCCGGAACGCCGACCGCGAGGACGACGATCGTCGCGCTCGGGAAGTAGTTCGACGTCGGCACCACCCATCCGGCCGCGATGAGAAACACCAGGAGGTACGCGGTTACCACCGAGACCGCGAGAGCGCCGGCGGTCGGGACGACGCGCTGCCACCGCGGCCGGACGGTGCTGGCGAACAACTCGTTGACCCGGTGGCGCGCGTCGCGCCGGCCCATCCACGCCCCACCGGCCAGCGCGAGCGGCAGCAGCACCATCAGCAGCGACCGGGCCATCACCGCCAGCTGCATCCACCGTCCCGCGAAGAACTGGGTGGACGACAGCAGCAACGCCGCACCGCTCACCAGTATCAACAGGGCGGTGCCCAGCGCCGCCGAGCGGCGCAGTTCGATGCGGAGGATGCGTCCCGTCATGCCGACACCCGCCCACGGTAGGCGCGCAGCACCGACGAGTAGCCGCGTTCGGTGGCGCTGTCACCGGCGTCGCCGGCCCCACCCTGTTCGGTCAGTTGCCCGGTGGTGCCCTGCCACACCAACCTGCCCTCACTGATCAGCACCACGTCGGAGCAGGCCACCGCGACGTCCTCAACCAGGTGGGTGGAGACGAGTACGCAGCTGTCCAGGCCGATCTCTCGCAGCAGTTCGCGGAAGTCGAGGCGCTGCTCCGGGTCCAGGCCGACCGTCGGCTCGTCGAGCAGCAGCACCGCCGGGTCGTTGACGATCGCCTGGGCGATGCCGGCGCGGCGCAGCATCCCGCCGGACAGCGTCTTCATCCGGGAGTCGGCGCGGTCCGCCAGACCCACCCGTTCGACGGCCCGCTGCACCGCACCAGGGATGACGGCCTTCGGCATCTCCTTGAGCCAGGCGATGTACTCGACGAACTCCCGGACGGTGAAGCGCGGGTAGAAGCCGAAGTGCTGCGGCAGGTAGCCGAGGCCGCGGCGTACCTGGCGGAGGTCGGCGTTGCCGGTGACCTCGCCGCCGAGCAACGTCAGCCGCCCACCGGCCGGCTTCAGCACAGTGGCCAGGGCTCGCATCAACGTCGTCTTTCCGGCGCCGTTGGGGCCGAGCAGCCCGTGCACACCGGTGCCCAGCCTCAGGTCGAGTTCGTTTACCGCGAGGTGTCGGCCGGCCCGGACCTGCAACTTCTCGGCGTGCACCGCCCACGCGTAGGTGGACGGGGCGGTCTCGGCCACGCTGACCGTACGCATCATGATCTCTCCCATTCGGCAGTGGCTCGATGTCGTCATCGGTGCAGAAGGTTCTGGTGCGGTTCGTGCGGCCGTCGCCACGCCCGAACGAGTACGACGGCCGTCAACGCCACTGTGGCGAGCGCCCATCCCGGCAGGCTGCCGCCGGTGAGGACCGTCGGAAGTTGCCCGTCGGCGAGGCTCGGCCCGACCACACCGGCGGACCAGGCGACGGTCAACGCGAGTGCGGCGCGGTCGACCCCCACCACAGTGCCCAGCGCCAACGCGCCGGCGGTGAACCCCAGGGCGGGCAGCAACCAGAGGCCGGGGGAGTGACCGGTGACCCAGCCCGCCACCGCCAGCACCGGTATGACCGCCGACAGCACCCCCAACGTGCGGCGCATCAGCAGCGGCAGGCCGGTGCGGGGCATGGTGGCCGTCAGTTCCCAGGCCGGGTCGAGGCGCCGGCTCCAGACCGCGGCCACCGGCAGCAGCGGCGCCACCGGCGCGATGAGCAGCACCAGGGACGGCAGGCTGTTGAACGTCCACTCGAACAGGGCCGCGGCCAGCATCAATCCGGTGGCGGTGACCAGCCAGGGCAGCACCCGGGCGGCGACACCCGTGCGCAGCAGCCGACGACGGCGTACCGGGCCCGGGCCGGTGGCGATTCCGGTGGCGATTCCGTCGGCCACCCGGTCCAGCAGGTCCCGGGTGCCCGGGTCGACGGCGTCCGTGAGCACCGCTCGGCAGGCGGCGCAGGTTTCCAGGTGCGCCTCGACCGCCCAGATGGTCGTGTCGTCGACGCCGGCAGCACCAGAGGCGTACTGGGAGATGAGGGTGGGCGTCGGGTGAGTGGTCATGACAGCGCCTCCCGGAGGGCGATTCGGGCTCGTCGGGCCCGGGTCTTCACGGTCCCCTCCGGCATACCGAGCAGCAGTGCGGTCTCCCGCGCGGTCAGCCCGTCGAGGACCATCGAACGCAGCACCTGACGGAGTTCCGCAGGTAGCTCGTGCAGGGCACGCTCCAGGTTGGCGTCCATCCCGCCGGCCAGCGCCTCGTCCTCGGCCGCCGGGGCCACGGTCTCGAAGGTCTGCACCGACGGAACCCGCTCCCGTCGGGCCCGGTGGCGGAACGCGTCGATCAGCCGGTGCGCGGCGATCGTCCACAACCAGCCCACCGCGCTGCCGGAGGTGGAGGACTGCGCCTGACTGCCGGCCGAACGCCAGACCGCCAGGTACGTCTCCTGCAACACCTCGGCCACCACGTCCTCGTCGGCGCAGCGCCGGCGCAGTCGCGCGGTCAACCACGGGGCGGTACGCCGGTACAGCGCGTCGAACGCGCGCCGGTCGCCCCGAGCGACGCGGCGAAGGAGTTCACCCTCGTCGAGCCCGTCCACACTTCGTTTCACACCAGGCAAGACGACGCGTACCCCGGCCCCGGTTCTGATTCTGATATGACCTCGGTCACATTGGATCTGTGCGGACGGAGCGGGGTGACTCCCCACACACCGGGAACGTCACCCGTCGCCGAGGTGTTGCCGAGCGAGAGGATCACCCTCGGATCATCGCCCCACCCGGCCGCCCCCGCCACGACCCTGCCTCGTCACGTCCACGCTGCCCGCCGTCGGGCATCCCACACCGTGCCGCCACGTCCACGCGGTCCCGGTGACGCCCCGCGCCGCCGCTCGTGACGACGCCTCCCGCAGAGAGATCGAGATGATGAAGCAGTTGGTGGAGAAGCCCGGACGCGATTCCGCCGTCGCGCAGGAAGTGCTGCCCGGCGACCTGATGACCAACCGTCAGCGGGCGCAAATCGTCCTCGTGCTGGGCGCGTTGATCGCGATCGGGCCGTTGACCATCGACATGTACCTGCCCGCGCTACCCGCCATCACGGCGGGCCTGCAGACCACCGAGACCGCCGTGCAGTTGACGCTGACCGGCACGCTGGTCGGCCTCGCGTTGGGCCAGTTGCTGATCGGGCCGCTCTCCGACGTGGTCGGGCGGCGGGTGCCGCTGCTGGCCGGGTTGGCCGCGCACATCGTGGCCTCCGTGCTGTGCGTCTTCGCACCCAACATCGCGGTGCTCGGTGGGCTGCGCGTACTCCAGGGGCTCGGCGTCGCCGCCGCCACAGTGGTCGCGACGGCAGTGGTCCGCGACCTGTTCAGCGGGGCCTCCTTCGCCCGGATCTTCTCCCGGCTGATGCTCGTCATGGGCCTGGCGCCCATCCTCGCGCCGACCCTGGGCAGCGGCCTGCTGAGCTGGACCGACTGGCGGGGCGTCTTCGCGGCGCTGGCGGTGCTGGGCGCGCTGTTGATCGTCGTGGCCGCTCTCCGGCTCCCGGAGACCCTTCCGGTGGCGCGTCGGCGGCACGGCGGGGTGCGCGCCACGCTGCGCGACTACCGGGGCTTGGTCAACGACCGGGCGTTCGTCGGCCTGGTGCTGGTCGCCGGGCTGGCGATGGCGGCCCTGTTCGCGTACGTCTCGGGTTCGTCGTTCGTGCTCCAGCAGGAGTACGGCCTCGACGAGCAGCAGTTCGGCATCGCCTTCGGGGCCGGCGCGGTGGGCCTGATCGGGGCCACCCAGTTCAACGTTCGGCTGCTGCGCCGCTACACCCCGCAGCAGATCCTGGTCAGCGCCCTGATCGCCGGAACGGCGGCCGGCCTGCTGCTGGTCATGTTCGCGGCGACCGGCGTCGGTGGCCTGGGCACCCTGCTCGCGTCACTGTGGCTGGTCCTGGCCGCCGCCGGCCTGGCCCTGCCCAACGCGCCGGCGCTGGCCATGAGCCGGCACAGCGAGGCCGCTGGCACCGCCGCGGCGCTGCTCGGCGCTGTGCAGTTCGGCATCGGCGCGGTGTCGGCGCCACTGGCCGGTCTGTTCGGCACCGGGAGCGTACCGATGGCGATCGTCATCGCGGGCGGCATGGCCGCCGCGCTGATCGTCATGCTCCTCGTGGTTCCCCGCGCCAGCCTCGGCACCGTCGACCCGGATCTTGCGGTCGCGCTGCACTAGCCCGGAAGAGATGGAGGGGCGGGCCGGTCCACCGGCCCGCCCCGACGATCAGCGGATCTCGGTGGTGTCCTCGGGGCGCGGTTGGCCGCGCGGTGGGGCGGACCAGGGTGATTCGCCACCCACCCGGCGGGGCAGCGGCTCGGTCGGTGTCGAGTCCGCCGGGTAACCCAGAGTGAGGGGCGCGGTGTCGCGCTCCGCGGGCGCGGGGGCCGGCCAGTCGGTCAACGTGAAGTCGTCGTTGCGGGGGCCTCCGTCCGACGCGGGGGTGGGTGCCGCGGCCGGTTCGGTCGCCGGGCTCGGCCACTGCCGCCAACGCTGTTGGCTGAAGGTCGCCATCAGCAGCAGCAGGCCGAGCAGGAAGAGCGTGCCGTTCTCCACGGGCAGTCGCAGCGGCAGAGGATCGCCGAACACCTTCCACTCGTGCGGGATCGCGTCCCGCACCGAGAAGGGCGCCACGAACATCCCGATGTACGGGATGACCAGCAGCGCACCGGCCACCAACGGGCCCAGCGGTGAGAAGCGCAGCGTGCCCAGCAGGCCCAGCAGGACACCGCCGACACCGAGGTACACGGCCGGCTCGATCAGGTTGGCGGTGTTGAACGTGCCGATCTCCACCCAGCGGTCGACCGTCCGGCTCGACCCGTCCTGCCCCAGTGTGACCAGCACCCAGGTGATGGGCGCCACCACCAGCCCGGCGAGGAAGCTCCAGAGATGTCGCATCCGCGCACCGTACCGTTTTCGACATGACTGAGCACCTCTCCGCCGCTCCAACCGGCAAGCCGACGTCGTACTCGCGCGTCACTCTCAGCAAGATCATGACCGCAGTGGACGTCAACCTCTACGGCACGGTGCACGGCGGAGTTCTGATGAAGTTCGTCGACGACGTGGCCGGGGCCGCTGCCGCCCGACACAGCGGCGGGACCGCGGTGACCGCGGCGATCGACGAGATCGTCTTCTCCGAGGCGGTCCGGGTCGGCGACCTGGTGCACGCGCACGCCCAGGTGAACTGGACCGGCCAGACGTCCATGGAGGTGGGCGTGCGGGTGGTGGCCGAACGGTGGGACTCGGCCGAGGACGCGCCGGTCCGGGTGGCCACCGCGTACCTGGTGTTCGTCGGCGTGGACGTGGGTGGGGCGCCGCGGGCGGTCCGCCCGGTGCTGCCGGAGACGGCGGAGGACGAGCGCCGGTACAAGGAGGCGGAGATCCGCCGCGCGCACCGGCTGGCCCGCCGCCGTGCCATCCAGGCCCACCGCGCCGGCTGACCCACATGAGGTGGCGGGTTGGAGTGTGGGACGGGCACGCGTCGGTTGGCCTACCCGGTGCGCAGAATGGCGCTTCGAGGTAGGGCAAGATGGCGCCACGGCCCAGTCACAGTGTCGTGTCGGGCCAGGGGGAGGGTGGAGCAGTGGGTGACATGCTGTGGACGCCGCCGGCGGACGTACGTGAGCGGTCCCGGATCGGTGCCTACCTGCGCTGGCTGCGGGAGCACCGCGGGTTGGACTTCGCCGACTACGACGCGCTGTGGCGCTGGTCCACCACCGACCTGGACGGGTTCTGGCGCTCGATCTGGGACCACTTCGAGGTGATCGCGCACACCCCGCCGACCGCCACCCTGGCCGAGCGGCGGATGCCCGGCGCCCGTTGGTTCCCCGACGCCACGCTGAACTACGCGGAGAACGTGCTGCGGATGCCGGGGCGCTCCGACGACGACCCGGTGGTGATCTCCCACGGGCAGACCCGGCCGCCGGTCACATTGACCGCCGGTGAGCTGCGCGAGCAGGTCCGCCGGGTGTCGGCCGGGCTGCGCCGGCTCGGCGTCACCGCCGGTGACCGGGTGGCGGCGTACGCCCCGAACATCGCCGAGACGTACGTCCTGCTGCTGGCCACCGCCAGCCTTGGCGCGATCTTCTCGTCCTGCGCGCCCGAGTTCGGCACCCGCAGCGTCACCGACCGTTGGCAGCAGATCGAACCGACGGTGCTGGTCGCCGTGGACGGCTACCGGTACGGCGACAAGCCGGTGGACCGGCGCGCCGAGGTCACCGCGATCCGGGCCGCCCTGCCGTCGCTGCGCCACACCGTCAGCATCAGCTACCTCGACCCGACGGGCCCCGCCCCCGAGGGCGCGCTGGGCTGGGCCGAGCTGACCGCGCCCACCGACGAGCCGTTGACGTTCACGCCGGTGCCGTTCGACCACCCGCTCTACGTGCTGTACTCCTCGGGCACCACCGGGCTGCCGAAGCCGATCGTGCACGGTCACGGCGGCATCCTGCTGGAGCACCTGAAGATGCTCGCCCTGCACCACGATCTGGGCCCGGCCGACCGGTTCTTCTGGTTCACCACCACCGGCTGGATGATGTGGAACTTCCTGGTCTCCGGCCCGGCGGTGGGGGCGACCATCGTGCTCTTCGACGGCAACCCGGGGGTCCGGGCTGAGCCCGGCCGGCCGGCCGAGCCTGACCTCGGTGGGCTGTGGCGGCTGGCGGCGGAGACCGGGACGACGTACTTCGGCACCTCAGCGCCGTACCTGCTGGCCTGCCGTAAGGCCGGGTTGGTTCCCCGGGAGGCCGCCGACCTGTCAGCGCTGCGCGGCGTCGGTTCCACCGGTGCGCCGCTGCCCGCCGAGGGCTTCCGCTGGGTGTACGAGACCGTCGGCGACCACGTCCAGCTCCAGTCGCTCTCCGGTGGCACCGACGTGTGCACCGGTTTCGTCGGCGGCGTGCCGCTGCTGCCGGTGTACGCCGGTGAGATCGCCTGCCGGGCGTTGGGCGCCAAGGTCGAGGCCCGTTCCGCCGACGGCACGCCGGTCATCGGCGAGCTGGGCGAGCTGGTGATCACCGAACCGATGCCGAGCATGCCGGTGGGTTTCTGGAACGACAGGGACGGCACCCGCTACGCGGAGGCGTACTTCGGCGTCTACCCGGGCGTCTGGCGGCACGGTGACTGGATCACCATCAACGAGCGGGGTGGCTGCGTGATCACCGGCCGCTCCGACGCCACCCTCAACCGCGGTGGGGTGCGGCTCGGCACCGCCGAGTTCTACTCGGTGGTGGAAGGGCTCGACGAGGTGCTCGACTCGGTCGTCGTGCACCTGGAGGACGACGAGGGCGGCGCCGGTGAGCTGCTGCTCTTCGTGGTGCTGGCCGAGGGTCTGGAGCTGGACGACCCGATGCGCGCGAAGATCTGCCGTGAACTGCGTACGGCGCTCTCACCCCGGCACGTGCCCGACGAGATCCACCAGGTGCGTTCGGTGCCCCGTACCCTCTCGGCGAAGAAGCTGGAGGTGCCGGTCAAGAAGATCCTCACCGGCACCCCGGTAGACCAGGCGGCGGCCAAGGGTGCCCTGGTCAACCCCGAGTCCCTGACCGCCTTCGCCGCCCTGGCCCAACGCCGCACGACGTCCTGACCCCCATCCCCCCGCGATCTTGCACTTGCTGTCCCGACCTAAGGGGCATCCCGCCCATCTCGACAACCGAAACTGCAAGATCGCCGGGCCGGGCGGGCGGGGCCGGGGCGGGCCGGGGCGGGGCGGGTTACGGGAGGGTGTGGGTGACCTTTTCGGTGGCTTGGCGGCTGGCCAGGCGGGCCGGGTCCTGGTTGGCGCAGAGGACGACTGTGGCGGCCCGGGTCAGTGGGGCCAGCAGCCAGTCGACCGGGTCGGGGTGACGGCCGGCGTCAACCAGGACCCGCGCGCCGGGCTCGATGCCCAACTCGGTGGCGCGGGCCTCGGCACGACCCAGCAGGTGCGCGTCGGTGGGGCCACTGCCGGATTGCGGCGTGAAGTGGTCACCGTGTCCGCGTACCTCGACGACGTAGTCGGCGAACCCGGGCGGCACCTGCCTAAGCGGGGCGGCGAGCGGGGCCAATCCGAGGGCGTACCGCTCGTCGGCGGACCAGGACTGCGCCTCGTCGAACCTGTCGGCGGCGGCGAAGAGCACCCCCACGTCGCCCGGCGTGTCGACGACGCTCAGCTTGGCCGACCAGCAGGCCAGCAGCACCGCAGCGGTCTGCCAGTGTGGCGGCAGCAGCACGCCGGCCGGGGTGCCCGGCGCGAGGCCGACCTCGTCGACGAGGAGGTTGGCGGTCTTCGCCACCCAGTTCGCCAAGGTGACGCCGGAGAGTTCGGTGCGGTCGCCGGTGGCGTCATCGTACCAGGTGAGCAGCGGTCGGGTCGGGTCGGTCGCGATCGCGTCGGCGAACACCCGGGCAATGTTGTCGGCCATCGGCGCGAACGATACGCCCCTGTGGGCCGTACTCGATGACGATGGCAAGTCGGCGTACCGTCGGGTCGCAGTCAGCGTCGGCCCCGCGCCCCGGCGTAGGCTTTACCCCCGGAGTGTTGTTCCCCACAGGCCCGCCAGTTCAAGGAGTCGCCCCGTGACCGCCGGTCGCCCGCCCCGCGTGCTCATCGACGCCACGAGTGTCCCCACCGACCGTGGTGGTGTCGGTCGATACGTCGACGGTCTGCTCGGTGCCCTCGGCAAGGTGTGCGGGTCGGGGGTGGAGCTGGCGGTGGTCAGTCTCCGCACCGACCTCGAGCGGTACACCCGCATGCTGCCGGGCGCGGAGATCATCCCGGCCCCGGCCGCCGTGGCGCACCGCCCGGCCCGGCTGGCCTGGGAGCAGACCGGCCTGCCGCTGCTCGCCCAGCAGGTGGGCGCAGAGGTGCTGCACTCGCCCTTCTACACCTGCCCGCTGCGGGCCGGGTGTCCGGTCACGGTCACCGTGCACGATGCGACGTTCTTCACTGAGCCGGAGCATTACGACAAGTCGCGCCGCACGTTCTTCCGCAGCGCCATCAAGACCTCGCTGCGCCGCGCCGACCGGGTGATCGTGCCCAGCAAGGCCACCCGGGACGAGCTGATCCGGCTGCTCGACGCCGACCCGACGCGGATCGACGTGGCGTACCACGGCGTCGACCAGGCTGCCTTCCACGCTCCCACCGAGGAGGAGAAGGCCCGGGTACGCGCGCGTCTGGGGCTGGGCAACAGCAGCTACGTCGCCTTCCTCGGTGCCAAGGAGCCTCGGAAGAACGTGCCCAACCTGATCCGTGGGTGGGCGCGGGCGGTGGCTGACCGGGTCGACCCGCCGGCCCTGGTGATCGCCGGTGGGCAGGGGCACGACGAAGACATCGACCGGGCGGTGGCCGAGGTGCCGTCGCACCTGCGTCTGCTGCGCCCCGGTTACCTGCGTTACGCCGACCTGCCGGGTTTCCTCGGCGGTGCCCTGGTCGCCGCGTACCCGTCCTACGGCGAGGGGTTCGGGCTGCCGATCCTGGAGGCGATGGCGTGCGCCGCCCCGGTGCTGACCACGCCCCGGCTCTCGCTGCCCGAGGTGGGCGGCGACGCGGTCGCGTACACCTCGGAGGACCCGGAGCAGATCGGCACCGACCTGGCTGCCCTGCTCGACGACGAGCAGCGGCGGTTGTCGCTGGCGAAGGCGGGGTTCGACCGGGCCAAGGAGTTCACCTGGGAGTCCAGCGCCGAGGTGCACATCGCGGCGTGGAGTCGCGCCCGTTCCTGATCCTCCGCGCCGCTGCGGGTGACCCGTGCCACTTTGGGCAGGTACGTCGGGCATGATGTGCGGATGCTCTATGCGGTCATTCCGGCAGGTGGCAGTGGCACGAGGTTGTGGCCGTTGTCCCGCGCCGGTCATCCCAAGTTCCTCCACCCGCTGACCGGCACCAGCGCCTCACTGCTCCAGGCGACAGTCGAACGGCTCGCGCCGCTGACCACACCGGACCGGACCCTTGTGGTCACCGGTGCCGCGCACGTCGCGGCGGTGGCACGGCAGCTGACAGTGCTGCCGGAGGAGAACATCCTGGTCGAGCCCTCTCCCCGGGATTCCTGCGCGGCGATCGCGTTGGCCGCCGCGGTGATCGCGACGCGTGACCCGAACGCGGTGATGGGCAGCTTCGCGGCCGACCACCTGATCCGCGACCCGGACAGCTGGGTCTGCACGGTCCAGGAGGCGGTCCGCGGGGCAGAGCAGGGCATGCTGATGACCGTCGGGATCACTCCGACCCGTGCGGAGACCGGCTACGGCTACCTGGAGACCGGCGATCCGACCGAGGGTGTGCCGTGGCGGCCGGTGGCCGAGTTCAAGGAGAAGCCGGCAGCCGAGGTCGCCGAGGCGTACGTCAGTTCGGGCCGGCACCTGTGGAACGCGAGCATGTTCGTGTGGCGGGTGGACGTCTTCCTCGCCGAGCTGGCCCGCCAGCAGCCGGCACTGCACGCCGGCGTCGCCGCGATCGCCGCCGCCTGGGGCACCCCGGAGCAGGACGACGTCCTGGGCGCGATCTGGCCGACCCTGCCGAAGATCTCCGTCGACTACGCGGTGATGGAGGGCGCGGCCACGGCGGGTCGGGTCGCGACGGTGCCGGGCGACTTCGGCTGGAACGACGTCGGTGACTTCCACACCCTGGGCGACGTGCTGCCGGCCGACGACGCGGGCAACGTGGTGCTCGGCACGGAGGCCAAGCCGGGCGTGCTGCTGCGGGACAGCAGCAACCTCGTGGTCGTCCCGCAGTCGGGTCGGCTGGTGGCCGTGCTCGGTCTGCGCGACCTGATCGTGGTGGACACCCCGGACGCGGTGCTGGTCTGCCCGCGCGACCGGGCGCAGGACGTCAAGGCCCTGGTCGACGAGCTCAAGGAGCGAGGCGAAGAGGGCTACGTCTGAGGGCTGCCAGTGCCGGCGCGACCTGTTGCGCGGTCCCGCCGGCCAGTGGTTCGGGCAGCTGGTCCGGTGGGAACCAGCCCAGCGCCTCGGCCTCGTCGCTGACATGCTCCACCGCCGCCGGCGGGGCGAGCACGGCGAACCGTACGTCGTGGTGCGCGGACCCGCCCTGACACTGCACCGGGTGCACGTCCACGTCGATCGGCACCGGGTCGATGCGCAGGCCGGCGATTCCGGACTCCTCGGTGGCCTCGCGGAGGGCGGCGGCGACCAGGGTCTGGTCGACCGGCTCACAGTGCCCGCCGAGCTGCACCCACCACCCGAACTTGACGTGCAGGCAGAGCAGCACCCGCGAGCCGGTGGCGTCCAGCACCAACGCGCTGGCGGTGACGTGCCCCGGTCGGTGCTGCCGGCTCATCGCGATCGGACCGGCGGCGAGCAAGGTGAGGGTCCGGTCCCGCGCGTTGGCAGCGCCCGGGCTGGTGGGCTGCCAGCCCTCCAGCAACGCGGTGGCGTCGGCATGCAACGCGGCGTACGCCTCGGGGCCGGTCGTCTGGGCGGTCGGGCCGGTGATCACGGTGTCGGGCACCCCGCCACTGTACGAGCGTGTGCTCCGTACGCTGGCACGGTGACAGTGCGACTCGTCGAATTCGTGGTGGCCGGCAACGAGGCCAGCGATCTGCTGCCGGTGCGGTCGGCGGCGCTGCTGCGCGCGTACGCTGCCCGGCGGGGTTTCTGGACCGTGCTGGACGAGGGGCCGGTGGAGCGCTGCCTCGCGTTGCTGCTGAAGCGCGACGACGGGGAGTGGACGGCACTGCACGTGCGCGCGGATGCCGGTGTGGAGAACGGGCGGACCGAGGACGGTGAGGCGCTCGCCCACCACGACGGCTGGGTGTACGTGTTCGGCTCCCACTTCGGCTCGAAGGCTGGCCCGCTGCGACCTCGGCGCGCCTTCGTGGCCCGGTTCCGTGAGGACGACGCGGCGGCCGGGCCGCTGCCGGTGCACGTGGTACGCAACTCGTTTCGACTGCACCGAGCGGTGAACGATGCTCTAGCCGCGGCGCCGCTGACCCTCCTGCCGGCGGGGGAGCGGGTGCGGGAGCGGTTCATCGTGGAGACGCTGGCCCGGGGGACCGTCCGGGAGAAGAGCTGGGTGAGCCGGTTGGCCCCGGACGACCTGCCGTTGAACGTGGAGGCGGCGGCGTTCACCCCGGCCGGGACGGTGCTGCTCGGGCTGCGTTTTCCGGTCACCGACGCCGGTGAGCCGATCCTGGTCGAGGTGGCCGGTGTGCCGGGCATGTTCACTGCCGAGCGGGCGTGGCCGCGGGCCTTGGGCGCGTACGTGTTGACAGGTGTCACTCCGCCGGGGCAGCTGACCGGCTTCCGCGCGATCACCCCGACGGTGGACGGCGGGTACGCGGCCGTGATCGGCTCGATCGACGCGTTGGGCAAGGGGTCGGTCCTGCTCGACGACCACCCGGGTGGGGGTGAGGTCACCTCCCGACACGTTCGCTTCCGGCTCACCGGTGGCGAGGCGGGCGACGGGCGGCGGCTCGTCGGGGAGCAGGTGGCGGACCTGGCCCCGTTCCACCACGTCGAGGGGGTGGCGGAGCTGGACGGACGGTCGTTCTACGTCACGGACGAGGACCATCGGGTCGCGCTCTGGGTCGGCTGAGTCGGCGCGGGACCGGGATGACCGGACGGCACCTCTGCGGAGCAAGGGCCGCAGACCCTCGTGGTGCCGTCCGATCACCGGGGCCTCCCCGGTCCCGGTGCCCCGGCAGCACGGGCGTCATGGACGCGCGGCGCCGTGTTCGGGCATGGGAAGCATGCCGAACCGGCCCCGGAGGCGTCGAGGTTTTTCAGTCCAGGCTTAAAGATGGAGATTACTGCCGGCCAGGTAGAGTCGAACGGTCATCCGGCATCCCCCTGCCGGCGACACAGGAGCGCTCCATGCTGAAGATCCACTTTTCTGGGGAGGACATCCTCCGGACCCGGGTGGCGCCGGCGGCGGACCCGGTCTGGGAGCTGGTCCTCAGCCTGCACGTGCTGCGCGGCCGCACCCGCGATCCGCTGACTGCCAACTGGCGGCGCAGCGTGGCCCGGGACCTGCGCCAGGACTCGGCCTCCGAGCAGCTCCGCCTGCTCTTCGCGTTGAACCCACCGCGTGGCTACTTCCCCGACTTCCTCACCCCGTACGCCAGCGTCGAGGGCTTCGAGGCCGGGCTGGACGCGCTCCGCCGTACCCCCGCCGAGTTGCTGCACCGGGACCTGAGCGTGCTGGCCGCGGAGAATCAGCTGCCCTCCTCGGCGGCAGCGCTCGCTCGCGGTGAGGTGTCGGCGCTGCACCACCTGGCCGAGTCGATGGAGCAGTACCGGTCGGTGGCGATCAGCCCGTACTGGAGCCGGATCCAGGCCGCGGTCGCGGCGGACCGCACGCGGCGGGCGCGGGCGCTGCTCGACGGCGGCGTCGAGGGCCTGCTCACCAGCCTCCGGCCGGCGATGCGCTGGGAGAGCGGGGTGCTGGAGATCCACAGCTACCCGCACAGCCGGGAGCTGCACCTGGACGGCCGTGGGCTGCTTCTGGTGCCGTCGTTCTTCTGCGCGACCACCCCTGTCGCACTGCTCGACCCGGCGCTGCCACCGGTGCTGGTCTACCCGGTGGACCGGCTGGGCGCGCTGGTCTCCGCCGACGCCAGCGCCGCGTCCGGTGCCGCCCGCGAATCACTCGCCGCGCTGCTGGGCCGCACCAGGGCGGCGGTGTTGCAGGCCAGCGACGAGGGCTGCACCACCGGCGAGGTCGCCCGCCAGCTCAACATCTCACCGGCGGCGGCGAGCCAGCACGCCACGGTGCTGCGCAACGCTGGTCTGCTGGTCAGCCACCGCGAACGCAACAGCGTGCTGCACACGTTGACCCCGCTGGGCCGGGCCATGCTGGACGCGTGACCCGGCCGTTCGCGCCGGCCGGAAGCGGTCCTACAGGGCGAGCGCGGCGTTCGCCGGGCTGCCGGGCGGTGGCGGCAACAGTGTCGACCCGACGCCCTGGGCGGCCAGGGCGACGCGCAGCCGGTGCAGGTCGGCACCGAAGCGGACCAGACCCATCGGCTCGATGGGCGTCGGGGCCGAGCCGAGCAGCAGGTCGGCGCCGTCCGGCCACCCGGGCATCTCGGCGACCAGACCGGCGCGTACCTCGGCCTCGTCGACCACTGTGAAGACAGTGCCGGGGGCGACCACCCCGGCGACCGCGTCGATCGCCCGTCGCACCGCGGTCAGGTCGGCCGGTGTCGGGCCGGGACCGTCGGTCAGGGTGGCGGCGTCGGAGAGCCCGGCGGCGCGTGCCTCGGCGGTACCGAGCGAGAACAGGTCCTGTGCCGCGTCGCGGATCAGCGCCCGTGCGCCACCGGCGTCGTCCGGACTGGTGGCCGGCAGGTAGCCCCGCACCACAGCGACGGGCACCTGATCGCACTTGCCCTTGATCAGTTCGCCGGCACCCGCCAACTCGTCCACCACTGCCATCTGGGTCAACTGCAACTCGTTGCCGTACGGGTCGACCTCGCCCCGGTGGTCGCGGATGGCCGGCATCCCGGCCACCCCGAGCGCCACGTCGGTGAGCCCGTTGCGCCAGGGCCGGCCCATCGTGTCGCTGATGATCACGGCCAGGTCCAGGTCGTAGCGCTCCCGCAGCGCGTCCCGCAGCGCTCGCGCCGAGGCGTCCGGGTCGACCGGCAGCAGCACCAGTTGGGTCTTGTCCACGTTCGACGCGTCGATCCCCGCCGAGGCCATCACGAAGCCGTGGTGGGTCTGCACGATCCGGGTCGCCCCCCGGCTGGCCACCACCCGGGCGGTCTCACCGGCCAGGACCTCGTCCCGGGCGGCCAGCCGTTCCGGCCCGTCCGCCGGCACGTCGACGAGCCGCCCCTCCGCCTTGGAAACGATCTTGCTGGTCACCACCAGCACGTCGCCGTTGCGCAGCCACGGCGCGGCGGTAGCGATCACCGCAGCCAGGTCGTCACCCTCGGTCACGTGGCCGATGCCGAGCACCGGCAGAATCTCCAGCCTCACGTCAACTCCACCGCGGCGCGGACCATGGCCGCCGTCGCCGCCTCGTCGGTCATCCGCAGCGGCACCGCGCGGACCGTCACCTCAGGCACCACAGTGCCCGCGTCCTCCTCGGCCACCAGCCAACCGTCGAGCAGGCCGCCGCTCGCCCGGCCGCCGTAGAGCCGACCCACCCCCGCCGCGCTGCACTCCACACCGAGCACGGCCAGACAACGGTCGGCCATCCCCCGCACCGGCGCGCCGCCGATGATCGGGGAGACACCCACCACCGGCGCCGGGCCGTCGGCCACCGCCGCACGCAGCCCCGGTACGGCCAGCACCGGCGCGACGCTCACCACCGGGTTGCTCGGCGCGATCAGCACCAGGTCGGCCGAGGCGATCGCGTCCAGCACCCCGGGGGCCGGCTTCGCCGTCTCCGCGCCGACGAACACGAAACGGTGCGTGGAAATGTCCGCTCGGTACCGTACCCACCACTCCTGGAAGTGGATCGCCCGCTGGCCCTGGTCGTCCTCCACCACGGCATGGGTCTCCAGGCGGTCGTCAGTCGCCGGCAACAGGCGTACGCCCGGCTCCCAGCGGCTGGCCAGCGCCTCGGTGACCGCGCTCAACGGGTAACCGCCGTTGAGCATGGTGCTGCGGACCAGGTGGGTGGCGATGTCCTTGTCGCCGAGGCCGAACCAGGTCGGCTCCGCCCCGTACGCGGCCAACTCCTGTTTGACGGTCCAGCTCTCGCCGACCCGACCCCAGCCTCGTTCCGGGTCGGCGCCCCCGCCGAGGGTGTACATGACGCTGTCCAGGTCGGGGCAGATCTTCAACCCGTGTAACCACAGGTCGTCGCCGACGTTGACAACGGCGGTCACCTCCGCGCCGACGTCACGGGCGTACGCCCGGACCCCGAGCAGGAACCGGGCGCCGCCGATGCCGCCGGCCAGAACCACGATGCGCATGTCGACCATCCTCGCGCACGTGACGCCTCCGATCCGTGGGTGGCCCGCGAGACTAGGCTCACGTGCACCCTGTCCGTTGATGCCCCGAGGGGGAACTCGTGACCAGCCCCGCCGAGCCCGCGTCCGCCGACGCGACGCAGGCCCGCCAGCTGACCAAGCCGTTACGGGAGCTCGCCGCGCTCGCGCTGCTTGGCGCCAACGCCGTGTTCCTCTTCGTGGGCCTGCTCCGGCTCATCGCCCCGAACGACTACAGCTCCTTCACCGACCGCGCGGGTAGCGCCTTCTACGCGTTCGTCGGGGTGGAGGCGGTGGGCCTCCCGCTGCTGGCGGTGCTGCTGGCCACGCACATCTCGCCGGTGTTGGCGAAGGCGAAACTGATCACGCAGGTAGCTGTCGTCGAGTACGCGGTCAGCGCCCTGTTCGGCACGCTGACCATGCTGATCTGGACGGTGGGCCGGCTGGCCGAGGCCGAGGTGCTCGACGCGCTGCTCGGTGTGCTCACCCGGTTCGCCTGGATGGTGATCTTCGCGATCGCCGCCTGGGTGGTCTACACCATCTGGCGCGCCCACTACTACGTGCCGCGACCCAAGCCGCAGCCGGGCGTCTACGGCCAGCCCCAGCCGGGGTGGCCGCAGCAGCAGGGGGGTTGGCCTGCCCCGGGTCAGCCCGGCGGCCAGCCGCAGGGCGGATGGCCCGCCCCCGGCCAGCCTGGCGGCTACCCGCAGGCGGGTCAGCCGGGCGGTTACCCGCAGGCCGGCCAGTACGGCCAGCAGTCGCCGCCGTTCCAGTCCCCGCAGTCGGCCCCGCCGCACCCGCAGTCGGCCCCGCCGTTCCCGCAGTCCGCGCCGCCGTTCCCGCAGTCCGCGCCGCCGTTCCAGGCACCGCAGTCCGCGCCGCCGGCGAACCCCGCCCCCCAGTCGGCGCCGCCGTCCCCGGCCGCGCCGCCGCCGTTCGGGCAGCCGCCGTCGGCCGACCCGACTCAGGCGATCCCGCGCCAGTCCGCGGACCCGACCGAGGTCATTTCCCACCCGGCCGATCCGGACACCGACCGGACCCAGCACATCAAGCCCACCGACCACCCCGACCAGCCCCGCTGAGTCCGCCAACCCCGTCGGCCCCCACCAACCCTCGTCGGCCCTCACTGACCCTCACTGACCCTCGTCGATCATGAAGTTATTGCCCGATCACGCGGCGTGTCGCGGCAATAACTTCATGATCAACGGGGAGAGCCGCCGGGAGGGGTGGGGGTGGGGGTGCCGTTTCCCACGGTGCGGGCTGGGCGCGGTGGGACAGGCTCGGGCTGCGCATAAGGTGAGTGGATGGTTGATCGCACCCACTCCGGCCCGAGCGATGCGAGCGTGCGGCGGGCCCTGGGCCGGGCCGGGAACGGGCGGGCGCTGGATGTCGACGAGGCGACGGCGCTGCTGTCCGCTCGTGGCGACGCGCTCGACGAGTTGCTGCGGCTCGCCGGAGGAATCCGCGACGCCGGGCTGCGGGACGCCGGGCGGCCGGGTGTGGTCACGTACTCCAAGAAGGTCTTCATTCCGCTGACCCGGCTCTGCCGGGACCGCTGCCACTACTGCACCTTCGCGACAGTGCCGCACCGGTTGCCGGCGCCGTTCCTGGACCGTGACGAGGTCCTCGCGATCGCCCGGGCCGGTGCCGCGCAGGGCTGCAAGGAGGCGCTGTTCACCCTGGGTGACCGGCCGGAGGAACGTTGGCCGGCGGCCCGGACCTGGTTGGACGAACGCGGTTACGACTCGACCCTGGACTATCTGCGCGCCTGTGCGGTGGCGGTGCTGGAGGAGACCGGCCTGCTGCCGCACCTCAATCCTGGGGTGCTGTCCTGGTCGGAGCTGCAACGGCTCAAGCCGGTCGCGCCGAGCATGGGCATGATGCTGGAGACGACAGCGACGCGGCTCTGGTCCGAGCCGGGTGGCCCGCACTTCGGCTCACCGGACAAGGAGCCGGCGGTCCGGTTGCGGGTGCTCGAGGACGCGGGCCGGGTCGGGGTGCCGTTCACCACCGGCATTTTGATCGGCATCGGGGAGACCCCGGCGGAGCGGGTGGACGCGCTCTTCGCGATCCGCCGCGCCCACCGGGAGTACGGCCACCTCCAGGAGGTGATCGTGCAGAACTTCCGCGCCAAGCCGGACACGGCGATGCGCGGCATGCCCGACGCGGAGCTGCACGACCTGGCCGCCACTGTGGCGGTGGCCCGGCTGCTGCTCGGCCCGAAGGCCCGGATCCAGGCCCCGCCGAACCTCATCGCCGGCGAGTACGACCTGCTGCTGCGCGCCGGCATCGACGACTGGGGCGGCGTCTCCCCGCTCACCCCCGACCACGTCAACCCGGAACGCCCCTGGCCGCAGATCGACGAGTTGGCCCGGCACACCGAGCTGGCCGGGTTCACGCTGCGGGAGCGGTTGACGATCTACCCGGAGTACGTGCGCGCGGGTGACCCGTGGCTCGACCCGCGGTTGCTGCCGCACGTCGGCGCCCTGGCCGATCCGTCGACGGGCATGGCGGTCGAGTCGGCGATGCCGCAGGGACGACCGTGGCAGGAGCCGGAGGAGGTGTTCGGCGGTCGGGTCGACCTGCACGCCACCATCGACACCACCGGTCGCACCGACGACCGGCGGGGCGACTTCGACAGCGTCTACGGCGACTGGGCCGAGGTCGCTGGCAAGGTCACCCCGGAGGCGACGGCCCGCCGGACGGGCGTACCCCTGGCAGCGGCCGGGAGTGGTGCGGACCGTGACCTGGCGGCCGGGCTGCGGCTCGCCGCCGACGACCCGGCGGCGCTGCTCGACCCCGGGCACACCGATGCCGCGCTGGCGCTGTTCGGCGCGGACGGGCCGGCGCTCGACGAGTTGTGCCGCCTCGCCGACGATGTGCGCCGCGCGGCGGTCGGCGACGACGTCACCTACGTGGTCAACCGCAACATCAACTTCAGCAACGTCTGCTACGTGGGCTGCCGGTTCTGTGCGTTCGCGCAGCGTGAGCGGGACGCCGACGCGTACCGGCTCTCTGTCGAGCAGGTCGCGGACCGGGCCGAGCAGGCGTGGGCCCTCGGTGCCAGCGAGGTGTGCCTCCAGGGCGGCATCGATCCGAAGATGCCGGTCACCGGGTACGCCGACATCGTGCGCGCGATCAAGGACCGGGTGCCCGAGATGCACGTGCACGCGTTCTCGCCCATGGAGATCGTCACCGCCGCCGCGAAGGCCGGGGTGCCGGTCCGTGAGTGGCTGCTCCAGTTGCGCGAGGCCGGGCTGGACACCATCCCGGGCACCGCCGCCGAGATCCTCGACGACGACGTGCGCTGGGTGCTGACCAAGGGCAAACTCCCGGCCGCCGCCTGGGTCGAGGTGGTCAGCACCGCCCACGAGCTGGGCATCCGGTCCAGCTCCACCATGATGTACGGCCACGTCGACCACCCCGGGCAGTGGCTGGCGCACTTCCGGGTGTTGGCCGGGGTGCAGGACCGCACCGGCGGGTTCACCGAGTTCGTGGCGCTGCCGTTCGTGCACACGAATGCTCCGATCTATCTGGCGGGTATCGCCCGACCCGGGCCGACCTGGCGGGAGAACCGGGTGGTGCACGCCATGTCCCGGCTGCTGCTGCACGGCCGGATCGACAACATCCAGTGCTCCTGGGTGAAGCTCGGTGACGAGGGCACTGTCGCGATGCTCGAGGGCGGCTGCAACGACCTCGGCGGCACCCTGATGGAGGAGACCATCTCCCGGATGGCCGGCTCCGACAATGGTTCTGCGCGTACCGAGGAGCAGTTGCGGGCCATCGCGACGGCCGCCGGTCGTCCGGCGCGCAAGCGGTCGACTGCGTACGGTCACGCCCGGCCCTGACGTCGAACCTTTCCCCGCCACCGGCCGTACCACGCGATGCCGGTGGCGGTCGCGGCGAGGACCGCCACCGGTGTCCCCTCAGGGGCCCGGCGGCGTCGCGAGACGGCACCGGACCCGTCCGTCTCCGCGGGCGCGCTCGCGCCACCGCCGGAAAGGTTGCCCATGACCAGTGATCAGCGGAAGCGGCAGTGGCCGCGACTGACCCGCCGGCAGACGTTGACCGCCGCGGCCAGCGCCACCCTTGGTGCCGCCGCCCTCACCGTGCCGGGCCTGTCGGCCGCGCAGAACGCCCCCGGCGCGGCCGGACGAGCCGACGAACCGATCGTCGTGCACCTGCGTGACGCCAACTCGGGAACGATGGACGTCTTCGTCGGTGAGACGCGCATCGAGGTACGCGACCGCGGCCTGGCGGACCGGCTGCGGCGCGCCGCCCGGCGCTGACCCGACCCTCCGCCCCGCCATCCTGTCCCCGCCCAGTGAGGTTGGTCCGTCATGTCTTCCCACCGCGAGGCCCCGGAGATAGCCAAGGATCCGGTCGCCGACAGCTCCGACCTGTACGCGTTCGTCAGCCCCGACAAGCGCGACACTGTCACGTTGATCGCCAACTACGTGCCGTTGCAGCTCCCCTCCGGGGGTCCGAACTTCTTCGAGTTCGGCGACGACGTGCGCTACGAGATCCATATCGACAACGACGGTGACGGTCGTCCGGATGTCACCTACCGGTTCGAATTCACCACCGAGATCACCAACCCGAACAGCTTTCTCTACAACACCGGTCCGATCGATTCGCTGGACAGCAAGAACTGGAACCGGCGGCAGTTCTACAGCCTGACCCGGGTGGCCGACGGCCGCGAGCACCGGCTGGCGCACAGGCTGCCCTGCCCGCCGTGCAACGTCGGCCCGCTGTCCACCCCGAAGTACGCCGACCTGGTGCGGCAGGCCACCTACTCGCTCTCCACGGGGGAGCGGGTCTTCGCGGGGCAGCGCGCCGACGGGTTCTTCGTGGACCTCGGGGCGATCTTCGACCTCGGCACGCTGCGGCCGTTCCAGCAACTGCACGTCGCCGGGAAGAAGATCTTCAAGGCGGAGGGGGAGCCGGTAAACGCCACCGACCGGATGAACGTGCACAGCATCGCGGTGCAGGTGCCGCTGGAGCGGGTGCGTCGACGCGCCAACCGGTACGGTGCCGCCGATCGGGCGTCGGTGATCGGGGTGTGGACGTCGGCGTCGCGTCGGCAGGTGCGGGTGCTCGGCGACCGGGGCGGGGCGGACACCAGCACCGGCCCGTTCACCCAGGTCTCGCGGTTGGGCAATCCACTGTTCAACGAGGTCATCGTGCCGATGTCCAAGAAGGACCTGTGGAACTCGCTGCCGCCGTCGGAGGACAAGCGCTTCGCCCAGTTCGTCGAGCAACCGGAGCTGGCCGTGTTGCTGCCGGCGCTCTACCCGGACGTCTTCCCCAACCTGGACAAGCTCACCAAGGCGAAGAAGGCCCGAGCTGATCTGGTGGCGATCCTGCTCACCGGCGTGCCGGCCGGGCTGATCGACGGCTTCACCAACGCCACCGGCGACGTGCAGGCCGACATGCTGCGACTGAACACGGCGATCCCGCCCACCAGGCGGCCGGACCGGTTCGGGGTGCTCGGTGGCGACCTGGCCGGGTTCCCGAACGGGCGGCGGGTCGGCGACGACGTGGTCAGCATCGCGTTGCGGGCCATCGCCGGGGTCACCGTCCCGCTGGTCGACAAGACGTTCCAACCGGACGCGGCGGCCGCCGCGGTCACCCCGGGGCTGAGCTCCGCCGACGTGACCGCGCCGTTCCTCGGAAACTTCCCCTACCTGGGTACGCCGTACGACGGGTTCAACAACCCGCCGGCGGCGTCCTGATCGGGCCGGGGGCGAGCGGATGCACGAGCACGCGTACGGGCCGTCGGAGACCGGGACAGTCGTCCTCGATCTGGGCGGTGACACCGGCGCCCTGATCGTCTACACGGGTCCGGATCTGCACGGCCGGGAGATCGAGATCAGTCGCGACGACGACCGGCGGGTCCACTCGGCGGTGCGTGAGCGTCGGGTGCGGGACGGCTCGTTCCACAGTGCGGTCTATCCCGATCTGCCGAGCGGAATCTATACCGTCTGGTGGGACGACTGTACGCCTGCCGGCACGATTTCCGTCCATGGTGGAGAGATAGCCGAGTTTGCCTGGCCCAGCAGCGGTTTCGGGGCCGCGGGCTGACCTCGACGCATCGGTTTCACCACCGTGCCCCGTCCACAATGTGGACGGGGCGCGAGTGCTGTCCGCAGCTCGACGGGCAGTCTGCGCCGCACCGCGTTAACCTGTCCCCCACCAAGATCAGCTTAGGGGTGGAGGTCTCTGGTGCCGTCCGGTCGGCGACTCGTCGGAGAAGCGCCACGGCAGAAAAGTCGGGCAACTCGCCGGAGAGGGCGTTACTCGGCCGGGGTCTGAATCGATAGGGCAGGTTGCGAGGCTGGACGGCCCGAGTGGCCGGCCGGGGGTGTCGGGAGGGCGACTCCATTATCAAGTTTGGCTTGACGGCGCACGCATTACACGCGTGTAATTTGAATGGGGTTGTTCGCACGGAACGCAACAAAACGGGACCGGACGGACAAGCACGCCTTTCGCGTGGGGGGTTGCAGCGGCGATGACGCCGGTGCGCGACAAGGAGGCATTTGATGGACGGCCAGCTTGAGGTGGCCGACCTGCTCGGAAACGCGCCGGAGTGGCAGGAGCGGGCGTTGTGCTCGCAGACCGACCCCGAGGCGTTCTTTCCCGAGAAGGGCGGCTCGACCCGCGAGGCGAAGCGGATCTGCTCGCGTTGCGAGGTCAAGACCGAGTGCCTCGAATACGCACTGGGTCACGACGAGCGGTTCGGCATCTGGGGTGGGCTCTCCGAGCGGGAGCGGCGCAAGTTGAAGCGGCGCGCAGCCTGAGCGGTGTGAGGTCGAGGCGGTGGGGGCCGCCCGACTCTCCGCTCGGGGGTCGGCTCAGGCTCGGGGGTTGGGCTCAGGCGAGCTCGTCCGGGTCTACTCCGAGAAGGTTCGCCACCTGTTCGATGATCACGTCATGGACGAGATCGGCGAGGTCCTCACGGTCCATCGCCCGGAACTCCAGGGGCCGCCGGTACAGCACGATCCGCGGCGGCACCTCCTGCCGGCCCGGGCGGCCGGGCAGCAGCCGGGCCAACGGGACCTCGCCGTCCTCCAGCACGTCCGAGTCGTAGACGTTCAGGTCCGGCGGGACGTCCTCGACCGCGAACTCGACCCCGGCCAGCTCCTTGGCGAACCGACGCTCCAGCGTCTCGACGGTGTCCAGGACCAGGTCGTCGAAGACCTCGGCCTTGGTCCGCGCCAGCGGGACGGTGGCCGGAACCAGCCGCCCGCGCAGGCCGCGCCCGTGCCGGTCACGATGCGCACGCCGGCCGGAGCCGGGGCGGCGGTGTTCCGGGCTCGTCATGAGGCAAAGGGTAGCGCCCGCGTCGGGCTGGCCAGCGGCAGCGCCGATCCCGTGGCGCGGCGCGCCCAGGACGGTCGAGTGTGATCACCATGACGGGCGTGTCGCAACGCGAAGCGATGCGCCGGACCCGGTAATGGAGATACCCTGCCGCACGTGAGGTCACCACGGCGCTGCTCCCGTAACGGCTGCCCCCGGCAAGCGGTCGCCACATTGACCTATGTCTACAACGAGTCGACAGCGGTGGTGGGGCCGCTGGCGGCGTTCGCCGAGCCGCACACGTACGACCTGTGCGAGCCGCACGCCCGTAGCCTGACCGCGCCGCGGGGCTGGGACGTCGTCCGACACGAGGGCGAGTTCGAGCCGCCGCCGCCCACGACTGACGACCTGGTCGCGCTGGCCGAAGCGGTCCGCGAAGCCGCCCGTCCGGCCCCCCGCCCCCCGGAGCCGGACCAGAACCGTCCCGAGCACCCCCACCAAACGGGCCGCCGAGGCCACCTCCGAGTAATCCCCCCCAACCACTAACCCCGCACCCCGCCCGGCCCCCGCCCCGCCCCCTTCCCTGGGTTGATCAAGAGGTTTCGGTCATCAGCCGGCTCGTCTTTGACGCAAACCTCTTGATCAACAGCGGTGGGTGGGGTGGGGTGGGGTTAGAGCTTGGTCCAGGCTTGGGTTAGGACTGTGCGGAGGGTTTGTTCGATCTCGTCGAAGTGGTGCTGCTCGGCGATCAGGGGTGGGGCCAGTTGGATGACCGGGTCGCCCCGGTCGTCGGCCCGGCAGTAGAGGCCCGCCTGGAACAGGGCGGTCGAGAGGAAGCCCCGCAGCAGGCGCTCCGACTCGGCCTCGTCGAAGGTCTCCCGGGTGGCCTTGTCCTTGACCAGTTCGATGCCGTAGAAGTAGCCGTCGCCGCGGACGTCGCCGACGATCGGCAGGTCGTACAGCTTCTCCAGGGTGGCCCGGAAGGCGTCCTCGTTGGCGCGTACGTGCCCGACCAGGTCCTCGCGGGCGAACACCTCCAGGTTGGCCAGGGCCACCGCGCAGGAGACGGGGTGGCCACCGAAGGTCACCCCGTGGGCGAACATGCCGGTCTCGGTGAGGAACGGTTCCATCAGCCGGTCGCTGGCGATCATCGCGCCGAGCGGGGCGTAGCCGGAGGTGATGCCCTTGGCAGTGGTGATGATGTCCGGCTGGTAGCCGTAGCGCACCGCGCCGAAGTACTCGCCCAACCGCCCCCACGAGCAGATCACCTCGTCGGAGACAAGCAGAACGTCGTACGCGTCGCAGATCTCCCGTACCCGATCGAAGTAGCCGGGCGGTGGTGGGAAGCACCCGCCGGAGTTCTGCACCGGCTCAAGGAAGACCGCTGCGACAGTGTCCGGCCCCTCCCGTTCGATGGCCCGACCGATCTCGTCGGCGGCCCAGCGGCCGAACGCCTCGGGGTCGTCGCCGTGCTCGGGCGCCCGGTAGAAGTTCGTGTTCGGCACCTTGATCGCGCCCGGTACCAGTGGCTCGAAGTCGCTCTTGATGCCGGGCAGGCCGGTGATCGACAGGGCGCCCATGGAGGTGCCGTGGTAGGCGATGTACCGGCTGATCACCTTGTACTTGTTGGGCTTCCCGGTGCGCTTGAAGTACGCGCGGGCCAGCTTCCATGCCGCCTCGACGGCCTCGGAGCCGCCGGTGGTGAAGAAGATCCGGTTGAGGTCGCCGGGGGTGAGCGCGGCGATCCTCGCGGCAAGCTCGATGGCCTTCGGGTGCGCGTACGACCAGAGCGGGAAGTAGGCCAGCTCGCCGGCCTGCTTGGCGGCGGCCTCGGCCAGTTCGGTGCGGCCGTGGCCGGCGTTGACCACGAAGAGCCCGGCGAGCCCGTCCAGGTAGCGGCGACCCTGCGCGTCCCACACGTACGCTCCCTCGCCGCGCACGATGGTCGGCACCTCACCGGCGGAGTAGCTCGCCATCCGGGTGAAGTGCATCCAGAGGTGGTCGGTGGCGTTGGCCATGTCAGCCCCATCGGTCGTCGGGCCGGTCAAAGGGGTGAGGCCGGCCGCTCTGTCAACGGTTATCGCACAGTTTCAACCTCCGAAGCAAGTGTTATCGGCGGTATCACGGTCGGTTGGCGACGGATTTAGCGCAGCGGCGTCATAGATGCAACGGAATCCGCACCGCTGTTTGCCGGCTGGTCGGCTGGCCGGCGGTCGGCTGGTCGGCGGTCGGCAGGAGGTGGAGGTGTGCTGGTGGCTGCCTTTGGAGCTGAATCGTTTGCGGCATCACGGCCGGCCTGTCGGGGCCGCGCCACGTGCCTTCCCGGATTCGGGCCTGTCGGATCGGGCCTGTCGGATCGGGCCTGTCGGATCGGGCCTGTCGGATCGTGCCTGTCGGATCGTGCCTATCGGATCGGGCCTATCGATCAGACAGGCCGGCTCGTCGCCGGGTTCTCCCGTCCGCGACTCGTTTGCGACATCAGCTCCAAAGGGCCCGGCGGGTGACAGCGCCTTCCTCGGCCGCCGCCTCGATCCACTCGGGTTCGCCGAGATCGCGGTGTCCGGGCGTGGTTGATACCGCGATATTCGTGAAGTCGAGTGGATCAAGCGCAAGCGCAAGCGCAAGGGCAAGCGCAAGGGCAAGCGCAAGGGCAAGCGCAAGGGCAAGTGCAAGGGCAAGCGCAAGGGCAAGTGCAAGGGCAAGCGCAAGGGCGGGGCCGGGGAGGCCGCAGGGCAGCGGTCGCGGATTGCGGTGACGCAGGCCGGGGTCAGTGACGCAGGCCGGGTCGGGTGCGCGGCTGGGGTCGGGTGCGCGGCTGGCGTCGGGTGCGCGGCTGAAGGTCGGGGCGACGCGTGACGGGGGAGGCGCGGGCCGGGGTGCCGGGGGCCGGGAGGGCGTGCTGGGGGCCGGGGAGGGCGTGCTGGGGGCCGGGAGGCGCGGGTCTTGGGACGCTGGTGGGGCACTTCGGGGACTGTCGGGGGGCGTCCTGGCTGCGCGCCAACACGTCCCACCGCAACACGCCGGTAGGTCGCAGACACGGACACGCAGCGTGGCTATCGTCCGCCGCAACGTGCATCGAGCGGCGTCGCAGCGCGCCTGCTGGGCGAACGACCCGGGGTCGTCCGCCACGGCACGGATGAGCGGCGGGAGGGTCCGGTGGCGAACGAGGCGTTGCGGGTGGCGATGGCCGAGGCGGGGGAGACTGTCGAGTCGTTGGCCGAGAAGGTCCGCGTCGACCCGAAGACGGCGGCGCGGTGGCTCGCTTCGGGGCGCATCCCGCATCCGCGTACCCGGGTGGCGGTGGCCGAGGTCCTGCGCCGGGAGGCAGCCGACCTTTGGCCGGAGCCGTTCCGCCGCCGTGACCTGCCGTGGTTCCGGCCGTGGGCCGAGCTGGAACAGGACGCCACGTCACTCCGGTCCTACCAGCCGCTGCTCGTGCCGGGCCTGCTCCAGACCGAGGGGTACGCCCGCGCGATCCTGGGCACCGGCGGGCTGGTCGCACCGTCCGAGGTGGACCTGATCGTGGCGGGCCGCCTTGAACGGCAGGCGGTGCTGTGCCGCGATGCCCCACCGCAGCTCGTGGCGGTGATCGACGAGGTGGTGCTGCGCCGGCCGGTCGGCGACCGCGCCGTGATGGCCGGCCAGTTGGCCCACCTCGCGAGAGTGGCCGAGTGGGAGCACGTGCAGGTCCGGGTCATCCCGGCCGAGAGCCCGTGGCACACCGGGTTGGCCGGCCCTTTCGTGCTGGGCCGGCTGCCCGACGGGACCGAATTGGCGTATCTCGACAACCAGCTCCGCGGTCAGGTCGTGACCGATCCCCTCGACGTCGCTAACCTGGGACGCAGGTGGGAGAGCGTCACCGGCGAGGCGTTCCCCCAACGCCGGTCGATCGAGCTGATCAGGGAAGTGGCCACGACATGGACATGACCGACGCCCGCTGGCGCACCGCGACCCGCAGCAGCAACAACGGTGGTGACTGCGTCGAGGTGGCCGACAACCTGCCCGGCCGGGTGCTGGTGCGCGACAGCAAGGACCGCGACGGCGGCACGCTGACGTTCGCGCCGACCGCCTGGGCGTCGTTCGTGCAGGAAGTCCGCGCGACGCACCGCTGATCCACTCGGGATCACGGAAGTCGGGGCATCAGGGCGGCCCGGACACCCCGACTCCCGGAAAGCCGAGTGGATCAGGGGAAGCTCAGGCCGTACCCCAGGTGTAGGTCTGCTTGCGCAGCTTGAGATAGACGAACGCCTCGGTGGAGAGCACCCCGGGCACCGCGCGCAGTCGCTGCAGGATCTCCAGCAGGTGGTCGTCGTTGCGACAGACCACCTCGGTGAGCAGGTCGAACGACCCGGCGGTGATCACCACGTAGTCGACCTCGTCCAACTCGGCCAGCCGGTCGGCGACAGCTTCCAGGTCGCCGTCGGTACGGAGGCCGATCATCGCCTGCCGGTTGAAGCCGAGCTGGAGCGGATCGGTCACCGCCACGATCTGCATCACGCCGGAGTCGAGCAGCCGCTGCACCCGCTGCCGGACCGCCGCCTCGGACAGCCCCACCGCCTTGCCGATCGTCGCGTACGGGCGGCGACCGTCCTCCTGGAGCTGCTCGATGATCTGCTTGGCCACGTCATCCAGCAGAGCGTGATTCGCACCGTCACGGACAGCGACGCGTCGACCGCCATTGCTGTTCTCGTGCTGCCGGTTTGTCATAGCCCGCTCCCCATGTCCCGAATCGTGATGTCGCGCATGTATCCCCGCGTAGTCTGGCGTATTTCGTCGTGTATCGCTATTCCCGCAACGGAATCCCTTGTAAGGGAGGTCCTCTCATGTCAGGATCAGTCGTCCATGGCACTTGACCCTCCCGACATTCCCGCCGGCGCGCCTCCCCGTCCCGCCCGCCGACGATGACCCCCTAGGAGTCGTCATGCGTACTCCCCTCCGGCCCCTCTCCCGGCGTGGACTGCTCACCGGCACTCTCGGTTCGGCCGCCCTGCTCACCATGGGTGGCAGCCTCGCGGGCTGCGGCACCAAGGGCGCGCAGCAGACCGAAACTGGCTGCGTCAGCGAGGACCTCTCCGGCACCGAGAAGAAACTCGCCTTCGCCAACTGGCCGCAGTACATGGACGTGGACGACACTGACGAGTCCAAGCGGCCGAGCCTCGACGAGTTCATCACGAAGACCGGCATTCAGGTGACCTACACCGAGGACATCAACGACAACAACGAATTCTTCGGCAAGGTGCAGAACCAGCTCGCCGCCTGCCAGAGCACCGACCGGGACATCATCGTGCTGACCGACTGGATGGCGGCCCGGATGATCCGGCTCGGCTGGATCCAGAAGCTCGACCCGGCGAAGATCCCGAACGTGCAGGCCAACCTGCTTCCGTCGCTGCTCAATCGCCCCTTCGACGCCGAGAACCGAATCTCCATTCCGTGGCAGTCCGGCCTCGCCGGCCTTGCCTACAACGGCAACGTCACGAAGGAACTGCGGACTGTCGACGAACTGCTCACCCGCCCCGACCTCAAGGGCAAGGTGACAGCGCTCAGCGAGATGCGCGACACAATGGGTCTGCTGCTCGGGTCGAACGGGCACGACCCGGCGAACTTCACCGCCGCCCAGTTCGACGACGCCCTCAACAAGCTCAAGAAGGCCGTCGACTCCGGGCAGATCCGCAGGTTCACCGGCAACGACTACGCGCCCGACCTGGCAAAGGGCGACATCGCGGCGTGCATCGGCTGGTCCGGCGACGTCATCCAACTGTCCGGTGAGGACGAGAAGGTGCGTTTCGTCGCGCCGGACTCCGGCGTGATGCTCTACAGCGACAACATGATGGTCCCCAACAAGGCCACCCACAAAGGCAACGCCGAAGCGCTGATCAACTACTACTACGAGCCGGCGGTCGCGGCGAAGCTCGCCGCCTACGTCAACTACATCTGCCCGGTCAAGGGCGCTCAGGCCGAGATGGAGAAGATCGACCCCGAGTTGGCCGCCAACCCGCTGATCTTCCCGGACGAGGCGCTGCTGTCGAAGTCCTCTGTGTTCATGGCCCTGGACGAGAAGCAGGAGAAGGAGTACGAGGGCAAGTTCCAACAGGTCATCGGGGCGTGACGAGGATGGCGCGCGAGACACCCGCCGGCGACCTGCGCCTGGCCAACCTCACCAGACTGTTCGGCGTCTTCACAGCTGTCGACGACCTGAGCCTGACCATCGAGCAGGGCTCGTTCTTCGCGCTGCTCGGCGCGTCCGGCTGCGGCAAGACCACCACGTTGCGGATGATCGCCGGGCTGGAGGAGCCGACCAGCGGCCAGGTGCTGCTCGGTGACCGGGACATCACCCGGCTGCGGCCGTACAAGCGACCGGTAAACACCGTCTTCCAGAGCTACGCGCTCTTCCCGCACCTCACCATCTTCGAGAACGTGGCCTTCGGGCTGCGCCGACGCGGCATCCGCTCGGTCGACGACGAGGTCACCCGGATGCTGTCACTGGTGCAACTCGACGGGTACGGCAACCGCCGCCCCGCCCAGCTCTCCGGCGGCCAGCAGCAGCGGGTCGCGCTGGCCCGCGCCCTGATCAACCGGCCGCAGGTGCTGTTGCTCGACGAACCGCTGGGCGCACTCGACCTCAAGCTGCGCCGACAGATGCAGATCGAGCTGAAGCGCATCCAGACCGAGGTCGGCATCACCTTCGTGCACGTCACCCACGACCAGGAGGAGGCCATGACAATGGCCGACACCGTCGCGGTGATGAACGCCGGCCGGATCGAGCAACTCGGTCCTCCCGCCGACCTCTACGAGTTTCCCGCCACCGCCTTCGTGGCGAACTTCCTCGGCCAGTCCAACCTGCTCGCCGGCGAGGCCACCGGCGCCGGTGGCGGCGACGTCGCGGTGACGGCGCACGGCACGCGCTTCTCGGTGCCCGCCGGCCGGTCGCGGGCCGACCACGGTCCGGTCCACCTGGGGGTACGCCCCGAAAAGCTGATTCTGGTCGGCTCCGCCGACCAGGTGCCCGCCGGGCATCAGCACGTCACCGGAGTCGTCACCGACGCCTCCTACGTGGGCGTCAGCACCCAGTACCTGCTGCGCACCGGTTGGGGCACCGAGTTGTCGGTCTTCGCCGCCAACAGCGGGACGTCGACGCCCGCGGCGGTCGGCAGCGAGGCAGTGGCGTACTGGGATCCGCAGCACGCGTTCCTGCTGCCCCGCGACGCCGCCGACACCGACCGGACATCACCGGTGCTCGACGAGCCGGTGGGTGCGTCGTCGTGACCCTGCTGGCCCCCACCAGGGCGGGGCACCCGCCACCCGCGCCACCGGCAGCCCGGTCCGGGCGACGCCGGCTCCTGCCGTACCTCCTGTTGTTGCCCGGCGCGGCCTGGCTGCTCATCTTCTTCGGTGTGCCGCTGGTGCAGTTGGCGGCGGCCAGCCTGTACGACCCCAGCGGCTCGCTCTCCACCGGGTACGCGATGACCTGGGCGGTCAGCAACTACCCGGACGTGCTGCAGGCGTACTGGCCGCAGTTCCTGCGCTCGTTCGGCTACGCCGGGCTGGCCCTGGTGCTGGCGTTGCTGCTGGGCTACCCACTGGCGTACGCCATCGCGCAGAAGGCCGGCCGCTGGAAGAACCTGCTGCTGGTGTGCGTCGTCGCGCCGATGTTCACCAGCTTCCTGGTCCGCACGCTGGCCTGGAAGACGATCCTGTCGGACAACGGCGCGCTCGTCGGTCTGTTGCGCGACGTGCACCTGCTCGCCCCGGACGGTCGGCTGCTGGCCACCCCGTTCGCTGTGGTGCTCGGCCTGACGTACAACTTCCTGCCGTTCCTGGTGCTGCCGCTGTACGCGAGCCTGGAGCGGCTGGACCCCCGGTTGCTGGAGGCGGCCACCGACCTGTACGCGAGCCCGGTGCAGACGTTCCGCCGGGTGACGCTGCCGCTGTCCATGCCCGGTCTGGTCGCCGGCACGCTGCTGTTCTTCATCCCGGCCAGCGGCGACTACATCAACGCCGAACTGCTCGGCACCCCGAACGAATACATGATCGGCAACGTCATCGACTCGGCGTTCCTGGTCCGACTGGACTACCCGCAGGGCGCCGCGCTGTCGTTCCTGCTGATGGCGGCGATCCTCGCTGTGGTCTTCGGCTACCTCCGTCGAGCCGGCACGGAGGAGGTCCTCTAATGAGACTTTCGCGCTGGTTCGCGGACCGCTGGGTGATGCTCGTGGCGTTGCTGGTGCTCGGCTACCTGGCGCTGCCGATCCTGGTGGTGGCCGCGTTGTCGTTCAACCGGCCGTCGAGCCGGCTGTCGTACGACTTCAACGAGTTCACGCTGGACAACTGGCGGCAGCCCTGCGCCACCTCGGACATGTGCGACGCGGTGGTCCGCAGCGTGCAGGTCGGCTTCATCGCCACGGTGGTCGCCACAGTGCTCGGCACGCTGATGGCGTTCGCGCTGGTCCGGCACCGCTTCCGTGGACGCTCCGGGGTCAACGTGCTGATCTTCCTGCCGATGGCCACCCCGGAGCTGGTGATGGGCACGTCGTTGCTGGCCCTGTTCGTGTCGGCGGGCGTACCGCAGGGTTTCTGGACCGTCGTGATCGCGCACGTGATGTTCTGCGTGTCGTTCGTGGTGGTCACAGTGAAGGCGCGGCTCGCCGGGATGGACCGACGGCTGGAGGAGGCCGCCATGGACCTCTACGCCAACGAGTGGCAGACCTTCCGGCGGATCACCCTGCCGCTGGTGCTGCCCGGCATCGTGGCCGCCGCGTTGCTGGCCTTCTCGCTGAGCTTCGACGACTTCATCATCACGAACTTCAACGCCGGCACCACTGTCACGTTCCCGATGTACGTCTGGGGCGCTGCCCAGCGTGGCATCCCACCGCAGGTCAACGTGATCGGCACCGCGATGTTCGCGGTCGCGCTGCTGCTCGTCGGGCTCAGCTCGCTGCGCGGTCGACGGGCCCGCCGCGCCAACCTGCTGACCGGCCCGTCATGACCCTTCCGCATACCGGCCGGGCGTTGGCCGACGCGGCACCCGTGCCGTACTGGCTCGATCGCCCGGACCGCCCCGACCCGCTACCGCCACTGAGCGGTCGGCACTCCGCCGACCTGCTGGTGATCGGTGGCGGTTACAGCGGACTGTGGGCCGCGCTGTTGGCGAAGCAGGCGGACCCGGACCGGGACGTGCTGCTCGTCGACGCCGGGACCTGCGGTTGGGCCGCGTCCGGGCGCAACGGCGGGTTCTGCGCAGCCTCGCTGACCCACGGCCTCGCCAACGGCGTCGACCGGTTCCCCGACGAGGTCGGCGAGTTGGAACGCCTCGGCCGGGACAACCTGGACGCCATCGCCGCCACCGTCGCGAAGTTCGACATCGAGTGCGACTTCGAGCGCACCGGTGAGCTGGCCGTCGCCGTCGAGCCGTACCAACTCGACGGGCTGGCCGCCGACGCGGACCTGGCCCGCCGGTACGGCCACCGGGTGCGGTTGCTCGACCGCGACGAGGTGCACTCGCCGACGTACCTGGGTGGGATGTTCGACGCCGACCGGGTGGCGATGGTGGACCCGGCGAAGCTGGCCTGGGGGCTGCGCCGCACCTGCCTCGACCTCGGCGTACGCGTGCACGAACACACCCGGGTCACCGGCCTGCGCGCCGACACCGCGGCGGTGCACGCCAGCACCCTGGGCACCGATCCCACCGCCCACCCGGCCGACCCTGGCCCGGCCGACACCCGGGCCGCCGGTCTTCCCGGCTCGATTCGGGCGCGCCGGGTCGTGCTGGCCACCAACGCGTTCCCGCCGCTGCTGCGCCGGCTACGGGCGTACCTGGTGCCGGTCTACGACCACGTGCTGATGACCGAACCGCTGACCCCGGCCCAGCGCGACGCCATCGGTTGGCGCAACCGGCAGGGGCTCGCCGACACCGCCAACCAGTTCCACTACTACCGGATCACCACCGACGGGCGGATCCTCTTCGGCGGCTATGACGCCGTCTACCACTACGGCAACCGCGTCGCGCCCGAGTTGGAGCAACGACCGGCCACCTTCACCACCCTCGCCCGCCACTTCTTCACCACGTTCCCGCAGCTCGCCGACGTGCGGTTCAGCCACCGCTGGGGCGGGGTCATCGACACCTGCACCCGGTTCTGCCCGTTCTTCGGCACCGCCTACGGCGGTCGGCTGGCGTACGCGGCCGGCTACACCGGCCTCGGCGTCGGGGCCACCCGCTTCGGGGCCCGGGTGCTGCTCGACCTGCTCGACGGCGGGAACACCCCGCTGACCCGGCTCGACCTGGTTCGCCGCAAGCCCCTGCCGTTCCCGCCGGAACCCGTCCGCGCGGTCGGCATCAATCTCACCCGCTGGTCACTGGCCCGCGCCGACGCGCGCGAGGGTCGGCGCGACCTCTGGCTCCGTACTCTCGATCGTTTCGGTTTGGGGTTTGATTCCTGATGCGTGTCCTCCTCGTCGGCGCCGGTGGCGTCGGCTCCGCCGCCGTAGCCATCGCCGCCCGACGGACCTTCTTCGAGTCCATTGTGGCCGCCGACCACGACCCCGTTCGGGCCCAGCGGGCGGTCGCCGGGCACGGTGACCGGTTCGTCGCCGCCCAGGTGGACGCCTCCTCGGCCGACGCGGTCACCGCGCTGTGCCGGGAGCACCGGATCACGCACGTGCTGAACGCCGTCGACCCGCGGTTCGTCATGCCGATCTTCAACGGGGCGTTCGCGGCCGGCGCGGACTACCTGGACATGGCGATGTCGCTGTCGCACGTGGGGACCGGCGTGAAGCTCGGCGACGAACAGTTCGCCCTGGCCGACACCTGGTCGGCCGCCGGTCGGCTGGCGCTGTGCGGCATCGGGGTCGAACCCGGCCTCTCCGACGTGTTCGCCCGCTACGCCGCCGACGAACTGTTCAGTGAGATCGACGAGATCGGTGTCCGGGACGGGGCGAACCTCACAGTCGACGGGTACGACTTCGCGCCCTCGTTCTCCATCTGGACCACCATCGAGGAGTGCCTCAACCCGCCGGTCATCTGGGAAAGGGACCGGGGCTGGTTCACCACCGAACCGTTCTCCGAGCCGGAGGTCTTCCACTTTCCGGAGGGGATCGGGCCGGTCGAGTGCGTCAACGTCGAACACGAGGAGGTGCTGCTCATCCCGCGCTGGGTCAAGGCCCGGCGGGTCACCTTCAAGTACGGCCTCGGCGACGAGTTCATCGAGGTGCTCAAGACGCTGCACAAGCTCGGCCTGGACGCAGTCTCCCCGGTACGGGTACGCGGCGTCGACGTCTCCCCGCGCGACGTGGTGGCCGCGAGTCTGCCCGACCCGGCCACGCTCGGTGCCCGGATGCGCGGCAAGACCTGCGCCGGCACCTGGGTACGCGGCCTCGGCCCGGACGGGCAACCCCGCGAGGTCTACCTGTACCACGTGGTCGACAACGAGTGGTCGATGCGGGAGTACGGGCACCAGGCGGTGGTCTGGCAGACCGCCGTCAACCCGGTCGTCGCGTTGGAGTTGCTCGCCAGCGGCGCGTGGGCCGGTGTCGGGGTGCTCGGCCCGGAGGCGCTGCCCCCGATACCCTTCCTCGACCTGCTGAACGGTTACGGGTCACCATGGGCGATGGAGGAGCGGTGAGCCGGCCGCGCTGACGGCATCGCGACAGTTTCGTTGTCGCCGTTGGGCCTCCGATCCCCTGTCGATGCGGTGCGTGGTGATCTGCGGCTTTTGTTGGTGCTGACACCCGCACGATCGGCCCTGCCCTGCCAACCTGGAGGGTTGCCGCGTCTGTCGACTCGTCGCCCGCGAGCGCGCCCACCGATCTTTCCCGTGAAGCGAAAGGCGCAGGTGACGAACGCGACGGGGGATATTGCAGACTGTGTTTGCGACGACACTCATCGCCGTGACGATGCAACCACCACAGAACCCGGGGCCCCGTACCCGCCGTCGTTCGGCCAGACGCCCCGACCGAACTGGTTCCGCCGGGCCACTCCCGCCGGCCGGGTCGCCGTGATCCTCGGCTCGGTGACGCTGTCGATCCTGCTGCTCTGCTGCGCCGGCACCGCCATCGTCGGCGCGTTGACCGGCGAGCCGGAGCCGACAAAAACCGGCACCGCCGCCGAGCAGCCGCAGCAGCCGATCCTGGCCGCACCCGGCGAGCCGGCCCAGGAGGAGTCGCCGACTGCCGCGCCGCCCTCCACCGTGCCCCCGGCCCCGCCCTCGTCAGCGGCAGCCGTGCCGGTGGTGCAGGTGACGACCGTGACGGAGAAGGCGACCATCCGGTACGGCGAGCGGACCGTCAAGGACTCGTCGCTGGCCGAGGGCAAGCGGGTCGTCCGGACCAAAGGCGTGAACGGCGTCCGGACCCTGACCTACGAGGTGACCACCACCGACGGCGTGCGGACGGCCAAGAAGCTGGTCACATCCGTAGTGACGAAGCAGCCGGTGACCCAGGTCGTGGCCGTCGGCACCAAGAAGCCGCAGTCGTCGAAGTGCGACCCGAACTACAGCGGCTGCGTCCCGATCGCCAGTGACGTCGACTGCCTGCCTGGCAAGGGCGACGGCCCCGCCTACGTCAGCGGACCGATCAGGGTGATCGGCAACGACATCTACGACCTGGACCGAGACGGCGACGGCACAGCCTGCGACTAACCCCGGTCCCGCCCCCGGCCCCGCCCCCGCCCCCGCCCCGCTGAACCGTGTCGATCATGGAGTTGTGGTGGGCGGAAGGCGCTGTATCAAGGCATTTGTCCGCCACCACAACTCCATGATCGACTCAGGTGGCGGACTCGGTGCTATAGCACGGTTGGAAAGGGCTGCGGGGGTTGTGCACAGGGTCGGCGGTTATCCACAGGGCGCGTTCTTGGGGTCGAGGGTTGGTGAAGTGGTGCTGCAGATTCCTGCGGCATGGCAGAACCTCTGTATCCATACTCGGAGTTACTCGCAGCCGGCCTCAGCCGGGAACAAGTGCGCAGATTGACCGAGCAGTCCCATCTGCACCGGCTGTCGCGGAGCATCTACGGGCCATCGGCCGACCAGGCTGGACGTCTACCGGCAATCTTCCGGCGGCTGCCTCCCGGAGCCGTCGTCGGCTTTCACACCGGGGCGCAACTGCATGGCTTCGGCGACGCGCGAAGCTCCGACGTGCACGTGATCGTGCCAGCGGGGGAGAAGGTCCCGCGCATCCGAGGCGTCGTTACACACGAGGCAGTGCTGCCGGTGCGTGACCCGGTGCTGCTCGGCGGAGTGCCGTGCGCGCCCGCCGTCAGGTGCGCGGTGGACCTGGCCCGGTCGTTGCGCCGAATGGAAGCGATGCCGCTGCTGGACCTTTGCCTTCGCGTAGGCGCCTGTCGGCCCGAGGAACTCCGGGTAGAGGTAGCTCGGCACGATCGTCTGCGGGGAGTCTCTCAGGCGCGCGATCTCGTGCCACGCGCCGATCCTCGGGCAGAATGTCGGCAGGAGAGCCAGCTGCGCCTGGTGCTGATAGATGGCGGCTTGCCGCCGCCGGAGCCGCAGATCTGGGTCCCGGACAACTATGGGATACCGCTCTACCGCCTGGATCTTGGGTATCGGCGACACCGCGTCGGCGTCGAGTACGACGGATCGTCCCATCTAAACCGTGCTCGACTCCAGCATGATCGCTCTCGTACGAACTGGCTCGCCGCCAACGGCTGGCAAATGCGCCACTTCACGGACCGGGACCTCTACCGTCGCCCCACCCACATCGTCCGAACCTTGATACCCCTCCTGTACCCCTAGCTCTCCAGTCATTCGCCTTCACCTGACCTCGCGCCGATCATGAAGTTGTGGTGCCTCACGGAAGGCGTGAAACGGATCTAACTCCCACCACAACTCCATGATCGACGGGAGGGGTCGGGGTCGGCGGCCGGGGCTTGGACGGGGCGAGCGCTTGTCGTGACGCAGCTCACTCCCGCACGCCAAGCGCCGTGGCCTTCGGGGACGCACGACGCAGATGACGTGACACGGGTACGAAGTCGACCGGGACTGGCTTGCGGTGGTTTGCCCGCTGGACACCCGCGTGGAGGATGGCTGCGACGGGTGCTTACAGAACCCTTAACCCGGGCCTGCGACGGTATGCCGGGCAAGCCGAACTGGGGGAGCGGAAAAACGTGCGGGTGCTGGTGGCGGACGACGAGCGGTTGTTGGCGGACACGGTGGCCGAAGGGCTGCGCCGCCTCTCGATGGCCGTCGACGTCTGCTACGACGGTGACGGTGCACTGGAGCGGGTCGGGGTGAACCGGTACGACGTCGCGGTGCTGGACCGGGACATGCCCGGACACACCGGTGACGAGGTGTGCCGCAGCATCGCCGACTCACAGGTCGGCACCCGGGTGCTGCTGCTCACCGCTGCGGCGGGCATCCGGGACCGGGTCGAGGGCCTCGGCCTCGGCGCGGACGACTACCTGACCAAGCCGTTCGCGTTCGCCGAGCTGGTGGCCCGGGTACAGGCCCTCGGGCGACGGTCCACCCCGGCGCTGCCACCGGTGCTCGCCCAGGACGGCCTCGCCTTGGACGTGGGCCGGCACCTGGCCACCCGGGACGGCCGGTCCCTCGCGTTGAGCCCAAAGGAGTTCGCGGTGCTGCACGTGCTGCTGCGCGCGGACGGCCAGGTGGTCAGCGCCGAGGAGTTGCTGGAGCAGGCCTGGGACGAGTTCGCCGACCCGTTCACCAACGCCGTACGGGTAACCGTGATGACCCTGCGCAAGAAGCTCGGCGATCCCGCGATCATCCACACCGTTCCGAAGGCCGGCTACCGCATCGGCGGCACGGCGTGAGCTGGACGCCACGACGTCGGGTGCTGCTGGTGGGGCTGCTGGCGCTGCTGGCCGGCCCGATACTGCCGGCGATGGGCAAGTGGCTCTCGGAGATGACCTGGGCCTGGGGGCAGCAGTTCTGTGACGTGCCCGTGCCCGGGTTGTCGACGGTGTGCGGCAACGTACGGCCGGGGGCGTTCATGCTGCCCCTGGTGGCCGTCCTGCTCGTGACAGTGGCTGTCCTGGTGGCGCTCTGGTTCGCAGCGGTGTGGTGCCTGCGTCCGGTCGCTGATCTGGCCGGGCCGATCGGGCACCTCGGCCCGCAGAACCTTGGTCACCGGATCCGGCCGCGGGGCAGCGACGAGTTGGCCCGGCTGTCCCGGGCGATCGACGAGATGATGGAACGCGTCTCCGCCGGGTACGAGGGGCAGCGGCGGTTCGCCGCGAACGCCTCGCACGAGCTGCGGACGCCCCTCGCCGTGCAGCGGACGCTCATCGAGGTCGGCATGGCCAGGGCGCTCACCGGTGAGCAGTTGGAGCTGCTGACCAGTCAGCTGCTGGAGACCAACGAGCGCAACGAACGACTGATCGAGGGCCTGCTCGCGCTCAGCGAGAGCGACCAGGGCCTCCGTTCGCGGATACCGCAGCGGTTGGACACGATCGTCGAGGCGGTGCTGGCCGGGTACCTGGACCGGGCCGGGGAGGCCGGGGTCACAGTGGAGACCCATCTCGCACCCCGCATCGTCGTCGGCGAGCGGGTGCTGCTGGAACGCCTGGTCACCAACCTGGTGGAGAACGGGATCAAGTACAACCGGCCGGGCGGCTCACTGACCGTCGTGGTGAGCGGCGTGCCCGCGCTGTCCGTTGTCAACACCGGCCAGCCCGTGCCGGCCGAGGCGGTGGCCGGCTTGTTCGAGCCGTTCCGCCGACTCGCCCGGGACCGGACCTCGCAGGGCGGCGGGGCCGGCCTGGGCCTGGCCATCGCCCGCTCGATCACCCAGGCCCATGACGGCATCATCGCGGCCCGGCCCGCCGAGTACGGCGGCCTGCGGGTCGACGTCCGGCTACCCACATTGAACTGACACTTCCACCCACCTTCACCGGGGTCCACGTGCCGCTGGACCCCTTCTGTGGTGTGCCCGAAAGAGGAGAGACGATGACACGCACCGTTGGCCAGGTCCGGGCCGATGTCGAGGAGGCCAGCCGCTGGCTTGCCGGCCGCGTGGTCCGTACCCCCGTGCTGCGCTCCCCGGTGATCGACGAGCGTGCCGGGGCGCGGGTCCTGCTCAAGGCGGAGAACCTCCAGAACGGCGGCTCGTACAAGATGCGGGGCGCGCTGCGCGCGGTCGGCCGCCTCGCGGTGGCCGGCCACACCGGGGTTGTCGCGCAGAGCACCGGCAACCACGCGGTGGCGGTGGCGTTGGCGGCCCGGCAGCACGGGCTCGCGGCGACAGTGGTGCTGCCTGTCGACGCGGCATCGACGAAGGTCGGCCGGGCGCGCGCGGCGGGAGCGCGGGTGGTGTTCGCCGGCACCAGCGTCGAGGAGCGGGTGGCGGTGGCCACCGGGCTCAGCGACGAGAGCGGTCACCCCGTCGTCGACGCGTACGACCACCCGGATGTCATCGCCGGGCAGGGCACCGCGAGCCTGGAGCTGATCGAGGACGCCGAGCGCGCGGGGACGCCGTTGGACGCGTTGGTCGTACCGGTGGGTGGTGGTGGCGGGGTGGCCGGCGCGTGCCTGGCCGCCGCCGGCTCCGGCATCGAGGTGTACGGCGTGGAGCCGGTGGGCTGCGACTCGCTCGCCCGCAGCCTGGCGGCAGGTGTACGCGTGCCGGTCGCGCCGGCGCCCACCATCGCGGACGGGCTGCGGCCGTCCTGCGTGGGGGAGCTGCCGTTCGCCATCGTGCGGGACACGCTGCGCGGGGTCGTCCGGGTCGACGACGACGAGATCGCTGCGGCGTTCCGGCTGATCCTCACGGAGCTGAAGGTGCTCGCCGAGCCGTCCGGGGCGGCGGGCCTGGCCGGCGCTCTCCGGCTTCCGCCGGACCGGGACCGGCAGCGGACGGTCGGTGTGGTGCTTACCGGCGGGAACGTGGAGGAGGCGTTGGTGGCCCGGTTGATGGCCCCGCGATCCGCCGACCTGGCTGAGGAAGGGGCGGCGGCGTGAGCGCGCCAGTTCGGATCGGAATTCTGTTCGGTGGACCGTCGGCGGAGCACGAGGTCTCCGGTGCCTCCGCGCTCGGGGTGGCTCGGGCGCTCGCCGGTGGCGGCTACCGCACTGTCGCCATCGGCGTCACCCGCAGCGGCGGGTTTCGGCTGATGCCCGACGCGCTGCTGGCCGAGCTGCGTGACCGGCCGGCCGGCGAGCGGGCCATCGACGACCAGTTGGTGGTGACCGGGCCGGCCGTCGAGTTGCGGGCCGGTCCGCGTCCGGGTGTCGTGCAGGTGTCCGCCGGTAACGCCCCCGGCGCGGTGCACGCCGAGCTGGACGTGGTCTTCCCGGTGCTGCACGGCCCGTACGGCGAGGACGGTGTGGTGCAGGGGCTGCTGGAGTCACTGAACGTGCCGTACGTCGGGTGCGGCATCCTCGCCTCGGCGGTCGGCATGAACAAGGTGGCGATGAAGCGGGCGCTGCGCGCCGAGGGCATCCCCGTCACCCCGTACGTGTCGTTCGACGCGCACACCTACCGGGCGGTCGACGACCCGGAGAAGTTGGTGACCGGGCTGAGCCGGCCACTGTTCGTCAAGCCGGCCAGCATGGGTTCGTCGATCGGCATCTCCCGCGTCGGCGAGGATGACGACCTGGCCGCCGCCGTGGAGGAGGCGCTTCGCCACGACCAACTCGTCATTGTCGAGCAGGGGGTCGTCGGCCGTGAGTTGGAGTGCGCGGTGCTCGGCGGCTGGCGTCCCGAGGCGTCAGCGGTGGGCGAGGTGCAGGTCAGCGGCGGCTGGTTCGACTACCAGCAGAAGTACTTCGGCGACGCCGACCCGATGATCGTCCCCGCCGTGCTGCCGGACGAGGTGACCGCGCGGGTCCGCGAGCTGTCGCTGCGCGCGTTCGCCGCGATCGGCGGCTGGGGTCTGGCCCGGGTCGACTTCTTCTACGACGAGACGACCGGTGAGCTGTACGTCAACGAGCTGAACACGATGCCCGGCTTCACCGCGCACTCGATGTACCCGAAGGTGTGGGCCGCCGTCGGGGTCAGTTACCGGGAGGTGGTGGACCGGCTCGTCGAGTTGGCCCGGCTCCGGCACGCGGAACGGCCCGCGAGCACGGCGGGGAGCATCAGATGATCCTGCTCTCCGACCCCCGGGTGGCGGCGGTGCCCAGCGCCGACGACGGCGAGGAGTTCGTGGACCTGCGTGAGCTGCCGGAGTTGCGGCTCGACAGCCGGGCGGCCGACCCGGCCGGGGCGTACGCCCGGTTGCGCGCCGGTGTCGTGGACCGCCTGCTGGCCGCGCAGCGTGCCCTGCCCGACGGGCTGCGGCTGCTGGTGGTCGAGGGCTACCGGCCGTACCAGGCGCAACTGGCCATCTTCACCGGCTACCGCGACGAGCTGCGCCGACGGCACCCGGACTGGTCGCCACAGCGGCTGCACCGGGAGACCACGAAGTTCGTCTCACCGGTCGAGGTGGCCCCGCACAGCACCGGCGGCGCTGTGGACCTGACGCTCTGCACCGACGACGGTGTGGAGCTGGACCTGGGCACGGCCATCGACGCCACCCCGGAGGACAGCGCCGACGCCTGCTTCACCGACGCGCCGACGATCGGCGGCACCGCCCGTCGGCACCGGCAGATCCTGGTGGACGCCCTCGGTAGCGCGGGGATGGTCAACTACCCGACCGAGTGGTGGCACTGGTCGTACGGCGACCGTTACTGGGCGCTGATCACCGGGGCCCCGCGCACCCGGTACGGGCCGGTGGACCTGGCCGCCGCACGATCGATACCCGTGCCGGCTGAACGGTAGGACGCTCCGGTCCGTACCGGTGAGTGAAGGACACCACCGAGGACGGGAGTGACGGCGATGAGGGTGCAGCGCAGGCACGTGCTGGCAGCGAGCGTGGCGGTGCTCGCCGCGGTGGGCGTGTCGGTGGGGACCAGCTTCGGGTTCGCCGACACGGCCCCGGCACGGTCGTCGGTCTGCTCCGGCTCGGTCACCTTCTCCGCGGAGGGCGGCGCGCCGGCCGCGACCAGCGACCGGTTCCCGGTGGGTACCCGGCTGCGGGTGACCAACCTGGACAACAACCGGGCGGCCACTGTGACGGTGACCGGCCCGTCGGGCAGTTGTGTGCTGCTCAACGCGGCGGCCATGGAGCTGGTCCGCGAGCCGGGGAAGAACGTGATCCGCCGCAACGTGGTGGAACGCGTCGACGGCGCGGCCCCGCCCGCCGGCGCTCCGGCCCCCGGCACCGTGCGCCCCGGCGCCGCGTCGCCCGGCGCGTCCGGCCCGGCGCCCCAGTCGGTGTGCTCCGAGGCGATCACCTTCTTCGAGGAGGCGGCCGGACCGGCGGCGACCAGTGGGCAGTTCCCGGTGGGCACCCGGCTGCGGGTGACCAACCTGGACAACAACCGGGCGACCACTGTGACGGTGACCGGCCCGTCGGGCAGTTGCGTGCTGCTCAACTCCGCCGCCATGGAGCAGATCCGCGAACCGGGCAAGAACCTGGTGCGCCGCAACACTGTCGAGGTGCTTCGCTGACCTCGGCGGAGGGGCCCGTGCACCGGGCCCCTCCGCCGCTCAGCCTGCTCAGCGCTCAGCCGAAGGCGGCGTCGAGGAGGTCGGCACCCCGACCGAGGTGCCCGTCGGAGATCACCAGCGGGGGCAGGAAGCGCAGCACGTTGCCGTACGTGCCGCAGGTCAGGGTGAGCAGGCCCGCGGCGTGACAGGCCGCCGAGATCGCCGCGGTGGCGACCGGGTCGGGGGTGAGGGTGCCCGGCAGCACCAGCTCCACGGCGAGCATCGCGCCCCGGCCGCGTACCTCGGCGACCCGGGGATCCCGCTCGGCGATGGCCCGTAGCCGGGGGACCAGCACCGACTCGATCCGTCGGGCCGCACCGGCCAGGTCCAACTCGTGCATGGTCTCGATGGTGCCCAGCGCGGCGGCGCAGGCGATCGGGTTGCCGCCGTACGTGCCGCCGAGCCCACCGACGTGCACCGCGTCCATCAGCTCGGCCCGGCCGGTCACGGCGGCCAGCGGCAGACCACCGGCGATGCCCTTGGCGAGCGTCACCAGGTCGGGTTCGACGCCCTCGTGCTGACAGGCGAACCAGTCACCGGTACGGCAGAAACCGGTCTGGATCTCGTCGGCGACGAAGACCACCCCGGCCGCCGTCGCCCAGGCCCGCAGCGCCGGCAGGAAACCCGGCGCGGGTACGACGAAGCCACCCTCGCCCTGGATCGGCTCGATGAGCAGCGCGGCGACGTTCTCCGCGCCGACCTGCTTCTCGATCGTCTCGATCGCCCGGGTCGCCGCCTCCGCGCCGGTGAGCCCGCCATCGCGCAGCGGGTACGACATCGGCACCCGGTAGATCTCCCCGGCGAACGGCCCGAACCGGTGCTTGTACGGCATGTTCTTAGCGGTCAACGCCATGGTCAGGTTGGTCCGGCCGTGGTACGCGTGGTCGAACACCACGACCGCCGGCCGCCCGGTGGCGTGTCGGGCGACCTTGACGGCGTTCTCCACCGCCTCCGCGCCCGAGTTGAACAACGCCGAGCGTTTCGCGAACCCGCCGGGCGTCAACGCGTTGAGCTGCTCGCACACCGCCACGTACGACTCGTACGGCGCGACCATGAAGCAGGTGTGGGTGAACCGCTCCACCTGCGCCCGGACCGCGTCGACCACCCTCGGAGCCGAGTTGCCCACGCTGGTCACGGCGATGCCGGCGGCGAAGTCGATCCACTCCCGGCCGTCCACGTCGGTGATCGTCCCGCCGGACGCCCGGTCCACGTAGGACGGAATCACACTGCCGACACCCCGGGCCACCGCACCGCCGCGCCGCTTGTGCAGCTCCTCGCTCGACGGCATGGCTCAGCTCCCCAGGTTGTGCATGACGTGCTTGATCCGGGTGTAGTCCTCCAGGCTGTAGACCGAGAGGTCCTTGCCGTGCCCGGAGTGCTTGAAGCCACCGTGCGGCATCTCGGAGACGAACGGGATGTGCGTGTTGACCCAGACGCAGCCGAAGTCCAGTCGACGGGTCATCCGCATGGCCCGGCCATGGTCGCGCGTCCAGACCGACGCGGACAGGCCGTAGTCGACACCGTTGGCCCAGCGCACCGCCTCGTCCTCGTCGGAGAAGCGTTGCACGGTGATGACCGGCCCGAACACCTCGTCCTGGATGATCTCGTCGGCCTGACGCAGCCCGGAGACCACTGTCGGCGCGTAGAAGTAGCCGCGTTCGCCCTGCCGGGACCCGCCGGTCTGGATCGCCGCGTGGTCCGGCAGACGGTCCACGAAACCGCTGACCCGGGTGAGCTGGTTGGCGTTGTTCAGCGGACCGTAGAGCACGTCGGCGTCGTCCGGGGCACCGGTCCTCGTGTTGCGGGCCTGCTCGGCGAGCGCCGCCACGAAGTCGTCGTGGACGCCGGGGCCGGCCAGCACCCGGGTGGCCGCCGTGCAGTCCTGCCCGGCGTTGAAGTAGCCGCCCAGCGCGATGGCCTCGGCGGCCGCCGCCACGTCCGCGTCGTCGAAGATCACCACCGGGGCCTTGCCGCCCAACTCCAGGTGGGTGCGCTTCAGGTCGGGGGCCGCCGCGGCGGCGACCTCCATGCCCGCGCGGGTCGATCCGGTGATCGACACCAGCTGCGGCGTCGGGTGCGACACGAGGGTACGACCGGTGTCCCGGTCGCCGCAGACCACGTTGAACACCCCCGGTGGGAAGAACTCGGCGGCGATCTCGGCGAGCAGCAGCGTCGACACCGGTGTGGTGTCCGACGGCTTGAGCACCACAGTGTTGCCGGCGGCGAGCGCGGGCGCGATCTTCCAGACCGCCATCATCAGCGGGTAGTTCCAGGGGGTGACCTGCGCGCAGACGCCGATCGGCTCCCGCCGCACGTAGGAGGTGTGCCCGGCCAGGTACTCCCCGGCGGACCGCCCCTCCAACATCCGGGCGGCGCCGGCGAAGAACCGGAACTGGTCCACCGCCGGGGGAAGCTCCTCCTCGGCGGTGAGTTGGCGGGGCTTGCCGGTGTTGCGGACCTCGGCGTCGACCAGCTCGGCGGCGCGCGCCTCCACGGCGTCGGCGAGCTTGAGCAGCGCCCGCTGCCGCTCGGCCGGGGTGACCTCCCGCCAGCTCTCGAACGCGGTGGCGGCGGCGCTCATCGCCGCGTCCACGTCGGCGGCGCCGGAGACCGGGGCCTGGGCGAACACCTCACCCGTGCAGGGGTCGACCAGGTCGGCGTAACCGCCATCGGACAGGTCGACGTAGGAGCCGTTGACGAAGTTGCGCAGCTGCTGCTGGTCACTCATGAGGGATCACTCCGAGGGGGCCGGGGGCGCGGTTCTGCGGCGGTTATCGCAATCTCTCTGCCATCTTCGCTACTGAATTCGCGGCAGACAAGGGTTATCGCGACTGTTTCCGTCGGCTGGCCGCTCGGCTACTCTGCTCGGCGTGGAGCCCGCAGCCTTCTTCGTCGCCTCCCGCCCCGCCACCGGCGAGGGTGAGTTGACAGTCCACCACCCGTACGACGGCCGCACGGTGGGGCGTACCACATTCGCCACGCCCGACCAGGTCGACGCCGCCGTCGCCGCGGCGGCCGGGGTGGCCGCGCAGGCCGCGACCCTGCCCGCGCACGCCCGCGCGGCGGCCCTCGACCACGTTTCCCGGCGGATCGCCGAGCGCGCGGGCGAGATCGCCGCCCTGATCACCGCGGAGAACGGCAAGCCGCTCAAGTGGGCCCGCGCCGAGGTCGGGCGTGCCGTGTCGACGTTCCGCTGGGCCGCCGAGGAGGCCCGCCGCTTCTCCGGCGAGTTGCAACGACTCGACACCGACCCGGCCGCCGGCGGGCGGATCGCCCTGGTCCGCAGGGTGCCGCGCGGGCCGGTGCTGGGCATCACGCCGTTCAACTTCCCGCTCAACCTCGTCGCCCACAAGGTGGCGCCGGCCATCGCCGTCGGCGCGCCGATCATCGTCAAGCCCGCGCCCGCGACGCCCCTGACCGCGCTGCTGCTCGGCGAGTTGCTGGCCGAGACCGACCTCCCGGCCGGGATGTTCTCGGTGCTGCCGCTGCCCAACGACCGCGCCGCCGAACTGGTCACCGAACCCCGGCTACCGGTGGTGTCGTTCACCGGCTCCGGGCCGGTCGGCGCCGCCATCCGCCGCGCCGCGCCGGAGAAGCACGTGACGCTGGAGTTGGGCGGCAACGCCGCCGCGGTGCTCTGTGCGGACTGGACCGCCGACGAGGACCTGGACTTCGCCGCGCAGCGCATCGCGACGTTCGCCAACTACCAGGCCGGCCAGTCGTGCATCGCCGTCCAACGGGTGTACGTGCACCACGCCCGGCACGCCGACTTCCTGCCCCGGCTGGTGGCGGCGGTGCGGGGGCTGCGGACCGGAGACCCCGCGTCCGAGCTGACCGACGTCGGGCCGATGGTGTCCGAGGACGCGGCCCGCCGGGTCGAGACGTGGGTGGCCGAGGCCGTCGCCGCCGGCGGCACCGTCGAGGTGGGCGGCCTCCGCGACGGTGCTACCTACCCCCCGACCGTGCTCACCGGCGTGCCGCCGAACGCCAAGGTCGTGGCCGAGGAGGTGTTCGGGCCGGTGCTGGTGGTCACGCCGGTCGCCGACGACCAGGCCGCGTTCACAGCGGTGAACGACTCGGCGTACGGCTTGCAGGCCGGCGTCTTCACGCGACGCCTGGACGTGGCCTTCGCCGCCGCCCGCGCGCTGGAGGTGGGCGGGGTGATCGTCGGCGACGTGCCGTCGTACCGCGCCGACCAGATGCCCTACGGCGGCGTGAAGGGCAGCGGCGTCGGCCGGGAAGGGCTGCGCAGCGCGATGGACGACTACACCGAGCCCCGGGTCATGGTGCTGACCGGCCTCACGCTCTAGCCGGCAACGCCGCCGGGCTGGTCGGCCCGCCAGGTGCCGTCGTCGCGGACCCGGGCGGGGGCGCGGCCGAGCAGCAGAGTGGTCAGCGCGGCGTCGATGGTGTCGCCGAGGAACCACTCGCCGGCCTGGTCGAGCGCGAAGACCCGGCCGCGCTCGTCCACCGCCAGGATGCTGTCCTGCTGCTCGGTGCCGATCGGAAAGAGGCGTACGCCGAGCACCGCGCCGAAGTCCGCGAGGGTGTCGGCGGTGTGCGCGATGGTGTGCGGGCGGATGTCGAAACGGGAGATCCACACCTGCTCGCCCCTGCCGCGCCGCGCACCCACCAGGCTGGGGAACGCGGTGAGCGCCTCCACGGCGGCGGGAAAGACCTCGTGCCGATGGTTGCGCCCCGGCACCGACGTGACGTCCCGTACGGCGGCGGCGGCCATGATCTGATCCCCGATGTGTGGCCGCCAACCGGCCGCGACCAGCGCGTTCACGACCTCCGCCGGGAAGCGCCCAGGATCGGGGTCGGCTGCCTCCGGCGCGTTCCAGGTCTCGGTGTAGGCGCGAGCCGACTCCGGCAGGACGTTCGCCCGCACCAGGAAGGCGATGCACGAGTCGCAGGGCCGCTCGGCGGGCCCACCAGCGGGATCGCCCGGCTCACGGACCCGGAAGATCTCGAAGCGGGCGCCCTCCAGCAGCGCCGCTGCCTCGGCCCGCCCCATCGGCGCGATGCCCTCGGCGGCGCGGCGGTGGTCGTACTCGTGCAGAACGTCGGAGACCACGATCAGCTCCGCGTGCGCCTCCCCGCCGCGAACCAACTCGCCGGGGGGCAGTTGGTCGAGGTAGTCGCGGACCAGCGGGTGATGGTGGAGTGGCACGTCGGCCTTCGTGCCCTGGGCCGTCCAGATCCGTCCGTCGATGGTCAGGTGCGCGGCGGTGTTCGGGGTGGCGCCCCGATGGATCTCCCGGAGCAGCAGGCTCGACGGATCGAGAGTGCGGGGAGCTGTCGGCCCGACGGGCTGGCTACGCCGGTACAGCTCCGCCACCACAGTGCTCGGCACCCGGGGCCAGGTGGTGACCGTGCCGGTCTGCTTGTCGATGACTGTCGTCGGCAGGTCACCCGGCACCGTGCGCACCTCGGTGGGCACGACGGACGTGATGACCCACCCCAGGTCGAACTCGTCGACCATCGCGGTGCACTCGTGGCCGAGACGCTGCGAGTCACGGCGGGCCCAGGTGGCCGCGAGCTGCTCGGCCTGTTGACGGTCGATCACGCATTGAAACTACCGGACTACACGGATCGATGGCGGCCGGTATTGTTTCGCTCTACCGACGGTGACGGGAGGGCGGCGATGGACGAACAGGCAGACCGGGGCGTCAATCGCGAGCTACGGGCCCGATTCGACGACGTTTATGGGCAATACCAGCAGCTCAGATCCGGTTTGGACACCCTCCAGACGCGACTCGCCGCGCTGCGGGTGACCCGCCGGTCGGCCGACGGGCAGGTGACGGCGACAGTGGGCGCGCAGGGCCAGTTGATCGAGGTCAAGCTGACGCCGGCCATCTACCGGGACCGCGACGCTGACGCGCTGGGCCGAAAGGTCACCGAAACGATCCGGGCCGCCGCGACCGCTGCCGCCGAGGTCACCCGCGACCTCGTCGCCGAGAGCATGCCGGCCGGCTCCGGGGCGACGGACTTCCTCAAGACCGGCGATTACGCCACGCTGCTCGGCCGGGCCGACGCCGTACTCGGCAAAAATGAGGCGAAGCCATGACCGACGGGCAGCTCTGGCTTGATCCGTCCCGGGCCCGCCGAGGTGGCGCCGACCTGGCGCTCGCCGGCGAGGCGGTGACGGCCCGTCGTGCGGCGGAGGGGGGCGCGATCGAGGCCACCAGCGGTGCCCGGCCGTGGGGTCGCGACGACATCGGTGCCGCCTTCGAGCGCAACTATCGCGGGTTCGAGCAGACAGTGCTGCGGGCCTGGGCCGGCGTCGGGCACCGGCTCACCGAGCTGGGCAGCGACGTGGTCGAGGCGGTCGACGCGAGCGTGCAGACCGACGGGGCCGGCGCCGCCCGGGTCGGTCGGGCCGCCGACCGGCGCTGACGGCCGACGATCCCGATGAGCGTGCTGCCGAGCCCCATCCCGCACCCCCTGGACTACGCGCCGTGGGACGTGCCCGGCTGGATCTACGAGGCCCTCGACTGGGTGGTCGGCGTGCAGTGGCCGGAGGGCAACGAGCGGGCCGTCTGGGACGTCGCCGACCAGTGGTACGCGGTCGCCTCCGTGCTCGCCGGGCCGCACGCCGACGCCGCCGCGGCCGCCGTCGAGGTGCACAACGGGTACGGCGGCGTCGGAGCTGTCGACGCGGCGTTCGAGGCGGCCTGGCGGGGGATCGCCGAGGGTGCCGACGCCCCGCTGCCCGTGCTGCTCGCGGTCACGGCCGACCTGGGCCGACTGGTCGAGGAGTGCGGTTGCGACATCGAGGGCGCCAAGCTGGAAGTCTGGATCGAGCTGGGCATCCTGGTCATCGAGCTGCTCACAGTGGCGGTGGCGGCGGTGCTGACCGCCGGTGCGGCAACCCCGGCCGCCGGCGCGGCGATCACCGCGACACGACTGCTGGTCCAACAGATCTTCAAGCGGCTGATGGGCCAACTGGCCAGCAAGTCCCTCAAGCACGGGCTCAAGGAGGCCGGCGAGCGGGCCGCCAAGGATGTCGCCCGAGGTGGCGCACGCGGGCTCGCCAAGCGGGCCGCCCGTGGCGGGCTGGAGGAGGCCACCGAGGAAGCCGGGGTCACCCTGGCCACCCAGGCGTACCAGAACTCCACCGGGCGGGCACACGGCCTGGACCTGACCGATCTCGGCGCCTCGGCGGTGGGCGGGCTGGCCGGCGGGGCGGTGGCACCGCTGGCCGGCCTGGGCCGGCACGCGACCGGGCGAGCGGCGAAAGTCGGGGAGCACCTGGGGCGGGAGATGACCGGCGAGGTGCTCGCCGACAGCGCGGCGAGCCTGGCCACCGGTCAGGGCCTGACCTCGATGGAGGACGTGGCGCGCGCCGCCGCGTCCGGGGCCACCGGTTCGGCGACCGGGCAGACCGACCACGCGCTACGCGCACGGCTCGACGCGCAGGCCAACGCCCTCGCCGGAGCATCGTTCACGGGCCCCTCCCTCCCGACTGTGCTGCCTGTCGCTGGGGATGTGGCCTCGGCGGGAGCCTCTCCCTCTTCGGCGGCGGCGTCGGCGGCGGTCTCGCCTGCGGTGGGGGCTGCGTCTGCGGGGGCTGCCGGTGGTGTGGCTTCGGGTGCTCTGGTTACGGCTGCGGGCGTTCCTGCGGAGGCCGTCGTGGCGTCGTCGCCGAATCAACTGGCTGCGCCGACGTCCCCGGTTGTCGAGCAGTCACGGGGAGCCGGGCCGGCGTCTCCGGTCGCGGCCGACCCCGTGCTCTCGGCGACGACCACCGACCCGACCACGTCGGCGGTGGGTGCCGGTCCGGTCGCGTCGGCTTCTACTGCCGATCCGGCCACCTCGGCGGTGGCTGATCCGAGTCGGCCTGTGGTGGGTGCTGATCCGAGGCTTTCGTCGGCGTCCGCACCCGTGGTCGGTCCCCTCGAATCGAGCAGCGGGCCGGCTGCCACCGGTGTGCCGCCGGTCCAGCCCGGCAGTTCCCCGCACCCCGCCACCTCCGGACCGACCGCCTGGTCTCCGGCGGCCGGCCCCTCCGCACCGACGATCACCCCCGGCCCGGCGGCACCGACCACCTTCGGCGCCCCGACCACCACCAACGGGCCGCCGCCGGTCGCCTCCACCCCACCGGCGGTGGGTCGGTTCGCCGTGCCGTCGCGTGTCCCGACCCGGGAGGCACCCGCACCGGTGCGAGCGCCCGACCATCCCGCCCGGGGAAGGGCGTCGATCCCCGTCGACGTGGCCGCGTTCGGTGCCCCGTCGGTGCGCGAGCCCGAGACCAACGACTCGTACGCGGCGCAGTGGGCCGCAGCGGCGGAAGCCGCCGAGCGACGGCGCTACCAGGACCACTACGAGTCACTGCGGATCGGGTTCGAGAACAACCGCCGGCAGGCCGAGGCCGCCCGACTGCGCACCCGTGCCCTGGAGCACGATCGCCGAGCCGTCGAGTACGCCACCTACGCCCGACAACTGCACCAGGCCGGCAACCGGCAGTGGGCCGACGGCTGGCAGCGCGCCGCGAACGAGGAAGCTCGCGCGTACGCCGAATGGCGTGACCTGGCAGACGCGGTGCTGGCCGGCACCACGGCCCCGCCGGTCGTGGACATCAGCGCGACCTTCGAGCACGCCAACCGGGACGTGGGCGCCCTCGCGCTCGGCGCGGTGGAGACTGCCGGCCCGTCAATGCTCACCGGCGACGACGATCCGCCGCCGATCGACGACTCCCGGCCGTACGGGCAGCCCGGGGGACTCCGGCCACCGCTCGCGCTGCACCAGGTCGACGTCGAACGACAGATGCCCCGCGATCGAGACGGCACCGTCACCCGCACCGCCGACCCCCGACACGGCGGCTGGTTCCGGCTGCTCAACGACGGCGGTCCCGCTGCCGACGCCACCCGTGGCATCAACTGCCTGGACTGCACACTGTCGCTGTTCGAGACGTGGGTGCACGGGCGACCCCGCGTGTCGGCGCCACGAACCTTCGACGGCTACCTCGACGGTGACATCCGGCGCCCTATCCGTGGCGAGGCAGGCGGCCCGGGTCGGGTGGAGGACGCGACCGGCGGGCGCTACCAACAACTCCTCGCCCCGGCGTCCGGTCACCGTACCGACGCCACGCAGGCGCGACAGGCCGCCGACCGGGGCTACCGCAACCTGCACGACCAACTACTGCTGGGCGGCCACGGCAGCTACTCGTTCCTGGTCACCGAGTGGGCGCACGGCGGTTCGCACGCCTGGGTGGCGCTCAACCAGAACGGCACCGTGCTCTACGTGGACCCGCAGAACGGCGTGGTCCGGGACCGGCCGCTCTACCCTGACGTGGTCGGCATCGACGCGCTGGTGCTGAGCGGAGACGGCCGACCGATGCCGCTCGGCGGACTGCCCCGGGGCCGGTTCAGCGAACGGCCCGACCTGCCGGATCACCCGCCGACGCACGACGACGGCGGCCACGGCGACCCGTACATCAACCGGATGTACCTGCTCCTCGACGGCCCGGGCTCGGTCCCCGATGCCGATGCCGACGCTCCGGAGAGCGCCGATCTCGACCAGCCCACACCGGGTGGCGGTCCTGCGCGCGCCGTTCTGTCGGCCAACAGCGTGGACGACGTCTTCGCGGCGGGGGTGACTCCCGTTGAGTTCGCGACGGTGATCGACCCGCCCACCCTTCGTCGGCTGGTGCCGGACCTCGACGAAGCGTCGTCACGGGATCTCGTGCGACTGTTCGCCGACGACCGGGTCCGGGACATGCTCGACAGCGCTCGGCGAGAGCCGCCCCCGAACGAGCCGGACCTGGCCGAGCGGCTGGTACGGCAGTTGGTGCAGCATCCGGACCTGGCGCGCATGATCCAGTCCACGCCTGAACTCGCGAAGTCGCTGACGGCCCGCCCGCTGACCCTGTACCACCTGGCCAGCCATCAACAGGCCATCGACGTCCTCGCCGAGGTGCTGGATGACGTCGCCCAGCAGGAGGCGGCAGGGCCCGGGGCGCAAGGACAGGCAATCAGGACCGGTAGCGATGTGGACCGACCACAGCCGACGCCACTCACGGACGACCAGCGGCGGATCAGCGCGAGTATTCGGATTCCGGATGATCCACCGACCCAGCGGGGATTCGAGAAGCGTCGTCAGTCTGACCCCTCCTATCGGCAGCATTACCTCGACGATCTCTATGCAGCAGCAGCTGTTGCCCAGGCGGAACTGAATCAGTTGGCGTCGTCCCTAGCCCTTGTCGGTGATCGTCGGGTCGGTGAGCCCGGCTGGCGTCTCCAGCCCAAGGATCGCCGTCGAGCCGAGGACAAGGTGACCAAACACCAGGGCGATGCGTCCAAGCTGCTCGACCTGGCCGCCGCGAAGGTCGAGTTCCGCAACCTCGACGACCTCTACGCCGCCCTCGGGCGGATACGCGACCATCCTGACGTTGTCGTCATGGGCCTCGATGATCGCTTCATCTCGCCTAGGGATAGCGGCTACCGAGACGTGCAACTCCTACTGCAGATGAGGAACGGTCATCTTGCAGAGTTCCGGCTGCACCTGGCCGCCTTGGACGCGGTCGCGGTTTGGGAGCATGTGCTCTATGAGGTGCGCCGCGACGTGGAAGCGCTCGCCGAGGCGGATGGTCGAGCCTTGACGAGGGGCGAGCGAGCGATCACGGCGGGCATCCGCCGCCGCGAGCAGCAGCTTTTCTGGCAGGCTTTGCAGTCAACTTTCGAGGGGAATGCCTGATGGTCGAGGGTCTGTTGCTTCCCTCCTATTACCTCTATTACCAGTCTCCGGTCAAGATCGTGGAAACCCTGGATGGAGGTGCCAGGGTTTGGCGTGTGTCCATCGATACAGGCGGCTGGCACGAGAAGAACGACATTTTCACGGAGATCACCCTCGGTGTTGGGGGTGACATTTTCCGGCGCACTCCTGAGGACTTCGTGCAGGAGGTGGAGCGCTTCCGGGCTCACTATCTCGAGGGCGAAGGTCCGATCTTCGCTCTCTACGAGACGGTGCAGGCGGTCAGAGACGTGGCGAAGGCCGAAGATCGTCACCTGACGCCGAAGGAGCAGGCGCTCATTCGTGGGATTCGGCAGCGGACGTTCGTCATGTTCGAGGAGCAGCTTCGCGCGGCCGGTGATCCTGGCGCGGACCCCGACATAGCAAGAGTGCAGTAGGCATGCTTCGCGGATGGACAGACGGAGGGTGGAGCCCCGGCGGTGCCGAATAAGATCGACGCATGGCGAAATCCGGTACGCAGAGCGTCAGGTCCACCGTCTGGGCCTGGCCGGTCGGCATCCTGATCGGTCTGGCGATCGGCATTCCCGTGTTCGGTGCGAAGGGTGGCGTCGCCTTCGGTGTCGCCCTCGGCATTGCCTTCGCGCTCGGCCTGGGTGCGATCCGGGGCCGGGTCGACGGTGGCCCCGACGGGATGGCCGCCGGGATGGCACCGACGCCTCAGGCCGAGGGTGATCGACTCCGGTTCCTTGAAGTCGGGGCATCCAAGGCCGTGGGATAGCGCGACTTCCGTGAAGCCGAGTGGATCATGGCGCACGCCGGGCACGCCGGGCACGGGGGCGACAGGGCCGGGCAGTGTTGCCGAGGCGGTGGCCGTACAGGAGGAGTTGCGGCCGCTGGTGGACCTGGTCGGGCCGGGGCCGAGCGCGCCCGCGACGGTGGCCGGGCTGGACGTCGCGTACGCCGAGGGTGGTGACCTGCTGGCGGCGGCTGTGACGGTGCTGGACGCCCGGACCCTGGCGGTGGTGGATTCCGCTGTCGGTGTGGGGCGACCCGCGTTCGGCTATGTGCCGGGGTTGTTCGCCTTCCGTGAGTTGCCCGCGTTGCTCGCTGCGCTCGACCGGCTGACCACCGTCCCGGACCTGTTGGTCTGCGACGGGCACGGGCTGGCCCATCCGCGCCGGTTCGGGCTCGCGTGCCATCTGGGGGTGGTCACGGGGTTGCCCGCGATCGGGGTGGCGAAGACGCCACTGGTCGGGGTGTGGGATCCGCCGGCCGCCGGGCGGGGTTCCTGGTCGTCGTTGCGCGACGGTGGTGAGGTCGTCGGTCGGGTGCTGCGGACCCGCGACGGGGTGAAGCCGGTCTTCGTCAGCGTCGGCCATCGGATGAGCCTGGAGAACGCGACAGCGCAGGTGCTCGCGTTGACTCCGCGCTACCGGCTGCCGGAGACCACCCGCACCGCCGACCGGCTGTGCCGTGACGCCCTCGCCGAGGCGGAGCCGGCCCGCTGATTGGCTGGTCAGTCCGGTCGCCAGGAGGTCGGCGAAAGGTGCCGTAAACCGTAACGCCGCACACATGCGGGGCGCTCTATGACCGGTGGGACAGGGGGGCCGGTAGTAGCCTGACCCGCGGACCCCTCTCGGGGAGAACGGCGAGGTGATCATGACAGTGCGTCGACGCGTGGCACGGCTCGCGGCGGTCTGCGGTCTTGCGGGCGGCCTGGTGATGCTCGGCGCGTCACCGGCGCTGGCCGATCAGGACTCGGTCCGGGTGGGCGCGGCCAGTAGCTTCGCCGCCGGTGGTTCCGCGCAGGGGGTGAACGTCGCGGTGCGCAAGCGCACCGACGGGTGCGTCCTGCTGCGTACCGCGCTGGGCTTCAGCCTGGAGGGTCTCCAACCGAACCAGGTGACGGTCGAGGTCAACGCGGGTGGGCGTTGGTTCCCGGTGGCCGTCACCGGCGGCGCCGGCACCGTGTCGACCGCGCAGACGTCACCCTCGAAGCCGACGCTGTGCAAGGGCAAGGGCATCACGGTGCGCTACCGGGTGGCGTTCGCGGCGGGTTCGCCGGGCGGCCGTCTCGTGGTCAGGGGCGCGGGCATCAGCGCCGCCGGCCAGACGCTGGGTCATGCCACCGACGCGGCGCGGCTGACCGGAGGGCGGGTCACTCCGTCGCCGACTCCGTCGCGGTCGAAGACGCCGACGCCGACTCCGACGCCGACCGAGGTCGCGACCGTCGACGAGGCGGTGAACCCGGCGGCGCAGGGTGGCGTCTCCTCGGCGCCGAACACCACGGCGACCGCCGCCGAATCGTCCGGAGGAGGTTCACCGGTGATGTACTTCGGCATCGTGTTGGTGGCGGTCGGACTGCTGCTCATCGTGCTGCTGTTCCGTCGTTCGCGGCAGGACCGCAAGCCGTCCGACGACGCGCCCGGCACCCTGCCGGGCAACCCCGGTGGCACCACCTACCGCGCCGGGGGTGGGTTGCCGGCCGCGCCCGGTCGCCCCGGTCAGGTGTACGGCCAGCAGCCGCCGGCCGCCGCCTGGGGTGGTGCGGTGCCGTCACCGCGTCCGGCCACCGGGGGGGTTTACGGTGCCCGGCCGGACACCCCCGCCCCGGAGGCCACCCAGCCGATGCCGGGTCGGCCCGACGGTCGCCCGAAGCCCGGTGACCCGCCCACCGACGGTGACGGCCACACCGCGTTCATTCCCCGCCTCCCCGGCTGAGCGGAGTACGGCCCGGCCCTCCGTTAGGCTCAGGATCGGTGTCTAACCTGCGGCCAAGGAGTGGAACACGTGTCTGATCTGTCCCAGATTGTGAAGGCGTACGACGTCCGCGGGACGGTGCCGGACCAGTGGGACGAACGGGCCGCCGAGGCACTGGGCGCCGCCTTCACCCAACTGCTCAACTCCACCGACGAGCCGGGCGACGCCGTCGTCGTCGGATACGACATGCGGGCCACCTCGCCCGGCCTGGCCGCCGCGTTCGCCGCCGGCGTACGCGCCGAGCGCCGGTCGGTGATCGAGATCGGTCTCGCCTCCACCGACCTGCTCTACTACGCGTCCGGCTCGCTCGACCTGCCCGGCGCGATGTTCACCGCCAGCCACAACCCCGCGCAGTACAACGGCATCAAGATGTGCCGCTCCGGCGCGCGCCCGATCGGCCAGGAGAGCGGCTTGGCCGAGATCCGGGAGCGGGCCCAGGCCCTGCTGGACTCGGGCGATGCTCGTCCCGCCGGTGCGCCGACCCGGCCCGCCGAGCGGCGCGACCTGCTTCCCGACTACGCCGGCTACCTGCGCAAGCTGGTCGACCTCTCGGGCATCCGGCCGTTGAAGGTGGTCGTCGACGCCGGCAACGGCATGGGTGGCTTCACCGTTCCGACAGTGCTGGGCGACGCAGCCCTGTCGCCGCTGCCGCTGGAGATCGTGCCGCTCTACTTCGAGTTGGACGGCAACTTCCCCAACCACGAGGCCAACCCACTCGACCCGGCGAACCTGGTCGACCTCCAGCGCGCTGTGGTCGAGCACGGGGCCGACATCGGGTTGGCCTTCGACGGAGACGCCGACCGGTGCTTCGTGGTGGACGAGCGCGGCGAGCCGGTCTCACCGTCGGCGATCACCGCACTCGTGGCCGCCCGTGAGTTGGCCAAGCACCCGGGTTCCACGGTGATCCACGGCCTGATCACCTCCAGCGCGGTCGCGGAGATCATCCGGGAGCACGGTGGGCAGCCGGTCGTCGCCCGGGTCGGGCACTCCTTCATCAAGGCGGAGATGGCCCGCACCAACGCCGTCTTCGGCGGCGAGCACTCCGCGCACTACTACTTCCGGGACTTCTGGTTCGCCGACACCGGGATGCTCGCGGCGATGCACACCTTGGCCGCGCTGGGCGAGCAGTCGCTGCCGCTGTCCGTGTTGGCCGGTGAGTACGAGCGCTACATCGCCTCCGGCGAGATCAACTCGACGGTGGCCGACCAGGCGGCGGCGGTGGCCGAGGTGCGCGCCGCGTACCCCGACGCGGTGGCCGACGAGATGGACGGGCTCACCCTGCGTTTCCCCGACGGCGCCTGGTTCAACCTGCGCGCCTCAAACACCGAGCCGCTGTTGCGACTCAACGTCGAGGCGCCCACCCGGGATCGGATGGTCTCGCTCCGGGACGACGTGCTCGACCGCGTTCGCCGATAAGATCGCCTGCGCCGGTCGGCACCGCCGTCGGTCAAGCCGTACACGTGGAAGGAGCCGCGCCATGGCCCTGGATCCGCAGTTGCTCGAGATCCTTGCCTGTCCGGACACGCACCACGCCCCGCTCACCTATGACGCCGAGGCGCAGACGTTGACCTGTACGGAGTGCGGCCGGATCTTCGAGGTCCGCGACGACGTGCCGGTGCTGCTGCTCGACGAGGCGCGCGGCGGCCCCGGGCAGACCTCATGATCGACGGTACGGCCGGGGTCAGCGGGCGCCGTGACGCCGACGAGGCCCTGCTCGACAACCCGCAGGCGTTGGCCGAGGCCGACCCGGGCGGCATGCTCCGGCACACGGCGTCGGCCGGTGCGCAGGTCCGCGAGAGCGCCGCGCTGGCAGCCGAGGCGAACCTCGCGGTGCTCGCCGACGACGGGCGGCCCCGAGCCGTCGTGATCGCCGGCATCGGCACCGCCGGGCGTACCGGGGACGTGCTGGCCACCGTCGCCGGACCACGCTGCCCGGTCCCGATCATCGGGCACCGCTCCGCCGGCGTACCCGGTTGGGTGGGCGCGGCCGACGTGGTGATCGCGGTGAGCGCGTCCGGACGTAGCCCGGAGGCGCTCGGCGCCGCCGAGGCGGCCCACCGCCGTGGGGCCCGACTCGTCGCCGTGGGTGCCCCGGACTCGCAGCTGCAGTCGATCGCCGAGCAGGCCCGGGCGCCGTTCATCCCGGTGCCCCGGCGTGCCCCGGCCCGGGCCAGCCTCTGGGCGCTCACCGTGCCGGTCCTGCTCGCCGCCCGTTCCCTCGGGCTCGTGAAGGTCAACGAGGCGGACCTGGCCGAGACCGCGGCCCGGCTCGACGCGGACGCCGACCGCTGCCGGTCGGCCGCCGAGTCCTTCGTCAACCCGGCGAAGTCACTGGCGCTGGGCCTGGCCGGCTCGATCCCGATCGTCTGGGGTTCGTCCCCGCTGGCCACTGTGGCGGCCCGCCGGTTCGGCGACACCCTGTCGGCGAACGCCCGCTACCCGGTGGTCACCGGAGCGCTGGGTGAGGCCGGGCGGGGTCGGGTCGGGCTGCTCGACGGCGTCTTCGGCGGCCTGGCCGAGGGGGAGCGGGACATCTTCGCCGACCCGGCCGACGACGACGACGGCGAGGGCACCCGGCTGCGGCTGGTGCTGCTGCGCGACGGCGGGCTCAACGCCGAGGACGACACCGACGAGCCGCTCGCCGTCGAGGAGCGCCGTGCGGACGCGGTGCAGACCCTCGCGGAGCGCCGTGGCGTGCGGTGCGACGTGGTGACCGCCGAGGGCGGCTCCGCCCTGGAGCGGCTGGCGTCGCTGATCGCCGTTCCGGATTTCGCCTCGATCTACCTTGCTCTGGCGCACGGGCTGGACCCGATGGCCGTACCGGCCATCACCGAGATGAAGGAGCTGTCGAACCAGTGAACGAACGTAGGGGGCGGCGCGTCATGCGCGGACCGGGCGGCTTCGTGCGGCGAAGCGGAGCGGTGGCATGAGCGCCAACGGTGGGACGAAGGCGATTGTCGCCGCCCTGCTGGCCAACATCGGCATCGCCGTCACCAAGTTCATCGCGTTCCTGCTCTCCGGCTCGTCGTCGATGCTGGCCGAGGCGGTCCACTCGGTCGCCGACTCCGGCAACCAGGGCCTCCTGCTGCTCGGTGGCAAGCGGGCGAAGCGCGCGGCCACCCCGGAACACCCGTTCGGGTACGGCCGGGAGCGCTACATCTACGCGTTCATCGTGTCCATCGTGCTGTTCAGCATCGGTGGCCTGTTCGCGCTCTACGAGGCGTACCACAAGTGGCATCACAAGGGTGGCATCGAGTCCTGGCACTGGCTGCCGGTGGTCGTGCTGGTGTCGGCGATCATCATGGAGTCGTTCTCCTTCCGGACCGCCATCAAGGAGTCCAACCACGTCCGGGGCAACCAGTCCTGGGTGCATTTCATCCGGCGGGCCAAGGCACCGGAGCTGCCGGTGGTGCTCCTGGAGGACCTCGGCGCGCTGGTCGGTCTGGTGTTCGCGCTGTTCGGTGTCACCATGACGCTGATCACCGGCAACGGCGAGTGGGACGCCGCCGGCACCGCGATGATCGGCATCCTGCTGGTCGTCATCGCCGTGGTGCTGGCCATCGAGACGAAGAGCCTGCTGCTCGGTGAGGGTGCCGAGGCGTCCGACGTGGCCGCCATCGAGCGTGCCGTCACCGAAGGCCCCGAGGTGGAGCGGATCATCCACATGAAGACGCTCTACCTGGGCCCGGAAGAGCTGATGGTGGCCGCGAAGATCGCCGTTCCGGCGTGGGAGAGCGCCCGCGACCTGGCGCGCGGCATCAACGCCGTCGAGGCGCGGATCCGCGCCGCGGTGCCGATCGCCCGGGTGATCTATCTGGAGCCGGACGTGTACAGCGCGGCTGCCGCCGAGGCCGGCACCGGTGCCGCGGCCGACACCGCAGTGCCGCAGCCGCAGGACACGTCGGGCGAGGCGGCCGGGCGGCCCGGGGGCTGACGCGTGGAGCCACTGTACGGGCCGATCCGGGACTACGCCTGGGGCTCGCGCTCGGCAATCGCCCTCCTTCAGGGGCGATCGGTGCCGAGCGCGGGTCCGGAGGCGGAGCTGTGGTTGGGGGCCCACCCGGGCGCTCCGGCCCACGTGGATCGCGCCGGCCTGCGGGTGAGCCTTTGTGACCTGGTGCGGGACGAACCAGGGCAGTGGCTCGGCCAGCGGGTGTCCGAACGGTTCGGCAGCCGGCTGCCGTTCCTGCTCAAGGTGCTCGCGGCCGACGCTCCGCTGAGCCTGCAGGCCCACCCGGACGCCGAGCAGGCGCAGGCCGGCTACGCGGCGGAGGCGGGGCGCTCCGAGGGGCAGCGCAACTACTCCGACCCGCACCACAAGCCGGAGTTGCTTGTCGCGCTCACCCCGTTCGAGGCGCTGTGCGGTTTCCGGGATCCGGTGGAGTCGGCCGAGGCGCTCGCCGCGTTCGGCGTACCGGCGTTGGCGCCGGTGGTCGCGGCGTTGCGGGCCGGCCCGGCGGGGTTGCGGACGGCGGTGCGGACACTGCTCGCCTGGCCTGTCGCCAGGCGTCACGACCTGCTGGCAGCGGTGGTGGCAGCGCCGACCGACGGCCCGGACGCGGAGCTGACCCGCCGGTTGGCCGAGGCGTACCCGGGGGATCCGGGTGCGCTGGTCGCGCTGCTGTTGCACCACCTGCGGCTGGAGGCGGGGGAGGCGATCTGGATGCCCGCCGGCAACCTGCACGCCTACCTGAGTGGCTGCGGCGTGGAGATCATGGCGGCCAGCGACAACGTGCTACGCGGCGGCCTGACCCCGAAGCGGGTGGACGTCGACGAGTTGTTGCGGGTGCTGCGCTTCGAGGTGCTCGACGATCCGGTGCGGGCCGCGCAGCCGGTCGGCCCGGGCGTGGACTGGTGGCCTGTGCCGGTGGACGATTTCGCGCTGCACCGGGTGCGGGTCGACGCGGCGGTGCCCTCGGTGACGCTGGCGTTGCCCGGCCCCCGGGTGGTGCTCTGCGCCGGCGGTTCGATCACCGTGGACGACGGTGCCGGCGCGTTGACGCTGGTCTCGGGCGAGGCGGCGATCGGTACCGCGTTGGAAGCGCCGCTGCGGATCGACGGCGCCGGTGTGGCGTATGTGGCGACGTCCGGGCTGCGCTGACCTCGGCTCGGGCTAAAGACACAAGTCCGACTTTCCCGGAATAGCTTGACGTTGCCCTGCCTGAGTGTGACTCTATGAGTACGCAGCGTTATCGCGACGACGGTCCGAGAACGTGCGGGGGAACCAAACCGGGGGGATGCACGGGGCGGGCGGGACGTGGGCGGGAAGGTCCGTCCATCACCGACCGCCCCGTGCGCTGTCCGCGGACCGTGCCTGATGCCCGTCGGCGACGCGCGTAAGGTGGAGGGTCGGCGCAGACATCGTTCGACAGGAGCTTTCATGACCAGCACCCTCCCGGCGTCCGCCAGCGGCACGCCGTCCGAGGCCCGGCCGAGCACGCTCGCCGACGGCGACTTCAAGGTGGCGGATCTGTCGCTCGCCGAGTTCGGGCGTAAGGAGATCCAGCTCGCCGAGCACGAGATGCCCGGCCTGATGGCGATCCGTCGCGAGTTCGCCGAGGCGCAGCCGCTCGCCGGCGCGCGGATCACCGGCTCCCTGCACATGACCATCCAGACCGCCGTCCTGATCGAGACGTTGGTCGCGCTCGGCGCGCAGGTGCGCTGGGCGTCCTGCAACATCTTCTCCACCCAGGACCACGCCGCCGCGGCGATCGTCGTCGGCCCGGACGGCACCCCCGAGGCTCCGGCCGGGGTTCCGGTGTACGCCTGGAAGGGCGAGACCCTGCCGGAGTACTGGTGGTGCACCGAGCAGGTGCTCGCCTGGCCGGACGGGCAGGGCCCCAACATGATCCTCGACGACGGCGGCGACGCCACGCTGCTCGTGCACAAGGGCGCCGAGTTCGAGCGGGCCGGGGCGGTCCCGCCGGTCGAGTCCGCCGACTCCGAGGAGTACGCGGTCATCCTCGAGCTGCTGCACCGCTCGCTCGGCGAGGACGGCCAGCGCTGGACCCGGATCTCCGCCGGCATCAAGGGCGTGACCGAGGAGACCACCACCGGCGTGCACCGGCTCTACGAGATGCACCGGGCTGGCACCCTGCTCTTCCCGGCCATCAACGTCAACGACTCGGTGACCAAGAGCAAGTTCGACAACAAGTACGGCTGCCGGCACTCGCTCATCGACGGCATCAACCGCGCCACCGACGTGCTGATCGGCGGCAAGATGGCGGTCGTCATGGGCTACGGCGACGTGGGCAAGGGCTGCGCCGAGTCGCTGCGCGGCCAGGGCGCCCGGGTCGTGGTGACCGAGGTGGACCCGATCTGCGCGTTGCAGGCCGCGATGGACGGCTACCAGGTCGCCACCCTGGACGACGTTGTCGAGCAGGCCGACATCTTCATCACCGCCACCGGCTGCTTCGACGTCATCACCAACGAGCACATGGCCCGGATGAAGCACCAGGCCATCGTCGGCAACATCGGCCACTTCGACAACGAGATCGACATGGCCGGGCTGGCCAAGCGGTCCGACGTCGAGCGGATCAACATCAAGCCGCAGGTCGACCTGTGGCGCTTCGCCGACGGGCACGCCATCATCGTGCTCTCCGAGGGCCGCCTGCTGAACCTGGGCAACGCGACCGGGCACCCGAGCTTCGTCATGTCGAACTCGTTCGCCAACCAGACGATCGCCCAGATCGAGCTCTTCACCAAGACCGAGGAGTACCCGATCGGCGTCTACGTGCTGCCCAAGCACCTGGACGAGAAGGTGGCCCGGCTGCACCTCGGCGCGCTCGGCGCCAAGCTGAGCACGCTGACCAAGGAGCAGGCCGCCTACCTCGGCGTCTCCACGGAGGGTCCGTTCAAGCCGGATCACTACCGCTACTGATCGACATCTCCGGACCGGGTCGGCTGTTCGCAGCCGGCCCGGTTCGTCGTCTGCGCCGCCGGCTCGGCGGGCTCAGCGTCTGTCCGCCGCCGGGTCAGCCCGAACGGGGGCCGCGCCGGGTGGGCCGGAACCACGTCCAGACGCACCAGACCAACCAGCCGACCGACACCACGGTGGCCAGCGCCCGCAGGCGTAGTGCGCTGAGCAGCAGCACCACGGCCAGCACCGTCAGCCACGGCAGGAATCCCCTCACGGCGGGGATCCTGCCACAGCCGGCTGGCTGCCGGGGCGGTCGTCGGTCCTCGGCAGTGGCTCAGGAGGCTTGTCGTGAACCTCCCCGGTGGGGTGTTCGCCTGCCCGCCCGGGGTAGAAGACGGCGGGGCCACTGAGGGCTCGGCTGTTCGGCTGACCGTCGTCCGGATAGCGACAGCCGGATCGGCCCAGCCTGTGGTGGCGCCCGGCGGCGTCGAAGGGGGATCATGGTGGCAGCCTGGCGACGGCCCGTTCGCGCGCCAGGCACCGCAGCCGTGGCGCCGCCGCCGCGGACCGCGATCACCGGTTTGACGGCGGCGCGAAGCGTTACCGGCGGACGCCGGTCCCACCGAACTGAATGAGGATGCAATATTAATCCCATGAGAGCCCGCGTACTGGTGGTCGACGATGACCCCGCGCTCGCCGAGATGCTCGGCATCGTGCTGCGCAGTGAGGGTTTCCTGCCCTCGTTTGTGGCGGACGGCGAGCGGGCGTTGGCCGCCTTTCGCGACAGCCGTCCCGATATCGTGCTGCTTGACCTGATGCTTCCCGGTATGAGTGGTATCGACGTGGCCCGGTCGATCCGGGCGGAGTCCGGCGTGCCCATCGTCATGCTGACCGCGAAGAGCGACACCGTGGACGTCGTGCTCGGCCTGGAGTCCGGCGCCGACGACTACGTGGTCAAGCCGTTCAAGCCCAAGGAACTGGTGGCCCGGATGCGGGCCCGACTGCGCCGAGGCGAGGACGTGGCCCCGGAGATGCTCACCATCGGGCCGCCGGACAACCAGATCACCATCGACGTGCCCGCGCACACGGTGAGCCGCAACGACGAGGAGGTGAAGCTGACGCCGCTGGAGTTCGACCTGCTGGTCGCGCTCGCCCGCAAGCCACGTCAGGTCTTCACCCGCGAGGTGCTGCTCGAACAGGTCTGGGGCTACCGGCACGCGGCCGACACCCGTCTGGTCAACGTGCACGTCCAGCGGTTGCGGGCCAAGATCGAGCCGGACCCGGAGCGACCGGAAATCATCCTCACCGTGCGGGGCGTGGGCTACAAGGCAGGGACCGGATAGCCTGGTCGCACTGTGTCGACCTCGCCGCCCCCACCCTCCCCGAGTACGGCTGCCCGCCGGCCCAGCGCCGGCGGGGAGCTCTGGCGTGCGGTGAGCGGTCGGGTCGCTCGTGCGGTTGGTCGGGCACACCAGACCTGGCGCCGGTCGCTCCAGGTCCGGGTCGTGACCATCACGCTGGTCGCGTCCAGCCTGCTGGTCGGCGGGTTCGCGTTCCTGATCGCTGACAAGATCACCACCATCCTGCTCGACAGCGCTCGCAGCGACGTCCGGCAGCGGGTGACCAGCGGCGCCAGCTACGCGGCCAAGCAGGTCTCCTTCTACGGGCAGCCGCAGGAAGCGCAGCTCCAGGAGACCATCGACGGCACTGTCAACTACCTGGCCGGCGGCGACCCTCAGCAGACCAGCGGGGTGGTGGTGGCGATCACCGCCGACGACTATCCCAACGACATCCAGACGCGCACCTCCCCGTCGGCGAACGTGCAGTCGCTGATCAGCCCCGAGCTGCGGGCCGCGATCGCCGACGGCAAGGTGGCCAGTCAGATCCGCACCGGGCGACTCACCGGCGAGACCACCAAATACCTGGTCTACGGCTCGCCGGTGCCCACCCGCTTCGGCCAGATCGAGCTCTACTATCTGGTCCCGTTGGGCCGGCAGGACGTCACAGCCGCCGACGCCCGCGCGACAGTGGTGGCCACCGGCGTCGCCCTGGTGATCCTGCTCGGGTTGCTCGCGGCGCTGGTCACCCGGCTGGTGGTAAACCCGGTCCGGGTCGCCGCACGAACCGCCCAGCGGCTCTCCGCGGGCCTGCTCGACCAGCGGATGGTGGTCAACGGCGAGGACGACCTGGCCCTGCTCGCCGCGTCGTTCAACCAGATGGCCACCAACCTGCAACGGCAGATCCTGCGCCTGGAGGAGATGTCCCGGTTGCAGCGCCGCTTCACCTCGGACGTCTCCCACGAGCTGCGTACCCCGCTGACCACTGTCCGGATGGCCGCCGACCTGATCTTCGCCGAGCGCGACGAGTTCGACCCGGCGGTCGCCCGCAGCGCCGAGCTGCTCCAGGCCGAGTTGGACCGATTCGAGGAACTGCTCACCGACCTGCTGGAGATCAGTCGGTTCGACGCGGGCTTCGCCATGCTGGATTCCGAGCCGACCGACCTGGTGCCGGTGGTGCACCGGGTGGTCGACCGGCTGGCTGGCCTGGCCGAGCGGGTGGGCGTACCGATCGAACTCGACCTGCCGGGCACGCCGGTCATCGCCGAGGTCGACCCGCGCCGGGTCGAGCGGGTGTTGCGCAACCTGGTCGGCAACGCCGTCGAGCACGGTGAGGCCCGCCCGGTGCTGATCACCCTCGGCATCGACGAGACCGCCGTGGCGATCACCGTCCGCGACCACGGTGTGGGGCTGAAGGTGGGCGAGGAGAAGCTGGTGTTCAACCGGTTCTGGCGGGCGGACCCGTCCCGGGCCCGGCAGACCGGGGGCACCGGGCTGGGCCTGTCGATCAGCCTGGAGGACGCACGGCTGCACGGCGGCTGGCTGGAAGCGTGGGGTGCTCCCGGGCAGGGCGCGCAGTTCCGGCTCACCCTGCCGGCCCGTGCGGGCGATCGGCTGACCACCTCACCGCTGCGGCTGGTGCCGGCCGACGCCGCCCTGCCGTTCGGCGGCCCCCGCGACGGTGGACCACTGGCCATCGGCCCCGGCACCGGCGGGGCACTGGCGATCGGCCCGGCTCCGGCCGGAGACGGGCAGCGGACGGAGGTGCGCTCGTGAGACGGCCGACTCTGCTCGGGACCCTCGGCGTGATGGTGCTGCTGGGCGCCGGCTGTGGCATCCCGGCGGCATCCGACGTGCGGGTGGACGGCAAGGGCGGCGCCGCGACCGAGGCCGGTGTGATCAGTCGGGGCAGCGAGCCACCGACGCGGACGGCCAGCGGCAGCGTCAACGAGACGTTCGTCCGCAACTTCCTGTCCGCCGCCGCCGGCGAGCCGGATCGGGCGTACGAGCGGGTCAAGGCGTTCATCGCCCCGGAGGACAAGACCCGTCTACAGGACAAGAAGGGCAGCGAGGTCGCGCTGAACGTGGTCCGGCTGCGCGAGGCGGTCTACACCCTCAACAGCGACTCGACCACGACCGTGAAGATCGCCGTGCAGCAGATCGGGGTGCTGCGGACCGACGGCACCCTGGCTCCACCCGTGGCGACCGAGACGGAGTACGAGTTCGGCCTGCGTAGCGCGTCCTTCAACGGCGGCGTCAACGATGACCGGGCCGGCCTCTACATCATCAACCCGCCCAACGTGCTGCTGCTCAGCGACACCGCCCTTCGGGAGTTTTACCAGGACGAGACGATCTACTTCTGGAGTTCGGACCGCAGCCGCCTGGTGCCCGACCAGCGCTACCGGCCGCAGGCGGTGCCGGTCGAGCGGCAGGTCAACGAGGTGGTGAAGTGGCTGGTCGGCGGCCCCTCCGACTGGTTGCGGCCGGGAGTCGTCGGGCTGCCGGACCGCACCGAGCTGATCAACAACGCCACCGGCGGCAACGGTCGGTGGGAGGTCAACCTGGACATGTCCGGTGACGACCAGAGCGGGATCGATCAGTTGATCACGCAGATCGCCTGGTCGTTGGGCGACCTCACCGGTCAGCTGGAGCTGAAGATCCGCAACAACGCGCAGCCCGTGGTGGACCTGGGCGAGCGCCGAGACTCCCAGGTGCTGTATCCGTACGCCGCCAGCCCGCAGCGGTTCGGCGTGTACGACGGCGCGATCCACCCACTCGACTTCGAAGGCGAGCCCAGCGGCACGGTGCCGTTGACACCCGAGGCCAACCGTAACGTCGTTTCCGCCAGCCTCGGGCTGGCCAAGGACCGCCGGATCCTCGCCGCCATGATGGTCACCGGCAGCAGCAAGAACCGGTACCGACTCGCCGTGGGCACGGGCGCCGACCCGGTCTCCGTGATCAGCCGCAGCGACACCGAATACTCCTCGATCGGCCGACCGGTCTGGCTGCGTACTGTCGACAACCGCCCCAGCCGCGGCCTGGTGGTGGCCGACGGGCAGCTCTACCGGTTCGACGAGGCGGCCCGGATGTATCCGGTGCCGCTCAACCTGCCCTCCGCCGCGGTCACCGCGGTGGCCGCCGCGCTGGACGGCCAGCGGGTGGCGCTGATCGCCGGCGGCCGTCTCTACGTCGCCGCGGTCAACCTCGACGGCGGTGGGGCCTCCATCGGCCCGCCCCGAGAGCTGGTCACCTCGCTGACCAACCCGACGGCTGTCGACTGGGGCAGGGAGGACCAGCTGGTGGTGGCGGGGTCGGTCGGCCAGCCGGCGATCTACGAGATCAGTGTCGACGGCGCCCTGGAGACGCCGCTGCGGACCGACCTCGGCGCCAAGGTCACCCACCTGACCGCGTACCCGACCAACCGCGGTGTGCGGGCGCCCAGCGGGGCGTACATGTACGAGGCGAACGGGGTGGCCTACCGCAGCAGCCCGTTCGAACGGATCGAGCCCGGCCGGGTACGCGACATCGCCCCGGTGCCGACCGGTGTCCGGCCGAGCAACCCGTCGGCGCCGTTCTTCCTCTACTGACACGGTGAGCGGGCTCTGGGCGGACCTCGCCGACCTGGTGCTGCCCGCCGACTGCGCCGGTTGTCGGGAGCGCCGACCCGGCCTGCGGCACGGGGTCTGCCCCGCCTGCGTCGTGGCGCTGGGTGCACTACGGCCACTGGCGGTCCGCCCCACCCCCGCCCCGCCGGGCCTGCCGTCCTGCGTCGCCCTCGGCCCGTACGCAGGTCCGCTGCGCGAGGCCCTGCTGGCGTACAAGGAACACGGCCGGCACGGGCTTGCTCGCCCGCTCGGCGCGCTGCTCGCCGAGGTCGTCGCGGCGGCCGTCGGTGGGGCCCGTCCGCTGGCGTTGGTTCCGGTCCCGGACACCGCGGCGGCGGCCCGGTCCCGCTACGGCGACCACCTCGACCGGCTGGCCCGGCACTGCGCGGCCCGGCTCAACCGGAGCGGCTGGGTGGTGCGGGTGCACCGTCCGTTGCGGGCGTCGCCCCGGCCCGACTCGGTCACCCTGGACAGCGCCGAGCGTGCGGCGGCGGCCGAGGCGGCATTCCAGCCCCGCTCGACCGGGCCGGTCCGGGGGCGTGCCGGGGGCGCGGCGCCGGTCGTGGTGCTGCTCGACGACATCGTCACCACCGGCGTGACCCTGGCCGCCGCGAGCCGGGTGCTGACCGCGACAGGATGGGCACCGAGTGTCGCGGTGGTGCTCGCGGCGACCGAGAAAAGACACCAGTCGTAACCGACAGTGTTTCCGTTTCACCCGTTGGTGTATGAGCTGCGAAAAATCCTGGGCCGTCTCGGCAACATGGGGTGACTGCCGGGCAAACAGGAGTTAGCGTTTCGCTGTCGGGGGTAGGAGGTCGTTCCCACCACCCTCGGCGGTGAGAGGAGGCGTAGCCGTACCAACCGGTCGACGCCAGCGGGTCTCCCCACGGCGCGCGGCCGGGCAACCGGATCGAAGACCGTCCGAACAAGGGAGGTCACGTGGACATCGTGGTCAAGGGCCGAAACGTCGAAGTGCCGGACCATTACCGGGTACACGTAGCCGAGAAACTCGCGAAGATCGAACGCTACGACCACAAACTCATTCGCGTTGATGTCGAGCTGTTTCACGAGCGCAATCCGCGCCAGGCCGACCACTGCCAGCGGGTGGAGATCACCTGCGTTTCCCGGGGCCCGGTGATTCGGGCCGAAGCCTGCACGAACGACTTCTACAGCGCGCTCGACGCGGCCATCGCGAAGCTCGACACCCGGCTGCGCCGCGCGGCCGACCGCCGCCGCGTACACCGGGGCCGGCACGCGCCGATCTCCGTCGCCGAGGCCACAGCGGGCCTGCCGGTTGCGGACCTGGTGCCCAGCGCGCTGAGCGCGCCGAGCGATGGCGCCCGCGCCGGCACCGCGGTCGCGGAGCGGGTCGAAGAGGAGCAGGACGACCAGCCGTGGCACATCGCCCGGGAGAAGGTGCACCCGGCCGAGCCGATGACCATCGACGACGCGTTGTTCGAGATGGAGCTGGTCGGCCACGACTTCTACCTGTTCCAGGACAAGGAGTCCGGCCGCCCCAGCGTCGTCTACCGGCGCCACGCGTACGACTACGGCATCATTTCCCTCGCCACCTGACCGGTAGCCGATCCGCGTCGACCACGGAGTTGTGGTGGGGAAACGCCCACCACAACTCCATGGTCCGTCAGCGGACGTCGGCGGGGAGCAGCGCGAAGGTCAGGTCGTCCAGGCGGGTGCCGGCCAGCCCGGGCAGCCGGCCGCGCTGAAGGGCCTCGCGCCGAAAACCGACCCGCTCCAGCACCCGGTGCGAGGCGGTGTTGTCCGGCACCGTGCCGGCCGACAGCCGGGCGACACCGGCCGAGCCGAACGCCCAGCCCGCGAGCAACCGGACCGCTCGCGTCGCGTACCCCCGGCCGCGCCACTCCGGCAGCAACGCGTAGCCCACCGACGCCTCGCCGGCGGCCACGTCGGTGTACGACAAGCCGCAACTGCCCACGGGTTGGCCGCTGGCCACGTCCGTGATCAGCAACCTGGCGATCTCGCCGGTCAGCCAGCCGCTCTGCGCTTGACGACAACGCCGCTCCATCGCCTCGCGGGTCGGCGGCACCGGCGGCGCCTGGTTCGCCACCACCTCGGGTCGGCTGTGCAGCCGGTACATCAGCGCCGCGTCGTCCGGACCGAGTGGGCGCAGCGCCACCACCTCGTCGGTGAGCACCCCGCCGGGCAGGTCGGGCAGCAGCCGGGCGGCAGGGCCGGGCGGATCACCGGCGACGCGTACCCAGGCCAGCAGGTCGTGCCGGCCCGCGTCCCGGGACGCACCGGCCGACCGGCGCAGACCCTCGTAGCGGAAGCCGGCGGCCAGCGCGACCCGCTGGCTCGGACCGTTCTCCGGTTCGGTGAGCAGCTCCAGGCGGGCCGCCCCGGCGGCGAACGCGTGCTCGCTCAGTGCGCGGGTCGCCGCGGTGGCCAGCCCGCGACCGCGCGCCGCCGGTCGCATCCAGTAACCGATCTCCAGCTGACCCCGAGCGGGCACCGGGTTGTTCAGCCCCACCGCGCCGAGCAGCCGATCGGTCGCGGGGTCCGCGACGGCGTACGCCGTGCCGCCGCCGGTCCAGGCCGCCGGGGCGCCGACGTCGATCCACCAGCGGGCGTCGGTCTCGGTGTACGGCGTCGGCAGGTTCGACACGAAGCGTTGAGTCAGCGGGTCCGCGCAGCCGTCCACCACGTCGGCGCTGTCCTCCGCGCGAAACGGGCGCAGCCGCACCCCGTGCGCCTCGACGACCGGCCGCGGATTCATCCCAGATCCTTCGCGAGAAGCGCCCCGACCCACACGTCCACCCGCTCGCCCCGGTGCTGCACGCCACCCCGGGCGATTCCCTCGATCAGGAAGCCCGCCTTCTCCGCCGCCCGGCGGGAGGCGGTGTTGCCCACATTCGCCTTCCACTCGATCCGCGCCAGGCCCAACGTGCTGAAGCCCCAGGCGCTGACCGCTACCAGCGCGGCGGGCAGGTAGCCCCGGCCCCGGGCCGCCGGCGCGGTCATGAAGCCGGCGTCGGCCACCAGCGGGTCGGCGGGGGAGAGCCGCAGGTCGAGCGTGCCCGCGTACCTGTCGTCGGAGTCGGCGATCACGAAGCAGGCGGCGTCCCCCCGAGCCCAGGCGTCCCGGCCGTAAGCCTGGTAGCCCTGCGCGTCGGCGCGCTCGTACGGGTCCGGCACTGTCGTCCAGCGGATGCTCTCCGGGTCCCGACAGGTCTGCACCACGGCGTCCAGGTCCTTCTCCTCCATGGGCCGCAGCCGCAGCTCGCCGGCCCCGGTCTCGGCGAACAGAACGGGCTGCGGGCGGCCGAAGACGGCGGCCCGCAGGGCGGCGAGGGTGCCCGGTCCGGCCGGACCGGTCGTCCCGGCGGCAGGCACCTCGCCGGGCAGCAGCGAGCCGATCCAGCCGTCCGCGCTGCCGGGCAGCGCCGGGTTGGCCAGCCGCAACCTGCCGTCGATCCGGAAACCGGCCCGGAGGGCCACCAGCCGCGAGGCGTGGTTGCCCACCTCGGCCTGCCAGACGAGCCGGCGAAGCCCGAGGCTGTCGAACGACCAGCGGGCCACCGCCCGGGTGGCCCGGACCGTCACGCCCCGACCACGCGCCCAGGGCGCCGTCCAGTAGCCGATCTCACCGGTGCCGTCCTTGTCGATCGAGATCAGCCCGCTGGAACCCAGCAGCTCCCCGGTGTCCGGGTCGCAGACCGCGAACGGTGCCCCGGTGCCCTCGGCCCAGGCCTTCCGGCTCATCTCGGTGACAAATCCGCTGGCGTGTTCCGGCCGGTACGGGCGCGGTACGTTGGTCCAACGCTGGATGTCCGGGTCCTGGCAGGCTCGGTGCACGGCCTCGGCGTCCGTCTCCCGCCAGGGCCGCAGCAGCAGGCCGTCCTCGATGATCTCCACGGGCTCCACTCGTGCATCCTGCCGTAGCGTTCGCCGACGGCGTAACCGGATAACGTTTGGAGCGTGCGCAGGACGCGAGTTATGTCGGGTTCGGCGGGGTCGAGCACCGCCACCAGTGACCATCGGGCCGATGGAGCGCCTACGATGGTTCGAGACTGTCTAGGGGAGCGTTGATCCGTGTCGATTCTGGAAAAGGTCCTTAACGCGGGCGAGGGCCGCATGGTGCGACGGCTCAAGGCCATCGCCGCCGCCGTCAGCTCGATCGAGGACGACTACGTCAACCTCACCGACGAGGAACTGGCCGGCATGACCGAACAGTTCCGGGAGCGGCTCGACGAGGGTGAGACCCTCGACGACCTGCTGCCGGAGGCGTTCGCGGTGGCCCGCGAGGCGGCCGCCAGGGTGCTCGGCCAGCGCCCGTACGACGTCCAGGTGATGGGTGGCGCGGCGCTGCACTTCGGCAACATCGCCGAGATGAAGACCGGTGAGGGCAAGACGCTGACCTCGGTCATGGCCGTCTACCTCAACGCGCTCTCCGGCAAGGGCGTCCACGTGATCACGGTCAACGACTACCTCGCCCAGCGTGACGCGGCGTGGATGGGCCGGGTGCACGAGTTCCTCGGGCTGACCGTCGGCGTGGTGCTGCCCAACCGGCCGGCCAGTGAGCACAAGGCCGCCTACGAGTGCGACATCACCTACGGCACCAACAACGAGTTCGGCTTCGACTACCTGCGCGACAACATGGCCTGGTCGAAGGAAGAGTTGGTGCAGCGCGGGCACAACTTCGCGGTGGTCGACGAGGTCGACTCCATCCTGATCGACGAGGCCCGCACCCCGCTGATCATCTCCGGCCCGGCCGAGCACTCCGCCCGCTGGTACGGCGAGTTCGCCGGCGTGGTGGCCCGGCTCCAGCCCGGCACCGACGGCGAGGGCGACTACGAGGTCGACCACTCCAAGCGCACCATCGCGGTGACCGAGCGGGGTGTCGCCAAGGTCGAGGACCGGCTCGGCATCGACAACCTGTACGAGTCGGTGAACACCCCGCTGGTCGGCTACCTCAACAACGCCATCAAGGCCAAGGAGCTCTACAAGCGCGACAAGGACTACATCGTCAGCGACGGTGAGGTCCTGATCGTCGACGAGTTCACCGGTCGCATCCTGCACGGCCGTCGCTACAACGAGGGCATGCACCAGGCGATCGAGGCCAAGGAGGGGGTGGAGATCAAGCAGGAGAACCAGACCCTGGCCACCATCACCCTCCAGAACTACTTCCGCCTCTACGAGAAGCTGTCCGGGATGACCGGTACGGCGCAGACCGAGGCGAGCGAGTTCAACAAGGTCTACAAGGTCGGCGTCGTGACCATCCCGACCCACCGCCCGATGGTTCGCGAGGACCGGCCGGACGTCATCTACAAGACGGAGAAGGCCAAGTTCAACGCCGTCATCGAGGACATCGCCGAGCGGCACCAGATGGGTCAGCCGGTGCTGGTGGGCACCGTCTCGGTGGAAAACTCCGAGATCCTCTCCCAGTTGCTGCGCCGCCGCGGCATCCCGCACAACGTGTTGAACGCCAAGTTCCACGCCCGGGAGGCCGAGATCGTCGCCCAGGCCGGGCGTAAGGGCGCGGTCACCGTGGCGACCAACATGGCCGGCCGCGGCACCGACATCCTGCTCGGCGGCAACCCCGAGTTCCTCGCCGCGAACGAGCTGCGCCAGCGCGGCCTCGACCCGCTGGAGAACGAGGAAGAGTACGCCAAGGCGATGGAGGAGGTCCTTCCCACCTGGAAGCAGGCCTGCGACGCCGAGGCGGAAGAGGTCTCGGCGGCCGGCGGCCTCTACGTGCTCGGCACCGAGCGACACGAGTCCCGGCGGATCGACAACCAGCTGCGTGGTCGCGCCGGCCGGCAGGGCGACCCGGGCGAGTCCCGTTTCTACCTGTCCCTTCAGGACGAGCTGATGCGGCGCTTCCGGGCCGGAGCGGTCGAGGCGGTGATGGAGCGCTTCAACATCCCGGAGGACGTGCCCATCGAGTCGAAGATGGTCACCCGGCAGATCAAGAGCGCCCAGGCCCAGATCGAGGGCCAGAACGCCGAGATCCGCAAGAACGTGCTCAAGTACGACGAGGTGCTCAACAAGCAGCGCCAGGTCGTCTACGCCGAGCGGCTCCGGGTGCTCAACGGTGAAGACCTCTCCGACCAGGTCCGCAACATGATCGACGACACCGTCGAGGCGTACGTGCGGGGCGCCACCTCCGACGGCTACGGCGAAGACTGGGACCTTGAGCAGCTCTGGTCCAGCCTCAAGCAGCTCTACCCGGTCGGCGTGACGATCGAGGAGTTGGAAGAGGAGGCCGGTGGCTCCCGGGCCGGCATGGACGCCGACTTCCTGGTCGCCCGCCTCAAGGAGGACGCCAACGCCGCGTACGACAGGCGTGAGGAGCAGCTCGGCACCGAGGGGGTGCGCCAGCTCGAGCGGATGGTGCTGCTCCAGGTCATCGACCGTAAGTGGCGCGAGCACCTCTACGAGATGGACTACCTCCAGGAGGGCATCAACCTGCGGGCGTACGCCCAGCGCGACCCGGTGGTGGAATACCAGCGCGAGGGCTTCGACATGTTCGCCACCATGATGGACGGCATCAAAGAGGAAACCGTCGGTTTCCTCTACAACGTCGACGTCCAGGTGACGGAACCGGAGCCGGCGGAGGGGGCCGACGAGGTCACCCTGCTCGACAAGCCGGTGGAGATCCGGGCCAAGGGCCTCAACCAGGCGCCGCGGCGGCAGGGCCTGCAATACTCCGCCCCCACCATCGACGGTGAGGCCAGCCCGGGCGCGGTCGCCGTGGAGCAGGCCGAGCAGCAGGCTCCGGCGCTCGGTGTGGGCCGACCGGCTCCGGGTGCTCCGGCGGCACCGGGGCGGAGCGCGCCGTCCGCGCCGCAGCGGCCGGCATCCGGGCTGCGTGGCCCGGCAGTTCCGTCGGCCGCCGCCCGTCGGCCGGCACCGAACCAGGCGGAGGCGAGCAACGGTCCGTCCCGCAACGCGCCGTGCCCGTGTGGCTCGGGCCGCAAGTACAAGCGCTGCCACGGCGCCCCCAACGGCGGCAACTGACAAACAGCAGCTGCACCGACAGCGTCTGACCGACGGGTCCCGGCCGACCAGGCCGGGCCCGTCGTTGTCGTGTGAGCCTCGCCGGCGACCGGGGCAGGTGGGGTCAGAGCACGTGCAGGGCAACGCAGAGCCAGCGGCCCCGGCGATGTTCGAGGCGCAAAGCCATCGCCCAGCTTCGGCCGCCCGCGCCGGTGAGGACGGCTGCCGCCTCCACCGCGGCGTCGCGGGGCTCACAGACCCGCAGGCGTAGCAGCCGGACCAGTGGTCGGCCGCTACGGCGGCGGGACGTCCCGGCCCGGCCGGACGCGCGGGCGAGTTCGGTCAGCAGGTCGCCCGCGCGGGCCGGGTCGAGCAGCGCCCGCACCTGGGCCGGCGAGCGGTAGCCGTTGACCACCTCCAGGCAGGTGCCGACGAAGCGGTGCGCGGCTCGGGTGGTTTCCGGTGCGGTCGACGGCGGCAACGACGCAACCGGGTGGGTGGCGGCGGACCTGCTGGGCACCGGGCGCAGAGCTGCTCGCCGCTCCGGCGGCCGGACCGGGCTGGGACGGGTGGAGGCGAACAGGTCGAGGGCGAGTTGGCCGTCGGTCGGCGCCGGCCAGTACGACCCGTCGGTCTCGTCGGCGTACGGCGGGTCGAAGGGCGGGACGGGGCGCAGCCGAACGGGTGGTCGAGAGGGACCGGGTCGCGCTCCGCTCATCATGGCCCCCTTGATCTTGCGTTTGCCTTCGTTTGCCTCCGACAGTCTCGATTCTGGGCGACAGAACAGTCTCGGTCAATGGCTTCGTGGCGGCTTCCGCCCGTCTGCTACTCGGGATCGCGGTCGACCAGCGGGTTGCTCTGCACCCAGTCTGCCGTTTCGTCATATTTGCGCGCTATGTACTCCTCCAGTCGAGCGCGCTCGACGCGCCACTGGCCGCGCCCGCCGATCTTGATCGCCGGCAGTTCGCCGCTGCGCACCATGTGGTAGACCTGCGAGTCCGACACGTTGAGCTCGGCGGCCACGTCGGAGAGCAGCAGGAACCTCGGCTCCACAGAAACTCCCGGGGTTGATGTCGTTTGGCTCAGTTTGCCACCGACAGCCCTCGCCGCCCAGCACCGCACCTGGTTGGTGGCGGACCGACCACGCGGGACACACCGGCCGGGAACTTCCTCCGGCCGGAGGCGGGGTGTATGACGGTCACGGCGTGCGGCATGATCTGCGCCCGTGCCGGCGGCCGCCGGTGGAGGACGACGCGGGGAGACGACCGGTGACCGACGAGCTTGTCCGGGTGTACGTGCCGGCGACCGTACCGATGCTGGCCCGGCTGCGTGCGGAGGGGCTGGCCGCCGATGAGGCGCACGCCGTGACTCCGGCGCTGCGCGAGTGGTACGCCGAGGGTGACGAGGAGGAGTTGGAGTACGTCGCCTTCACCCGGGCTGCCCAGGACGCCCTGCACCTGCTCCGGGCCGACCCGACCGCTCCCCGCCGCCGCGTCGTCATCTCGGTCGACCTGCCGTCGGCAGCGATCGGGCGTGGCGACGGTGAGTTGGGCTCCAGCACTGTGACGTTGACCGACGCCGTGCCGGTGGGCGCCGTCGCGGCCATCCACGTGGACGGCACGGACGCGGCCGAGCAGGTCGGCGCGGCGGCCGACGTGGTGGCCGAGGCGGCGGCTGGTGACCCGGACGCCCAGTTCACTGTCGACGGCGCCGAGGACCACGAGCTGGAGTGGTACGACGTGACGGAGCTGGACCAGCTGCTAGGCGCGACCGACTGAGCCGGGACGCCGTCCCAGCCGCAGCCGGACACCGGACGCCGGGCACGCCCACCTGGGCCGCACGCCGGCCTCGGTCAGGCGTCAGCGAGCCGGGTCGGCCTTCGCCGGGTCCGCGTCGGTCGTCTTGGCTGTGTCGTCGTCGAACGTCTCGGCCGGGTCCGCGTCGAACGCCTTGGCGTAGCCCGGCTTGTCGTCCGCCGGGTCGACCTGGTCCGCGACGGGGTTCGGGACGTGGGCCGGTTCGTCGTCGTCGCTGTGGGCCGGGCTGAGCGTGCGGCCGAACGCGATGAGCGCGGTCAGCGCCCCCACGAAGAGCACCCAGATGCCGTTGTCCACCCGCGAGGTGCCCAGCGAGGTCTGCGCCACCGCGTCCGCCTCACTGAGCGCGCTGGCAAGGTCGAGCAGCGACCGCCCGCCAACCCTGATGATCACTTCGGCGAGCAGCAGGAGGAGCCCCGGCCCGGCGCCGGCGAGCAGGTACGCCGGCCAGCGCAGCGCCGGGGCCTCGGGATCGCGGCGGACGGCTCGACGCCGTGCCCAGGTCAGGTAGCCGAAGGCCAGTAGCCCGGCGAGCAGCCCGGCGACGAGCGATTCGGTACGGGACACCCACTTGGCCGCGTTGATCAACGATTCCTGGCTGTCGCCGGAGCCGAAGAGGTCGAACAGCGGGTCCCGGGCGCGGCTGAACGCGACCACGAAGATCAGTGTGCCCAGCGCGGCGGTGACCACGGCGCCGATCGCCGGGGCGGTCCGCGCGCCGGCCAGCGCGCCTCCGATGATCGCCGCGGCCGCCGTGGTGCCGGCGATCACGTTGGTGGTGGACGTGTCGAAGTAGGTGAGGTTGATGGCCACCGCGGCAGCGAGCCCGACCAGCATTCCGCCGCCGATCGCCCCGGCGAAACGCAGGGTGGCCCAGTCGCCGTACCGGCGGGCCAGCACGTTGCCACCGGCCAGCGCGACGGCAGCGCCGGCCACCAGCGCGGCCGAGATCACGCCGGGCAGGGCGAACGCGGAGAGGCTGATCGCGGTGACCCCGGCCGCCGCCGAGGTGATGGCCTCCCGGGTGGACCAGAGCATGGCGGCCAGCCAGCCGAGCGCCAGCAGCGCGAGCACTGCGGCGCCGGGGGCGGGCAGCGGCCGACTGCCGGCGCTGGCCGCGTCGACTGCCGGCTCGTCCGACTCAGCGGCCGGGACGCGGCCGGGCTGCTTGGTCATCGTCTCCCCTTCGAGGCGGCAGGTCACCGACCATTCAGGGTACGCGGGCCCGCTGGGCTGCCTGCCGCCCCGGGACAGCGGGACGGATCGAGACCGGTCGGTAAGGGGAGGAGGGGTGGGGCGGTCCTTGGCACAGGGCGGTGGCGGAGGTGGGTCGCGCGGCCCGTCATGGGAGAATCAGGGGAGGTCCCGCCGCTGCTCGGCCTCCCGTGCGGCGTCCGGTGTCCGACCATCCGGTCGGTGCCCGCGGGTCCGGTTTCGCCACTGCTGTCGAGATCGCCAGGAGCCTTGATGGATGCCGTGTTCTCCGTTCCCGAGCCGCGCAACGAGCCGGTTCGCAACTACGAGCCGGGCAGCCCCGACCGGGACCGGCTCCAGCGGCGGCTGACCGAGCTCGCCGCCGAGCGCATCGACCTGCCGATGACCATCGGCGGTGAGCAGCGGATGGCCGGCGGTGACCCGATCAACGTGGTGCAGCCGCACAAGCACGCCCACGTGCTGGGGGTGACCGCGCACGCCACCCACGACGACGCGCGGGCCGCGACCAAGGCGGCCAAGGACGCCGCGCCGATGTGGCGGGCACTGCCCTTCGAGGAGCGCGCCGCGATCTTCCTGCGCGCCGCCGAGCTGCTCGCCGGTCCCTGGCGGGACACGCTCAACGCCGCCACCATGCTCGGTCAGTCGAAGACCGCGATCCAGGCGGAGATCGACGCGGCGTGCGAGTTCATCGACTTCCTGCGGTTCAACGTGCACTTCGCGCGTCGCCTGCTCGAGGAGCAGCCGGCGTCCTCGCCCGGCGTCTGGAACCGCTTCGACCACCGCCCGCTGGAGGGCTTCGTCTACGCGGTCACCCCGTTCAACTTCACCGCCATCGCCGGCAACCTGCCGTCGGCGCCGGCCCTGCTGGGCAACACTGTGGTCTGGAAGCCGGGCCCGACCCAGCAGTTCGCCGCGCACTTCACCATGCGGCTGTTCGAGGCCGCCGGCCTGCCGCCCGGCGTGATCAACATGGTCACCGGCCGGGGCGAGGAGGTCTCGGACGTCGTGCTCGCCGACCCGGATCTGGCCGGCATCCACTTCACCGGTTCGACGAAGGTCTTCCAGCAGTTGTGGCGGACCGTTGGCGACAACATCTCCCGTTACCGGGGCTACCCTCGCCTGGTCGGCGAGACCGGCGGCAAGGACTTCGTCGTCGCGCACACCAGCGCCGACGTGGACGCTCTGCACACCGCGCTGATCCGTGGCGCGTACGAGTACCAGGGCCAGAAGTGCTCGGCGGCGTCGCGGGCGTACGTGCCGCGCTCGATCTGGGAGGGCGGGCTGCGGGACCGGCTGGCCGCCACCGCCGACTCGCTGACCTACGGTGACGTGACCGACTTCGGCAACTTCGGCGGCGCGGTGATCGACGACAAGGCGTTCGCCCGGCACACCGCCGCGCTTGAGTTGATCGCCGGTGACGACAGTTGCCGGGTGCTGGCCGGTGGCACCGCCGACGACTCGGTCGGCTACTTCGTGCGACCGACGCTCTTCGAGTGCGGCGACGCCGCCCACGAGACCTTCACCACCGAGTACTTCGGGCCGATCCTGGGCGTGCACGTGTTCGACGACGCCCGCTTCGACGAGGTCGTCGCGCAGGCGGAGTCGATCGCCCCGTACGCGCTGACCGGCTCGGTGTTCGCCACCGACCGCCGGGTCGTCGAGTCGGTCGGCGAGCGCATGCGGTACGCCGCCGGCAACTTCTACATCAACGACAAGCCGACCGGCGCTGTGGTCGGGCAGCAGCCCTTCGGTGGCGCCCGCGCCAGCGGCACCAACGACAAGGCCGGCTCCTGGCTGAACCTGGTCCGCTGGATCTCCCCGCGGACGATCAAGGAGACCTTCGTGCCGCCGACCGACCACACGTACCCGCACATGGGCTGACCGGCGACGACCCGCCGGCGGCGCGCGTGGGCACCGCCGGCGGGCGCCCGGAATGTGGCGATCCATCGATAGTCCTCAACGGACAGTCTGCCGCCGACAGTGCACTTAGGAAGTCCTGTCGGGTGGCAAACCGGCAAATCCTGGACGCCGGGTGCGCAAAGTGGCAGCGTAGTGGGCATGGCGGATTCCGGAGTCAACCCTACGGCGGCGGCCCTGCTCGGCCTCCTCCACGAGGGCCCGATGACAGGCGGTCAGTTGATGGCCGCCGCTGAGCGCCGTCTGGCGCCGTACTGGTCGATGACCCGCAGTCAGGTGTACCGCGAGTTGCCGGTGCTGGCTGAGCGGGGTTTCGTGCGGCTCGGCAAGCCGGGCCCGCGGATGAGTCAGCCCTACGCGCTCACCGCCAGCGGAAAACGAACGTTTTCCCGCTGGCTCGCGGAGAACCCGGGGCGGGACACCATCCGCAACCCGATAGCGCTCCGGATGGCTTTCGGCAACCTGCACTCCGCCAGCCAGCTGAAGGGCCTGTACGCCTCGGCCAACGAATACCACACCGAGGCTCTCGCCCAGGTCCGGGAGCAGGTGAAGAACGCCAAACGGGACGGCGAGACGTACGACGCCAGCGCGCTGGAGTTCGCCGTCGCCTACCACCGGGCGGCCCTGTCGTGGTTGAAGTCCGCCCCCGTCGGGTGACGGTCAGCGGGTTCGCGCATAGGGAACGAGCTGCTCCGCTCCCGGCACAGTACGCTTGTCTGTCGTGACCGCTGCCGATTACGCCGAACAGCTCAAGGAACTCGACGCGACCCTGCGAAACATCGAGGCCGTCCTCAACCTCGACCGGCTCCACGAGGACAAGGCCCGCCTGGAGCAGGAGGCCTCCGCTCCCGACCTGTGGGACGACCAGGCCAAGGCCCAGCAGGTGACCTCGCAGCTGTCGTACGTCAACGGCGAGATCAGCAAGCTGGGCAGCCTGCGCTCCGGCCTCGACGACGCCCAGGTCCTGCTGGAGCTTGCCGAGGCCGAGGCCGACCCGGGTGTGCTGACCGAGGTCGAGTCGGAGATCACCGGGCTGACCAAGGCCATCCAGGAGATGGAGGTCCGCACCCTGCTCTCCGGCGAGTACGACTCGCGGGAGGCGCTGGTCGCCATCCGGGCCGGCGCGGGTGGCGTGGACGCCGCGGACTTCGCCGAGATGCTGCTGCGGATGTACCTGCGCTGGGCGGAGCGACACGGCTACCCGACCGAGGTCTACGAGACCTCGTACGCCGAGGAGGCGGGCCTGAAGTCGGCCACCTTCGCGGTCAAGGTGCCCTACGCGTACGGCACGCTGAGCGTCGAGTCGGGCACGCACCGGCTGGTCCGGATCAGCCCGTTCGACAACCAGGGTCGTCGGCAGACAAGCTTCGCGGGCGTCGAGGTTCTGCCGGTCACCGAGCAGACCGACCACATCGACATCCCGGAGAACGAGGTTCGGGTGGACGTCTACCGCTCCTCCGGGCCGGGTGGGCAGAGCGTCAACACCACCGACTCGGCGGTGCGCCTGACGCACATCCCGACCGGCATCGTGGTGACCTGCCAGAACGAGAAGTCCCAGTTGCAGAACAAGGCCTCCGCGCTGCGGGTGCTCCAGGCCCGACTGCTGGAGCGCAAGCGCCAGGAGGAGCAGGCCAAGCTCGAAGGGCTCAAGGAGAACGCGGCCGGCTCGTGGGGCGACCAGATGCGCTCCTACGTCCTGCACCCGTATCAGATGGTGAAGGATCTCCGAACCGAGCAGGAGACCGGCAATCCGAGCGCGGTCTTCGACGGCGAGTTGGACGGTTTCATCGAGGCGGGCATCCGTTGGCGCAAGCAGCGGCAGATCGCTGGCGACGGTGCGTGACGGTGCGCGGGCGGAGCGCGTCGTCGATCTCCAGGTAGAAGCCTGATTCGACGACTCGTGCCGGATCGGCGGGGCGTGGGGCTTGGCTCAGTTGTTACACCGCGTAGACTCACCACCCGTGATTCAGCTTGAGCAAGTGACGAAGACGTACCCGAAGGCGTCCCGGCCTTCGCTCGACAACGTGTCCGTCTCGATCGAGAAGGGCGAGTTCGTCTTCTTCATCGGTCCATCCGGCTCCGGCAAGTCCACGATCATCAAAATGCTGCTGCACGAGGTGGCCCCCAACAAGGGGCGCGTCGTCGTCAACGGCAAGGACGTCACGTCGATGCGCTCCTGGAAGCGACCCCACTTCCGGCGCTCGATCGGCTGCGTCTTCCAGGACTTCCGGCTGCTGCCCAACCGCACCGCCTACGAAAACGTGGCGTTCGCCCTCGAGGTGATCGGCAAGACGAAGGCGGTTGCCCGCCGGGTCGTGCCGGAGGTGCTGGAGCTGGTCGGGCTCGGTGGCAAGGAGCACCGCTACCCGCACGAGCTCTCCGGTGGTGAGCAGCAGCGGGTCGCCGTCGCCCGGGCGTTCGTGAACCGTCCGCTGATCCTGCTGGCGGACGAGCCCACCGGAAACCTGGACCCGGACACCTCGATTGAGATCATGCGCCTGCTGGACCGGATCAACCGCACCGGCACGACCGTCGTGATGGTCACCCACGACTCCAACATCGTGAACCAGATGCGCCGCCGCGTCGTTGAGATTGAGAGCGGTCGCATCGTGCGTGACCAGGCCCGCGGCGTCTACGGGTGAGCCGGCGCTCCACCCCTGCGCAGCCTGACGACGAACACCTCATGCCGGAGACCCGGAGGAAATCCCGATGCGCGTGAAATACGTCCTGTCCGAGGTACTGGTCGGACTGTGGCGCAACGTGACCATGTCCATCGCGATGATCATCACGATGGCGGTCTCGCTGACCATGCTCGGCGCCAGCGGTCTCATGTACCGCCAGGTCGACGACATGAAGGACCTCTACTACAAGAACATCCAGGTCTCGATCTTCATGGAGCAGGAGGTGAGCGAGCAGCAGCGCACCGACCTGCAGACCAAACTCGACAGCGACCCCCTGGTCAAGGAGGTCATCTACGTCGACAAGGCCCAGGCGTACGAGCGCTTCAAGTCGATGTACCAGGACGCGCCGGACCTGGTCAACGCGGTCAAGCCGGACCAGCTGCCCGAGTCGTTCCGGCTCACACTGAACAACCCGGAGCAGTACAAGAGCGTCTACGACCAGTACAAGGACACTGAGGGTGTCGAGGAGATCGTCGACCAGAGTCGACTGCTCGACAAGATCTTCAACATCCTCACCGCGATCCAGAACATCGCCCTGGCCGCCGCCATCGTGATGGCGGTCGCCGCCCTGCTGCTGGTCGCGAACACCATTCAGGTGGCCGCGTACAGCAAGCGGCGTGAGGTTGCGGTCATGAAGCTGGTCGGCGCGTCCAACTGGTTCATCCAGGCGCCGTTCGTGCTGGAGGCCGTGGTGGCCGGCCTGATCGGTTCACTGCTCGGTCTGGTGGCCCTGGTCGCGGCGAAGTATCTGCTCTTCGACGGGTCGTTGAGCGCGTTGCAGGGCCTGCTCTCGCCGATCACCTGGGGCGACATCCTGTTCATCTTCCCGCTGATGGCTGGCGTCGGTGGTCTGGTCAGCGCGGGCACCGCCTGGATCACCCTGCGCTTCTACCTGCGGGTCTAGGCGCCGTACGGGTCGTCCCGTCGTCTCCCGAGGACCCTCCCGCAGCCGGAAATAAACGGCGCGGGAGGGTCCTTGTCATTCAGGTAGCATGATCGGTTGTCCGGCCGGGGCGAGCCCGGCCGCGGACGCCAGGAGAGGGGGTGGCACCGATGCCACGGGAAAAGGGGCGCAAGGTGGTCGCCTCCAACAAGAAGGCGCGTCACGACTACGCCATCTTCGACACGTACGAGGCGGGCATGGCGCTGACCGGCACCGAGGTCAAGTCGCTGCGGGCCGGGCGAGCGTCACTTGTCGACGCCTTCGCGCAGGAACGTGACGGCGAGTTGTTCCTGCACGCGATGCACATCCCGGAGTACACCCAGGGCACCTGGACCAACCATGAGCCCCGGCGTACCCGCAAGCTGCTGCTCAACCGGGGCGAGATCGACAAGCTCCTCGGCAAGACCCGTGAGGGCGGTTTCACCGTCGTCCCGTTGCAGGTCTACTTCTCGGACGGCTGGGCCAAGGTCGAGATCGCCCTGGCCAAGGGCAAGAAGTCGTACGACAAGCGTCAGGACCTCGCCAAGCGGGACGCGGACCGGGAGATCGCCCGGGTGTCCGGTCGGCGCGGCAAGGGCATGGACGACTAGTTAATCCCGTTTGTCCGGGTCGGCGTGCCGGCCCGGGGCTCGGGATGAAAGCTGTTGCGGCAGGCGTTAGTCTTGTCAGTGCCGCCACATCGGCGGCCTGTCGAGGGGGTGACTGGTTTCGACTTCGTACGCAGCGACAGGGGAAGCGAGCCGAGGAAGCCGACGTCGTCTCGAGAATCGGTCGTCGGAAACTTATAAGCGCCAAGCAAAATCGCGCTGACTTCGCTCTCGCCGCCTGAGGCGAGTAGCTAAGTCTGTCGGCCTGGGAACGCCTTCGTCCCAGTAGCCGGCATCAGCTAGGAGGCTGGCCAATCGGACCCGGTCGCGGGGTCCGTGCGGCGAGATTAATCAGCGACTGGGCCCGTCACACCAACTTGCTCGCGTGAGCGGTGGGGCCGAGTAGAGGCACAGCGAGCTGCGCTCGGAGAAGCCCTGACAAACCGGCGAAGGACCCGGGTTCGATTCCCGGCACCTCCACCACCTCGAACGAAGCGCCCCGGCCCACCAGCCGGGGCGCTTCGTTGTTCGCGGGGTCTTACGCTGCCCCCTGTGACCAACCAGGAGCTGCGCCTGTCGGTCGGCCCGTCGCCCGGCCGGCGCGTCGTGGCGGTGGTGTTCGGCGTCCTGCTCACCGCCGTCGGCGCGGCGTTCGTGGCACTGCCCCTCGTCGCCGACGGGCTGTTGCGCCGACTGACCGGCCCGGGTGACGCGTTCGCCTCCTATGAGGAGGCCCGCGACCTGCCACCGGGGCTGCTGCCGCCCGGGCTACGCGACTCCGCCGACCCGAACCAGTCCGGTCCCAGCCCGTTCGTCGGCCTGTGTGGCCTGCCCTTCGTCCTGCTCGGCCTCTACCTGGTGCTGCGGGTGCTCCGCACGGCCGCCTGGCTGGAGGGCAGCCGGGTGCGGGTACGCGGCGCGCTGCGCACCCGCACCGTCGACCTCGTCACCGCCCGGATCGAGTCCGGCGCGGTGTCGTACCGCGAGGCGGGCGACGACGGTCCGGCCGGCGAACCGCAGGTGCGGGCCATTCTCGCGACCGACCCGGGGAGTGCCCGGAGGGTCACGATCCCGCTGCGCGGCATGGGGCTGCCCGTCCTGCCGCCGTCCGAGCTGCGGGCGCTGGCCGAGGCGATCACGACGGGTCGACCGGGCGACGAGCGGGCCGGCGACGCGCGCGCCGTGGCCGAGCACCTGCGCCGGCTGGCAGAGCGCCCGTCGACCGACTGAGGCTGCCGTCCGTCCCAGGAGGCTCGTGCGGCCCTGGGGGCCTTCACCAGGGTGGCTGGTGGGGTCAGTGGGTTCAACGGGGCAGATGAGACGGTTCAGGGCCCTGGACAGAGCGGGCCGGGCAGCCTCACCATCGCGGTATGGGGTAGCAGCGCCGCCGCGCGGGAGGTGCCAATGGTCACCGGTCCGGTCCAGCAGCCGTCAGTCGTCGCCCGAGGGCGCGTCGCGCATCCGGCGGGGCTCCCCGCCGATCCACATTCCATCGGTCTACCCGGCGCGCCGCGTCCGGCCGGGCTCGCTGGCGACGTGCACGCCCTCGGCCGGGCCGTCGCCGTCGCCAGCACCGAGCCGCGCTGGCGCGAAGAGGTTCTCCTTCGGCTGCGTCCGGTGCGCCGGGGCTTCGCCGAGCACGTCCGGGCCACCGAGGGCCCCACCGGCCTCTACCGGGAGTTGCTCACCCAGTCGCCGCGACTGGACCACGGGGTGCGGCTGCTGACCCGGGAGCACGTGGCGATCGTCGCCGCGATCCTGGCGGTCCAGCAGATCGCCGAGCGGCCCGAGGCGCACCCCGATGAGCTGCGACACCGGGCCGGGCACCTGCTGCGGCGGTTGGCCCGGCATCGGCGGCGCGGCGCCGACCTGCTGTGGGAGGCGTACCAGACGGATCTGGGTGGCGAGACCTGAGCCCCGGTCGGGAACCGGCCGGTCGGCGGAGGCGTCGAACCGTACATGAATCGGCCTGCCCTGCTGCTCGTACTCCCGTTGCTGCTCGTGACGGGCTGTGCCGCGACCGACTCCGGTCCGGCCGGTGGCCCGCCCAGCCCGACGCACGGGACGGAGGCGTTCGACCAGCGGGCCGTTCAGGTCGCCGAGGCGTGGCGGCCCGGCCCCGACTGGCGTACGGGCTACGTGCCGTTGGAGGGGCCGACAGTGCTCACCGGTGACCCGGGCTTCACCCCCGAGACCGAGACGGCGTTCCGGGCCGGGTGGTACCGCGCGCAGGTCGGAATACCGCCCACCCGGGTCGGCGGCGAGATCCAGTTCCCGGACGGACGGTTGAGGCTGCCGTTGGTCAGCGCCGCCGAGGCGTACCGGCAGCTCGACCAGGGTGACCCACTGCCCTGCCCGGGGCGGCCGAAGCAGCCCGGTCGGCCCACCCCCGGCGGCCCCACGGTCGAACCGGGGCCCGACGGGTGGGCCACGAGCAGCACCCAGACCGCCTGTCTCCCGCTCACCGTCACCGCTGTCACGTTCGGCGCCGTGCCGGTGCGTACGAGCCGGGGGGTGGCACAGGTCCCGGCCTGGCTGTTCACCATCAAGGAGCTGGCCACCCCGGTGGTCCGGCTCGCCGTCGCGCCGACGGCGGTCACCCCCGTCCCCGAGCCGACCACGCCGGCCCGGCCGCTGCCGGACGGGTTGGTGGCGGCCCAGAACCTGGCCGCCGTCGACGACGCCCGGCTGACAGTGCGCCTCGGCGTCGGCGCGTGCGACACCGGGATCACGCCCTTGGTGTGGGAACGGCCGGACGTCGTGGTGGTCGGTGGCGGCGTCACCCGGGCCACCGGCGAATGTATCGACCTGCTGAAACTGGAGCCGGTCACCGTAACCCTCGCGGCGCCGCTGGGCAGCCGGCCGGTGCTGGACGTCTTCACCGGTGCCCCGCTGGCGATCGCACCGCGCTGACCCGGCTCAGAGGATGCTGGGCACGTCGGTGCTGATCGGCACCGGCAACACAGTGGGCCGGTCGGCGCGCAGCCCGGCGGAGAGCGCCGCGCCGAGCTGATCGGGGGTCTCCACCACCTGCGTGGCACAGCCGTAGCCGGCCGCGATCGCGACGACGTCCAACCCCGGCAGGTCCAGGCCGGGCACCCCGGGAGTGTGCTTCAGCTCGGCGAACGCCTTGAGGATCGCGTACTGCTGGTTGACCGGGACGACGACCACCACCGGCAGTGCCAGGCGCGCGGCCGTCCAGAGCGCCTGCACCGAATAGTGGAAGGAGCCGTCGCCGATCACCGCCACCACCGGGCGGCCGCGCCCGGTGTCCCGCTCGGCCAGTGCGATGCCGACCGCCGCCGGCAGGCCGTAGCCGAGGCCGCCGCTGGCCATCGTGAAGTACGACGCCGGGCGGGTGATCCGTAGCTGACGACGCAGCGCGGACAGATTGGACGGTGACTCCTGGACCAGCACGCCGTCGGTCGGCCAGTGTGCGGCCAGCGCGGCGAACAGGGCGTCGGCGCTCAGCGGGGTGCCGACCTCCGGCGGTGGCAGTGCGTCCCGTCGCGTCGGTGCCGGTCGGCCGCTCGGCGGCACCCCTTCGACCAGCGCGGCCAGGGCCAGCCCCGGGTCGCTGAGCAGGCTGTCACCGACCGGCGCTCGCGCGGCCTCGTCGGGGTCGTCGGTGATGTGCAGCAGTCGGGCGCCGTCGGGCAGGTGCCCGCCCGGCACGTACGGGTAGTAGCGGAACACCGGGGCGCCGACGACCAGCACCGTGTCGTGCCCGCGCAGCGCCTCGGCGAGCGGACCGATCGCGTACGGCAGCACGCCGCGAAAGTGCGGGTGGTCCTCGGGGAACACCGCCCGCTCGGTGGCGGGAGCCGACCAGACCGGCGCGGCGAGCCGCTCCGCCAGCGCGACAGCGGTCGACCAACTCGCGGAGCGGTCCACCCCCGGCCCGTACACGAGGGCCGGGTTGCGGCTGCCGGCCAGCACCCGGACGAACTCCTCCAACCGCTGGGGGTCCGGCGCGAACCGGGTGGCCACCGTTCGCGGCGCGGGCGGCGGGTCGGCTGGCTGGGCCCAGTCGTCCATCGGCAGGGAGAGGAAGACCGGCCCGGCCGGTGGCTGCACCGCAGTCGCGTACGCCCGCAGCATCGCCGCGGGGATGTCCTGCGCGCGGGCCGGCTCGTAGGCCCACTTCACGTAGGGCTGCGGAAGCTCGGTGGGTCGGCGGCTGGCCAGCCGGGGTTCCAGGAGCAGCATCTCCCGGGTCTGCTGGCCGGCGGTGACGATCAGCGGGGTCTTGTTGTGCCAGGCGGTGACCAGGTTGCCCATGCCGTTGCCGGTGCCCGGGGCGGTGTGCAGGTTGACGTGGGCGGGCACTCCGCTGGCCTGGGCGTAGCCGTCGGCCATCGCGACGGCCGTCGCCTCGTGCAGCGCGTGGACGTAGTGGAAGTCGGCGGGGAAGTCCTGGAGGAACGGCTCCTCGGTGGAGCCGGGGTTGCCGAAGACAGTGGTCATGCCGAGGGTGCGGAGCACGTCGTACGTCGCGTCCCGGACAGTTGCCATCGCCACCCGCCTCCGTCTCGCGGGCAGGGGCAACCGCGTTCGCCCTCCCGATCAGCCGAATCTATCGGGATGTGACGGACGTTTCGGGCGTTTCTCGGCCGCCGGTGGTCCCGATCGGTCGATCACCGGGAGGTCCGCCGTCGGGTGCCTCGGCCCTTCGTCTTAACTGTCCGATCACCCGCCGGTCAGACCTTAGCCAGCACCCAGCACGCAGGCTATGGTGCCAGGCATGGCGTTGACAGGGCGGCTGAACCCGATGCGGTGGGCGGATCCGGTCGATGACCGGCGCCCGGCGCGGGCTCACGGTTGACGGGTGTGTGGCATGCAGGGAGAGGGCCAGGCGATCGGCGGACGAGCGATGGAGTCGATGACCGGGCGGCTGCTGGTCGCGACTCCGGCGCTCAAGGACCCGAACTTCGACCGTACGGTCGTGCTGCTGGTCGCCCACGAGCCGGGCGGCGCGCTCGGTGTGGTGCTGAACCGGGCCACCGAGGTGCCGGTGGCCGAGGTGCTCGGTGACTGGAGTGACCTGGCCCGCCACCCGGCGGTGCTCTTCGAGGGTGGCCCGGTGCAGCCCGACTCGGCCATCTGCCTCGCCCGGATGCGGCACCCCATGCGCCGGGTGAAGGGCTTCCACCAGGTTTCCGGGGCGGTCGGCACTATCGACCTCTCGGTCGACCCGGAGCGGCTGCGGGAGAGCATCGGCGGCATCCGGGTCTTCGCCGGCTACTCCGGCTGGGGCAGCGGCCAGTTGGAGCAGGAGATCGCCGACGGGTCCTGGTTCGTGCTGGACGGGCTCCCCGGGGACGCCTTCGTCGACCGGCCCGACGACCTGTGGCCGATGGTGCTGCGCCGGCAGGGCGGGATGATGGCCGCCGTCGCGCACTTCCCGCCGGACGTGGCGCTCAACTGACCCGGCCGGCGGGGGACCCCGCGAGATGACCATGCGGGCCGGTCTGTGTATAGTTTCCCAGTGCCCGGGCGACCGGGACGACAGCAAGGGGCCGTGGCGCAGCTGGTAGCGCACCACACTGGCAGTGTGGGGGTCAGGGGTTCGAGTCCCCTCGGCTCCACCCTTGAGAAACGCCCTGGTCGGGACAATCCGACCAGGGCGTTTTGCTGCGCCGTCGAAGCCGCGGCTACCGAACGATCGGTGACCACTCCCGCTGACTGGCGATCGTCACTCCGGGGGTGCGGTAATAGGGGTCCTCGGCGACGACAGCGGCGAACGCTTCGGCGTCCGGGACGTCGAAGATCAGCAGTGCTCCGGAGTCGTCGGCGAACGGCCCGGCCATGACCAGACGGCCCTCCTGGCGCAGGGCCTGGAGACGCTCCCGGTGCGCCGGTCGGGCGGCGAGCCGGTCGGGTTCGTCGCCGAAGGACAGCTCCAAGATGAACACCGGTTCCTCCTCATCGGGGGCGATCTTTCGAAGCACCCTAGTCGATCCGCCGGACTGCCCCAGCACACGCAAAACGCCCCGACCGGATGACCCGGTCAGGGCGTTGGCGATTGGATGTCCGGTAAGGGCTGAGTCAGCCCTGACGGCTCTTCCACTGCGGGTTGGCGCGATTCACCACGACCACCCGGCCGCGACGGCGGACCACCACCGAACCCGGCTTCTGCTTCAGTGCACGCAACGAGCTACGTACCTTCATGTCTGCCTCCTCGGTGCAAGCGGTTCCGAGTATCGAAACGCCACACCCACCCGCAGGATTCCCGGCCGGTCAGCGTCGAACCTTTGCCGTCTCCCGGCCGTACCAGTGGGCGGAGGTCATCCTCATGCCCGTACGCCGGCTCCTCGCCACGGTGCTGGTCGCTGCCGCGACAGTGCCCCTGGCCGCCACGCCCGCCGCCGCCCACGGCGCCCCGACCGACCCGATCAGTCGCGCGGCGGCCTGTGGCCCCGAGGGCCGGTACGCGGCCACCAGCGCCTGCCGGGCGGCGGTCAAGGCCGGCGCGGCGGTCCGCGAATGGGACAACGTGCGAGTTTACACGATCAACGGGCGAGATCGGGAACGGATTCCGGACGGTGAGCTGTGCAGCGGCGGACTGTCCGCGTACCGGGGACTGGACCTGCCCCGTACCGACTGGCCCAGCACCACGCTGACCACCGGCGCGACGTTCACCTTCCGGTACCGGACCACCATTGAGCACCGGGGCACCTTCCGGCTCTACGTCACCACGCCGGCCTACGACCCCCGTAAGAAGCTGACCTGGGCGGATCTGGAGTCGCGCCCGTTTCTGACGCTGACCGACCCGCCGGTGCGGGCCGGGGCGTACCAGTTGGCGGGCCGGCTGCCGGCGGGCCGCAGCGGGCGACACCTGATCTACACGATCTGGCAGAACTCCAACACGCCGGACACCTACTACTCCTGCTCGGACGTGGTGTTCCGTGGCGCCAAGGCCACCGGTGCCGCGGCCACCGGCACCCCGGCGAAGGTCGGCGCGACGAAGAGCGCGGCGGCTGCTCCGCGTACCGCAGCGAGTGGGCCGGCCGTCACCGAGACGGCGGTGGCGGCGGCGGCCGACCCGGGCGTGCCGGTGGCGTCGGTGACCAACCTCGGCGGCCGGTGGCCGGTGCTGGCCGGCGCCGCCGCCGTGCTGGTCCTGGCGCTGCTGCTGATCGGTGCCGGACGGCGACGTCGCAGCGCCGCCGCACCGGTGGGCCGGCAGTGCGAGGTGCGCAACCACCGGGCCGGGCGGCGCCGGATCTGGTGATCCGACCCGCCCGGGGACCCGACGGGGTTCAGCCCAGGTGGCGCTCCATCTCGGTCAACTCGTCGGCCGTGAAGTCGAGGTTGTCCAGCGCGGCGATGTTCGTCTCCAACTGCTCGACGCTGCTCGCCCCGATGATCAGGCTGGTCATCCGCGGGTCACGCAGCGCCCAGGCCAACGCGAGCTGAGCGAGGGACTGGCCGCGCCGCTCGGCGACCGCGCCGAGCCCACGGATGGTGGCCATCTTCTCGTCGCTGAGGTCGCTCTCGTTGAGGAAGACGCTGGTGCGAACCCGCGAGTCGGCCGGAATGCCGCCCAGGTAACGGTCGGTCAGCAGGCCCTGGGCCAGCGGGCTGTACGCGATGCAGCCCGCACCGACCTGCTCCAGCGTGTCGAGCAGGCCGTCGGACTCGGTCCAGCGGTTGAGCATCGAGTACGACGGCTGGTTGATCAGCAGCGGCGTACCCAGCTCACGCAGGATGGCGGCGGCGCGCGTGGTCTGCTCCGAGTTGTAGTTCGAGATGCCGACGTAGAGCGCCTTGCCGGAGCGGACGATGGCGTCGAGCGCCCCCATCGTCTCCTCGAGGGGGGTGTCCGGGTCGAACCGGTGCGAGTAGAAGATGTCGACGTAGTCCAGCCCCATCCGGCCCAGCGACTGGTCCAGCGACGAGATCAGGTTCTTGCGCGAGCCCCACTCGCCGTACGGGCCGGGCCACATCAGGTACCCGGCCTTGCTGGAGATGACCAGCTCGTCCCGGTACGGCTTCAGGTCGGTGGCGAGCATCCGGCCGAAGTTCTCCTCCGCCGAACCGGGCGGCGGGCCGTAGTTGTTGGCCAGGTCGAAGTGGGTGACACCCAGGTCGAAGGCGCGGCGGACGATGTCGCGCTGCCGTTCGAACGGGCGGTCCGGACCGAAGTTGTGCCACAGCCCGAGCGAGACGGCAGGCAGCCGCAGGCCACTGCGTCCGCTGCGCCGGTAGGTCATGGTGTCGTAGCGGTCATCCGCGGCGAGGTAAGTCACGATCATGAGCCTAGCTCCGGCCCAGCGTGGTGCGGATCGGGCGTGGAAACCGGGACATCGGGGTAGTTTCGACGCCATGCGTTTCATTGCGCTCGACACCCCCAAACCGCTGTCCAAGATCGGGTTGGGCACCTGGCAGTTCGGCTCCCGGGAATGGGGGTACGGCCCGGACTTCGAGCGGCAGGCGGCGCAGATCGTCCGGCGGGCCGTCGAGCTGGGCGTGACGGTCTTCGACAGCGCGGAGGTCTACGGCTTCGGGCGCAGCGAACGCATCCTCGGCGCGGCCCTCGGCGACGACCGGCCGAAGGTCGTGATCGCCAGCAAGATCCTGCCGGTCCTGCCGGTGGCCGCCGTGGTGCAGCAGCGGGCTGTCGCCTCGGCGGCCCGGCTCGGCGTCACCAGCATCGACCTCTACCAGGTGCACCAGCCCAACCCGCTGGTCGCCGACCACACCACGATGCGCGGCATGCGGACCCTGCAGGACGTCGGGCTGGTCGGCGAGGTCGGCGTGAGCAACTACGGGCTGCGCCGCTGGCAGGTCGCCGAAGCGGCACTCGGCCGGCGGGTGCTCAGCAACCAGGTCCGCTACAGCATGCTGGACCGCGCACCCGAGCAGGACCTGCTGCCGTACGCGCGGCAGGCCGGTCGGGTGGTCATCGCGTACAGCCCGCTGGCGCAGGGCTTCCTCTCCGGCCGCTACGACGCCAAGAACCCGCCGACCGGCGCGGTCCGGCGCGCCAACCCGTACTTCCTGCCGGAGAACCTGGAGCGCGGCGCGGCCCTGATCGACACAGTGCGCCAGGTCGCCGACGCCCACGACGCCACCCCCAGCCAGATCGCGCTGGCCTACCTGCTGCGCCACCCGAACGTGCTCGCCATCCCCGGGGCGTCCGGGGTCGAGCAGATGGAACGCAACGCCGCCGCCGCCGACATCGACCTCGCCGACGACGAGTACGCGGCGCTGGCCGAGGCGGCGAAACGCTTCCGCCCGATCACCGGACTCGCCGCGATGCCGGCGATGCTGCGTGCCCGGTTCGGCAAACCAACCGGAAAGTGAGCACAGTGGACGACATCACCGCGCTGATCCTGGACGACCACGCCGCCTTCCGGCGTGGCTTCGCCCGCCTCGACGACGCCCGAGACGAGCAGGAGATGCTCGCCATCTGGGACGCCCTCGCCCTGCACCTGGACATCCACGCCGAGGCGGAAGAGGCGATCCTCTACCCGCACCTGGTCAAGCACGGCGACGACGGCGAGGACGAGACCGCCGACGCGATCGGCGACCACAACAAGATCCGTGACGCCATCGCCGAGGCGAAACTGCACCCGGTCGGCTCGGATCAGTGGTGGGAGGCGGTCGGCAACGCCCGCCGGGAGAACAGCGAACACCTCGCCGAAGAGGAGGACGAGGCGCTGCCCGACTTCCGCCGGCACGCCAGCACCGAACTCCGCGCCGAGCTGGGCCAACGCTGGCTGACCTTCTACGGCGAGCACAAGAACGGCCGCAACCTCCCGTTCCGCGACAAGGACCCGCAGCAGTACGTCGCCGACCACCGCTGAGATCTCCCCGGCACGGGGGAGTCGCCGAGACCCGTCCGGGCCGCAGAATGACGAGGTGAACCCCCGAGCGGCGCTGGCCCCGCTGGTCGCCGGCAGCACCTGGCGACGCGGCGTGTTCCTGCTGCTCGGCGGCGTGCTGGCGCTGCCGTACGGGCTGCTCGCGGTGACCTTCGCCCAACTGCTCGCCGACTCGGCGATCCCGCGCCCACTGGTCTACGCCCTGCTGGTCATCGCCGTACTGATCGCCGTGGTCCCGTTGCTGCTGGACGGCAGCCGGGCCCTGGAGATCGCCGCCGTCCGGGCGCTGCTCGGTGTCGACCTGCCCGAACCCGCGCCCGGACACCACGGCGACCGGGACACCCGGCTGCGCAGCGCGCTCTGGATCGCCACCCACCTCATCATCGGGGCGCTGGTGATGATCGCGCTGTTCAGCGCCCTGCCGATGGCGCTGGCGTTCATCGCCCAGCAGTTCGGCGTCGGCACCGAGCTGACCAGCCGGGAACAGTTCGGGCCATTGGACGGGCAGGACAGCGGCTGGCTGACAGTGACCGGGGTGCTCCTGCTGGTCGGCCTCGGCTACGCCGTCGCCGGGCTCGGCGCGCTCGCCGGATCCATGGCACCCGTGCTGCTCGGGCCGGCCCAGGCGGAGCGGATCGCCGCCCTCGAAGCACGAGCCGCCCGGCTCGCCGAACGCAACCGGCTGGCCCGGGAACTGCACGACTCGGTCGGTCACGCGCTGACAGTGGCCACCCTCCAGGCCGGAGCCGCCCGCGAGGTCCTCGACACCGACCCCGAATTCGTCCGACGAGCGCTCACCGCCATCGAGGACGTCGGACGGACCGCGATGGACGACCTCGACCACGTACTCGGGCTGCTTCGGGAGAACGGACGCGATCGGCCCGTGGTGGCGCCGCAGCGTACCCTCGCCGACCTGGACCGGTTGGTCACCGACGCCCGCGCGGCCGGCCTGACCGTGCACGCGCAACGCGCCGGCGACCCGGCCCGGGTGCCCGCTGTGGTCTCCCGGGAGGGTTACCGAATCGTCCAGGAAGGACTGACCAACGCGGCCAGGCACGGCCACGGGCCGGTGACGGTACGCCTGGACCTGCACAGCGACGCGCTGGAGTTGGAGCTGGTCAACGCGGTGCGCCACCCCGACCGGGCCCAGCGGGGGCGGGGCGGTCGAGGACTGGACGGCATGCGGGAGCGGGTGCTGCTGCTCGGCGGCCGGCTCACAGTGGGCCCCGACGGCGACCGGTGGCTGATCCGGGCCCGCCTGCCGTACGAGGAGACGACATGACCACCGGAGTGCTGATCGTCGACGACGACGAGCTGATCCGGGTGGGGCTGCGAGCCATCATCGACGCCCAACCCGACCTGCACGTGCTCGCCGAGGCCGCCGACGGCGCCGAGGTGCCGCCGCTGGTCGCCCGGCACCGGCCCGACGTGGTGCTGATGGACGTGCGGATGCCCGGCATCGACGGCATCCAGGCCACCCGGCACCTGCTGGCCACCTCCGCCGACCCGCCCCGGGTGCTGGTGGTCACCACCTTCGCCAACGACGAGTACGTCTACGAGGCGCTGCGCGCCGGCGCCTCGGGGTTCCTGCTCAAACGGGCCCGGCCCGCCGAGGTGGTGGAGGCGGTCCGGGTGGTCGCGGCCGGTGAGTCACTGCTCTTCCCGGCCGCGATCCGCCAACTGGTCGGCGCGTACGGGCCGACGGGTGGCGACCGGTTGACCGCCGCCCGGCTCACCGAACGCGAGGCCGAGGTGCTGCGGTTGATGACCACCGGCCGGTCCAACCCGGAGATCGCCGCGCACCTCGTGGTCGGGGTGGAGACGGTCAAGACGCACGTCGGCAACGTGCTGGCCAAGCTGGGCGTCCGCGACCGTACGCAGGCGGTCATCGCCGCGTACGAGTCCGGCTTCGTCACCCCGTCGGGCTGATCGGTCCCTCAACGGGGGGAGTGGGTTCACCGCTAGCCGGGAGGGAATCCGGCGGCTGTCCGTCGAGGCTGAGAGCATGACAACGATCACTGCCTCCCCACCCCGTACCGACTCCCGCTGGCCGGACCGGCTGGCCCCACTGGCCGCCGGTTGGCTCGGCCTGTGGGGCGTGCTCGCCCTGCTCGGCACCCTCACCGGCGCCGGCTACCCGTTCGGCCCGAACGACCCCCACGGCGGCGACGTCAGCCTGCTCCGCCTGGTGCCGGTGGAGGTGGCTACCCCGCTCCTCGCCGGCGTGCTGCTCACCGCCGCGGTGGCGGCCCTGGCGATGAGTCGCCCGGCGGCGCGCCCACCCGGCCCGCTGCGGGCGCTGCTCGCCGGCTACGGCTGGGCGGTCGCGTTCGTGCTCGTCCTGGTCGTGCCGGACGTCCGGGTGCTGGTCGTCCTCGGCTACCTGCCGATACTGATCGTCGGGGCGCCGTTCGGGTGGCCGCCGGTCGACTACGCCGACATCTTCAACTGGGCGCTGTTCGGCCGGTTCGCGGCGCTGGCCGGCGGGCTGCTGCTGGTCGGGGCGGTGCTCGCCTGGCAGCGCCGTACCGCCGGGGCCTGCGTCGGCTGCGGCCGCGCCGACACCGGCCAGCGGTGGACCACCCCGGCCGCCGCCAGCCGCTGGGGCCGGTGGGCAGTGGGCATCGCCGCGGCCATCCCGTTCACGTACGCGTTGACCCGGTTCGCCTGGGCGGCCGGCATCCCGCTCGGCATCTCCCGGAAGTTCCTCACCGAGATGCAGGACACCGGGCTGGTCTGGGCCGGGTTCGGGCTGGCCGCCTTCGCCACCGCCGGCGCGATCCTCACCCTCGGCCTGGTGCAACGTTGGGGCGAGCGGTTCCCGCGCTGGATGCTCGGCCTCGCCGGCCGTCGGGTGCCGGTGAAGCTGGCCGTGGTGCCGGCCACCCTGGTCGCCATCTCCGTGACCGCGGCCTCGCTGGGGCTGCTCAGCAACCCGAAGTTCTGGGAACTCACCGGCGGGCTCAGCATCACCGGGGCGCCGATGATGCTCTGGCCGGTGTGGGGCGTGGCGCTCGGCACTGCAACCTACGCGTACCACCTGCGCCGCCGCGGCACCTGCCGGCGTTGCGACCGGGGCTGAGGGTGGTGGCCAGGGGTGCCCCCGATGCCCGGGGCACCCCTGCGAATGTGAGCTAGCGTGGGTCGGGTGACTGCGCCTACCCCGGTAATCCCGGTTCCACCGGCCGACCTGCCCGGCACGCTCGGCGCGCTACGGGCGGCCGGTCACCAGTACCGCACCGTCAAGCAGGAACTCCGCGACAACCTCCTCGCCCGGATGCGCTCCGGCGAGACCCGATTCCCCGGCATCGTCGGCTACGACGACAGCGTGCTGCCCGAGGTCGAGCGGGCCCTGCTCGCCGGGCACGACATGGTGCTGCTCGGCGAGCGCGGCCAGGGCAAGACCCGGCTGATCCGCTCACTGGGCGCGTTGCTCGACGAGTGGACCCCCGTTCTGCCCGGCTCGGTGCTCAACGAGCACCCGATGCACCCGCTCACCCCGGCGTCCCGCGCCCAGGTCGCCGAGGCCGGTGACGACCTGCCGATCGGCTGGCTGCACCGCTCGATGCGGTACGGCGAGAAGTTGGCCACCCCGGACACCAGCGTCGGCGACCTGATCGGCGACGTCGACCCGATCCGCATCGCCCAGGGTCGTACCCTCGGTGACCCGGAGACCATCCACTTCGGGTTGGTGCCGCGCACCAACCGGGGCATCTTCGCCGTCAACGAGCTGCCCGACCTGGCCGAGCGGATCCAGGTGGCGCTGCTCAACGTGCTGGAGGAGCGGGACATCCAGGTTCGCGGCTACCAGCTGCGCCTGCCACTGGACCTGCTCCTGGTGGCCAGCGCCAACCCGGAGGACTACACCAACCGGGGCCGGATCATCACCCCCCTCAAGGACCGGTTCGGCGCGGAGATCCGCACCCACTACCCGGTCGACCTGGAGTTGGAGCTGGCGCTGATCCGCCAGGAGGCCGACCTGGTCGCCGAGGTGCCGGAGCACGTGCTGGAGGTGCTGGCCCGTTTCGCCCGCGCCGTCCGGGAGTCGCCGTCGGTGGACCCGCGCTCCGGTGTCTCCGCCCGATTCGCCATCGCCGCCGCCGAGACGGTCGCCGGTGCCGCGCTGCGTCGCGCCGGTCTGCTCGCCGCCTCCGACACCCCGGACGGACGCCCCGAGGCCGCCGTTGCCCGCGTCGGCGACGCGGTGTCGGTGACCAGCACGCTGCGCGGCAAGGTCGAGTTCGAGAGCGGCGAGGAGGGCCGGGAGATCGAGATCCTCGCGCACCTGCTGCGTACCGCGACCGCCGAGACGTTCCGGGCCCACCTGGCCGGGCTGGACCTGTCCGGGTTCACCGCCCTGGTCGAGGACGGCGCCGCGATCGAGACCGGCGAGTTGGTCAGCGCCACCGAGCTGCTACGCCAGGTCGGCACCGTACCCGGGTTGGCGAAGGTCCTGGACCGGCTCGACCTGGGCGACGCGCCCACTTCCGAGGAGGCCGCTGCCGCCGTCGAGTTCGTGCTGGAAGGGCTGCACCTGACCCGCCGGCTCGGCAAGGACGTCACCGACTCGGGGCGCACCGTCTACGGCGGCCGGGGCTGACAGTGGCCGGCAACCGGTTCCGTTACGGGCAGTGGAACGGCGGGCCCGACCCGCTCGCACCCCCGTACGACGTGCGTGAGGCGGTGGACGCGGTCGGTGCCGAGGTGCTGGCCGGCGGCAGCCTGCGGGAGGCGCTGCGTGACCTGCTGCGCCGTGGCCCACAGGGACGGGGTGGCCTGGACGACCTGGCCGCCCGGGCACGGCGGCTGCGCCGGGAGGCGCTGCGCAGGGGCGACCTGGACGGGGCGGTGACCCGGGCCCAGGCCCTGCTCGACCAGGCGCTCGCCGCCGAGCGGGACGAGCTGCGGGGTCGCGACGACGACGCCGCGCGGTTCGCCGAGGCGGTGCTGGACAATCTGCCGCGCTCGACGGCGCGGGCCGTGGAGGAGCTGTCCGGCTACCAGTGGGCCAGCGACGACGCCCGCCGCTCGTACCAGCAGATCCTCGACCAACTCCGCGACGACGTGCTCGGCCAGCGCTTCGCCGGGCTGCGCGACGCGGTGCGCGCCTCCGCCGACCCGGCCGCCCAGCAGCGGCTCGCCGAGATGATGGGCGACCTGAACGACCTGCTCGCCCGGCACGGTCGCGCGGAGGACACCACCGACGCGTTCGCCGAGTTCATGCGCCGACATGGCGACTTCTTCCCGGAGAAGCCGGAGAACGTCGACGAGTTGATCGACGTGCTGGCCCGCCGGGCGGCGGCCGGTGAGCGGCTGATGAACTCGCTCTCCGAGCGGCAGCGCGCCGAGCTGGCCGGCCTCATGCAGCAGTCGCTCGGCGACCGCCTCGCGGGGGAGTTGTCAGCGCTCGACGCGAACCTGCGGGCGCTGCGACCCGATTTGCGCTGGGGGCGAGGTGAGCGGGTCCGCGGCGACCAGCCGCTGGACTACGCCGACGCGGCCGGCGCGCTGGGTGAGATCGGCGACCTGGACGACCTGCTGGACCAGCTCGACCAGGAACCGGGGGCGACCCTCGACGACGTGGACGTCGACGCGGTGGCGCGCACGCTGGGCCGGGACGCGGCCGACGACGTTCGCCGGCTGCGCGATCTGGAGCGGGAACTGCGCCACCAGGGTTGGGTCAGCCGGGACGCGGATGGGCTCACACTGAGCCCGAAGGCGCTGCGCCGGCTCGGCGGGACCGCCCTGCGGCAGGTTTTCGCGGAGCTGACCGCCGGGCCGCGCGGCCAGCACGATTTGCGCTCGGCCGGTGCGGCGGGCGAGGTCAGCGGCGCGTCCAGGCCCTGGCAGTACGGCGATGAGCAACCGTTGGACGTGGTCCGGACGTTGACCCGGGCGGTCAGTCGGGCCGGGCCGACGGTCCCGGTGCAGCTCTCGGTGGACGACTTCGAGGTGGTGGAGACCGAGAGGCGTGCCTCGGCCGCTGTGGTGCTCTGCGTCGACCTGTCGTACTCGATGATCTCTCAGGGGCGTTGGGGGCCGATGAAGCAGACGGCGCTGGCGCTGGCACACCTGATGGAGACGCGTTTCCCGCAGGACGCCCTGCAGATCGTGGGCTTCGGCCGGGAGGCGATGACGCTCACCCAGCAGGAGTTGGCGGCCGTGGAGCCGGACATGGAGCAGGGCACCAACCTCCAGCACGCGCTGCGGTTGGCGGGCCGGCACCTGCGCCGGCACCCGGACGCCGAGCCGATCGTCCTGGTGGTCACCGACGGCGAGCCGACCGCGCACCTGGACCCGGACGACGGGGAGGCGCTGTTCCACTGGCCGCCGCTTCCGGAGACGATCGAGGCGACGGTCCGCGAGGTGGACCGGTTGAGCCGCTACGGCGCCACGCTCAACCTGTTCATGCTCGGCGACGACCCGGGCCTGCGGCGCTTCGTCGACGCGGTGGCCCGCCGCAGCCGGGGCCGCATGTTCACGCCGGACACCGACGACCTGGGCGAGTACGTGGTCAGCGACTACCTCCGCTCCCGCCAATCCCGCCGCTAACTCCCGCCGTGGCGGGTTGACTGGGGGGATGGAGAGCGGGGGATTGCGGCGGGCCTACGGTGCCCTGTTCGCGGAGGTCGACGCAGGCGGGTTCGGTCCGGCTCCGGAGGGGCAGCTCAGTGCCGAGCAGATCGTCGCGCATCTGGTCGCCAACGACGAGCTGATGATCCAGGCCACCGAGGCGTTGCTGGCCGGGTCGCCGTTCGCCTACTACGAGCTGGCGGAGGACATGCACCGCCCGCAGCTCGACGCGCTCGCCGCCGAGCAGGGTGGTCTGCGTGGCCTGACCGCCCTGCTGCACGGCACCAGCGACCGGTTGTGCGGGCTGGTCGACCAGCTCGGCCTGGCAGCGGAGACCCCGGTCGAGACGCACCTCCGCGAGGGCTTCGACCTCGTCGTCGACGAGCCACTGCCCTGGTCCCGCACCCTGGACCTGCACACCCGGGTGCACCTGCCGAAGCACCAGTCCCAGTTACACCTGCTCCGCCCGTAAGCCGACCCCCTGAGCCCCAGCCCCAGCCCTCGCCCCAGCCCCAGCCCTCGTCGATCTTGCACTTCCTGTCCCGACAAAATGGACCTAAGTTACTTTTCGGCAACCCAAAGTGCAAGATCGACGAGAGCGATGGCTTGGGCGGGGCGGGGGGGGGGGGGTCAGGTTTTGATCGGCTCGGGGCGGGGGTGGAAGGTTCGGCGGTAGGTGGACGGGGCCACGCCGATGCGTTGGTGGAGTTGCTGGCGTAGGGCGGCCGTGGTGCCGAACCCGCAGCGGTGGGCGATCTGGTCGACGCTGAGGTCGGTCGTCTCCAGCAGCAGTCTCGCGTGGTCGGTGCGCTGTTGCAGCAGCCACTGGGCCGGGCTCAGGCCGGTCTCCGACCGGAAGCGTCGGGTGAAGGTGCGCACGCTCATCCGCGCCTGCTCGGCCAGGTCGCGCAGTGCGATCGGCTCGTGCAGCCGCTGCCGCGCCCACTCCCGGGCTCCCGCCGTGCTGGTGTCGGTCGCCTTCGGCACCGGCTGCTCGATGTACTGCGCCTGACCGCCGTCGCGCCACGGTGGCATCACACAGCGGCGGGCCGCCCGGTTGGCCACCTCGCTGCCGTGGTCGAGGCGGATGACGTGCAGGCAGAGGTCGATGCCGGCGGCGACTCCGGCCGAGGTGAGCACCCGGTCGTCGGCGATGAAGAGCACGCCCGGATCGAGGTCCACCCGGGCGTGCAGGCGGCGGAACCGCTCGGCGTACGCCCAGTGGGTGGTCGCCCGCCGCCCGTCGAGGAGCCCGGCGGCGGCGAGCACGAACGCTCCGGTGCAGATCGACATGATCCGGGCGCCCCGCTCGTACGCCGCGCGCAGCGCCTCGGTCACCTCCGGCTCGACGATGCCCGCTGTCAACGCGGTGCCGTCGTGGATGCCCGGGACGATCACCGTTTCCGCCGTGTCGAGCAGCTCCAGACCGTGGTCGGGGACCACCTGGAAGCCGGCGGTGCTGCGCACCGGCCGCCGGCCCGGGGTGCACACCCGGACGTCGTAGAAGGGTGTCCCGTCGGCGGCCCGGGCCGTGCTGAAGACCTGGGACGGGGTGCCGAGGTCCAGGCCAACCACCTGGTGCAGGGCGAGTACGGCGATCCGGTGCGGGCCAGCGCTCATGGCCCGATTATTGCGCATGATGGCTTTCCGGCCACTCGTCGAGGTGGGTGGCCCGGCTCAGACTTGTCCCCGTGACCAAGAACCGCCGTCTGCATCCCGCCTGGCTGGTCGCCGCCGTCGCCTTCGTGGCGCTGGTCGGCGCGGCCGGCTTCCGCGCCACCCCGTCGGTGCTGCTGCACCCGCTGCACGAGGAGTTCGGCTGGCCCCTGGCCACGATCTCCACGGCCGTCTCGGTCAACCTGCTGCTCTACGGGCTCACCGCGCCGTTCGCGGCAGCCCTGATGGACCGGTTCGGCATCCGCCGGGTGGTCTCGGTGGCGTTGCTGCTGGTCGCCGCGGGCAGCGGGTTGACGGTCTTCATGACCGCCAGCTGGCAGCTCCTGCTCTGCTGGGGTGTGCTGGTGGGGCTGGGCACCGGCTCGATGGCGCTGGCGTTCGTGGCCACCGTCACCGGCCGTTGGTTCGTGCACCGACGGGGCCTGGTCACCGGAGTGCTGACCGCCGGCGGGGCGGCAGGACAACTGGTGTTCCTGCCACTGATCGCCATCCTGGTACGCGACCACGGCTGGCGTAGCGCCGCACTCGTGGTGGCCGTGGCGGCGCTGGCGGTCGTACCCCTGGTGGTGTGGCTGCTGCGCGAGCACCCGGCGGATCTCGGCCTGCCCGCCTACGGGGCGACCGAGGTCGTCGCGGCGCCGCCGGCGACCGGCGGCGCGGCGACCCGGGCGCTCGGCGCGCTGGCCACCGCGGCCCGGACCCGACCGTTCTGGCTGCTGGCCGGAGGCTTCGCGATCTGCGGGGCGACCACAAACGGCCTGGTCGGTACGCACTTCGTGCCGGCCGCTCACGACCACGGCATGGCCCAGACCACAGCGGCCGGGTTGCTCGCCCTGGTGGGGCTCTTCGACATCGTCGGCACCATCGCCTCCGGCTGGCTCACCGACCGGGTGGACAGCCGGCTGCTGCTCGGCATGTACTACGCGCTGCGCGGGTTGTCCCTGCTGGTGCTGCCGAGCCTGTTCTCCGGCACCGCCGAGCCGAGCATGCTGGTGTTCATCGTCTTCTACGGCCTGGACTGGGTGGCCACCGTGCCGCCGACGGTGGCGCTGTGCCGGGAGTACTTCGGTGGCGCCGGAGCTGTGGTGTTCGGCTGGGTGTTCGCCGCGCACCAGCTCGGCGCGGCGGTCGCCGCGACCGGCGCGGGGCTGGTCCGGGACCGGCTGGGCGACTACGCGATGGCCTGGTACGTGGCGGGCGCGCTGTCGATCGGCGCCGCCGGGCTGTCGTTGCTGCTGCGCCGCCGACCGGGCCGAGGAGTGCCGGAGGCCGTGCTGATCGCCGCCACCGCACCGCGGGCCTGGAGCTACCGGGGCTGAGCGGCTCGGACGGTCAGCCGAGGGTCCACTGCTGGGCCGGCCGGCCGTCGCACTGTCGCTGCCGGATGTCGTCGCCGGCCTCGACGGCGTCGTCGTCAGCCTGGGCGCACTTGTTGCTGTGCGCGGCGATGAGCAGCACCGCGCTGGTGCCGGTCCCGCCGAACCGCCACTGCTGGTTGGGCCCACCGTGGCAGGGGAACTGGAGCAACCGCGCGCCGTCGTCCCCGCTGCCACCCTCGACGTCGAGGCACTGCCCGTACGCGGCGTTGGTCAACGACAGCACGCCCGCGCCGGCCGGGCTGACCACCCACTGCTGCTCCGGGGTGCCGGTGCACACTGCCAACTCGGCCTCGGCCTCCTTGCCGTCACCGTCGAGCCCCAGGCAGAGGCCCGAGGCGGCGCGCAGCACCCGGGGCCCGGTGGGCGGGGCGGCTGGCGTGCTGGCCGACGGGGTCGGTGACGGCTCGGCCGGTGCGGTCGGGCTCGGCTCGCCGGCCGGCTCGCTGGGCTGCGCCGCGTTGGACGGCGTACCGACCGACGCCGGCACCGGCGGCTCGTCGTCACCGTCGAGCAGCCCGGTGGCGAAGACGACCCCCAGGAGTACGCCGACGGCCCCGACGGCCGCCGCGACCCGCAGCAACGGGTCGGCCAGCGGCCCGGAGCGCGGTGCCCGGTGACCGCCGTAGACGGTGCCGGCGGGGTCGGGGCGTTCCTCGGGCGCGGACATACGGGCCATCCTCACCCACCGCCGTCGGCCGCGGCCAGTCGGCGCCGTCAGTCGACGACCCGGACGTCCTTCCAGAACGCCACCCGGTCACGCACCATCTCGGCGTCGGGTTTGGGCTCCGGGTAATACCAGACCGCGTCCTTGCTGGTGCTGCCCTCGTGTTCGAGGGAGTAGTAGGAGGCGGTGCCCTTCCACGGGCAGACGGTGTGCGTCGCGGACTCGCGAATCAGGTCGTCGCGCAGGGCGGAGCGGGGGAAGTAGTGGTTGCCCTCCACCAGCACGGTGTCGTCGCTCTCGGCGACGACCAGGTCGTTCCACACGGCTTTCGGCATGTCCCAACAGTAGGCCGCGCCGCCGCTCCGGCAGCGCTCAGCGGGTGGGCTGCGGGTCGGTGACGTCGGCCACTGTGGCGTCGAGGGCGGCGATCGCGGCGTCGGCGTCGATCGCGACGGCGAGACCGCGCTCACCGGCGCCCAGGGTGATCTCCCGGCCGCGCAGTCGCTCGTCGGCGACCACCGGCCAGGCCCTGCTCGCGCCGAACGGGGTGATGGTGCCGCGTTCGTAACCGGTGGCGGCCAGGGCGCCCGCCGCGTCCGGCATGGAGAGCCGGTGCACCCCGAGCAGGGCGCGCAGCTTGGGCCAGGAGATGACCCGGTCGCCGGGGGTGAGCACGAACAGGTGATCGTCTTCACCACGCCGGACCACTATCGTCTTGACCACGTCGGGAACGGCCACGCCCCGGGCCGCGGCGGCCTCCGCGAGACTGCCTACCGCACCGTGGCTGACCAGCCGATACGGCAATTGGGCGGCGTCCAGGGCGGTGATCGCTGGCGATGGCATGCCCGCCACGGTAGCCGTCAGGCCTGCCGCCGGACGGGAAACTGCCACCGCCGACATCCCACGGTTTCCAAACGGCGAGCGTAAGGTGATCACATGCGCGCTGAGCGTGTGGATCAACCGATTGACCATGATCAAGCGGTGGACACGCTGCGGCGGTCGTACGCCGCGGTGCCCACTGGCGAGCCTGTCCGGCTGGCCAAACGCACCTCCAACCTGTTCCGTCCCCGGTCCGCTCCCCGGACTCCGGGGCTCGACGTGAGTGGCCTGAACGGCGTGCTGTCGGTCGACCCGGCCGGCCGTACCGCCGACGTGCAGGGCATGTGCACCTATGAGGACCTGGTCGACGCGACGCTGCCGCACGGGCTGATGCCGCTCGTGGTGCCGCAGTTGCGCACCATCACGCTGGGCGGCGCGGTGACCGGCCTCGGGATCGAGTCGACCTCGTTCCGCAACGGGCTGCCGCACGAGTCCGTCCAGGAGTTGGACGTGCTCACCGGCTCCGGCGAGATCATCACCGCCCGACCAGACGGCGAGCACGCCGACCTGTTCACCGCGTTCCCCAACTCGCTGGGCAGCCTCGGGTACGCCACCCGGCTGCGCATCGAGCTGCAACCGGTCGGCCGGTACGTGGCGTTGCGCAACGTCCGGTTCACCCAACTGGAGGCGCTGACCGACGCGATAGCGGAGGTGACCGCCACCCGGTCCTGGGCCGGCGAGCCGGTGGACGCGATGGACGGGGTGATGTTCAGCCCCGGCGAGGCCTACCTGATCTTCGCCACGTTCACCGATGCGGCCGACCCGCCCAGCGACTACACCGGTCAGGCCATCTACTACCGGTCGCTGCGCCAGCGCACCCGCGACGTGCTCACCGCGTACGACTATCTGTGGCGCTGGGACACCGACTGGTTCTGGTGCTCGTCGGCGTTCGGCGCGCAGCACCCGGTCGTGCGCAGGCTCTGGCCGGCGCGTTACCGGCGCAGCGACTTCTACCACCGACTGGTCCGGCTGGAGCACCGCCACCAGGTGGCGGCCCGGATCGACCGGCTGCGCGGGCAACCGGCCCGGGAGCGGGTCGTGCAGGACGTGGAGATCCCGCTGGACCGTACTGCCGACTTCCTGCGCTGGTTCGCCGGCGCGGTGGGGATGAACCCGGTGTGGCTGTGTCCGTTGCGACTGCGTGAGCCGGCGGGGCCCGGATCAGCGCGGTCCTGGCCGCTGTATCCGCTGCGGCCCGGGCAGGACTACGTCAACATCGGGTTCTGGGGGAGCGTGCCGATCGCGCCGGGCGGCGCCGACGGCGACGTCAACCGCACGATCGAACGCAGGGTGTCGGAGTCGGGCGGGCACAAGTCGCTCTACTCCGACGCGTACTACGACCGGGACGCCTTCGATCGCCTCTACGGCGGCGACACGTGGCGCGCGGTGAAAGACCGCTACGACCCGGACCACCGGCTGACGGGACTGTACGAAAAGGCGGTAGCACGAGCATGAGCCTGACCGACAGAGATCAGGGGGCGGCGAGCGTCCCCGCCACCCCGCCGGCGGGGGGCCGGCACACGGGTCCGACCGTCGCGGACGTCATCCGCGCGGTCACCACGGGGCCGTTGCCGGTGCGGATCACCGGGTACGACGGCAGCGCCGTCGGCCCGTCCGACGCCGGCATCACCCTGGCGATCCATTCCGAGCGTGGGCTGTCGTACCTGCTCACCGCACCCGGCGACCTGGGTATGGCCCGGGCGTACGTCAGTGGTGACCTGGCGTTGCAGGGCGTGCACCCGGGTGACCCGTACGAGGCGTTGCGGGTGCTCAAGGACGAGCTGCGGTTACGCCCACCGTCGCTGGCCGAGGGGCTGGCGCTGGTCCGTGGGCTGGGCTGGGAGCGGCTGATGCCGCCGCCGGCACCGCCGCAGGAGGCGCAGCCCCGCTGGAAGCGGGTGATGAACGGGCTGCGGCACTCGCGGGTGCGTGACAGCACTGCCATCTCGCACCACTACGACGTCTCCAACGCCTTCTACGAGAAGGTGCTCGGCCCGTCGATGACGTACACCTGCGCGGTTTTCCGGTCTCCGGACGACACGCTGGAGCAGGCCCAGGCGGCGAAGTACGACCTGGTCGCCGGCAAGCTGGCGCTGAAGAAGGGGATGCGGCTGCTGGATGTCGGGTGCGGCTGGGGTGGCATGGTGCGCCACGCCGCCCGCGAGTACGGGGTCAAGGCCCTCGGGGTGACCCTGTCGAAGGCGCAGGCGCAGTGGGCGCAGGCCGCTATCGAGCGGGAGGGGTTGACCGAGCTGGCGGAGGTGCGATACCTCGACTACCGGGACGCGCCGGCCGAGCAGTTCGACGCCATCTCCTCGATCGGGTTGACCGAGCACATCGGGGTGCGCAACTACCCGGCCTACTTCGGGTCGCTTCGCAGCCGGCTGCGGCAGGGCGGGCGACTGCTCAACCACTGCATCACCCGCGCGGACAACCGGGCGCCGCACCGCTCGGGCGCGTTCATCGACCGGTACGTCTTCCCGGACGGTGAGCTGGCCGGTCCGGGCCGGTTGATCAGCGAGGTGCACGACGCCGGGTTCGAGGTGCACCACGAGGAGAACCTGCGCCAGCACTACGCGCTGACGCTGGCCGCCTGGTGTCGCAACCTGGTCGAGCACTGGGACTTCTGCGTCTCGGAGGTGGGCGCGGGCACCGCCCGGGTGTGGGGGCTCTACATGGCCGGGTCGCGGATGGCGTTCGAACGCAACGGCATCCAGTTGCACCAGGTGTTGGCTACCCACAACGGCCCGAACGGCGTGAGCGGCTACCCGCTTCGGCCGGACTGGTTGCCCTGATCACCTGCTGACCGCCGCCTGAAGCCGCGTCGAAAAAAGTCGGCGCGGCTTCTCGCGAAGCGATTGACAAAGAAGTTTTGTACGTACAAACTGATTTTGCCATGAGAGACGTCCTGTACCTGGAGCAGATCGAGCAGGCCGAAGTCCTGCTCAAGCCGCAGCGCGTCGAGGTGCTGCGGCAACTGGCCGAGCCGCGCACCTGCACCGAGGTCGCGGCCCGACTCGACCAGACGCCACAGCGCGTCTACTACCACGTCAAGCAACTCGTCGCGGCCGGCCTCGTCGAGCTGGTCAACGAACGCAAGGTCCGCGGCATCACCGAAGGCATCTACCAGGCCGCCGCCCGCTCCTACTGGCTCTCCCCGCGGCTCGTCGGCCGGATCGGCCTGCGCCGGGCCCGCGACGAGCTGAGCCTGGGCTACCTGCTCGACCTGATGGAGGAGGTCCAGGCCGACATCGCTGGCCTGGACCGGGCGGCACCCGAGTTGCCCTCGATCGGGGTCTCCGGCGAGATCCGGGTGCCGGCCGAGCAGCGCCAGCAGTTCCTGCACGACCTGCAAACCGCACTTCAGGACCTGTTCACCCGCTACGGCGGCAGCGAAGGAGATGCCTTCAAGCTGGCCGTCGCCTGCTATCCGAAAGGGAACGACAATGAGTGAGCCGATGAAGGTCCAGGCCCGTCTCTCCGCGCCCGTCGGGCGCGTCCGCCAGGCCCTGACCGACCCGGCCGAGCTGCGTGTCTGGCTGGCCGAGCACGCCGAGGTCGAGCTGCCCCAGCGGTACGAGTTCTGGGGCCGCTACACGCCCGAGGGCGACGCCCCGCACCAGCGGCTGGTGCACGCCGACGACGACACGCTGCGCTTCGGCTGGCTGCTCGACGGCGTGGAGACCACCACCGAGTTCCAGTTGACCGCCGAGGGCACCGACAGCACAGTGCTGACGCTGATCCAGAGCCACTTCGACTTCGCCGAGGCGATGAGCGGCTCCACCATCCGGGGCGTGCTCCAGACGTTCTGGGCGCTGTCCATCGCCAACCTGGCCGCCCACGTGGCGGGCAAGCCACTGCTGCCCCGCACCGACTTCACCTCCGCCGACCTGCGGGGCGAGCTGGTCATCGCCGCCCCCGCCGACAAGGTGTGGGAGTCGCTGACCGACTCCGAGCAGGCCAGCGCCTGGTTCGGCTACCCGATCGGCATCGAGCCCTGGGTCGGCGGCCGGTACGCCATGGGCGGCTTTGAGACCGGTTACGCGGCCAAGGTCGTCGACCTGGAGCCCGGTCGGCGGATGTCCGTCGACTGGGGGCCGACCGGCGTGACGAGCTGGGAGCTGGCCGAGTCCGGTGGCCGGACCACGCTGACCTTCGTGCAGAGCGGCTTCGACGAGGCCAACCCGCCGTACGGGGCCTGGAGCGGGTCGGTTGCCGGGCTGTACGAGCTGCGCCGCTTCCACGAGGTGCCGAACTGGCAGCCGATCTGGATCTCCGAGGAGATCCCCGGCCTGGAGCCCGCGCCGGCCAACTGACGGTTTCGCCTTGATCATCTCGCCTTGATCGTGCTCGATCAGGGATCTAGTGGCCTCGTTCACCCAGGAGGCCACTACATCCTGGATCGAGCACGATCTTGTGCTGGCGGCCTCACGCGATGGCGGCGATGTCACCGTCGTCGAAATAGATCGCCTGGTGGAGCCGGCCACCGAGGGCAGCAGCGTATCGGGCCACCACCTCCTGACCGGAGATCCTGCCCTGCTCGATCTGGGACACCCGGCCCTTGGTCACGCCCATCCGCTCAGCGATCTGCTGCTGGGTGAAGCCACGAGAGCGTCGCACCTCGGCAAGGCGGTGCCCGACGACCTGCGCGAGCAGCTCTTCCTTGCCCGCTTCGACAGCCGCCTCGCCGCCAGCACGCTGCACGTACTCCGCTCGGATGTCCGCCCACCGCACGTGACCACTCACCGCTGTCCCCCCTCCTGCTGTGCACGTTCCTTCAAGTAAATCTCGTACCGCTGCTCGGCGAGCGGGATGGCCTGTCGATACCAGCTCGTCCATTGGCCTGACTTGTCGCCGGCAACCAGCAGAATGCTCGCGCGCCAAGGGTCGAAGACGAAGAGGATGCGGACCGTGCCTGGACGCAACTCCTTCAGGTTGGCTATCGACGACCCGCTGATCGTGTCGACCAGGGGACGTCCCAGCCCAGGTCCAGCCTCGGAGAGCGCGTCGATGGCCTGGACCACGCGGGCGAACGTCGGCTCGTCCAGGCTGTCGATCCAGGCACGAACCTCGTCGACGACGAAGACATCCCACTCTTCCTGGCTCACGAGCGGAGTATACCAATCGCTATACCTACACGCTGGCCAATGATTGTCCTGATCCGATGACGAGATCTGGTGACTTTTCGCTGTCGAGTGGGTACTGGCGGGCGATGTTCTTCATCTTTGGTCTGCGTACCAAGGTCGACCGGTCCGGTGTCGTGCAGCAGGTCTGCCGCCACTGCGGCAACCAGGCCGCGCAGGTGATCACTCGCCGCTCGACGAAATTCACACTCTTCTTCATACCCCTCGTTCCGATCCGCACCCGGTACGCGCAGCAGTGCACGTTCTGCGGTGCCGAGTACGAGATCTCCAAGTCCGACGCCGAGCGCCTCCCGGTCGGCTGATCCGACGATGGAACGCTTCCTCTGCTGGCTGATCGGCCGACCGACGTCCTCGGCCGACGTGGCCGTGCACACCGTTGCCCGCCCGCCCTGCACCCCTGGCCGGCGCAGACGCCGCCGCGCACGCCGTCCGCTGGCCGGCACCGCACTGCCCCGTTCACCCTGGAACCGATCCGCGGGCCGCTGACCCGAGGCCGGAGCCGCAGCGGGGTGCACGTTCGGCTCTGGCGGCGTTTCTGAGCGCTGGTTAGGCTTTCGGGGTTTGCCGTGGACCGGCGCCGCCGAGGGTGCACGCACGACGAAAGAGCCGGAGCGACCGTGTCCCGACAGGACGGAAAGCAGGCTGCGGGGACGCTCAACCCCGCCGGCGCGTTCGTCGCGGCTGCGGTCATCCTGCTGGAGGCGGGCTGGTTGGTCGCCGCGTTGCCCGGCGCCGCGCTGGTCAGCGACATCGGCGCGATGCTGGTCGCCGGTTGGGCGACGCTCGCGTGCGTCGGGGTGGCCCGTCGACATCCGGCGCCGCTGCGCCGGTTCTGGACGCTGCTCGCCCTCACCATGGCGCTCGCCGCCATCGGTCGGGCCATCTGGACGGTGCAGCGGCTCGTCGGCGGCGACCTGCCGCACACGCCGGTGGTCGGGGTGGTCTTCACCGCCGGCATCCTCACCGGCACGGCCGCGCTGCTCAGCTCGCCGTCCGCACCGAAGACAGCGGTCGGTCGGGCCCGTACGTTGCTGGACGGGGTGATCGTCGCCCTGGCCCTGGTGCCCATCGGGTGGGTGCTGGTCTTCCGGGGGGTCGCCGCCGCCGAGCTGGCCGATCCGGCGCGGACGCTGGGTCTGCTGTTCCCGATGTTCGACCTGATGCAGCTCACCATCCTGGTCGCGGTCTCCGGGCCGGCCCGGCCGATGTGGCGGCCGATGACCGTCCTGGCGGCGAGCCTCACCCTGCGGGTCGTCGCCGACGTCGTCTACGTGTCGCTGGTCGCCCGCGCCGACTACACCGCCGGTCACCCGATCGACCTGTGCTGGCCGTTGAGCTACCTGCTGATCGGCCTGGCCGCCCGCAACCCGCCGCCACCGGACTGCGACGGCACCGACGACACCGCCGAGTCGCCGCTGCCGCCCTGGTGGCGGGTGGCGCTGCCGTACCTGCCGGTGGGTGGGGCGATCATCGCTGTGGTGCTGGCCCGCCGGCCCACCGGGCAGACCCCGCAGCTGGTGTTCGTGACCATGATGGTGCTGCTGGCCGCCCTCGCCGTCCGGCAGGGGCTGGCCGCCAACGAGAACCTCCGGCTGGTGGCCCGGCTGCGCCGGCTCGCGTACGGCGACCAGCTCACCGGGCTGCCCAACCGGCTGTTGTTCAACCGGCGGCTACGCCTGGCCCTGCGCGACGGGCGGCCGGTGGCGGTGCTGCTGCTCGACCTGGACGGGTTCAAGCAGGTGAACGACCGGTTCGGGCATGCCACCGGTGACACCCTGCTGACCGGGCTCGCGGCCCGGATGCACACTGCCGTGAACGGCGACGGCACCATCGCCCGGCTCGGCGGTGACGAGTTCGCCGTGCTGGTCGACGGCGACCGGCCGGTGTCACCCGAGCTGCTCGCCGAGCGACTGCTGGACGCGTTGCGGCCCTCCGACGACGAGGAGGACGTCGGGGTGCACCCGTCGGCGAGCATCGGTATCGCCGAGTACGGCCCGCAGCACGCCTCCCACAGCGACCTGCTGCGCGACGCCGACATCGCCATGTACGCGGCCAAGGCGGCCGGGAAGTCCGCGTACCGCACGTGCACTGCGGCGTTGCGTGAGTCGGCCGTCTCCCGCGCCGAGTTGATCGCCGACCTGCGCCGCGCTGTCGACGAGGACCAGCTGCACCTGGAGTTCCAACCCATCGTCGACCTGAGCACCGGCGCGGTACGCAGCGCCGAGGCGCTGGTGCGCTGGCGGCACCCCCGGCTGGGGATGTTGCCGCCGGCGAGGTTCCTGCCGCTGGCCGAGGAGACCGGGCTGATCCTGCCGATCGACCGCTGGGTGATCCACGAGGCGTGCCGGGCCGCCGCGACCTGGCGGGGCCGGGTGCCGGAGGCGACAGTCGCTGTGAACATCGCCGCCGCGCACCTGCGTCGGCCGGACCTGATCGCCACGGTCACCGCGGCGACCAGCGCCGCCGGGCTGGCACCACGGGCGTTGACACTGGAGTTGACCGAGTCGGCGCTGATCGAGGGCACCGAGGCGGTGCTGGAGCGGCTGCACCAACTCCGGGAGTTGGGCATCCGGATCGCCATCGACGATTTCGGCACCGGCTACTCGTCGCTGAGCTACCTGCACCGCATTCCGGCCACCGAGCTGAAGATCGACAGGTCGTTCGTGGCCCGGCTGGGCACCGACGACCGGGCGTACGCCACGGTGGAGATGGTCACCCGCCTGGCCGGCGCGTTCGACCTGGCGGTGGTCGCCGAGGGGGTGGAGACCGAGCGTCAGCATGAGGCGATCACCGCGATCGGCTGCCCACGAGGCCAGGGCTATCTGTACGGGCGGCCGGACGCCCCCGCCATGGTGGGCCAGAATCGGAGTTGACTCTCACGTAGCGGCAGGCAGGAGCCTGGTTCCCGGAAGGGAGGGGGACCATGGCGTACACGGTGGGTCAGGTCGCGAAGGTGGCCGGCGTGACGGTGCGGACGCTGCACCACTACGACGAGATCGGGTTGCTCTCGCCCAGCGGGCGCACCTCGGCCGGTTACCGCCGCTACGACGACGCGGACCTGCAACGGCTGCAACTCGTCCTGTACTACCGGGAGCTTGGTTTCCCGCTTGAGGAGATCACCGCGATCATCGACGACCCGGCGGCCGATCCGGCCGCGCACCTGCGCCGGCAGCACGAGCTGCTGACGGTGCGGCTCAAGCGGTTGCAGGAGATGGTCGCGGCGATCGAGTTCGCGATGGAGGCGAGCAAGATGGGCATTCAACTCACGCCGGAGGAGCGGTTCGAGGTCTTCGGTGACTTCGATCCGGAGGAGCACCAGGCCGAGGCGGAGCAGCGGTGGGGCGACACCGACGCGTACCGGGAGTCGAACCGGCGGGTCGCCCGCTACAGCAAGGAAGACTGGCTGCGCAACAAGGCGGAGAACGAGGACTGGGGCCGGCGGATCGTCGCGCTGATGGCCTCGGGCGCGCCGGCGGACAGCCCGGAGGCGATGGAGCTGGCCGAGGAGCACCGGCAACTCATCGGCCGCTGGTTCTACGAGTGCTCGTACGAGATGCAGACCGGGTTGGCCGACATGTACCTGGCCGACGAGCGGTTCACCGCGTACTACGAGAACATCGCGTCGGGGCTGGCCGCCTATCTGCACGAGGCGATCCACGCCAACGCGATCAGCCGGGCGTGACGAGGTGCGGTCCGGCTAGTCTGGCCGGACCGCACCGCCCGGGGGAGATGACAGTGCAGAAACCGAAGCTGATCGCCGCTGGCGCCGTGCTCGTGGTGGCGGTCGGCGCCGGGGCGTGGGCGCTTGTCGCCGCCGGCGACGACGACCCGGACGCGGGTCGCCCGGCGGCGTCGGCGGGCCCGGCCGACCCGGTCGGTGTGCTGAAGGCCGCCGCCGCGAAGGCCGACGAGCAGCCGTACAAGCTGACAGTCGGCACCGGCGGCGCGGACGGGGACGCCACTGTGCTGCTCTGGGACCCGAAGGCGAAGCGTGGTCTGGAGACCACCTCGCTGAAGGTGCCCTCCGGTGTGGTGAAGATCGAACGGTTGACCACCGGACCGGACGTGTACGTGCGGGTCACCGCCCCGGACCGCCGCGTCCCGGTCTGGGACGGCAAGACCTGGTGGCACGTCGGCGCCCCGGGCGCCCCGGCGGCCAAGCAGGGCTTGGACAACACCCGACTGGCCAGCACGCTGGGCGCACCGGCGGGGGTCCGGCTGACCGCCGAGCGGGAGTACGCGGGCACGCTGGATCTGCGCCAGAGCGGCGCGGTGCTGGGCAGCGGCGTCGGCAACGTGCTCGGCGACCGGGCCGCCGCGGTCCCGTTCACCGCTGCGGTGGACGAGCAGGGCCGGCTGGTCCGCTACCGCATCGAGTTGGCCAGCGAGCAGTCGCAGACCGCCCAGCTCGACCTGACGTACTCGGACTTCGGGCTGCCGGTGTCGGCGGACCCGCCGGCGGCCGACCTGGTGGGGGAGGACCCGCCGGCGAACATTCCCGGCGCCTGAGGTCGGCTCACTCCTCGACCGCCCCGTCGACCGGGGTGACCAGGAAGTCGTAGACGGTGCGGGCCATCCGCCGGACCGTCTCGTCGCCGGTGGCCATGGGTCCGGCGGTGAGGAACGCGACGGCGGTCTCGGTGCCGGGGATCAGGTAGTAGCCGACGTCGTGCGAGGCGTCCGGCAGGTCACCGGTCTTGTGGGCCACCGGCACGCCCGGTGGCAACGCCGCCGGGATCTTCGTGTTCAGGGTCTGCTCCCGCATGAAGCCGATCATCAGGTCGCGGGAGGCGGGGGTGAGGATCTCGCCGTCCCAGACCGCGCCGAGCAGTGACACCACGTCGTCCGGGCTGGTGTAGTTCTCCTCGCCGCGTTGCGCCGCCGCGCTGTCGAGCATCCGGCGGGCCAGGATGGTGGAGCGTTGGTTCATCGAGTCGATCAGCGCGTTGACCGGGGCGAACCCACCCAGGTAGGTGATCAGCACGTTCGCTGCCACGTTGTCGCTGTACTTGATCAGGTACTGGGCGAGCCGGCGCACTGTGACCACCTGCGGGAACGTCTCGAACTGCAACTGACCGGTGCCGCCGACCACGTCCTGGGGGGTCACCAGCACCCCGTCGTCGAGGAAGACCTGTCCACAGTCGACCCGACGCAGCAGCTCGACGAGGATCCACAGCTTGATGACGCTGGCCGCCTTGGGGCGCAGCGATCCGTTGACGGCGATCTGCTGGTCGCCGTAGCGGCCGGACAGGTCGCGCACGGTGACCCCGGCCGGGTTGAGGCTCGCGTCGGCGACCACCCGGGCGAGCTGCCCGCTGAGCGGGAACAGCCGGGCCCCGGCGACCGGGTCGGTGGGCGGCTGCGGGCTGGTGACCACCACGCCGGTCAGCGGCGTCGGCGGTCGGTTCCGCTGGATCACCTCCAACGTGCCCTCGCTGCGCCCGACCAGCGGCACCCGGTAGCGGTAGGCCGTCCCTCCGACCACGACCGCGCCGCTGGCCACCCCGGCGGCGACCCGCATGGTCGGGTCGGCGACCCGGCCGGTGTCGCCGTCGCAGGCGCGGTAGCGCACTGTGCGCCCGAGCGAGTCCACAGCGAACACCCCGCCGGGAAACGACAGCCAGGACACCTCGCTGGTCGGCGGGCGCTCCGGCGTCGGGTCCACACCGGGCTCGTGGCTCTGACCGTCGCCGGGCTCAACCCCGTACCCCGGCTCGGTCGTCTGCGCCGGGTCCGCGACGGGCGCACGGCCCGGGCCGTCCGCGGTGGCCGGCCCGGTCGTCGCGAGCACCGCGAGCGCGACCGCCGTCGTCAGCGCCTTCAGGGGTACGCGGGCAGAGTTCCCCAGCAGGGAAGATGAGCGCCTCTTGTCGCTTTTTCTCACGTTTGCACGATATGAAGCGTTGGAGGCTGGTGAGACCGACGGGACCGGCGTCACCCGTCCGGGCGGCAATGTCCCCCCGAGCGCGACGACCCACAGGTATAACTGTGACGCACAGGTATTCACGCTTTGCTCTGCACCCGCCCATGCGCCAGTTACGGACCGTGCGTGGCGCGCGGGCGGGTGCAGAGCAAAGGTCAGCCACTAGCCCGGAGGACCCCTTGCTGATCATCGCCGGCAGTCTGCAGGTCGAACCGGCCACCCGCGAGGCGTACCTGTCCGACTGCGAGCAGGTCATCGCGCGGGCGCGCGCCACCGCCGGCTGCCTCGACTTCCTGCTGGCGGCCGACCCGTTGGAGCCCGGCCGGATCCACGTCTACGAACGCTGGGAGTCACCGGAGCAGTTGGCAGCGTTCCGTGGCTCCGGGCCGGACGACGCGCAGGAGGTTGCCATCCTCGACGCCGACGTGCAGCGCTACCTGATCGCCGGCGTCGAAGCGCCCTGACCCGGCGGCGAGCCAGCACCGCTCACGCCTGTGGTTCGGGGCCGGTGGGCAGGCCGGGTGCCATCCGGCGGATCGAGGCGAAGGTGGGCGTGAGGGCCTCGTACAGCTCGGCGAAGAGCGGCAGCAGCGCCGCGTAGGTGGCGGAGGCGGCCGGGTCGGGGCGGACCGTCTCCTCGATCCGCACGAGATCGGCGGCGACGTCGATGCTGGGGATCAGCCCCAGCGCCTCCATGCCGAGCAGCGCCGCCCCGAAGCTCGACCCCTCGTGCGCGGCCGGGAAACTCACCGGCAGGCCGAGCACGTCGGCGAGCATCTGCCGCCACAGGCCGCTGCGGGCGAAGCCGCCACCGGCCCGGACCTCCCGGACCTCGTTGCCGGCCGCGCGCACCGAGCTGAGCACCAGCGCGAGTTGCTGACAGACGCCCTCCAACGCGGCCCGCACCAGGTGCTCGCGGCGGTGCGCGTGGGTCAACCCCACGTACGCGCCGCGCGGCAGGGCGCTCCAGTGCGGTGCCCGTTCGCTGTGCAGGTACGGCAGCATGATGAGCCCACCCGAACCGACAGGCGCGCGGGCCGCCAGGGCGACCAGGTCCTCCTCGGAGTGCTCGCCCAGGTCCGGGGCGAGCGCCGCGCCGGCCCACTTGAGCACGATGCCGCCGTTGTTGATCGCGCCACCGACCGCCCAGCGATGCTCGGTCAGCGCGTAGCAGAACACCCCACCGAGCGGGTCCACGCCGGGCCGCTCGACCATCACCCGCATCGCGCCGCTGGTGCCGATCGAGCAGGCCACCATGCCGGGGTGCACCGCGCCCAGGCCCAGGTTCGCCAGCGGTCCGTCGCCCGCGCCGACCACCACCGGGGTGCGCTCCGGCAGGCCGGTCTCGGCAGCGACCTGCGGGGTCAGGTTGGGCAGCACGGCGGTGGTGGCGACGAGCTGCGGGAGCTGTTCCTGGGTGATGCCGGCGATGGTCAGCGCCTCCCGGTCCCACTTCAGCTCGTGGATGTCGAGCAGGCCGGTGGCCGAGGCGATCGAGTGGTCGGTGACCAGTGCGCCGCAGAGCCGCAGCAGCACCCAGTCCTTGATGCTCACCCAGTGCGACACCCGCTCGAAGAGTTTCGGCTCCTGCTCGGCGAACCACAGCAGCTTGGGCAGCGGCGACATCGGGTGCATCGGCGTGCCGGTACGCCGGTGCAGGGCCAGCCCCGACGGCACCGCCCGCAACCGCTCGGCCTGCCGGGTGGACCGCGAGTCGGCCCACGTCACCGACGGGGTGAGCGGACTGCCGTCCCGGTCCAACCCGATCAGGCTGTGCATGGCGGAGCCGAACGACAGCCCGGCCACCGGCTGGACCAGCTCGGCCACGACCATGCTGATCGACTTGAGCACCGCTTCGAGGATGAGCTGCGGATCCTGCTCGGCGTAGCCGGGTTGCGGGTTGTTCAGCGGGTAGCCGACCAGGTGACTGCCGAGCTGCCGTCCGTCGGTGTCGTACGCGACGGCCTTCGTGCTGGTGGTGCCGATGTCGACCCCGATCACGACCCCGGGCAGCGTGACGTGCGGCACGACCGTCACCCCCTCGGAGAACATGAACGTCGGCACCAGTATCCCCCTATCGTGTGGGTTGCTCCGCCGATCGGGTAGTTCGCCCGTTTCGGCGTGTCCGGGCGCCGCGCCGGACCTGTTAAACCTCGTGACACCCCCAGATTGGTGGCCAGCGCGGCGAAGGAGTCGGCGTGGCGAAGACTGATTCGACGGGTTCCACCTGGCGGTACCGGTGGGCGCACCGGCAGAACGTGCGGCGGGTCAGCACGTACCGCGGCGCTGAGGCGGCGTGGCAGCGACGCGACGACGAGTTACGGCGGCTGCGCGCCCTGGCCGCCGACTTCCGGGGCTCGGCAGCCGCCGGCGCCGGGCTGCCGTTGGAGTTGGCCGCCGACGAGGTGGTGCTCTGGGCACTACCCGCCGCGCAACTGGTCGAGGTACGGCACACCACAGTGCTGCCGGCGCCGGACCTCACCGTCGCTCCGCGAACCGGGCCGCTGCGCCCGCGCCGCCCGGACGGCGTACGCGTCACCGACGCCGGCATGGCCGTGATCACCAGCCGTCGGCTCGTGCTGCTCGGCGGGCGGGGCCGGCGCGACTGGGCGTACGGCCGGATAACCGGCCTGGCCCACGACCCGGCGGCCCCGGTCACAGTGATCCAGGTGCTGGACCGGCGGGGTACCTCCGGGTTGTTGCTGCCCACCGACGCCGCGCCGGACTTCCGGTTCAAGCTCACCCTGGCCTTCGCCGACGCGATCGAACAGCGCGCCGCGGTGATCGCCCAAGTCGACGAGCTGATCGCCGAACACGCCCAGCTCAAGCCGTTCCGGCCGGCCGTGAACACCCCGGCGCAGGCCCGGTTCTCCGCGCGGGTACCGGGTGGCCGCAGGACCATCGCGGTGGCGGCGGCCATCGCGCTGCTGGTGCCGGCGGCGCTGATCGAGTCGGACCCGTCCGACCCGACCCGTGGCGCGGAGGTCGCCTCCGCCGCCACCCCGGCCCCCACCAGCGCGGCACCGGCGCTGATCCGCCCGGCCGGCCCGGCGCTCGCGCTGAAGACCCCGCCGCCGAAGCCGACGAAGTCACCACGCCCGTCGACCAGCGCCACCCAGGGCCCGCGCTGCGGGGCACCGGAGAACCCACTGGGGTACGGCTTCTGTGGCGGAACGCGGATCCGCAAGCCGGCCGCCGAGGTGTGCGACTGGTTCGACTGCGTACCGCAGTTCTGGGCCGGACGCGGTTACCTCGTGCAGTGCCGCGACGGTTCGGTGAGCCTGGCCGGGGGCCGGTCCAACGCCTGCGCCGAGCACCAAGGCGTACGGCGAACCATCACAAAGTGACTGATTCCGGGCCGGAAGTCCGCTTCGCTCGGTCAGAATGATCGAGTGGAGATCCGGTCTGACGATGGCGCTCGGGTGCGGGTACGCCCCGTCGGCTACCAGCCCGGCATCGACCCGCCCGACGACCCCGACGGGGCCACGCCCGGCTGGCACGACTGGCTGCTCATCGAGGTGGACGCCCGCACCGCCGACGGCCAGACCTGGTCGCACCACTACCCGAGCCTCATGGTCGAGGAGGCCCGCGCGCTCGGCGGCTGGCTGCACGGGCAGGCCACCGCCGCCCTCGGGCTGAGCGCGCCACCGGCGATGGTCAGCTTCACCGAACCCAACCTGGCCCTGCGTAGCCGGGTGCTGCGCCGCCGCCGGCTGGAGCTGATCGTGGAGTTCTCCGCCGAGTCACTACCACCGTGGATGCGCCGCCCGTCCACGGCGATCTACCCGCTGATCCTCACCGTCTCCGCCGACGCCCTGGCCACCGCCGCCGAACACTGGGCCGAGCACTGCGAGGCGTACCCACCGCGTACCCAGTCGCGGTTCCCGACCCACGGCCCGCAGCCGTACCGGCGGCAGGCCGGCTGATCTGCTGCAACTCTCTCCTTCCGGGCACAAGGGGACACATCGATCCTGGTCGCGTTCCCTGTCACGTACGTGAGCGGTTGTACCGCGTGTGACCGTGACCTCTGTGGCCTGCGCCCCCTGGCGAATCGCCTGGGCCGAGCGCGAAAACGAGCGGCGTCGGCGCGCGTACCGCGACGCCACCGACGCCTGGCTGCGCCGCAACGACCACCTGGTCAGGCTGCGCATCGAAGCCGCCAGCTTCCTCGGGTGTACGGAGCCCCGCACCGGCCTACCGGTGGACCTCGACGGCGACGAACTCGTCTTCCGCGTCCTCCCCGTCGCCACGCTCGTCGAGGCCGAGGCGCGGCACAAGCCCGGCCTGCCCACCCCGGGCTTGTGTGACTTTGCTGAGACTTCTTCCGAGGCGCTGCCGGCGGGCCTGCGGGTCGTCGACACCGGCATGGCCGTCGTGACCAGCCACCGGGTCGCCTTTGGCGGCAGTGAGCACCGCCGCGAGTGGCGGTACGCGGACCTGGTCGGCCCCGCCCACCACCCCGACGTGCCGGTCACCCTGCTGCCCGACCGCTGTCGACTGCAGGGGCTGCTGGTCCCGGCGAACGCCGTGGTGAACTTCCGCTTCTATCTCACAGTCGCGGCTGCCGACGATCGCGGCGCCGTCATCGCGCAGGTCGACGCGCTGCTGGCCGCGCACCGGGCCGCCCCGCCTGCACCTCTTCTGTTGGTGCACCCCGACGACGCACCGCTGACGGCGGTACGCCCCGACCGGCGGGCGCTCGGCGCTGCCGCCGTCGCGGCCGTGGTGTTCGTGACGCTCGGCCCGGGCGTTTTGGGGCCTGGCGCATGGGGCCCTCGCGGGCCGGCGTCCTCGGCGGAGATCGTCGCCTTGGACCTGCCGAGGGCCGGGGCGCCCCTCGTTCCGATCGGTCCCGTCGGGCCGGTGGCACCCAGGTCGCGGGTCGGTTCGGCCGACAGCGCGGTATGGAGCCCGCCGCATGTCCCGGCTGCGCGGCCGTCGGCTGTCTCCGCAGTGGCGGAAGCGGCTGTCGTGGTGGCCCTGCCGCCGGCTTCGCCGCCAGCCGTCGTCCCGAACCCGTCGGCCAGTTCGGTGCCGACGCCGGGTCCGGTCCCCACCACGGACCCGCCCGCCTCGGCCCTGCCAACGCCGCCCGTCGAGTCGGCCTCACCGACACCGACCCCGACCGTTACGGCGACGCCTTTGTCGGATCCGGGACTGCTGGCGATCTGCCTGGATCCTCTTCAACTGCCGTTGCTGGACCCGCTTCTCTGCCCGTCGCCGGTGTCCTGATCAGTGTCCTCTTTTCCTGCGCGCCTCAGTTCGCGGCGCTGAAGTCGGGGACGGTGAGGGAGCCGTCGTCCGCGAGGGTGAAGCCCGGGTTCCAGGCGATCTCCCAGAGGTGACCGTCCGGGTCGGCGAAGTAGCCGGCGTAGCCGCCGTAGAAGGTTTCCCGGGCCGGCTTGGTCACCGTGGCACCAGCGGCTGCTGCCGTGGCAATCACCTCGTCGACCTCGGCCCGCGAGCGGACGTTCTGGGCGAGGGTCATCGCGCAGGTGCCCAGCTCTTCGATGCCGGCGTCGTCGGCTAGCTTGTCGCGGCCCCAGAGGACGAGGGCCAGGCCGCCGGCCTGGAAGAAGACCGTCTCCTCGACCTCCTGGCCCTGCCAGCCGAGCTGCTGGTAGAACGCCTTCGCGCGGGCTACGTCCGCGACTCCCAAAGTGATCAGGCTAATGCGCTGTTCCATCTCCTTAACCTAGCGATTGGGCAATCGGGGCGTGAAGACCGTCTCGCCTCGGCTCTAACGCAAGAGTGCCTCACAATTTCCACGACAGGTGACCAACGTTTACTGGTTCCAGCGCCTTCGCCAAGATCATTCAAACAGTGGGCCGATCGATCCGCCAAGTCGCCGCTGGTAGGCGCCGTAGGTCAGAATGTTGGCCCGCGGACATAACGGTCGTCGGCCCATCGCCTCTCGCGGCGTTGGGATCTGTGCGAGACGATCATGATGCACTACCCTCACGTCTATGGCAGAGCAGGTGAAGCCCTACAACCCACTCGATCGTGTAGAACTGGGCAAGAGCGTAGAGCGAGCGCTGCTTGCGAGACCTCTGTCGCCCTTGCCGCCAACTGCGGTCTTTTCTGGTGCCGGCCTTTACGTCATCTACTACGTCGGCGCGCTCGAGCTGTACCGGCCGATCGCTCCGCCTGCGCGTCAAGCCGGAGAGATTCCTATATACGTCGGCCGAGCCAGCGCCCCTGGTGCGAGGCAGGGGGCGCTAGGTCTCGAGAGCACGACAACCGAACCTGCGCTATTCACGCGGCTCAAACAGCACGCCAAGTCGGTGCAGCTTGCCGAGGCGTACAGCGACGAACATGACCAACATGGCTTACGTCTTGCGGATTTCCGGTGCCGGTACCTCGTCGCAGACGACATCTGGGTTCCGCTCGCGGAGGCCCTGCTGATCGGGCACTACCGTCCTGTGTGGAATGTTCTCATCGACGGATTCGGTAACCACGATCCGGGTAAGGGGCGGGGAGAGCAGGCACGTTCCTCGTGGGACATGCTCCACCCAGGCCGTGCCTGGGCGGCGAAGCGGCCGGCAACCAAGAAGAGTGCTCACGCACTTAGATACGAGGTCACGGCTCACCTCTCATCGGTCGTGCCTCCAAATCTTGACGTGGTGCCCGTGGTCGATCACGATGTTCAAGCCGCTATGGTCAAGGAAGAGGGTTTTACACCTCTTGAGGAGTTCCTCAGGCGTCTGTAAGTTCTTAGCTCCGCGAACGAGCAGCCTCGTGGTTGTCGAAGCGGCGGCGAGGGTCGTGGGTGGCCCAAGTTAAAGCCTCGCTGCGGCGAGCTTGGCGCGAAGCTGTTCGATGACTTCGAAGGCCTCGTCCTCCTCGATGTCCTCGGCCCATCGTAGGCGCCATGCCGAACCTTGGGCGAGCACCGTGTCCAGCGCCCGCGTCGCCAGGCCACACATCTGTTTGGTGGCGCGTATGTCGTCGCTACCAAGGAGAAAACGCGGGGCGTAGGCCGATTCTGACGGCGGCGCTCCGGCGAGTGACTGGAGCAAGGTCGCGGCGGCGGCGATGGATTGAGCGGCGTCCTCGGGAGTGAGGGTGGGCCCCGCCGAGACAGCCGCGCTGAGGGTTTGGCGGACAAAGTTGGCGCGTTGATCGGGTGCGAGGTCCTCTAGTGCCGCACACCACTCGACCGCGTCGTCGTTATCGAACGGACCTAGCTGCCACGTCGCCATCGCTCCCCCTCATGCTCGCGTAACCAAACCACACCGTGCTCCCGTGGCTGGTCGGCGGCCTCCTGGCAAAGATCGTTAGGTCTCAGTCGTGAAGCCAGCCGATTGCCTCCGAGATGTCACGTCGCCGCTTCTACCAGCGTGGGTAACTTCCTAGGCCCATTACTCCGCGGTATGCTTCTGCGATGCTTGAGCCGCCAGGGAAGCCAGTCAGTGACCGCACCTCGGTGGAGTTGTTCGCTGGTGGTGGCGGGTTGGCGATGGCTGTGCATCGGGCGGGTTTCCGGCCACTGCTGGTCAACGAGCTCGTGAAGTACGCGTGCGACACGCTCAAGGTCAACGCTGCCACGCCGAGAGGCGAGGGTGAGCGAATCCCCTCAGCCGGCGAGCGTTGGCCGTTGGTCGAGGGTGACGTGTCCCGGGTTGAGTTCGGCTACCTTTGGGATGGCGTGGATCTGCTGGCCGGCGGGCCACCCTGCCAGCCGTTCAGTTTAGGTGGCGTCGCCAGGGGCGACGAGGATCGGCGCAACATGTTCCCGGAGATGTTCCGCGCCATTCGCCAAATTCAACCGAAGGCGGTCATCTGCGAGAACGTCAGTGGACTGCTACGCCCATCGTTTAGGCCGTACTTCGAGTACATTGAGCGTGAGTTGAAGCTGCCTTTCGAGGAGCGCGAAGATGGCACCACATGGCGTGACCATGACGAGGTGTTGAGGGCGCGTCTCGCTGAGGAGCCGTCCGATCCTAAGCGGCGTTATCAGGTAATCACTACCAAGGTCAATGCGGCTGATTATGGTGTTCCGCAGGTTCGTAATAGAATCATCATGGTGGCGTTCCGGTCAGATCTCGGAGTCGACATTGGTCAGTTTCGGGAGGCGGTACGTCCGCAGTATTCGGAAACGGCGTTGATTCGATCAATGCTGGACGGTTCCTATTGGAAGAGGCATTCCGACGTTCCCGATCATGTACGTCGGCGCGTCATGTCCCGACTGCCGGCTGTTCCGCCGCTAGACGACGGCCTACGTCCGTGGCGGACAATGCGGGATGCTCTCAAGGGGCTAGACGGGCAGCCACCTCTCCCCCCCGTGCCCTGGGAGTGGCTTGACCGCCGGGAACATAACCTTGGCGGGTTCACCGATCATATCGGTTGGCCAAATGCACGCATTTACGCTGGGCATACGCCGAACGAACTCGATCGACCGGCGAAAACTGTCAAAGCTGGTGTACACGGCGTGCCCGGCGGCGAGTCGGTCGTCTTGACCGACGAACTCCTGCCGGAGCCTCTCGATGGTTCGCCGTACCTCTACCGGCATCGCTACATGACTGTGCGGGAGACGGCCCGAGTCATGACGTTCCCCGACCAATGGCGGCTAGCTGGGCCCCGGGGGGAGCAGATGCGTCAGCTCGGTAACGCTGTGCCCGTCGCGCTCGGCGAGTTCTTCGCCCGAGCCATCGCGGGCGCGCTTGACGAGGCCGAGCGTCTGCGATGAGTTCAATCGCAATCAGTCAGGACAGTCGGTGGGCGGAAAAGCCACCGAGTACGAGGGCCTGGAAGGGACGACGAGGGCGTAGTCGGCAGGCAGCGTCGCTCGAACAAGACCGTGCCGCAGGTGGGCCAGATCGGCGCTGGATTGACCTTAACGATGGGAGGCAAGCCCGCGCCTCCGTTGAACTCAAGCTGCTACCGAAGACCCGTCGTATTCGAGCCTACCTACGCTGGTCAGATATGGGGCGCTCGCCGACGCGTTATCTCGGCGAGGTCGAACACGCGACCAGAGCCGAGAACCTGGCGGAAGGTTGGCGGATGGCGTGGGCCCGGGGCATTTTGGCCGCCCCGAATGAGACTACGACCTCATGGGCGAAGAGTCCGGGAGTGCGGGCCATAATGCGTGCCAATAAGGCGCGTGACACTCAGCCTGAACGGCGCCTACGCTCGATTTTGCACAAGAGAGGGCTACGCTACCGCGTTAGCCGCAGACCGCTGTCCGATCTGCGCCGCACGGCCGACATCGTCTTTCCCGCTGCCCGCATCGCGGTTTTCGTTGACGGATGCTACTGGCACGGATGCCCTGATCATTATCGACCTGCACGCGTAAACGATCGGTTTTGGCAAGAAAAGATAGACGGCAACCGCGCACGCGACCGGGAGACCGATCAACTGCTTACCGAGGCCGGGTGGCACGTAATGAGGGTCTGGGAGCATGAGGACGCAGCCGAGGCAGCGGACCGTATTGAAGCGGTGGTTCGAGGTGCGTCCCTCAGGTCGTAGGCCACCCCGCTTGATTTCTATGATAAGGCCTGATCCTCCTGCTACCGGAACGACGGCAGGAGGACTCAGTGAGCCAAATCTTAGAAGTCTTCAGCGGTGCCACGCGAGGTCGCTATAGGATATTATTTGTTCTGCTACTCTCTTATGCACGCGTAAACGTAGGTTCTTGGCATCATGCTTTTCGGCACCGAAGGTGCGCGCGCGGCCGGGATGGACTGTATCCCACTTGCTTTTGGCGCTTTGCCTAGTGGTCTGACCTTGTTCTTTGCTCCCGAAGCCCGTGAGAATTGCATTCCAGATAGGTTGATAGCCAACCCGGAGCCCTTCCTCTCCTAGGCCACAGTGGACGTCTGGAAGAAGCAGTAGGCGGATGGCAAAATCCCCCAACTTCAGGTTTGCGGCCCCGCCTATTGAGAGACGATGGTGACCCACCCTCTGCCACAATGGATCCTTTGTTTTTGCGGGCTTTCCGGTGGCGCTATTGTGGGATCGTGATTGCCCTACGTATACTGGAATCTTGTAGTCTGCGAGGGGAGCGTATAGCTCATCGGTGCCCGCAACATAGTAGATTGCGTACAGGCCGGATCCGAGGAAGCGTGGCAAATCGTTGGCTAGACTTCGTGGCCGCTCGCGCTCAAAGCGTGAGCAGATGATTGTGGTCAAGTCTTCCGTCGATAGAGGGTCGAAGTAGGGAGGTGGGGAGTCCGTCACAGGTGCATGTTATCGGAGAGAGCTCATCCCGATGCTTCCGCCGCACGGCCGGCGAGGGATCTCCGAACGGACAGTAATCTGATGGATTCTGTGAGCGGGCGGATTCTTAATTCAGCCCTAGCTGATGGCGCCGTCCACTTCGCGCGGTGTTATCGTCTTCTCGACCAATCGCCAGTCCAGCTTGGCGCTGAGGGCTTTGATAACTACTCCCGCCACAGTGAGTTGACGTAGGTTTGCCTGGTACGCGGGGTGCGCAGCGAGTTCAGATTTGACGTTGGGAAAGGCGTAGACGGGCAGGCCGCACCCGAGCGCTTGGTTCAAGATGCCAAGGGCCACAGTGTCGTTGATTCCGAGCGCCCACTTGTTGATGACATTGAAGGTCGCCGGAACCACCGCCACCGCGTCAGCGGGCGGGTGGGGTTCCGGCGCACTGGGAAGGCGCCACTCAACGCGTACTGGGTACCCCGTCTGCTGAGCAACAGCCTCCAGGTCGATCCAGCTAGCGGCAGTGGGTGTCGCAATCATGCAGATCGTCCAACCATCGGCCAGCAGCAGATCGATCAGCTCACCGATCCGCAGCACCGGTGGTGCGGCTGATACGACAAGCGCGAGCACGGGGCGCTTACTCATGCCAGCAGGCCAGCCCGCTCGGCCAGCGGCCGTAACCCTGGTGTCGCAGCACGCCGCTCCCTTGAGAGCAGGTCGCGTATGAGTTCGCGAGCCTGGATGTTGGCCTGTACCACCTCCGCAGCTGTCCTCTCCGCTTCGAGTAGATGCAGTACGGCAGCCGACCGGTCTGTAGAAGCCATCATCGAAGCTGCCGCTAGGTCGATATGCACTTGAGCCCGCCGGCCGACGAGCACGGTTGGCAGGCGTGAGGTGTCGAGCCGCAGTGCAACAGCGATGGCTTGGTCCGGGTTACCGGCCCGAACCGCTGCGGAGACCGTGTGAATGGCGACATTGGTAGGTCCGAACGCGGTCCACAGGCGGTTACGGTCCGATCCCAGCTCGGCCGCAAGCCCGTCAGCCTGGCTCAGGAGCCGACCGGCCGCCTTCTGCTCGCCACTGCTGGCAGCTACGACAGCCGCCAGCAGAAGCAATGCCCCGTGAGCAGAGATGAGATCAGGGTCGGTCGCCGGTCTCCCGGAGGACAACCGGTCAATGCTGCTTGCCAGCACGCCCACTGTCTGGTCCGTCCGTCCCGGAATTCGAAGAAGTCCACAGGCCGCCTGATAGGCGGCGACTGCGAGAAGTGCTCGATCCCCGGCGAGTCCTGCTGCCGTCGATGCCCGGTCTGCCGTCATCAGGGCGCTCTCGCCATCGCCCACTTTCGCAGCGAGCTTCGAGGCTGAAACGTAGGCGGCGGCGAGCACCTGATACGCGCGGACTCGTTGCTCCTCGGGTGCGTGCGTTGCCAGATCCGTGGCCTGCGCAAGTACGTTGGGCAGCAGCCGTGCTGCGGATCTGTAACTTGCACGCTGGTACAGACTGTGGACTCTGCCAACGCTGCGACGCAAATCAACCAGTGATCGGGTCGGTTCAGCGGGTCGGTCAGGCATGTAGCTGGTCAGGAACGTACATAGCCCGGCCAGGACGTCCGAGGGAACCGTCCCGGCCGCAGGATCGCGGGTGTTCCCTCCCATGATCCGCCCCCTGCGTGTTGCCACCGACACATCCACGAGCATCTCGTCGAGTTGTTCGAGCGTAACTCGCAATGCGCTAGCGATCCGGCTCCGATGCCACGGCTGAGGGTCCGTCTCAGCGCACTCCCATCGAACGACGGTGGATCGTTCGACACCGAGGATCTCAGCCAACCTCTCCTGGCTGAGCCCGAGTGCCTTCCGCCGATGGCAGAGCCGGTGCCGCTTCAAGGCCACGTCGATGCTCCCTCCGCTTGCCCTCACTCTAGTAACCAAGCAGCCACGGAGCGGGTATGCGCGTGCCTCATTGATGCGCCTTTTCGGCTGCTCCGACGCTGTAGTTCCAGATAAGCCCTGCCTCGAAGCTGGATGCATGGCCCGGGGCGGGTGCCTTGTCCCGGAGTTGCGCCGGCCCTCAACGGCGCAGCTCCTCCCGCCCGCCCCGGTGCCAGACCAGGCATCAACGACTTGGAGCCGGCATGCCCACAGTGAACGACGACAACCAGCTCGTGCGGGCCTGGCCGCCGCCTGGGAGTCGGTCGACGCGCGGGCCGCCGGCGACTTCTGGTGCACCCTCGAAGACCGCCGACCCGGGCTGCTCCCGCAGCGCGACGCGCCGCTGTTCTTCACCGCGCTGGGCCGCCTCCTGGTCGGCGGCGACGCCCCGGCGAGCCGGGCGGCGCTACTCCGGGTGCTCGGCCACGCGTACCGTCAATTCGACCTGCTCCCGCACGCCACCACCATCGGCGACGCGCTGCTCGCCACCGTTGCCCGCCACGCGCGCCCACTGTGGACGCCGCAGCTCACCATCGCCGCCGAGCGCGCCCTGTGCCGCGCCACGCACGCCATTCGCCGCGCTGCCGCGCAGGCCGGCGACGGCCGGGCCTGGTGGCACGTCGAGGTGATCGGCCATGACCGGCCGTCGCCCGACATCGCCATCCTGACGGTACGTCCCTGGCGGCGACTGCCCTTTCAGCCAGGTCAGGCCGTGCCGGTCTGCACGCCGAGCTTCCCTGGGCACTGGCGCTGGCTCTCACCGGCCAACGCCCCACGCGCGGACGGCACCGTCGAGCTGCACGTCCGCGCCGTACCCGCCGGCACCGTCTCCCACCGCCTGGTCCATGAGGTACGCCCCGGCGAGCTGCTCTGGCTCGGCCCGCCCGTCGACACCGGGCTGAGCCTCGACCCGGCGAGCACGAGCGATCTGCTCCTTGTCGCCGGTGGCACCGGCCTGGCGCCGCTGCGCGCCCTGGTCGAGCAGGTCGTCGCCGCACCCGACGGTCGGCGGGTGACGTTGATCGTCGGTGCGCGCACCTTCACCGACCTGTACGACGCGATCGCCCTCGACAAGCTGCAATGCGCCCACGACTGGCTGACCATCGTGCCGGCCCTCTCCGACGACCCCTGCGCCGAGCTGGCCGAGCGGGGCGACGCTCTGACCATCGCCCTCGACCATCACCAGCCCGGCCAGGACATCTACCTCTGCGGCCCACCGGCGATGCTGGCCGATGCGCGGCTACGGTTGCGCGCCCTCGGCGTTCCCGCCGCCCGCATTCATCTGCCCGAGAGCTTCACAGGCTGATGGCTCTGTCTGCGCAGCGGTGAGGGACACCGCGCCCCGTGCGGCGGAGCCAACGGCTCAGCACCCAGGGCGCCAGACGGTCGGGGGTAGTTCCCCTTGAAGCGTGATGCCTGTGAGTCATCATGATGACCCACAGGCATCACCTTTGTCCGGGACAAGGCCGGCCGGACCTGGGGCACGCCGGTCGCCCGGCGCCTGTCGGGAGTGGTCAGGAGTAGGTGTCGCCGAACTCGCGTACCCCGTCGACGTCCAGCGTGATCCGGTCGTTCTCGGTCCACTGGCCGGTGGCGGCGGCCCAGCTCGGGTCGTCGCGTTCGTCGATGTCGCTCCAGCTGTGCCGGTGGTGCCGTAGCTGGATCGGCCCGGTCGACTGACCCGGCGCGAGCGTCCCGTCGGTGAAGGTCAGCTCCACCCAGCCGGGGACCGGCGTTCCCGGGATCGGGTAACCCGGCGGCGCCGGCGTCGTCATCCCGGTCGGCGGCCCGCCCGGCGGGATGAAGAACTGCACGGTCTGCTCGATGCGGTCACAACCCAGCGCGGCCCAGTCGCAGTTCGGCACCAGCGAGGTGTTGGCGCCCTCGAAGCGCAGGTGGTAGCGCACCCGCACCGTGCTCAGGTCAAGCGGCGCGGTGCCGGTGTTCGTCACCTTCAGGAGGTGCTGGATCTGGTTGTTCGTGGGGGACCAGTCCAGGTTGAGGTAGCTGAGCGTCGCGCGGCCGGCCGCGGTGCGCACTGTGGTGGTGGGCGAGGTGTCGGAGTAGCCGCCGAGCGCGCGGGCGGCAACCGCGATCCGGTACGTCGTGCCGGGTGCGAGGTCGGTCAGCGTGATCGTGGTGTCGGTGGTGGAGCCGAGGAAGCGGTACGTGTTCGGGCCCAGCGGCACCTGCACCTCGTAGTTGATCGGCTGCTCCGCACCGGGCTCGACCCAGGCGGAGGGCGCCCAGCTGAGGGTGAGCTGATGTGGTTCGTTTGCCACCACCGTGGGAGTGCCCGGGGTGCTGATCGCCGGGCCGTCGGCGCGGGCGGCGTTGACGGCGAGCAGGCTCGCCAGCGCGGCGAGGGCGACGGTGGCGGCGACACGGCGAGCAGACATAGCCGAATGGTATGCACCACCATCGATGTCCGTGCATCCTCCGTCAGGCCAGTGACGGCGGAGGCGGATTCAGTCCGTTACGCGACGTAGTCAACTTGGAGATAATGCCTGGTCACGTGGCTACCTAGCGTGAACCCGTCATCACGAACGGCCCGGACGCCGGCGTCTCACCTGCCGCCCGTCTGGGCCTCAGACGGGAGAAACACATGCGTGCTCAGAACAAAAGCCGGCGGTACGGCGCCCGAGCGTCCGTACTCGTGCTCGGTCTTGTCGCGACCGGAGCGGTGCTCGTCCCGGCGAGCCCGGCGTCCGCCGCGGTCCCCGGTCTGGTGCGGGTCGCCGCGACCAGCGTCACCAACTCGGTCGACTTCCGCAGCGTCACGGCGACGTGCCCGGTCGGGAAGGTGCTGACCGGCACCGGCTACGAACTCAACGGCATCACCGGCGAAGGCGTCGTCGACGACCTGCGTCCCAACGGTGGCGTCGCCACGGCACCGACCGCGGTCACCGTCGGCGCCTACGAGACCGAGGCGTTCGCGGGGAACTGGTCGGTGACGGCGTACGCGATCTGCGCCAACCCGCTGCCCGGCCTGGTCCGGGTAGCCGCGACCAGCGTCACCAACTCGGTCGAATTCCGCAGCGTCACGGCGACGTGCCCGGTCGGGAAGGTGCTGACCGGCACCGGCTACGAACTCAACGGCATCACCGGCGAAGGCGTCGTCGACGACTTCCGGCCCAACGGTGGCGTCGCCACGGCGCCGACCGCGGTCACTGTCGGCGCGTACGAGTCGGACGCCACGGCCCTGAACTGGTCCGCCACCGCGTACGCGATCTGCGCCAACCCCCTCGCGGGCCTGGTGCGCACCTCGGCCGTGGGGGCCAGCAACTCCCTCGACTTCCGCAGCGTCACGGCGACCTGCCCGGTCGGGAAGGTGCTGACGGGCGCCGGCTACGAGCTGAACGGGGTGACCGGCGAGGGCATCGTGGACGACTTCCGCCCTAACGGCGGCCCCGCCACCGCCCCGACGTCAGCGGCGTCCGGCGCGTACGAGGAGGACGCGTTCGCCGGGAACTGGTCCGACACGGCGTACGCCATCTGCGCCACGCCGTAGAAACCGCTCAGCCGGTGCAGCAGCCCTGCGAACGTGCGGGCCGCTGCACCGGCTGAGTGCTCGGCTCAGGAGCCGCCTTGGCGCTGGATCCGCCCGTCGCCCGAGACCTTGGCCCGGCCCAGGTCGCGTTCGGTGCCGGCCGGGCCGGTCGCGGTACGGCGGTGCCGTTGGTCGGGCGAGTGCTCCACGGGCGAGCCCTGGCGGCCCGGAGCGCCGCTGCCCGAATGCCGCCGGCCTCGCGCCGACTCGCCGCCGTTGTCGTGTTTGTTCTGCTTGTGGCTACCCATGGATGGCGCGTACCCGGTCACTGTGCGGCTAGTCCTGAGCCCCCGTCAGCTCCAGTGCCGCTCCGGGAGCGAGCGGAGTCACGGATTCCAGTAGACGAGGACCCTGGCCTGGTCGAAGTGTCGCTCCTTCAGGTCGGCGCGCTGGATCACCCAATGGATACTCGCGCCGCCCTGTCTGCCGCCGTGGAACTCGGCCAGTACAACCCAGTCACCATGGTCCGACTCGTCCTGCCCGGACCGGCCCGAGGGGTGGGCACCCAACCACGCGGGGTTGAAACCGTTGCAGTCAGTGCCGTAGCCACCCAACAGCAGCGGCGTCGTCCAGCCTCCGTAGGAGAACGGGCCGTCCGGCACCTTGTCCAGGACTTCCTTCCACACCTCGGTCATCTCTTCGAACGGGGGATCCCCCGGCAGCGGCGGAGACCACGGGGGCCCCGGGATCGTCTTGACGTAGGGCAGAGAGATGTCGACAGTGAGGTGCAGATCGCCCTGCGGGATCTCCGCGTAGACCTCGGCGCACTCCTCGTCGTCCGGAGAGAAGCCCGGCGGATGCTGTTCTCGCTCCTCGACGGCCACGCCCGCCGGCACGTACATCACCTGGCCGTAACCGTGCTCTTCGGGCCAGCCGAACAGCAGCAGTTGGCCGTCGGCCGGTAGCGGAAGGTCGGTCACGTCTGCCGGAAGGGCAGCGCAGTCGATGGTGGCGATCAAGGGGAACTGGGGGTCCTCGGCCTCGGCCGGAAGCATCACCGGCCCACGGATGGCGCCCACGACCGGCCCGTCACCCCCCTGTGTCAGGAGGGCAGACGGCCGGGCGAGTTCCAGCCAGCGCTCCACCTCGGCAGCGGGGATGTCGCGGCGCAGAGCCTCGGCGCGGACCTGATCGATGATTTTCACGTTTCGGGGAAGCACGGGAGCACCGTAGGTCAACAGTGCGACGTTCACGACCCCGCTGGATGCTGGCTGCCCGCAAGGCAGGCGCCCCCGGGCTGTCGATACCGCGATTTGCCGTCGGCGGACGGCGGGCAGAAGTGCCCGACCCGTGAGGTGGCTATCGGGCGGCGCGGAGGCGGGCGTCGAGCGCGTCGAGGTCGGGGACGAACCAGATCTGCCCGCCCTGGTTCGACTCGTGCACCAGGGCGCGCAACGCGGAACTCTCGGCGAGCTGCGCCGAGATGTCGCCGACGACGGCCAGCCGCACCCGGTAGTTGACGAACTTCTGCATCACGTCGCCGGCGAAGCGGGTGCCCAGCGAGAAGAAGCGTTCGTCGAGCCGGTTGGCCGGCACGGCGACCACCTGGGCACCGAGGAACGCCGCCCCGATCAGGTCCAGCGCGTCCTGCTCGGTGGCCACTGGTGGCCCATCCGGGTCGCAGACCAGCACCGGCACCCCGGCGCGTTCCTGGATCTCGTCAGGCATCGTGGACCTCCCGGTCGAGCAGGCCGTTGTCGGCGTTGAGCACGGCGTCGAGCAGGTGCAGCAACTCGGCGGTGGCGGCCGGGTCACCCAGGATGATGATCTTCATGCGGTGGCGTTGCTCGTCGTACACGGTCTGCACCCGCAGCGGGTTGGCCTGGTCGTGGCCGGTGTTGGCGCTGGTGAGCACGAGCGTGCCGAGCCGGTCGGCGGCGGCTCTGTCGACACCGTCGATCTGCACGATGCTCGACACCTCCGCCTGCCTGGCGACGCTGGGCGCGGTCGGGGCCTGGCCGGTGAGCGCGTCGAGATCACCGGCGGCGATCCGGTACTGCTTGCCGATCCGCACGGCGCGCAGCCGGCCCGAGCGGATGTAGCCGCGCACTGTGCGCACGTGCAGGTTGAGCCGGTCGGCTACCTGCTCAACCGAGTACATTTCTTCCGTCATCGCTCCCTACGATACCCCGATAGGGAAGTATGAGGAGCGATGGGGTCGACTCGTTTACGGCATCAGCTCCAAAGGCTCCGAACCCACCTGGGCCGGCGAGGCCCCGCGAGGTGTTCGGGCGGCTAACTCGCTCGCGCTGTCGGACGGGTCCAGTACCGTCTGGAAACCATGGACGCGCTCGGCGACGCCATCATCGGGCGGGATCACCCCGCGGGTCTGCTGCGCGCCGAGTTGGACCGGGCCACCACCAGCCACGGCGGTCTCGCCCTGGTCACCGGCGAGCCGGGCATCGGCAAGACGACCCTCGTCACGTCGGCGGCCCGCGAGGCCCGGCAGCGAGGCGCGCTGGTGCTCGGCGCCGCCTGCTGGGATTCCGACAGCGCCCCCGGCTACTGGCCGTGGGTGCAGGTGCTGCGTGCCCTGCGGCGCTCCGCCGACGACTGGGCGGTGGCGCGGCAGTCCGCCGAGCCGGCCCTCGCGGCCCTGCTCGGGCAGTCCGGCGCCGGCGGTGAGCAGGCCGGTCGCCTTGCCAGCTGGGCCGGCGTCGACAGCGGCCCGGACGCCGCCGACCAGGAGGCGTTCGCGCTGTACGACGCGGTGACCGCCGCCCTGGTCGCCGTCTCCCAGCACCGGCCGGTAGTGGTCGTCCTCGACGACCTGCACTGGGCCGACCCCGCCTCGCTGCGGTTACTGAGCTTCGCCGCCCAGCACACCTGGTTCGAGCGGCTCCTGCTGATCGGCACCTACCGCGACGCCGAGGTCGAGTCGGGCGAGCATCCGCTGCGCCCGCTGCTGATGCCGCTGGTCGCGAAGGCCACCACTATCACCCTCACCGGTTTCACCCGCGACGAGGTGGCCGCACTGATGACCCGGACCGCGGGCCGGGAGCCACAGGCCAGCCTTGTCGACGAGGTGCACCGGCGCACCGGCGGCAACCCGTTCTTCGTGGAGCAGACCGCGCGGCTGTGGCACGCCGACGACGCGATCGGCACCATCGCACCCGGCGTACGGGAGGCGGTGCGCCGCCGCCTGGCCCAACTGCCCGCCGCCGTGGTGGAGGCGCTGACCGTCGCCGCCGTACTGGGTCGCGAGTTCCACCGTCAGGTCCTCGCGGCCTGCGCGGCCGCACCGGCGGCGCAGGTCGACCGGCTGCTCGACCGGGCGGTGACCGCCCGACTGGTGGTCGCCCGGGGCGGTGGCCGCTTCGCCTTCGCCCACGACCTGGTCCGCGAGACCCTCTACGACGGGCTGACCGACGACGACCGGCGGGCCCGCCACGGCGCTGTCGTCCGGGCGGTCGACGACCTGCGGGAGCTCACCGACCGGCTGATCCCGGCCGACCTCGCCCGCCACGCCTACCTGGCCGGCCCGGCGCTCGACCGGGCCCGGGTGGCCACGCTGCTGGTCGCCGCCGGGCGGGACGCGTTCGCCCGGCTGGCCGGCGACGAGGCGGCGGTGCACTTCCGCCGAGCCCTCGAGGTCGTCGAAGACCGGGCACAACGAGTGCGGATCCTGGTCGAGTTCGCCGAGTCGCACTATCACCACGCCGGCCGGGAAGAGGTCACGCGACTGCTGGCCGAGGCCGCCAGGCTGGCCCGATCACTGGACGACCCGGTGTTGCTGGCCCGGGTCGCGCTCACAGTGAACCGCGCCCGCCAGGTGGAGACCGCCCAGTCGATCGAGGCGGCGGAGTTGGTGCGCGAGGCGTACCGCCGGTTGATCGGCGAACCGGACGCCACCGCCACGGTCGGCGCCCTGGTCGCGGACCTGATCACCGCCAGCGAGACGATCGCCCGTCGAGGGCAGGACGACGAGGCGCTCACCTTCAGCCTCTGGGCCCGTCACGACACGACCTGGGGGCTGGGCACCGCCGCGACCCGAGCCGCGCTCACCGTCGAGATCCGGGACGTGGCCCGGCGGACGGGCGACCGGGAGACCGAGCTGTGGGCCACCTCGCTGCGCTGGGTGGCGCTGCTGGAGCTGGGTGACCCTCGCTTCGCCGAGGAGCTCACCACCTTCGTCGACGCCGAACGGCAGGGCGACTTCGCCCGGCACCGGATGGCCGCGGCCGTCGACAGCGGCATCATCGCGGCGTTCCAGGGTGACTTCGCCGCTGCCGACGCGCGGTTCGCGATCCTCACCGACCAGACCGACCCGGGCCACACCGAGTTCGGGTTCATGGGCCACCACCTGCGCTGGTCCCGACTGCTGCTCCAGGGCCGGGTCGCCGAGGCCGCCGCGCTGGTGGACGGGCTGGCCCCGATCGACTACCCCTACCGGGAGCTGTTGCGGGCGATCACCGCGGCGGAGCGGGGCGACGGCGAGACGGCGGTCCGGCTGACCGCCGGCATCGAGGCCGCCGCCATCCGGTACCCGCGCCCGGTGTCACCGCTCTGGCTACGGTTACGCGCGCAGGCCGCCGCCGCGTCCGCCGACCCGAAGCGCTGTGACGCCGCGCGGGCCGCGCTGGCCCCACACCGTGGAGAGTGGACGGTAGGGCTCTTCGGCTGCGACATCAGTGGCCCCGTCGACCACTGGCTGGCACTGATCGACGCCGCCCAGGGACGCTGGGACGACGCCGTCGCCGGCTTCACCGCCGCTCGGGACTCCGCCGACCGGCTGGGCTCGCGGCCCTGGTCGCTGCTCGCCCGCACCGGCCTCGTGAACGCCCTCGCCGGCCGAGGTCACCCGGGCGACACCGCGACGTCGACCGCGTTGCGCGCCGCCGCCGTCCAGGAGGCGACCGCCCTCGGCATGACGCAGGTGCTCCACCGGCTCGCCGCCCCGACGGCCCCCGACGCCGACCTCCCGGACCAGTCCGTCGGGTCGGGCCAGCTTGTGGCGTCGGGCCAGGTTGCTGGGTGGGGTCAGGTTGTCGCGCCCGGCCAGGCCGCGCCGGTCGCGGCTGCGATCGAGGGGTACGAGTTTCGGCGCGACGGGCCGGTCTGGCAGCTCGCGTACGAGGGTGTCGTCGTGCACCTGCCCGACGCCAAGGGTCTGCACGACCTGCATCTGCTGCTCAGCCGCCCGGGCACCGACGTACCGGCGGTCGAATTGCTCGACCCGGCGGCCGGGCCGGAGCTGGTCGCTGCCCGCCGGATGGGTGCCGACCCGGTCCTCGACGACGAGGCGAAGGCCCGCTACCGGCGGCACCTGGCCCGCCTCGACGAGGAGATCGATCGGGCCGCCGCCCGGGACGACGACCGGAAGGTGTCCAAGCTGGACGCCGAGCGGGGTGCGTTGCTCGACGAGCTGCGTGCCGCAGCAGGGCTGGCTGGCCGGAGCCGCCGCCTGGGCGACGAGGCCGAACGGGCCCGCAAGACGGTGACCGCGCGAATCCGCGACACGCTCCGCAAACTCGACGATCGACACCCGGCCCTCGCCGGCCACCTGCGCGACTCCGTCTCCACCGGCACCACCTGCCGCTACCTACCCCCCAACCCCCTGCCCTGGCGGCTCTGACCCCACCCCAGCCCTCCGCGATCTTGCACTTTCGGTCGCCGGTTCAGGTGGATCTGCCACCCTTGTCGGGACAGTAAGTGCAAGATCGCGGAGGTGGGGGCGGGGTGAGGGGACCTGGTTAGCGGCGGTTGTACCTGTACATGGTCAGGGTGCCGAAGACCAGGACGAAGCCGGCGCTCCACAGCAGCAGCCACATCGTGGCCGACGGGTCCGACTCGCCGCTCATCGCTCCGCGGATCGCGGCCACCAGCTGCGTCACCGGGTTGACCTTCACGAACGCCTGGAGCCAGCCGGGCATGGTGCTCGGCTCGACGAAGACGTTGCTCAGGAACGTCAGCGGGAACAGCACCATCATGCTGACGCCCATCACCGACTTCTCGCTGCGCAGGATCAGCCCGAAGAACGTCCACACCCAGGAGAACGCGAACGAGAAGACCACCAGCAGCCCGATCCCGACGACAGCCCCGGTCACCCCGCCTTCGGGGCGGAACCCGAGCACCAGCCCGAGACCCAGGATCACCACGGCGGCGAGGATGTAGCGCAGCACGTCGCCGAAGATCATGCCGACCAGGGCGGCCGGACGCCAGACGGGCAGCGTCCGGAACCGGTCGAAGATGCCCTTCTCGATGTCGGTGTTGAGGCCGATGCCGGTGTACATGGTGATCATGACGACGCTGGTCACCATGATGCCGGGCAGGAAGAACTGCAGGTATTCGCGCGGGCTGCCGGCGAGGGCGCCACCGAACAGGTACGTGAACATCAGCACCATGATGATCGGGAACGCGGTCACGTCGAAGAGCTGCTCCGGCACGTGCTTGATCTTCAGCATGGCCCGCCAGCCGAAGGTGAGCGACGCGCTCAGCGCGCTCGGCCGGGGCGGTCGGGAACCGGGCGCGAGCACTGTCGCCAGCGCCTCGGCGGACGGGACGTAGACGGTCGGCGCCCGTTCGGTAGTGGTGGCCGTGGTGTCGCTCATCGGGCTGCCTCCAGCTCGTCATCGCGCTCGTCGGTCGGCATGGCGGGGTGGTCGGTCAGGGCCAGGAAGACCTCGTCCAGGCTCGGCTGGCCGAGGGAGAAGTTGTCGACAACGATGCCGGCGCGGGCCAGGTCGCTGAGCACCCGAGCGGCCTGGGCGCTGGCGTCGAGGTCGGTGCCGGCGTCGCCGACGCGGGCGGTCAACGCCACCGGATCGGCGGCGAGCTGCACCGGCACGTCGAGCGCCTCCCGGAGCACCCGCTCCGCCTCGGGGCGCTGAGCGGGGTCGCGAAGTCGCAGGTGGACGGTGCCGGAGCCGATCGACGACTTCAACTCACCCGGGGTGCCCTCCGCGATCACCCGGCCGTGGTCGACGACAGCGATCCGCCCGGCGAGCTGGTCGGCCTCGTCGAGGTACTGGGTGGTCAGCAGCACCGTCGTGCCGTGCGACACCACCGCCCGGACGATCTCCCACACCTGGTTGCGGCTGCGCGGGTCGAGGCCGGTCGTCGGCTCGTCGAGGAAGAGCAGATCCGGGGTGCTCAGGATGCTGGCGGCGATGTCGATGCGTCGCCGCATTCCACCCGAATACTTCTTCACCTGGCGGTCGCTCGCCTCGGTCAGACCGAACGCGGCCAGCAGCGCCGCGGCGCGCTCGCGGGCGGCCGGCTTGCGCAGGCCGAGCAGGCGGGCGAGGAGCACCAGGTTCTCCGTGCCGGTCAGGTCCTCGTCGACGGAGGCGTACTGGCCGGTGAGGCTGACCCGGGATCGGACCTTGTCGGCCTCGGTGACCACGTCGTGCCCGAAGACCCGGGCCGAGCCGCCGTCGGGTCGCAGCAACGTGGCGAGCACCCGGACCGCTGTGGTCTTGCCCGCGCCGTTCGGGCCGAGCAGACCGTAGACGGTGCCGGCCGGCACCTGGAGGTCGATGCCGGCCAGCGCCCGGGTGTCCCCGAACGAGCGGGTGAGCCCTTCGGCCTCGATGGCCAGACCGGTGGTGCGTCTACTCATGATCCTTGCCTTTCGTGTTGGACGTGTTCAGGAAACGTAGGGTCGAGCCGCCCGGCCGTCGCGCAGTGCCAGCCCCCACCAGCGCAGCTGGTCGAGCAGGACGCCGACGTCGCGTTGCAGCTCGTCGGTGCACTGGGCGGTCGGCTCGCCGGCGAGCAGGTCGATCCCGACGACGTCGCGCACCGTCGTCGCGTGCAGTGCGGTGAAGACGGTACGTAGCTGGTCGACCGCGTGCAGGCCGGTGGACCGACAGCCGTACGACACGAAGCCGACCGCTTTGGCCTGCCACTCGTCGTACGCGTAGTCGATGGCTTGTTTCAAGGGTGCCGGGAAGCTGTGGTTGTACTCGGGGGTGACCACGACGAACGCGTCCGCGCGGCCCACCTCGCGGACGAACGCCCGGATGGACGCGGTCGGCTCGGCGGGGTAGCTGGCCGGGAAGTCGTACTCGGTCAGGTCAACGACAGTCACCGCCAGGTCGTCGTGCCGCGCGGCGTGCTCGACGAACCAGTGCGCCAGCCGGTCGCCGACCCGTCCCTCCCGGGTGCTGCCGACGATCACGGCGATCCGCAACGGTGCCATGGCCCACCCCCCTTCCACGATGAAGGCGCGAGGTGACGACACGCGCCCGCTAGATCCGATCTAGCGGGCGCGGTTCGGGGCGAAATGTCGGTGGGATCGGCTTGACTGGGGGTCGACGAACGGGGGCGCGATGGCACAGGTACGCATCGAGCCGTGGCACGAGGACGACCTCGACCTGCTGCGGCAGCTCAACTCACCGGACACCCGCAAGCACACCGGCGGCCCGGAGACCGACGAGCAGGTGCTCGCCCGGCACGACCGGTACGTGCACTTCTCCGGCACCGAGCAGGGCTGCATGTTCACGATGGTGCTGCCGGACGGGGTGCGGGCGGGCAGCGTCGGCTACTGGGCCCGCGAGTGGCGTGACCAGCCGGTGTACGAGCTGGGCTGGGCGGTGCTGCCCGCGTACCGGGGGCAGGGGCTGGCGACCGCGGCGGTGCGCGCGGTGGTGGACGTGGCGCGCGCCCGACGGGACCGGCACCACGCCCACGCCTACCCCTCAGTCGACAATCCCGCCTCGAACGCGGTGTGCCGTAAGGCAGGCTTCACGCTGCTCGGCGAGACCGGTTTCGAATACCCGCCGGGGCAGATGATGCGCGCCAACGACTGGCAGCTCGACCTGACCGCCCCACCGACAGTGAGCTGAGGTCGGCGGGGCGGCCGGCGACAGGTCACCAGGTGGTGTCGAGGCGGTGCCGTTGCTCGGCGGTCAGCTCCAGGTCGACCGCTGCCAGGCTCTCCTCCAGTTGCGCCACCGACGAGGCGCCCACCAGCGGGATGGACGGCAGCTCACCGCCCAGCAACCAGGCGAGCACCACCTGGTTGACAGTCGCGCCGCTCTGCCCGGCCACCTCCCGCAGCGCGGCCAGTCGCCGTGGCGCGCTCGGCAGGTCGTACGCCGAGCTGAGCGGCTTGTCCGCCCGGGTGAACGCCCCCTTGAGCAGCGGCGAGTACGCGACCAGGGTCAGCTCGGGCTCGGCACGCAGGTAGCTGAGCAGGTCACCGCTGACGCCGCCCGGCTCGCCGTCCGGGTCCAGTTCGCTGATCAGGTCGGTGCGGTTCGGCAGGTAACTGCGGTGGTACTGGAGCACCTCGTACCCCGGCAGGCCGGCGGCGGCGGCCAACGCGCGGGCCCGCTCCACCCGCCAGGCCCGGTGGTTGCTGGCGCCCAGCAGACCCACGGTGCCCTCGGCGACCAGCTCGGCGAAGCCCTCCACGGTCTCCTGGAGCGGCACGGTCCGGTCCTCGATGTGGGCGTAGAGCAGGTCCAGCCGCTGCACCCCGAGCCGTTCCCGGCTGCGCTCCGCGGACTCGCGGATCACCTTGGCGGAGAGGCCCTCGGCGTTGTCCAGGTAGCTGGTCCCCGGGGCCAGCGGTCGGGCGCCCAGTTTGGTGGCGATGACGATCTCGGCGCCGACGCCCCGGCTGTGCCGCCACCGGCCGAGCAGCTCCTCGCTCTGCCCGCCCTGGCCGCCGTCCACCCAGAACGCGTAGTTGTCCGACGTGTCGATGAACGTGCCGCCGGCCTCGACGTACCGGTCGAGGATCGCGTACGAGGTGGCCTCGTCGGTGGCGCTGCCGAAGAGCATCGCGCCGAGGCTGAGCACGCTGACGTCGCGCCGGGTCGCCGGGTCGGCGCCGATCGTGCGGTACCGCATGGGGATCTCCTCTCGTGCGCCCTACCGGTGGGCGCACAGGTCACCCTGCCGGCTGGAGCGCACTCCAGGTCAAGCGCTCAGGTCACCAGGGCAGCACGCCGTACCCACCGCCGGCGTCCATCTGGAAGCCCCAGAGCAGCCCGCTCGGCCCGTCGGCCGGCAGGGTCGCCAGGTGCACGCTCACCTCGGCGCCCTGCTCGGCCGTGCGGAAGCCGCTGTTGGCGTTCAGGTCGGTGGCGCAGTAGCCCGGGTTCGCGGCGTTCACAGTGATCGGGGTGTCCCGCAGTTCCTTGGCGTACATCGCGGTGAGCATGTTCAGCGCCGCCTTCGACGACGGGTAGGGCACGGAGGTCAGCTCGAACAGCGCGCCGTTCGGGTCGGTCATCACCGCGATCGAGCCGACCTCGCTCGACACGTTGACGATTCGGGCGGCCGGTGCCCGGCGTAGCAGCGGCAGCAGCGCGTTGGTCACCGCCACCACGCCGAAGACGTTCGTCTCGTACAGCCGGCGCAGCGTCGCCACTGTCGTGTCGCTGGGCAGCCCTCGCGCACCGTCGGCGAGGATGATGCCGGCGTTGTTGACCAGCACGTCCAGCCGGCCGTACTCCGCCTCCACCCGCTTCGCGGCGGCCGTCACCGACTCGGCATCGGTGACATCGAGCGACAGGAACACCGCGTCCGCGCCGCCGTCGCGCAGTTCCCGTTCGGCTGCTCGACCCCGCTCGGCGTCCCGGGCGCCCACCAGCACTGTCATCCCGAGGGCGCCGAGCTGCCGGGCGGTGGCGAAGCCGATTCCCTTGTTGGCCCCGGTGATCAGGGCGATCATGTTCGTCATGCCGTCGAGCCTCGCCGGGCTGGCCGCGCCCGGGGAGAGACGGGCCGAGGCTGGGACCGGCGGTACCACCCTCGCCGGCCCGGCCCGGGGCATGCTGGGGGCATGACGAGCAGCGGCCTGCGGCGTGACGAACTGGCGGCGTTCCTGCGTACCCGCCGCGCCCGGCTGCGCCCCGCCGAGGTCGGGCTCCCCGAGGGTGGACGCCGACGCACCCCGGGGCTGCGCCGGCAGGAGGTCGCCCAGCTCGCCGGCATGTCGATCGACTACTACATCCGGCTGGAGCAGGGCCGCGGACCGCACCCGTCCCGGCAGGTGCTCGCCGCGATGGCCCGGGCGCTGCTGTTGAGTCGGGACGAGCGCGAGTATCTGTTCCGGATCGCCGGGGAGAATCCGCTGCCGGCCGGCGGGCCGAGCCGGGAGGTGACCCCCGGGCTGCGGCACCTGATCGACGCGATGACCGAGACTCCGGCGTACCTCGTCGACGCCGCGTACCAGGTGCTGGCCTGGAACCGGCTGGCCACGTACTTCATGGGCGACCTCTCGGCCGTGCCGGACGCGGACCGCAACATGATCCGCTGGACCTTCCGGCATCCGGCGACCGACAGCCACTGGACCGACGCCGAGACCATCTGCTTCGTCCGTAGCACGGTGGCGGACCTGCGGGCCGCCTACGGCCGTTACCCGGCCGACCCGGCGATCCGCGAGCTGGTCACCGAGCTGCTCGGTACCTCGCCCCGGTTCGCGCGGCTCTGGGCGGAGCATGATGTCGAGGAGCGCCGCCCCATCGTCAAGCGGGTGCCGCATCCCGAGCTGGGGTCGTTGGAGTTCGAGTGCCGGGTGCTGCACGTTCCGGAGACCGACCAGCGAATGATCGTCTACGTCCCCGAGCCCGGCTCGCCCACTCAGGCGGTGTTCCGCCGGCTCGCCGAGCGCGTCGCGCCCTGACCTGGCCGGCAGCCGACCAGCCCGTCCCCGTCGTCGGACCGCCGGTAGAGCACGCTGTGCCGCTCCCTGGTGCGCACCACCAGACCGGAGCGCAGCAGCACCCCCAGGTGGTAGGAGATGGTGGCCGGGGCCAGCCGGTGCCGCTCGCTGAGCTGCCCGGTGGACCGGGGCACGTCCAGGTCCGCCAGGATCGCCGCCCGGCTCGCACCGACCAGGTCACCGAGCCGATCCGCCCTGCGCTGGACTGTCGGCCCGGCACCGACCGGGTAGACCAGCACGGCGTTGCCCTCGTCGCACAGCTGGGTGGAGAGCTGGGGCCAGGCCAGCGCCGACGGCGCGAGCACCAGCTCCGCGCCGGTCAGCGCCGTGGTGATCCGGTACGAGCTGTCGATGGTCAGCGACCTGCCGGTCCAGCCGACCTTCGGGTGCAGGCCGTTCAGCATGCTGCCCACTCCGGCGGTGGCCATCGCGGTGGCTCGCACGGCCAGCTCGGCCTCCAGCGTGGCCCGCACCGCCGGCCACTGCTCGGCGAGCGAGGTCTGCCAGAAGTGCCGCAGCCCATCGGTGACCCGCCGGGCGAGGGTGCCGTCCTCGACCGCCGCGCGGACCCGCGCCGGGATCCCGCCCGCCGGAAACCGCTCGTTCACCTGCGCCGCCACCTCGTCGGCGGGCGTTGCGGCCGTGGCCGCCAACTGCTGCTCGAAGGCCGCGTCGAGCGGACCCAGCGGCGGCTTCGGCGTGAGCAGGTCCGGCGTGTAGCCGAGCCGGCCGGGCGGCGTCACCAGCTCCGCGACCAGAGCCACGTCGGGGTGCCGCAGCGCGGCGCGGGCGGCCGGACCGGGATCGCCGTGCACCGGATGCCCGAACCGCGAGAGCGCGGCCCGCAGCCAGGACGTCACCTCCCAGGCCGGCGAGATCGCCAACCGGAGCCGGGCGAGGCTCGAACCGTCCAGGTGCGCGACCATCACAACGCGGATCGTACAAGCGGTGGCATCGATGTGCTGTCGGCATTCGAGCTGGTTCGAATCACTGGCCGACCGCGGGGCGGGCCGGTTTGCTGCGACGGCACAACCACTCGTCCGAAGGAGAACCCGATGCGTCCATCCGCCTCCGCCCGTCCCGCCGGCCGGCTCGGCCGCACGATCGCCCTGCTCGGGCTCACCGCCGGCCTGCTCGCCGCCGCTCCGGCAGCGGTGTCGGCCGCCACCCCCGGTCCGGGCGACACCACAACCGGGGACGCGGCGGCCCGCGGCTGCGAGCGCGCCTTCGACCGCGCCGTCCGGGCGTACGTGGAGACCACCGCCCGGCGCGACCTGGACGGCTTCGCCGCGCTGCTGCACCCCGAGGTCACCTCCGTCTTCGCCTCCGACGGGGAGGTGCTCGACGGCAAACGGGCCACAGTGGACTGGCTGCGCGGGTTCTTCGCCGACGATTCCTGGACCCAGTCGTTCAGTGTGGCGAAGCAGACCGTGGTGGGCTGCCGGACCGGGTTCGTGCTGTTCGACTCCGTCTACGCGGTGCCGGCCACCGGCACCAGGGTGCCGCTGCTGATCGGGGTCAGCTATACCTACCAGCACGGCCGGTGGCTGGTGCTGCAGAACCAGGACTCCGTGGGCCGGATCTGACCAGGGGGTCGTCACCCGGGGGGAGGGCGGGCGTCACCGCGGTGGCGCCCGCCCCTCGGCGGCTCAGGTCAGCTGGGCAGGTAGGCGAAGGTGTCCGGGTTCGGGCCCTGCCGGCCGGCCTCGCCCTTGTCCAGCACGGTGATCCGCTCCATCGCCGCGTCGTCCAACTCGAAGTCGAAGATCCGGGTGTTCTCCTCGATCCGCTTCGGGGTGGTCGACTTCGGGAAGATGATGTCGCCGCGCTGCACGTGCCAGCGGAGCACCACCTGCGCCGGGGTCCGGTCGAGCTGCTCGGCGATGTCGACGACCGTCGGGTCGTCGAGAACCTTGCCCTGCGCGATCGGCGACCACGCCTCGGTGAGGATGTTGTGCTCACGGCCGTAGGCGCGGACCTCGTCGTTTGTGAAGTACGGGTGCGCCTCGATCTGGTTGACCGCCGGCACGACGCTCGCCTCGGCGGCCAGCCGCTGCAGGTGCGACACCTGGAAGTTGGACACGCCGATCGAGCGGGCCCGGCCGTCGCGCTGGAACTCCTCCAGCACCTTCCAGGTCGAGACGTAGTCGCCGTCGTACAGGGTCGGCAGCGGCCAGTGGATCAGGAACAGGTCGATGTAGTCCATCTTCAGCGCCGCGAGCGTCGAGTCGAACGCCCTGCGGGTGTCGTCGGGGCGGTGGAAGCCGTTGTTCAGCTTGCTGGTCACATAGACCGAACCCCGGTCGAGGCCGGACACGCGTACCGCCTCGCCGACCTCGGCCTCGTTGCCGTACATCTCAGCGGTGTCGATGTGCCGGTAGCCCACCTCGAACGCAGTGGTCACCGCCGCGACGGTGTCCTTCGGCTCGATCTGGAACACCCCGAAGCCGAGCTGCGGAATGGTGGTGCCGTCGTTCAGGCTGATGTCGGGAATCGTGATTGCCACTGCGGCTCCTTCGCGTCTTCGTTTCCTGTCATCCATACCCGGGTGGGTGGACGATCCACCGCCCAATCGGGGTGACGGAGGCAACGGCCGGTCGGTTCACCCGGTCGTGTCGAACAGCACCGGCCACGGCCGTGCCGCCGGCACCGACGTCGCGGCCGGCGCGGGCGCTGTGGGCTCGGCGTCGGCCAGCACCTCCGCGGCGAGTTGGCCGAACATCGCCGCCGCCGGGTGCGCCGACCGGTCCGGCCAGGCCGCCGAGGTGCGCTTGGCCAGCGGCGCGTCGCTGATCGGCCGCCAGGCCATCCGGGGTTCCCGGCGGGCCACCGCCGCCGGTTCCACGGCCACCCCGCCGCCGGCCAACACCAGCCCGCACAGGAACTCCGGGTTGCGGGCCGGACGCACCCGGGCCGGGCGCCACCCGTGCTGCCGGCACACCGCCAGCAGGTGGTCGTGCCAGCCGGGGGCGGTGGCGCGGGGAGCGGCCACCAGATCCAGACCGGCCAGCGACGCGAGCGTCACCTCACGGCCGCGGGCCAGCGGGGAGGTCCGCGGCAGCAGCACCCCCAGGGGTACGTCGACCGGGGCGCCGAAGCGCAGCCCGTCTGCCGCCACCGGGTGATGTACGAGCCCCACGTCCAGGGTCCGCTCGGTGAGCATCCGCACCTGCTCGGCAGTGGTCAGCTCGTGCAGCTCCACGTCCAGGCCGGGTGCCCGGGTGGCGAGCCCGTCCAGCAGCGAACGCAGCGTCACGGCGGGCGTCTCCGGTGGCACCCCGGCCCGGAGTACGCCCAGCTCACCGGCGCGGATCTGCCCCATCAGGCTGCGGAGTCGACCCTCGCCGGCGAGCAGCTCCTCCGCCTCGCCGAGCAGCAGCTCACCGGCGGTGGTGAGGCGTACCTGGCGGCGGGACCTGTCGAACAGCTCGACAGTCAGCTCCCGTTCCAGTCGCTGGATCGACTGGCTCAGCGGCGGCTGGGCCATCCCGAGCAGCTCCGCGGCCCGCCCGAAGTGCAGTTCGCGTGCTACCACCACGAAGTGCCGCAGGTGCCGGAGCAGATCCACGGCCGGGACCCTACGCCAGCGCGACCACTGCGGCGCTGGATACCGTGCTGGCGTGGACGTGGAGGAACGGATCGAGGCCATCTTCGCCGCCGTCGGGGTGACAGCCAGCCTGCACGTCGTGGACCTGGACGCCGTCGACCTGAGCGCCGTCGAGGGCGGCGGACCGGTCGATGGCGCTCGTGAGGTCGGGGTGCGGGCCGACGAGCAGGTGGTGATCGCCTCGATCTTCAAGATCCTGTTGGTGTTGGAGTTCGCCCGGCAGGTGGAGGCCGGTCAGGTGGACCCGACCGAGCGGGTGGTGGTCACCGCCGCCGACCGGCTCGGTGGGTGGGGTCTGGCCGGCTGCGACGACGACGCCGAGGTGTCGCTGCGCGACCTCGCGTACTTCGCCATGTCGGTCACCGACAACACGGCAGCCGACCTGCTGCTGCGCCGGGTCGGCCCGGACCTGTTGCCGATGCTCGCCGTCGAGTTGGGGCTGACCCGTACCCGCGTCCTCGGTGGCCCTCGGGACCTGGTCGAGATGATGCTCGCCGACGTGGGCGCCCGGACCGAGGCGGAGTTCGCCCGGATCTTCCCCACGCTGCCGGCGGAGCGGGTCCGGGCGATGCGGGTCTTCGACCCCGCGCACACCACGTCCAGCACCGCCCGGGAGATCACCCGGCTGCTCACGTTGATCTGGCGGGACGAGGCCGGGCCGGCGGCGGCCTGCGCGATGGTCCGCACCTGGATGGCCCGGCAGATCTTCTGGACCCGGCTGGCCGCCGGCTTTCCGCCCGGCGTCCGGGTCTCCGGAAAGACCGGCACCCTGCCCGGGTTCCACCTGGAGGCCGGGGTCGCCGAATACCCCGACGGGGGCCGGTACGCGATCGCCGTCTTCGCCCGCGCGGAACGGTTGACCCCGCGCCGCATCGACGTGGACCTGGCGATGGGGGAGGCCGCCCGGACGGCCGTCGAGGCGCTGCGCGGCGACTGATTTTGCGACCCTCCGGGTGCCGCTACACCCCCGCTGAGCAGCACCGATATCCGCCGGCGTATCGAAGCCGACGGCGCTTGATCTTGGACCGTGGCCGGGTGCCGCTGGTTGGCTCGTGGTCGACACATCACCCGACCACGGGGAGTAATCCGCATGCCCAGTCTCGACCGCCGACGCTTCCTGCGCGACGCCGCCGCCACCACCGCCCTGGTCTCCGCCGGTGGCCTCGCCGCCGGCGTCGCCACCCCGGCCCAGGCCGCGCCCTCGACCGCCGCTCCCACGCCGACCGCTCGCCGCAAGGGCGCGGTCAGCTTCCGCTGGTGGGGTACGGCCGGCTGGCGCGCCGACATCGGCGACCGCACCCTTCTCGTCGACCCGTTCCTCAGCCGGATCGACACCGGGCTGTTCACCGGGGCCTTCAAGACCGACACCGCGTTGACGGTGCGCACCGACGTGATCGACCCGCGCGTCGACCGGGCCACGACGGTGCTGGTCACGCACACCCACTGGGACCACTTCATGGACGTGCCGTACATCGCCAAGCGCACCGGCGCACGGGTGTTCGGCACGCTTACCGCGTACCACCTGGGGTTGGCCTACGGGTTGCCGTCGACGCAGCTCAGCGCCGTCAAGGGTGGGGAGGTGCTGGACTTCGGGGACCACAGCGTCGAGGTGGTCGGCTCGCTGCACAGCCGCAACCCGTCGTACTCGGTGGCCTTTCCCGGGGTGCGGGTGAGCCCGCCGCCGCAGCCGGCCACCATCGCCGACCTGCCGGAGGGCGACACGCTGGGCTACCTGCTGCGGGTCGACGGCGGACCATCGGTCTACTTCACCGGGGCCAGCGACGTCGCCGAGCGGAACCTCACCGGCCTCGCGCCCGACGTGGCGATGGTGGCCATGCAGAACGCCACCACCACGGGCGACTACCTGCCCCGGCTGCTGGCCGGCCTCGACTACCCGAAGGTCGTGGTGCCGGTGCACTACGACAACTTCGAGACGGCGTTGCAGAACCCGCCGCCGGTCGCCCCGACCGACCGAACCCGCCTGAACGAGATGATCGCGGCGGTGCGCCGGATCTCGCCGCGCAGCCGCGTGCTGGTGCCCGAGTACGAGACCGCGTACCACTTCTGAGCAGCGTCGGTGGGGGTCGCCGAGCCGCGGCCCCCACCCCGGTCAGGAGGTGGTCATCTCCGCCAGGGCCCGCACCGACTTCCAGTTGCGGGAGTACCTGGTGATGGCTGCTGCTCGGGTGCGGACCGACCGGCTCAGCGTGGGCCGCCCCGCCCCACCAGGCCCGTCTCGTACGCGACGATGACCAGTTGGGCCCGGTCGCGTACCGCCAGCTTGGTCAGCAGCCGCCCCACGTGCGTCTTGACTGTGGCCTGGCTGAGGTTCAGGTGCGCGGCCAACTCCGCGTTGGACAGGCCCCGGGCGATCAGCGCGAGCACCTCCCGCTCCCGATCGGTCACCCCGTCGAGCTGCCGGGGCAGCGGCCGGGTCGGCTCCGGCTGCCGGGCGAACTCGTCGATCAGCCGACGGGTCACCGTCGGCGCGAGCAGCCCCTCCCCGGCGGCGACCACCCGGATCCCGGTCAGCAGGTCCGCCGGTGGGGTGTCCTTGAGCAGGAACCCGCTGGCCCCGGCGCGCAGCGCCCCGTAGACGTACTCGTCGAGGTCAAACGTGGTCAGGATGATGACCCGGGTGCCAGCCGTCGCCGGGTCGGCGCAGATCCGCCGGGTCGCCTCGATGCCGTCCATCTCCGGCATCCGGACGTCCATCAGCACCACGTCCGGCCGGTGCTGCTCGGTCAACGCGACAGCCTCCACGCCGGTGCCCGCCTCACCGACAGTGGTGCAGTCCGGGCTGAGATCGACCAGCAGCCGGAAACTGCCGCGCAGCAACGCCTGGTCGTCGGCGATCAGCACGCGGATCACGCGGCCACCCGGTAGGGGAGGCTGGCCGTCACCGCGAAGCCACCGTCGGAGCGGGGGCCGGCGCGGAACTCCCCGCCGTGCAACGCCACCCGTTCCCGCATGCCGATCAACCCGTGCCCCTCCCCGCCGAGCAGGACCGGCCGCTGGCCGTCGTCGGTCACCTCCACCCGCACCTCGTCGGGCAGGACGGTCACCGTGGCCCGGCAGGCGGCCGGCGCCGCGTGCTTCACCACGTTCGTCACCGCCTCCTGCACGATCCGGTACACGGCGAGGCCCACCGACTCCGGCACCGCGCCGGCCGGCTCGTCCCGCCGCACGTCGAGCCGCACGTCGACGCCGCCGATCGCCGCCTGACGGGCCAGCAGGGGCAACTCGTCCAGCCCGGGCGTCGGCGCGTACGGGCTGTCCTCGCGCAGCACGCCGAGCACCCGACGTACGTCGGTCAGCGCGGTGCGGCCGGTCTCCTCGATGACCCGGAGCGCGGCACCCGCCTCGCGGGGGTCGGCCTCGGCGACGTGATTGGCGACGGCCGCCTTCACCACGATGAGACTGAGCGTGTGCGCGACCACGTCGTGCAGCTCGCGCGCCACCCGCAACCGCTCCTCGGTGGCGGCCTGACGGACCAGCTGATCACTCTGCCGGGCGGCGAGGGCGCGTCGCTCCCGGATCAGCCAACCGATCACCCAGGCCGGCGCGACCATGACGGCGGCGTAGGCGACCGCACCGGTCCGCGACCAGAGGTCGCCCGCGGTCAGCACCAGGCCGACACTCACCAGCGCCAGACAACCGGCGGCGCAGAGCATCGAGCGGCGGGTGGGCGTCGCCACGGCCACCGTGTAGAAGGACAGGCCGATGGCGAACGCCGGCGCGGCGGCCGCGAAGTTGGGTATCACCCCGGTGATCAGGGCGACGGTGGCGACCGAGCTGATCACGACGGCCACCGCCATCGGCCACCGTCGCCGGACGGCCAACGGCAGCCCGAGGGCCATCCCGACCAGCACCGACACCCACAGCGGTTCGCGTACGCCGCCGTGCAGCGGCGACTCCAGCGCCGCGTACGGGCAGAGCAGCCCACCGACGGCCACCGCCAGCAGGGCGTCCACGGTGTACAGGTCCACCGGCCGCATCCGTCGGGTCAGCAGGAGAGCGGTCACCCGTCGAACGGTAACGGCCGGCCGGGTCGGCCGCGTCCGCCTGCGGGTGGTCATCCCGCAGGACGACGTGCCGGCGCGTGCGGGCCGTCGACTCCACCCGGGGGAGGGGCGGAAAGTGCCAGCCCCGGCACGACGCGCCGCACCCCCGGCATTCGGCACCGTAACGGTCATGACCACAGACACGGTGACCCTGACGGGGCTGCGCGCGGTGTACGGCACCGGAACCCGGCGGGTGACGGCGCTCGACGGCGTGACCACCGCCTTCGCGAGCGGCACGTTCACGGCGGTGATGGGCCCCTCCGGCTCGGGGAAGTCCACCCTGCTGCACTGCGCGGCGGGGCTGGACCGCCCGACCGAGGGGACCGTCACGATCGACGGCACCAGCCTCAACGACCTCGGTGAGGACGAGCTGACCCGGCTGCGGCGGGACCGGATCGGCTTCGTCTTCCAGGCGTTCAACCTCGTGTCCACGCTGACCGCCGCCCAGAACGTCGAGTTGCCGTCGCGCCTGGCCCGCCGCCGCCCGCCGGCCGGGGACGTCGCCGCAGCCCTCGACGCCGTCGGCCTCGCCGACCGGGCCGGGCACCGGCCGAGTGAGCTGTCCGGCGGGGAGCAGCAGCGCGTCGCCGTGGCCCGAGCGTTGATCACCCGTCCGGCGGTGGTCTTCGCCGACGAGCCGACCGGGGCGTTGGACAGCGCCTCCTCCCGGCAGGTGCTCCGGCTGCTGCGGGCGCTCGTCGACGACCACGGGCAGACCGTCGTGATGGTGACCCACGATCCCGCCGCCGCCGCGTACGCCGATCGGGTCCTCCTGCTGGCCGACGGCCGCGTCGTCGACGAGCTGACCGGCCCGATCACCGCCGCCGCCGTCGCCGCCCGGATCGCCGAGCGGGAGACCGTCGCGGAGTCGTCGTGCTGAGCGTCCGGCGATCGGCCAGCGCGTTCGTGGCAGTCGCCATCGGGGTCACACTGGTCGCGGCGGCCACCCTGCTGCTCGCTTCCGGCCGCCCGCAGGTGCCGGACCGGCTGGCGCGGGCGGCGATCGTGGTGCAGAGCCCCGAGGCGGGTGCGTCCGCTGACGAGTTCGTGCCGACCCGCCCCTGGTCCGCCACCACGGCGGCGGAGTTGGTCGGCGGGCTGGCCGGTCTGCCGGACGTGGTGGCGGCGGTGCCGGACCGCACCTTCTACGCGCAGCCGCTCGTCGACGGCCGGCCCTCGGTCGCCGACACCCGGCGGGAGGACGCCTACCAGGGGCACGGCTGGTCCAGCGTCCAGTTGGGTGGGCTGCGCCTCACGGCCGGCGAGCCACCCCGCCGGCCCGGCGAGGTGGTCGTCGACAGCACGCTCGGACTGCGCGCCGGCGCACCGGTCACCCTGCTGACCGCTGTGGGCCCGGAGTCGTACACAGTCACCGGTCTGGTCGACGGACCCGGCGTCCACGTCGCGGACGAGGTCGCCGCCGCGCTCGCGCCCGGTGTGCGGGCCATCGGGCTGGTGCTCGCGCCGGACGCCGATCCCGAGCGGGTCGCCACGGCGGCTCGCGGAGTCGTCGGCGGCGACGGACGGGTGCTCACCGGTGCCGCCCGTGGTGCGTTGGAGCCGCGCGGCGACGCCCGTACCCGGTGGATCGGCATGCAGGTGCTCACCGCCACGGCGGCCCTCGCCGGCTTCGTCACGGTGTTCGTGGTCGCCTCCACCTTCGCGTTCACCATCGCGCAGCGTCGCCGTGAGCTGGGCCTGCTGCGCGCCGTCGGCGCCACCGGGCGCCAGGTCCGCCGCATGGTCTACGCCGAGGCGCTCGCCGTCGGCGTAGCGGCAGGGCTCGTCGGCCTGCTGGTGGGCGCGGCGCTCGCCCCGTTGCTGGGTCGGCTGCTGGTCGACGTCGGCTACGAACCGTCGACCTTCCGGGTCCGCTACGAACTCTGGCCGGTCGCGGTCTCGCTCGCCGCCGGGCCGGTGATCGCGTTGCTGGCCGTCTGGTCGGCGTCCCGCCGAGCGGCGCGGGTCCGCCCGTTGGAGGCGCTACGCGAGGCCGCTGTGGAACAGCGACCGATCGGTCGGCTGCGCGGCGCCACCGGAGTGCTGCTCCTCGCGACCGGGGCCGCTCTCAGTCTGGGCACGGCGACCGCCGACGAGGCGCGGGTGGGGGCGCAGTACGCGCTCTACGCGGTGATGGCGCTGGTTGCCGGCACCACAGTGCTCGCCCCGGTGGTGGTCGGGCCGCTGGTGTGGCTTTTGCGTTCTCCGGTGCGTCGGCCCGGTGGCGCGATCGGGATGCTGGTCCGGGGCGGGGCGTTGACAGCAACCCGGCGGACCGCCGCCATCGCCGCGCCGGTGCTGCTCACTGTCGCGTTCGCGGTACTGGTGTCCGGGATGGTGCGCACCAGCACCGCCGCGTACGCGGCGGGTCGGGCGGACAACGTGAACGCAGGCTGGATCGTCGTGCCGGACCGCGCACCCGGCCTGTCCGACCGGGCCGTCGCCGCCACCGGTGGCACCGCGCTCCTGCCGACCACCGTCTACCGCACAGACCCCGGAACGTCGCCGCAGGACCGGCCGATGACCGCGCTCGGCGTGGACCCGGAGGGCTTCGCCGCCGCGAACCGGGTGCTCACCGTCGTCGCCGGTTCGCTGAACGACCTGAGGGGTGACGACACGGTGGTGGTCGGCGTCTCGGCGAACCGGCTGCCGTCCGAGCCGTACCCGGTGGTGTTCGCCGACGGGACGACGGTGTCGTTGCGCGTCGTCGCCGTGGTCGACGACACCTCGATCCCCGGCGATCTGCTCGTGCCCCGGGCCGTGGTGCGGGCGCACGACCCGTCTGCGCTGACGTCCACCGTGTACGTCCGGGACCGCGTCGATCCACCGCTCGGCGCGCGGATCCTCGACGTCCCGGGCTGGGCGGCCGAGGCGGACGCCGCCGAGGACCGCCTCGTCTGGCTCTTCACACTGCTGCTGATCGGGGTGTCCGCCGGCTACGGGGCCATCGCGGTGGCCAACACGCTGCTGCTGGCCGCCGCCGGCCGCGCCGCGGACCTGCGGCTGATCCGGATGGCCGGGGCGACCCGACGGCAGGTCATCTGGCTGGTCACGGCGGAGTCCGCACTGGTGGTCCTGATCGGCGCGCTGCTGGGTGGGGCTGTCGCGTTCGTCGGTCTGCTCAGCATCAGCGCCGGCCTCGCCGAGCAGGTCGGCGCACCCGTCGACCTGGTGATGCCGTGGTCGGTGGTCGCCGGGGTGGTGGGCCTGTGCCTGCTGCTCGCGGTGCTGTCCAGTGTGTTGCCGACGTGGCGGCTGCTGCGCCACCGTCCCGCCCGGTCACCGGTCGGCGGATGACCGCGCCCCCCGCACGGGCGGTTGGGCCGCTACCGTCCACGGATGCGATCCGCGCGCCCGGTCGGGCTGCTCCTCTCCGCCGCCGCCGTCGTGCTCTGGGCGTACGGCATGACCACGTGGCAACCGCTGACCGAGCCGCTCGGCCCGTGGTCGGAGCACCTGCCGGGCAACAACGCCTACTGGGCGCGCGACCTGCGGTTCATGGCGATCATGGCGGTGCCGCTCGGGTTGGTGCTGGCCGGGCGGGGGCAGATGCGGTGGAGCGGACCGGCGGTGGTGCTGGGCGGCTGCTGGGTCGCCGCCGACGTGGCGATCGACCGGGCCGACCCGATCGGCTCCGACGCGACGGTGCTGCTCGCCGTCGCCGGGTGCGCCGTGCTCGGTGTGGTCGCGGCGCTTCTGCTGTGGTGGGAGCGCCGCACCCCGCCAGCGCGGGAGCCTGACACGTGGTCGGGGCGGGAGCGCGGCACGCCTCCGGCCACCGACCGGCGGGTGCTGACCGGGGCGGCCTGCGTGGCCGGGGTCCTGACACTGGTGGCGGCAGCGATGGAGTCACCGACCGACCGGGAGCCGGAGCTGAACCAGGGCGCCCTGGCCACGGCGGCGCTGCTGGTGGCACTGGCCGTCGGTGCCGCGCTCGCGGCGGCTCCGACGCGGACCCGGGTTCGCGTCGGGCTGGCGGCCGGCCTCACCGTGGTGGCTCTGCTCGGCGTCGGGCTGGTCCGTGCCACAGCGCCCGGCACACGCCTCCTGCCGGAGGTCGCTCTCGGGGCGGTGCTGCTCACCGGGGTCACACTGCTGGCGTGGGACTGGCCCGGTGGTCGGCCGATCTGGTGGCACCACGCCCTGGCCGCGCTCGTCGCGCTCGTGGGCCCGTTGGTGTTTCTGGTGGCCACGGCCATCCCCATGATGATCATGATGCCGATCGGCGCGACGTTCACCGCGCTGGCCGGCAACAGCCCGATCCACGCCGCCGACTCCGATCTGCTGGTCTCCCTGGCCGGGCTGCTCTCCGGGCTGGGTATGGCAGTGTTGCTGGCTCGGCCGAGCGTCGAAGACCGTCGGCGGCTCCGCTAGCTCACTCGACGACCGGCAGCACTACCTCGTTTCGGCGCAGGAACCACGGCTTCCACGGCGGGTCGAAGCGCGCGTACCGGATCGCGCCGGTCGGTTGCAGCCCGGCCGCGGTCACCGACCGGCCGAGCATCGTGGCCCGCTGGCTGAACGCCTGCTCCGTCCACCGCCCGGAGAACCGCATCGCCGCCGCCAGCCGCCCGGGAACCGCGCGGATCCGCACCCGGGCGTCCACCGGCTCGGGCAGGGTGGCGGTGGTGAAGCTGGCCGGCATGACGAACTGGATCAGGTACGCGCCCGGCCACTCACCCTCGATCTGCACCACCGGCGCGGTCATGGCGATCTTCTCCGAGCCGCTGGCCGCCGCCATCGCCGGCGCGGCGGAGCCGATCGGGTGCCGGGCCCGATTGGCGCCACCGATGTACGCGGCCAGCGGCCGGAACGCCTCGATCGGCGCCCGGGTGAACGACGCCTGGATCTGCATCTCGGCCACCAGGTGGGCGGGGTACCGACGCAGCTCGAAGCCGGGGTGTCGGGACACCACCCGGTACGGCTGCTGTTCGGTCATGGCGCGGCTCCCAGGGTCTGCTGGGACAGACGCTACCGCCCGTCCGGCTCCCGCTCGGCCGAAGTGGGCCGCTCCGGCCCGGGGGCGAGGGCCCGGGTGGTCAACCGCCAGTACTGCCGCTTGCCCTCGTCGCGCAGCACCACCCCGATCTGGCCCAGCTCGCGGCGCAACTCCCGGGCGTCGTCGCGGCGGTCCCGCTCGACGGCCCGATCCCGGGCCCGCAGCAGCGCGTCCGCGCCGGCCGGCAACCCGGGCAGGTCCGGAACCCACAGCCGGTACGCCGACCGGTGCGGATCGTCGTCCGCCCAGCCCCAGCCGTGCGCCCGGAACGCCGCGGCCAGTTGGGCGGCCGGCAGGTCCGTCGACTCCCGGACCAGTTCCGCGCCGTCGGCGTCCAGCAGCACCAGGTGCTTGTCGGCGAGGAAGACCACCCGGGTGTCGACCCGGGCGATGGTCCGGTTCTCATCGGAGCGGCGCAGCTGGACCTGCGCCCCGTCGACGGTGACGATCAACCGTTCGGCGGTGCCGATCCCGGCGATGACCAGACCGGCCAGGACGCCCACCCCGATGGTGGCGGCGGTGGCCTGCGGCTCGGGCAGCCGGTCCAACCATTCGATCAGGTCGCCGAACGGCACCCAGGGCAGCCGGGCGAGCCAGCCCGTCGCCGCCGCGAGGAGCCATCCGGCGCCCGCGCCGAGCAGCGGGAAGCCACCCCACATGACCGCCAGCTCCAGCGGGCCGCCGCTGACCACGGTGCGCGGACGGTAGCTGGCCATGTCCATGGTCAGGACACCTCGCGGCGCATCGTCCGGAACAGGCCGGCGGCCAGCGGGAGGACCATCCAGACCAGCAGGGACACGACGATCCGCCCCCACTGCTCCCCGCTGAGCGCGTCGCTGCTGAACAGCGGTTCCATGGTCTTGCTGGTGTCCAGCCATTCGGACGGGCCGCGCAGGGGCCGGACCATCTCGCCCAGCACTCCCCAGACGGTGGGCAGCAGGAAGTAGCCGACGATGGCGAGCGGCGGGTTGAGCAGCAGCAGACCGAAGGCGGCGCCCATCAGCACGCCGGTGACCTGGAGGATCACCGCGTTCAGGATCAGTGAGCCGTCGAGCTGCCAGGTGCCCGCGCCGCCGGTGGCGGAGGCGACCAGCGTCCCGACGGCGGCGAGGGCGAGGCTGGCCAGCACCGAACCGAGCGCCGCCACCATGACCGCGACCAGCTTCGCGGTCACCACCCGCTCCCGGCGGGGCACCAGGGCGTACGTGGTGAGGGCGGTCCGCTGCGACCACTCACTGGTGATCGAGAGGATGCCGAGCACCGGCAGTAGCACGCCCACCGGCAGCAGCGAGGGGACGAAGAAGTTGCCGAACGTCTGGTCGGCCTCGTCGGCGTAGATCAACTGAAGGGTGACGACCACGGCGGCGATCAGGCCGATGGTGATCAACAGCCAGCGGCCGGCCCGCGTGTCGACGAGTTTGCGCAGTTCAACGCCGGTGAGGCGGAGCAGCGACGGTCGGCGTACCGGGGTGTGGTGCCGGGGCGCTACGGCGCCGGCAGCGGGCGCGGTGGTGGTGGTCATCGGACGGCCTCCTTCGTCGATTCGCCGGCGGTCAGGGTGAGGAAGAGCTGTTCCAGGCCGCCGCCGCTGGCGGGGCGCAGCTCGGCCAACGCGACGCCGGCATCGGCGGCGGCCTGGCCGACCGCCTCGGCGTCGGCCTGTACGAGCAGCCCCTCCGAGCTGTCGGCGGCGCTCAGGTCGGCCACCTCCAGCGCCCGGCGCAGCGCCGCGCCGTCGCGGGCCCGGACCACGGTGCCACCGCCGGCCAGCAGCTCGTTCTTGTCGCCCTGGGCCACGATCCGGCCGCCCCCGATAACCACCAGCCGGTCCGCGACCGCCTCCACCTCGCGCAGCAGGTGGGAGGAGAGCAGCACGGTGCCGCCCCGGTCGGCGAAGTCGCGCAGCAGGCCGCGCATCCAGAAGATCCCCTCCGGGTCCAGGCCGTTGGCCGGCTCGTCGAGGATCAACACCCGGGGGTCGCCGAGCAGCGCGTGCGCCAGCCCGAGCCGTTGGCGCATGCCCAACGAGTACGCCCGTACCCGACGCTTCGCGGCCACCGCGTTCAACCCGACCAGGTCGAGCTTCGCGGCGACCTCGCGCCGGTCCAGACCCATGGTGTACGCGGACAGCGTCAACGCCTCGCGGCCGGTGCGCCCGGCGTGCTGGGCGGAGGCGTCCAGCAGCACCCCGACCTCCCGCCCCGGGTTGGGCAGTTCCCGGTACGGGTGCCCCGAGACGGTGGCGCGGCCTGCGGTCGGCGCGGTCAGCCCGCAGATCATGCGCATGGTGGTCGACTTGCCGGCGCCGTTGGGGCCGAGGAAGCCGGTGACGGTGCCCGGCTCGCACTGGAACGACACGTCGTCCACGGCCGGGTGTGGCCCGTATCGCTTGGTGAGGTTCTCAACGGTGATCATGCGGTTGAGCCTGCCCGCGCCGCCCGGCCATCCGCTGCGGCCACCGGTCGGTGCCCCGTCGACCTTGGTCGATCATCGGATCTCGACTTTGGTAGCTGGTTGTCGGGCGCCGATGCTGCCTAGCATGGGCGCGTGACCAGCATCGCCGTCCCGGAGCACCCCTGGCTCTTGCCGGGGGAGCTGGCCGTGCCGGTCGACCGTGCGCGCACCCATCCGCGCCGCACCACCCGGGACTGGCTCGTGGACACCATCGCGTTCCTGGTCTCCCTGCTCTGGGTGCTGTTCGCCACCGCCGACGCCCTGTCGCCCGACCCGTCGATGGCCACCGCGCTGCCGCACGGCTGGATGACCGGCGCGGACGCCCTGATCGGGTTGGTCTGCTGCGGGCTGCTCTGGCTGCGCCGACGGTGGCCGCTCGGGCTGTTGGTGGCCACGACACCTCTGTCGCTGTTCTCGATGGCCTCGGCCATCCCACTGCTGATCTTCTACTTCACTGTGGTGGTGCACCGACGGACCGCCGTGGCGATCGCGGTCACCGGCGTCGGCCTCGTCACCAACATGGTCTTCAGTTGGCTGCGCCCGGACCCAGCCATGTCGTACTGGGCCACCGCGTCCTGGGGCGTGGTGCTCAGCTTCGCCGTGCTGGCCTGGGGGATGTTCGTCCGGGCCCGCCGGCAGTTGATCGTGTCGTTGCGGGAGCGGGCCGAGCGGGCCGAGGCGGAGCAGCAGCTGCGCGTCACCCAGGCCCGCCACCTCGAACGCACCCGGATCGCCCGGGAGATGCACGACGTGCTGGCCCACCGGATCTCGCTGCTCAGCCTGCACGCGGGTGCGCTGGAGTTCCGCCCGGACGCGCCGGCCGACGAGGTGGCCCGGGCCGCCGGGGTGATCCGGGGCAGCGCGCACGCCGCCCTCCAGGACCTGCGGGAGGTGATCGGGGTGCTCCGGGCCGAGGACGACGGTGCCGGCGACGCCCCCGAGCCACCGCAGCCCACCCTCGCCGACCTGCCGGCCCTGATCGCCGAGTCGCGGTCGGCCGGGGTGCGGGTGAACGTCAGCGACAGCGTCGCCAGCCCGGGGGAGGTGCCGGCGGCGCTGGGCCGGGCCGCGTACCGGATCGTGCAGGAGGGGCTGACCAACGCCCGCAAACACGCTGCCGGCGCGGCCGTCACCGTGGACGTGGCCGGCGGGCCGGGCGCCGGGCTGACCGTGGCGATCGGCAACCGGTGGCCGGTCGGGGCGCCGGCCGGCGGCACGCTGCCGGGTGCCGGCACCGGCCTGGTCGGCATCAGCGAACGGGTGACCCTGGCCGGCGGGCGGCTCGCCTACGGTCGGGACGACAGCGGTGACTTCCGGCTGGCCGCCTGGCTGCCGTGGCCGGCGTGACCAGCCCTGCCGGCGCAGCCGGACCGCCGGACGCGACCGGCGCGGCCGCTCCGCCGGTACGCGTGCTGATCGTGGACGACGACGCGTTGGTCCGGGCCGGGCTCTCGATGATCCTCGGCGGTCTGCCGGACCTGGTCGTGGTCGGCGAGGCGGCCGACGGTGGCGAGGTGCCGGCGGCCGTCGCCGCGTACGCCCCGGACGTGGTGCTGATGGACATCCGGATGCCCCGGGTCGACGGGCTGACCGCCACCGAGGCGCTGCGTGCCCAACCGCACCCGCCGGAGGTGCTGGTGCTGACCACCTTCGACGCCGACGAACAGGTGCTGCGGGCGCTCCGCGCCGGGGCGGCCGGTTTCCTGCTCAAGGACACCCCACCGGCGGAGATCGTGCGTGCCGTACGCCGGGTCGCGGCGGGCGAGGCGACGCTCTCACCGACGGTGACCCGGACGTTGATCGCCCACGTGACCGCCGCCGCCCCCGGCCCGGTCGGCCCGGACCCGCGCCGCGAACGGGCGCTGCGGCTGCTCACCGGGCTCAGCGAGCGCGAGCGGCAGGTGGCTGTCGCGCTGGGGCGGGGCCACACCAACGCGGAGATCGCGGGGGAGTTGTTCATGAGCGTGGCGACGGTGAAGGCGTACGTCTCCCGGCTGCTGACCCGACTGGAGCTGAACAACCGGGTCCAGGTGGCGCTGCTCGTGCACGACGCCGGCCTCGTCTGACGAGGCGTTGCCGGGGCCAATGGCCGGACATACCAACGCGGATGAGGTTACACTCATTTTTGGTTGTTTCATCGCTGGTTGTGTCAGGAGTGATCGTGGACGGCTTTGTCGGACGGGACCGTGAACTCGACCTCCTGGGCGGCATGCTTTCTCGGGTGCAACGGGGTGGCCGTGCTGGTCGGCCTGGGCGGGCCCTTCTCATGCGCGGTCGTCGGCGGGTAGGCAAGTCCCGACTGGTCGAGGAGTTCGTGGAGCGGGCCGAGGTGCCGTACCTCTTCTTCACCGCCTCCGCGCAGCCGACCGTCGCAGCCGAGCTCGCTCTCTTCGTGGAGGAGGCGGCCGCCTCGACACTGCCGGGTGCGCAGATCCTTCGGGAGCAGCAACCACAGACCTGGGACGCCGCGCTGACCCTGCTCGCCGCCGCGCTGCCGTCCGACCGGCCGAGCGTCGTGGTCCTGGACGAGATGCCGTACCTCATCGCGGGCGACCCGGGCTTCGAGGGAACGTTGCAGAAGGTCTTCGATCGCGAGTTGTCCCGGCGACCGGTCCTCCTGATCTGCGTCGGATCGGACCTGGCCATGATGGAAGCCCTCAACGACTACGGCCGGCCGTTCCACCAGCGAGCCACGGAGATGGTCATTCCGCCGCTGAGCCCGGCCGACGTCAGCGACATGCTCGGCCTGTCCGCCGCCGACGCGTTCGACGCCTACCTGGTGTCCGGCGGTCTGCCGCTGATCCTCGACGAGTGGCCGACCGGTGCATCCGTCCACGAGTATCTGACCGAGGCGGTACGGGATCCGACCTCTGCCCTGCTGGTCAGCGGCGAGCGGGCACTGGCGGCGGAGTTCCCGCCCCAGTCCCAGGCGGGTCTGGTGCTGCGGGCCATCGGCTCCGGTGAGCGGACCTTCTCGCTGATCTCCCGCGCGGCAGGGAATCTTCCGCAGGCGTCCCTCAACCGCGCCCTGCGCCTGCTGACCCAGAAACGGGCCGTGGAGGTCGCCGTTCCGCTGTCGACCAAGCCGTCCCGGGAGACCCGGTACGCGGTGGCCGATCCGTACCTGCGTTTCTGGTTGTCGTTCCTGGGGCCACACCTCTCCGAGATCGAGCGGGGGCGGGGCGACCTGACCCTGGACCGGATCGACCGTTCGTGGACGTCCTGGCGAGGGCGGGCCATCGAACCTGTCGTCCGGGAGGCGCTGCGCCGGCTGCCCGGTGACCATCTACCGGCGGAGGCGGCGACGATCGGCGGCTACTGGACCCGGACCAACGACCCGGAGATCGACATAGTCGGCGCCGACCGTGCTCCCGTCGCTCGGAGCATCAGCTTCGTCGGATCGGTCAAGTGGCAGGAGAACCGACCCTTCGACGCGCATGACCTGGGCCGGCTGCTCCAGCACCGGTCTCAGCTTCCCGGCGCCGACGAATCGGTGCCGGTCGTCGCCGTGTCGCGCAGCGGCACCGCCGTCGACGGCATCCGGGTGCTGTCGGCGGAGGATCTGCTTACCGCGTACCGGAATTGAACTTTCGTCCGGTGTCCGCCGTACCCATGGCCGAGGATGTCGGTGCGGTAGGTCCGCCGTACCGCTGCCGAACTGCGGGAGGCCTGCCGTGCGAGTTGGTGAGCAGTCGACGGATCCCATCGATCAGGTACTGGGTGAGGTGCCGATGCCGGCACCACTTACCCCGGAGGATGTCCGGCTCGCGGTCCGGGCGGTGGTCGTGCACACCGCCGAGGAGTGGCCCACCGGGCCGCTGTGCCGCAACGACGGCGCTTCCTATCCGTGCCGGCTGCACCGCTGGGGGCGTCGGGTGTTGGAGACACACGGGCTCAACGAGCGGCAGATCGAGGCGTTGATCCGGCATGGCAATCCGTTCGTGCACGTGCCGTTCCCGTTCACGGCGACCGGGCCGTCGCGGCAACAGGCCGCTCGGGTCGTCCCCCAGGGGGTACGGCCCACCGCTGCTGGCCGGCCGGTGACTCCCCCCGTCACCGCGCCGCGCTGGCCCCGGGCGAGCTGAGCGCGCTACCCCTCCGCCCACCCGACCCGGGGCGACACGACGTCGGCCCGACGCGAGGATTCCCCCTCCGCGTCGGGCCGACGTCGCTTCGAGCGGTGGGCTCAGTTGCCGACCCCGCAGTCCGGGGCGGACCAGCTCGTCGTGTTCGAGCTGTCGTCGCTGTTGTTCTCCCGACGCGAGTCGACGTGCACGTGGTCGTCGTGGTCGGGGTAGCCCGGCCCGTAGATCCCACTGAAGCCGTTGTTACGGGCACTGCGGGCGACCTGGCACAGCGAGGACGTCCGTGAGGTCACGTCGGCCGCGTTGCCGTACAGGTGTTGGCTGTCGGACGCGCCGCCGACCTGGTTGTTGCAGGCGCGACTGCGGAAACCGCTCGACACGTTGAGCGGCTTGTCACCAAGGCTCTTGCGCAGCGCCTCCAGCTTCCACATGGTGCGCAGCGCGTTCTGCTTGGTCTGGTTCGCCGACAGCGGGCCGCCGCTCCACCCGCTCCCGCCACACCCGTTGTCCAGCTCGCCGTAGGTGAAGTGCGCGGGCGTGCAGTCGTTGTCCTGGAGTTGGTACAGCTTGGCGAAGGTCTGTGGGCCGGCGATGCCGTCGGCGCGCAGCCCGTACGCCTGCTGGAACCGCTTGACCGCGGCGGCGGTCTTGGGCCCGTAGCGGCCGTCGTTCTCCACGATGTCCCGGTAGCCGGCCCACCCGGCGACCCGGATCTGCAACTGGCGGACGTCGTCACCGGAGCGCCCCTGGGTCAGGGTGCGGTTCCAGGTGTAACAGCCGTCCGCGTGCGCCGCCGGTGCGGCGACCACCGTGGCGATTGCGGCCCCGGGCAGTGCCAGGGCGAATGCGACGGCGACCCGCTTCAAGGTGTTTACGCGCACAGAAGTCCTCCCGATAGGAGAGCGAATGGGGTGGCTCCAGGACATCGACCGAGAAGTCCCGTGATTTCCACCCTCGCACCGATCAGTGCCGTTGGAGGTGATTAACGAGAATCGTGCTCACAATCTGCTGTCCCTGGGTATTGGCTGGGAATTCGGCTGATTTGCGAAACAGCCATTCCCGGCCGATCACCTCTCCTGCGGTCAAGGGCACCGAACGTCGCAATCTGCCACACGGTGGGTGATGTTCCCGGGGTGATGGCGGCCGGTACCGTCAGCTCCGGGGTGGCGGACTGGCGGAGGTGCGCATGGCACGCGGTGGCGTCTTCTGTGTCGAGGGTCAGTGGCACCGTGACCTCAACGAGCGGGGCTCGGTGCTGCCCACGCTGGAGCTGCTGGAGCGGCTGGGCAAGATCCGCTTCATCCACAAGGACGCGGCCACCCGCGACGAGTTGTTCTACTTCCTGGACCGTTGGCTGCTCAAGCAGTACGCCGACCACCGGGTCGGCTTCTTCGCCATGCACGGCGAGCCGAGCCGGCTCTGCCTCACCGACTGGCAGTCGGTGGAGTTGAACGAGGTGGCCGAGCTGATGGCCGGCCGCGCGGAGGGACGGCGACTCTATTTCGGCAGCTGCTCGGTGCTGCGCGCCTCGGACGCGGTGCTGCGCGAGTTCCTGGAGGTCACCGGAGCCGCTCTGATCTGCGGTTTCACCCGCGAAGTCGACTGGGTCGAATCGGCGGCCTTCGAAACCGTGCTCCTCGACGTGCTCGCCAACGGCCAACGACACAACGCCGCCGAGCTGCGGATGGGCTCCGCCCACTGGGCGCCGCTCGCCTCGTACCTCGGCTTTCGGGTGATTTACGCCAACGGTCGGGCCTGGCGTCCGTCCGGCCGTCCCCGGGTGCCCACCCAGGCGGTGCACCGCGCCGCGGCCCGACCCCGCTGACCCGCCGACCCCGCTGCGCCCGCACCCTGGTAGGAACGGGGAATGGCACGCAGCATCGCAAGGAACACCCGGGTCGACCGGGACGGCCTGCTCGACTTCCTCCGGCCGCGACACCGCGTCGTGCTGATGACCACCCGGGCGGACGGGCGACCGCAGTCCTCCCCGGTCTCCGCCGGGGTCGACGGGCAGGGGCGGCTGGTCGTCTCCACCTACCCGGAGCGGGCCAAGGTGAGCAACCTCCGCCGCGACCCCCGGGTCTCGGCCTGCGTGCTCAGCGACGACTGGAACGGCCCCTGGGTGCAGATCGACGGCACCGCCGAGGTGCTCGACCTGCCCGAGGCACTGGAACCGCTGGTCGAATACTTCCGCAGCATCTCCGGTGAGCACCCGGACTGGGACGACTACCGGGCGGCGATGGTGCGTCAGGGCAAGTCGCTGATCCGGGTCACCATCGACGCCTGGGGTCCGATCGCCACCGGTGGCTTCCCGGCCCGCCTCGCCGACTGACCGTTCCGTCAGCGCTCAGTCGACCAGGGCGGCGTAGACGAGCTGGCGCAGCTGGGAGCGGAGCGGGTAGGTGCTCGACGGCATCAGCTGCGTGAACAGCAGCGCGGTGATCTCCTCGGCCCTGTCGACCCAGAACGCGGTGCTGGCCACCCCGCCCCAGTAGTACTCGCCGAGGCTGCTCGGCACCCGGCTGGGGATCGGGTCGTCGACCACCGCGAAGCCGAGGCCGAAGCCGATCCCGTCCAGGGTGGTCTCGGCGAAGCCGCCGGTGGACAGGGTGCCCAGGTCCTGACCGCCGGGCAGGTGGTTGCGGGTCATGAACCGCACCGTGCGCGGCCCGAGCAGCCGCACGCCGTCCAGCTCGCCGCCGCGCAGCAGCAACTGCGTGAATCGGTGGTAGTCGGCGGCGCTGGAGATCAGGCCACCGCCGCCGGAGAGCAGCGCCGGCTTGTTGAACGCGAGCGACCCCAGGCTGTCGTAGCGGACGGCCCGGCCGCTGCGCGGTTCCGGTACGTAGAGCGCGGCCAGCCGGTCGGCCTCGTCGCCCTCCACCCACCAGCGGGTGTCGGTCATGCCCAGCGGGCCGAAGATCCGGTCGGCGAAGAACGCGTCGAGGCTCTGCCCGGAGATCACCTCGACGAGTCGGCCCAGCACGTCGGTGGCGACGGAGTAGCCCCACGCCGAGCCGGGCTGAAACAGCAGCGGCAGCTCGCCGAAGGCCGCGCAGGCGCCGGCCAGGTCGACGTCCGCCGGCGGGTACAGGTCGTAGCCGGCAGCCCGGTAGAGCCCGTCGACCACCGAGGTCTGCATGAAGCCGTACGTCAGGCCGGCCGTGTGGGTGAGCAGGTGCCAGACCCGGATCGGCTCGACCGCCGGCACCGTGTACGGCTTGAGCGCCGACCCCTTGGAGTAGACCCGCAGGTCGGCGAACTCGGGCAGCCAGCGGCTGATCTCGTCGGTCAGCTCGAACCGGCCCTCCTCCCACAGCATCATCGCCGCGACCGAGGTGACCGGCTTGGTCATCGAGTAGATCCGCCAGAGGGTGTCGGCCTCTACCGGTGCGCCCGACTCCCGGTCGCGCAGCCCGTACGTCGAGGAGTGCGCCACCTCGCCGCGACGGGTGACCACCACCTGCCAGCCGGCCAGTCGGCCGTCGTCGACGTACCGGCCGAAGTGCTCGTCGATCCGTGCCAGCCGCACACTGTCGAAGCCGATCTGATCCGGGTCCTTGCTCCGAGCCACACTCACGCCGCCGAACCTACTCGCCGGTAGACCGACACCGGAAGGGGGTCGGCGCCGGCCCGCCGGCCGTCGGCTGTCGGCGGCGCCCACTAGCCTGGCCGGATGCCGGAGTTGACCGAGGACGTGACCTTTCGCAACGAGGACTGGTACGGCGAGGAGCTGACCGACCGGCACTTCGTGGGTTGCGAGTTCTTCGGGATGGACCTGACCGAGGCGGTGAGCAGAGGCGCGGTCTTCACCGCGTGCACGTTCGGCAACGTGGCGTTCAACGCCTCCCGGCATGTCGACTCCGCCTTCACCCGTTGCGTCTTTCGGCGGTGCAACTTCTTCGAGGCCGAGTTCACCGGCTGCAAGCTGGTCGGCAGCACCTTCAGCGAGTGCGATCTGCGTCCGTTGACGGTGGACGGCGGTGACTGGTCCTTCGTCGCGTTGCCCGGTGCCGACCTGCGTGGCGTCCGGCTGACCGGGGTGCGCATGCGCGAGGTGGACCTCACCAGGGCCAACCTCACCGGTGCTACGGTCACCGGTGTCGATCTTTCCGGGGCGCAGCTGACAAACGTCCGGCTCGGCGGCGCCGACCTGCGGGGCAGCGATCTCACAGCGCTGGACCCGACGGTCGTCGAGCGGGCCGGTGCCGTGATCGACGTCGAGCAGGCCGTGGTCGTCGCGCAACTGCTCGGCTTCCGGATCGGCTGACCCGAAAGGCGCTGGTGGTCTGCCCAGGTGCCCGTCCGGGGCGGCCGGGTTGTCCGGCGGCGTCCCATTGTGGGCTGGACACGTCCGGCAGTCCGGATCTAGCGTGTCGTCCACGCCCGGGCAAACGTGAAACTGCCCACAGTGGATGGTGTGGTCCTCGGCGGTCCAAAACGGCCGGGCGGCGGAGTTGGAGGGGTCGGTGGCGGACGAAGACCGCACGCGGGCTGGTTCGAGGGCTGGCGACGAGCCGCCGAAGCACCGTCCGCGTGCCATTGCCGCCGGGACGACCCGCAGCGTGTTGCGCCGCGCCCGACAGCGGCGGCGCTGGGCGGTGGAGGGAGCCGCCGTACTCGTCTGCCTGGTGGTGTTGATCTCATACCTCGCCACCCGGTCCGGTCCGGCGCCGGACGACGACCAGGCCGGTCCGGGCGCTGTCCCCGCCCGTTCCCCCGGTTTTCCGGCCGCCGACGCGCGCACCGGCGAGGCGGGGCCGGCGACGCCCGGCCTGCGTCCGCGCCAGCGCCCACCCTCACCGGACCCGACGCCGTCGGCCAGCGCGCCCGCCCCGCCACCGCCGAAGCCCGGTTCGCCGGCGCTGACGGTGAGCCGGGGCGAGATGCCCGCCATCGTCGACCTCACCGCCGTGGGCGCCCGGGACTGGGTGCACTGGGGGGAGCGCGGCGGCAGGTCGACGAACCGCAAGCGTTCCGGCTCCGGCGAGATCGTCGACCGGGGTGGCCCGGGCCGGCGGGTCGGTTGGGACGGCAACCAGGAGTACGTGCGCTGGGCCGACGGCACGCCGGAGCGGTCGACGAACGGCAGCTCCAACGGCGTCTACGCCTGCGGTGCCGGGAACGGGTTCAGCGTCGCCGTCGCCGGCAGTGGTGAGCCGCGCACGGTCCAGCTCTACGGCGGCATCTGGATGGCGCGGGGGCGACTGGAAGCGCGGCTGTCCACCGGCGGGCCCGCCAGCACCGCCCGACTGGAAGACCCGTACACCAGTCAGAGCGCGCAGTTCACCATCCGCTTCACGGTGCCGAAGGGTGCCCGGTTGCTGCTGAACTGGACCGTCGAGAAGGTCTTCACGCCGCACTGCGGCAACGTCGGCCTCCAGGCCGTGGCGGTGCGTTGACTGACTGACTGATCGCTGTGCGTTCGGACAGCGGGACAGTTTGTCCGTCGCGGACCGTCGAATGCGCCGTAACTTTCTGCTGTCCCCATCCGACCATCCAGTGTGGAGGCAGCGGAGATGAGTAGCAGCACCGCCCACCGCGTCCGTCGTGCCGCTTCGTCCGGCAGCGGTGAAGCGTCCGGGGAGGTTCTTCGCGACATCCCCCTGCCGCCGTACGTGACGGGCGAGGACACCCAGTTCGCCGTACGGGCGGTGGTGGTGCACGCCCCCCGACGGTGGTCCGGGGGCGTGGTCTGCCGTAACGATGCCAGCCCGCACCCGTGCCGCCTGCACCGCTGGGGCACCCGGGTGCTGGCGCTGCGCGGGCTGCGGGCCGCTGAGATCGCCGCGCTCATCGAACGTGGTGACCCGACGGCGGTGGTCCCCCCACCGGACCGTCCGGCCTGAGCGCTCGCCGGGCCGGGAGGCGCGAACGCGCCTCCCGGCCGTCGCTCAGCAGGTGATCGGTTTGACCCAGGAGCACTCGACGCCCTCCGGGGTGCGCGGCGTCTCCGGCACCGCCGGCGCGGCCACCCGAGCCGTCGACGCACCACCCTCGCGGAAGCCGGCCAGTGCCACGGCGATCTGGTCCTCCAACGACTTCACCGACGCTGTGAGGTAGTTGTTCAGCAGGATGGAGAACGCCAGCAGCCGACCATCGGCGCTGGTGACGTAGCCGGAGAGCCCGGAGACACCGGTCAGGCTGCCGGTCTTGGCGTGCACGTTGCCCGCGGCCGGCGTGCCGGCCATCCGGCTGCGCAGGGTGCCGCCGACGAACCGCTCGGGCTGACCGGCGATCGGCAGCGCCGCGTACCAGGTCGCGAACCACGGTTCGGCGCGGACGGCGCTCAGCAGGTCGACGAATTCCGCCGCCGGGATCAGGTTGCGCCGGGACAGTCCTGAGCCGTCACGCTGGCGCAGTCTCCCGGTGTCCATTCCGGTGTCGGCGACGTACTCGCTGATCGCTGTGAGACCGGCCGTCCAGGTGCCTGAACCGGAGAGCACCCGGCCGATCTCCTTGGTCAACACCTCGGCGTGCCCGTTGTTGGACAGCTTCAAGAACGGCGTCATCAGCTCGCCCAGACTCATCGAGTCGTGGCGCGCCACCGGGTCGGCCGTCTCCGGGGTGGGTTGACCGAGCACGGTCCGGCCGAGCACCCGGACGCCGTGTCGGTGCAGCGCCGCCCGGAACACGTCGGCCGCGTAGCCGGTGGGTTCCCAGACGGTGACCCAGTCGCTGGCGGGCTCGTCGCCGACGGCGATCTGACCGGTCACCACGACTGTGTTGTCGCCGTGCTCGCGCTCGATCGAGATCGAGGTGTCGCCGTCGCTGACCGTCTGGGCGCGGTTGTCGACGCGGACGTACCCGGTGGCGGGGGTGGTGGTGACCACCGGCAATGCGCCGGCCCGGTCGGCCGGTGCGGCGTGCACGATCACGGTGCCCGCGTCGTAGTCGGTGTCCGGGGCGACGGTCAGCGCGGAGACCTGGGCGGCGTAGTAGTAGGGCTCGTCGTCCCAGGTCCAGTCGGGGCCGAGCCGGGTGCGGTCGTAGCGGGTGTCGTCGGCGACCAGGTTTCCGGTGACCACCCGTACGCCGTCGGCGGCGACCTGCGCGGCGAGCGCGTCGTAGTCGGCGGCGAGCATTGTCGGGTCGCCCCCGCCGCGCAGGTAGAGGTTGCCGGAGAGCAGGCCCGCCCGGCGCTTGCCGCTGGCCCGTACGTCGGTGCTGAAGCGGTGGCCCGGGCCGAGCAGCTCAAGGGCGGCCGTCGAGGTCAGCAGCTTGGTGTTGGACGCCGGGACCAGCCGGCGGTCACCGTTGCGGTCGTAGAGCGGCTGTCCCGTGCTGGTGTCGACCACGACCACCGACGCCTGCGCGCCGGCCAAGCGGGCGTCGGCGAGGATCGTGTCGATGGTGGCACGCAGGTGGGTCGTCGCGGGGGTGGGCGATTCGGCCGTGGCACCGGGCGCAGCGGCGGTGGCCGCAGTGGCTACCAGCGCGAGCAGCGCGAGGGCCCGGGGAAAGTGACGGCGATGCATCCGCTGATGCTGTCACGGAGATATTCGCCGGAGAAGGCCCTCAGGCGAAAGAAAATGCCGTCTGGGCTACTTCGGCCCACCGACCGTTTTTTCGTGGCCACCCCAGTAGTGCCGCTGCGCCCCCATGACCAGCGGCGCCACCAGTGCGGCGAGTGCCCCACCGAGCAGCGGGAAGACGATGAACACCCAGAGCTGCCGCAGCGCCACGCCGCCCTCGAAGACCGCCGGACCGAACGCGCGGGCCGGATTGACCGCAGCGCCGGTCAGCGTCACGCCCACCAGTTGGGTCACGGCCAGGGCCAGCCCGATGGCCAGCCCGGCGGTGCCCGGATTCTCGCTCCGACTCGTCACCACCAGCACGACCAGCACGAAGAGGAAGGTCAGCACGACCTCCAGCACGGCCGCGCCGCCCCGGTTGATGTGCGCGCCGTAACCGTTCGTGCCTAGCGCCCCGGTCTGGTCCGCGACGTCACCCCATCGGGTCAGCGCCCAGAGCACGAAGCCCGCTACGGTCGCGCCGACGAACTGCGCGATCCAGTACGCCACCGCCCCGAGCACCGAGATCTTGCCGGAGAGCAGCACACCGAGCGTCACCGCCGGGTTGACGTGGCTGCCGGAGAGTGGGCCGATCGTGTAGACGAGGGCCACCATCACGAACCCGAAGGCCAGCGCCACCACCACCACGCCACCCTGGACCCGTGCGGCGACTGCACTGCCCACCCCGAAGAACACCAGCAGCAGGGTGCCGAGGAACTCGCCCGCGTACCGACGGAAGTCGCTCATTCACTCAGCGTAGGTGCAGGTCAGGTGGCCGAAGCCGGAATGGCCGGCTGTGATCGGCGCGACGGTCGAGGACGGGCACAGCGGTGACGGCCGGCGCGTTGTAGCCCACGTGGACACCCACTCCGCGGACGTCGTGGTGATCGGCGCCGGGCAGGCCGGCCTGAGCGCCGGCTACCACCTGCACCGCACCGGCTTCGCGCCCGGCGGCGGCTTCGTCATCCTCGACGCCGACAACGGGCCCGGTGGCGCCTGGCAGCACCGCTGGCCGACGCTGGTCTTCGATCGGGTGCACGGCTTCCACGACCTGCCCGGGCTGCCGCTCCCGCCCACCGAGCCGCATCGCCCGGCTTCCGAGCAGGTCGCCGCCTACTTCGCCGCGTACGAGAGGGCCTTCGACCTGCCGGTGCGGCGGCCGGTACGGGTCCGTGGGGTGCACTCCCGCCCGGACGGACGACTGGACGTGCACACCGACCGGGGCACCTGGACCGCCCGCGCCCTGATCAACGCCACCGGCACCTGGACCCGACCGTTCTGGCCGCACTACCCGGGCCGGTCCACGTTCCGGGGACGCCAGTTGCACACCGCCGACTATCGAGGGCCGGTCGAGTTCACCGGCCTGCGCGTGGTGGTGGTCGGCGGCGGCACCTCGGCCGTGCAACTGCTCGGCGAGGTCTCCACCGTTGCGGCGGCCACCACCTGGGTGACCCGCCGGCCGCCGACGTTCAACGACGAGGAGTTCGGCCCGGAACTGGGCCGCGCCGCTGTGGCTCGGGTGGACCAGGCGGTCCGCTCCGGCCGGCCGCCGGGCAGTGTGGTGGGCGTGACCGGGCTTCCGGTCACCCCGGAGGTACGCCGACTGCGCGAGCGCGGCGTCCTCGACCGGCTACCCATGTTCGACCGGATCACGCCCGACGGGGTGGCCTGGACGGACGGGAGGTTCGTGCCGGCGGACGTGATCCTGTGGTGCACCGGCTTCCGGGCGGCCATCGACCATCTCGCCCCGCTGGGGCTGCGCGCGCCCGGGGGCGGTATCACGATGGACGGCACCCGGGTGGTCGCCGATTCGCGGGTTCACCTGGTCGGGTACGGCCCCTCGGCCAGCACGATCGGTGCCAACCGGGCCGGCCGCGCGGCGGTCAACGAGATTCGCGCCTGGCTGGCGCCGGCCGCCGCTCTCCACTGACCTGGCTCTATTTGACGGATGGTCGGCCAGCGGGCACGGTGGGAGTGACGGGGCCGTCAGCTGCCCCGATTCGATGCGACGGTGATGACCGTTCGCCCCTCTGTCGCCTCCCACGTGTGCTCGTACGCGGGCCGACTGTCCGGTCCGCGCGGTTTCCGACCGCGAGCCGACAATTCACGAGGAGTTCCATAAATGCTCACCATGACCGATAACGCCGTGCTCGTCATCCGTGACCTCGCCAACCAACAGGACGTCGCCCAGGACGGCGGCGTGCGTATCGCCGCCGACACCGAGGCCGGCTCGCTCACCGTCGAGCTGGTGCCCGAACCGGTACAGGGCGATCGGGTGGTCGACAACCAGGGCGCCCGGATCTTCCTGGACGAGGACGCCGCCGAACTGCTCGGCGACGCGTCGGTGGACGCCACCGTCGATGACGAGGGCATCATCCAGTTCGGCTTCACCGAGAAGCAGTAGACCCGGCCTCACCGCAGCGATCGTCCCCGCTGCGGTGGCCCCTGCCCGGGGTGCCACCGCGGCGCGCTCTCCCCAGCCGGGTGCAACAGCGTGGTCAGCACGTGGGCCAGGTGGTGCGAGGTGCTCCACGCCGCCCAGTTGGCGGTCGAGCCGGCCCCGGCGCCCCGGCGGGCCCGGCGCAGCAGCTCATGGTCACCCCAGGAGAAGGCTGCCCCGGTGGTCGGCCAGTGCGGTGCCGACACCAGCGTGCGACACAGGTCGGCGAACCGGTCGTCGCCCCGGCCGCCGCGTCGCGCCCACCGGTAGACCCACCAGCTGCCGTCGTCGGTGTAGCGCACGGTCGGCAGCCGGTCGCCAGGGTCACCGGTGCCCGGCCCTGCCGGGTGGACGCCGTAGTCGCCGTAGTCGACCCCGGCGTCGGCCAGTCGTCGCCACAGTTGCCAGTCCCAGCGGTCCAGCCGGACCGGCTCGTCGGTGGGCAACCGGGACAGCGTCGGCGGCATACCGCCCGCCGCCACCGTCACCGACCGCCAGGCGTGTCGGCGTGCCCAGTCCAGCAGGTGGCGTACCCGGGGCTCGGCGGTCCGTACGTCCGCCGGGCAGCAGACGTCCCCCGCGTCAACCAGCAGGTCGCACTCCTCCGGTGCGAGGCCGGTGAACCGCCAGATTCGTTCCACAGCTGTGGTGCTCGCGTCCGGCCCGGCCCGGTCCCGACCGGCCCGCAGCCGGACGAGCGCGCACCGGCCGTACGCCCGCGCCGCCGCGCCGTGCGCGACCAGCCGGTGGTCGCTCTCGGAGAGCCCGATCACCGGCACCACCGGTACGCCCCAACGGGTCAGCTCCGCCTCGGGGATGTCGGGCAGCGCGCTGACGTCGATGGCGGGCAGCAGGCCGGACGGCAACCGGCGAATGGCGTCCATCGTGGACCGACCGATCGCGCCGATCTCCAGGACCGGGGCGACCAGTGCGGCGTACGCGGGATCGAGGTGGCTCAGGGCCTCAAGCTCGCCTCGTCGGTTGGCGAGGATGGGGCGGTAGACCGGTGTCGCCGCCCGGCCCCCGTGGGCGGGCACCATACTTCAATCTAGCCAGGCATACGCACATGCCCCAGGAATGTAAGCCGGAATTCGGCTGCTCGACTGTCGGTTCGGCGACTACCATCCACCGGTGCCCACGCCGATTCGCCGTTACCAGTCCGACGAAGAGGACAGCGCGCGATGGACCGGTTTCCCGTTCCGCGACGGCGACCTCGTGATCAGCACCCGGTCCAAGAGCGGCACCACCTGGATGCAGATGATCTGCGCGCTCCTGGTGCTTCGTACCCCGGAGCTGCCGGCGCCGCTGACCGTGCTGTCCCCGTGGCTGGACTGGTTGGGCGAGCCGCAGGCCACGGTGTACGCCCGGCTGGCCGCCCAACCACACCGGCGGTTCATCAAGACGCACACCCCGCTGGACGGGGTGCCGCTCGACCCTCGGGCGCACTACGTGGTGGTGGCCCGGCACCCGCTGGACCTGGCGGTCTCCCTCTACCACCAGAGCGCCAACCTGGACCGGGCGCGCATCGCCGAGCTGACCGGCCAACCCGCCCCGGACGGGCCGCCCCGGGAGCGGCCCCCGGTGCGGGAGTGGTTGCTGAGCTGGGTCGACCGGGAGGTGGACCCCCGCGCCGAGCTGGATTCGCTGCCCGGGGTGCTGATGCACCTCAGTGACGGGTGGGCCCGCCGGCACGAGCCGAACGTCGAGCTGGTGCACTACGACGACCTGCTGGCGGATCTGGGCGGTGAGATGCGCCGGCTGGCCGACAGGTGGAGACTCCCCAGCCCGGGGCCGGAGTTGGTTGAGGCCGCCACCTTCGCTCGTATGCGGGAGCGCGCCGACCGGCTCGCACCGGACACGCTCGGCGTGCTGCGTGACCGACAGGCGTTCTTTCGCCGGGGAGGCTCAGGCCAGGGACGCGACCTGCTGGACGAGACCGGTCTGGCCCGCTACCAGCAACGGGTCGCGGCGCTGGCCCCATCCGATCTGCTCACCTGGCTGCACCGCTAGGCCCCAGGCCCACAAGAGCGCACGGCGCCGTTTCGACAGTGGTCGGAACGTCGCCGTGCTCTGGCCGTCTCCCACCACCGCAGCCGTTCGGCGGTACGTCGGCGGGGACCTGGCTCGACCGGCCGTTCGCGCCGGTCAGCGTTGTCGATCCCCGGTCCGGGAGGATCCAAACCCGCCAGCAGTGGGGAATTGCACCATTCGCCAGTCCCGGCGTGACGCGCCCCCGGACGGGGTATGAGCGTGGACATGGAGCATTTCACTATCGCGACTGTCGCCGAGAAGAGCCCGGATTTCCGGCGCGTGCTGTGGACCGGTGAGCACACCCAGCTGGTCATCATGACCATCCCCGCCGACGGCGAGATCGGCGAGGAGGTGCACGAGGACATCGACCAGATCCTCACCTTCGTGAGCGGCGTCGGCGAGGCGCGGGTCGCCGGGGCGAAGCGGAAGGTCGTCGCGGGCGACCTGGTAGTGGTGCCGGCGGGCACCAAGCACAACTTCGTCAACACCGGTCCCAACCCGCTGGTGCTCTACACGGTCTACGGGCCGCCGGAGCACGCCGACAAGGCCGTGCACAAGACCAAGGAAGAGGCCGACGCGGCCGAGGCGGCGGGCGAGGACGAGCCACCGACCGAGTGATCCGTCTGATCCGGGCCGATGCGGGTACCCCCGGCGGGTGGAGCAGCAGCCGCAGATCTCCGACTACGGGTTCCTCTCGGACTCTCGTTCGGGTGCCCTGGTCGGCAAGGACGGCTCGATCGACTGGTGGTGCCCGCACCGGTTCGACGGGTCGTCCGTGTTCGCGCGGTTGCTCGACCCGGGAGCCGGCCACTTCCGGCTGGCGCCGGTCGGGGTCGGCGGCCCGGGTCACCGGATGGAGCGCGCGTACCTGCCGGACACGTTGGTGCTGCGGACGGTGCACCACACCCCGCACGGCAGCGTGGCGGTCACCGACGCGCTGGCCGCCGAGGTCGGTGCCCGCGCCCACGAACTGGGCAAGAACTCACCCGCCGTGCTGATCCGGGTGGTCGAGGGGCTCTCCGGGCGGGTACGGATGGCGTTGGACTTCGCGCCCCGCCCGGAGTACGGCCTGCTCACGCCGTACCTGCACGAGCAGCCGGACGGCGGGGTGCTGGCCGGCGCCGGCCCGGTGGTGCTGATGTTGCGCGCCGCCGGTCTGCACCTGCGGGCGGGCACCGACCGGGTGACCCACGAGTTCGAGGTCTCCGCCGGTCAGGTGATCGGGATGGACCTCGCGTTCGGCGAGGCGTACGGCGACCCGCCGGCCCGGGTGGACCCGCTGACCACCCTCGCCGAGACGACAGAGGCGTGGCAGGCGTTCCGGAAGACGCACGGGTACTCCGGCCGCTACGCCGAACTCGTCAAACACAGCTCGACGGTCCTGACCGGCCTCACGTACGCCCGCAGTGGCGCTGTCGCCGCCGCGTTGACCACCTCGTTGCCGGAGCAGATCGGCGGCGACCGGAACTACGACTACCGCTACTCCTGGTTGCGGGACTTCTCGTTGACCATGCGGGCTCTCTGGGTGGCGGCCTGCCCCGACGAGACGTCCCGCCTGTTCGCCTGGGCGACCCGCTCGATCGGCCGGTTCGGCGATGAGCCCGTGCCGGTGATCTTCGGGTTGGAGGGGGAGCGTGACCTCTCCGAGCACCACTGCGACCACCTGCGCGGCTATCGCGACAGTCGACCCGTGCGGGTGGGCAACGACGCCTGGCGGCAGCGGCAGCTCGACGTGCCGGGTGAGGTGATGTCGGCGGTGTGGCGGTTGCGCGACTATCTGGGCGCGCGGTTCGAGGAGGAGCTGCGGGAGATGGTGCTCGGGCTGACCGAGCAGGTGGCCGCGACGTGGCACCTGCCGGACCGGGGCATCTGGGAGACCCGCGACGAGGAGCGCCACTACGTCTCGTCCAAGGTCTCCTGCTGGTTGACGATGGACCGGGCGGTGGGGCTCGCCGACCGACTCGGTGATCGGGCCGACCTCCATCGTTGGGCGCGGATACGCGACGAGATCCGCGACACGGTGCTGCGCGAGGGGTGGAACGAACGGATCGGGGCGTTCACCGGCGCGTTCGGATCGGCGGAGCTGGACGCCTCGGTGCTCGCGTTGCCGGTCACGCACTTCCTGCCGGCCACCGACCCGCGGATGCGCTCGACGATCGCGATGGTCGAGCGCGAGCTGGGCACCGAGGACGGCCTGCTGCGGCGCTGGACGACCGACCCGGCCGGATTCCTGCTGTGCTCGTTCTGGCTGGTGGAGTGCCTGGTGATGACGGGTGAGCCGCAGCGCGCCGAGGCGCTCTTCGAGCGGGTCGTCGGGTACGCCAACGACGTGGGGCTGTTCAGCGAGCAGATCGACCTCACCACCGGCGCGCAGCTCGGCAACACCCCGCAGGCGCTCTCGCACATCGGGCTGATCAACGCGGCCTGGCGGATCACCGAGCCGGAGAGCTACTGATCGGTCCGGGTTTCGTCCCGGCCGGAATCCTGCAACAGACCTGCAAGCGCCAGGCATTGACGCTTATGGTTGGGCGGTCCTAGCCTCGAAGGAGTGGGAAAGCCCTTTCCCCAGGGCTTTGATCCCACTTCGCTCCGCTTCGGATCCGGGCGTCCGGCGGGGCGCACACCGATCCCGTTCAGCGCAGCACGCCGTGCCGACACGTCTCGGTACGGCCGCCGAGGGATCGCCACCACATGCGTCAAGGAGGACACCTGTGCAGAAAAGACGACTCTCCGGCCGCCGACCACTCCTGCTGGCGGTCGGCGCCGGGGTGACCGCGGCGGCCCTCGCCGCCGGCATGACCTCGGCCTTCGCGGCCACCGTCTTCAGCGACGACTTCACCGACGGCGACACCTCCGGCTGGTCCAAGTCCGGCGGCACCTGGACCGTCGACGGCTCGGGCGTGCTCAACCAGTCCAACGCCGGCAGCGAGCTGGCCCGGCAGTTCGCCGGCCAGACCAGCTGGACCAACTACTCCGTGCAGGCCCGGGTCAGGCCGACGAGCTTCGGCTCGTCCAGTGCCCTGGTCGGGCTCGCCGCCCGCTCCACCAGCAGCACCAAGATGTACCGGCTGGCCCTGCTCGGCTCCGGACGCGCCGAGCTCCAGGCGGTCAACGGCAGTTCCGTCACGGCGATCGGTTCCGCCGCGCTGAGCATCGGCACCGGCGCCTGGTACAACCTGCGCATCGAGACCAGCGGCAGCACCATCCGTGGCTTCGTCAACGGCACCCAGATCGCGTCCGGCAGCAACAGCCTGGCCGGCGCGGGCCGGATCGGCCTGGTCACCGCGTACGCCAGTGGCGGCTTCGACGACGTGCTGGTCGACTCGTCCGGCGGAGGCACCCCGACCACGCCGCCGCCGACCACCACTCCGCCACCCACCACGCCACCACCGACCACCACACCTCCGCCGGCTGGCTGGCCGACGCCCACCGGCAGCCAGAAGGTGGACGCCACGATCCCGGTCTCCGGCTCCTTCGACGGTGGGCTCAAGCGCTACTACGGCATCGGCGACGGCGGGCAGAGCGAGAGCCAGGACCCGATGTTCGAGCTGGCCGCGGGAGCCACCCTGCGCAACGTGATCATCGGTGCTCCGGCCGGCGACGGCGTGCACTGCGAGGGCAACTGCACCCTGATCAACGTCTGGTGGGAGGACGTCGGCGAGGACGCGGCGACCTTCCGCGGCGGCACCACGTACACCGTCGACGGCGGCGGGGCCCGCTCCGCCAGCGACAAGGTCTTCCAGCACAACGGCTCGGGCACCGTCCACATCAAGAACTTCCGGGTGGAGAACGCCGGCAAGCTCTACCGCGCCTGCGGCAACTGCTCCACGTCGTACCAGCGGCACGTGGTGATCGACAACGTGATCGTCCGGAACACCGACGCGATCGCTGGCATCAACACCAACTGGGGCGACACCGCCCGGTTCAGCCGGATCACCATCGTCGGCGACCCGGACCGGGAGACCTCGATCTGCGTGAAGTACAAGGGTGTGCCGAAGGGCAGCGAGCCGACCGAGATCGGCGAGGGCGCCGACGGCGTCAACTGCCTCTACTCACCCTCGGACATCACCTACCAGTAGAGCGGCACGACGGCGCCCCGCGTACCGCCCGGTCCGCGGGGCGCCGCCACCTCACCCCATCAGGGGTACGCCGGAGACGTCGACAGTGTCCGGATACTTCAGCCCGGCACCGGTGTTGAGCACCACCACCCGTTCGCCGGCCCGGATCCACCCGCCCGCGCGCAGTTGCCGGGCCGCCGTCAGGCAGGCCGCCCCCTCCGGGCAGAGCAGCAGCCCCTCCCGGGCGGCGAAGTCCCGCAGATCGGCCAGGATGTCCGCGTCGTCGACGGCGACCGCCGTGCCGGAGGACTCCCGCAGCGCCGCCAGGATCAGCTCGTCACCCAGCGGGGCCGGCACCGTGATGCCGAACGCCACAGTGTGCGCGCCCGCCCACGGCTGCGCCCGATCCTCGCCGGCGGCGAAGGCCCGCACGATCGGCGCGCAGCCGGTGGACTGCACCGCCACCAGCCGGGGCAGCTTGTCGCCGATCCAGCCCAGCTCGCGCAACTCGTGCAGCGCCTTGTGAATGCCGATCAGGCCGACCCCACCGCCGGTCGGATAGATGATCACGTCCGGCGTCTGCCAGCCGAGCTGCTCGACGATCTCGTACCCCATCGTCTTCTTGCCCTCCAGCCGGTAGGGCTCGCGCAGCGTGCCGGCGTCGAAGAACGCCCCGTTCGACTCCGCGATCAGCTCGGCCACCAGCCGACCGGCGTCGCCGATCAGCCCGTCGACCAGGCGCAGGTCGGCACCGGCGGCCACGCACTCGCGCCGGCAGATGCTCGGCGCCTCCAGCGGCATGACGATGGTCGCGCCGATTCCGGCCCGCGCGGCGTAGGTGGCCCAGGCCGACCCGGCGTTGCCGTTGGTGGGCATCGCGATCCGCTCGACGCCCAGCTCGCGGGCCCGGCTCACCCCGACCGCCGCGCCCCGGGCCTTGAACGAGCCGGTCGGGACCAGCCCCTCGTCCTTGACCATCAGGTCCGCGATGCCGATCTCGGTGCCGTACGCCGGAGCCCGCAACAGCGGCGTCCAGCCCTCACCCAGCGTGGTGACGTGCCGAGGGTCGGCGACCGGCAGCACCTCCCGGTAACGCCACAGGTCGGCCGGGCGCAGCGGAAAGCGTTCCGGGGTGACCGCCTTCGCCACGGCCGGCAGGTCGTAGCGGGCCAGCAGTGGCGACCCGCACCCGCAGAGATTCTGTAACCGGTCGGCGGCGTACTCCTTGCCGCAGCGCGGGCAGTCCAGGTGAGTCAGGTACACGTCGCTCCTCGCCGTCACACCGCGTCGATGCTCAGCCAGTGCCGGCTGCGCCGCCCCGGCTGGTAGACCGAGTCCAGTCGCTTGGCGACCACGCCCGGCAGGCCCTGTTCCCGCCCGGCACGCAGGGCCTCGTCGCCCGCGCCCGGGAACCACGGCGGAGTCTGCCAGTGCGTACCGGACAAGACCAGCCCATCGAGCAGCTCCCGGCGTTGCGCGTACGGCACGTCTACGCTGCTCACGCCCTCCAACCAGAGCAGGTCGACGATCAGGTACTGGGCGCCGGCGGGGACCCGGCTGCCGGTGACCGGCCGGACCGGGCGGACCCGCCCGGCGCCGTCGATGCGGACCAGCACACCGTCGAGCACCGCCTCGGTGGGCGCGAGCGCCTCGGCCATCGCGCGTAGCCACTGATACCCGCCGGTGATCTCCTCGTCGGTCTCGGAGAGCAGCCGCAGCCGCCCACCGGAGACGTACGCCATCGCCCGGACGCCGTCCCAGCGCAGCTCGTACCCCCAGGCGGCGCGGTCGCGGGGGAGCCCGGCGGCGGGCGTGGTGTGCATCGGTCGGACCACGTCCGGCATCGGCGTCCAGCCCGGCGGCGCGGGGTCGGTGCGGCGGACCATCCAGTCCCGTCCTCCGGTGGCGAAGAGGACGTAACGGCCGGCGGTCCGCTCTCCGGAGAGCGTCACGATCACCTCGTCGTCGCGCCACTTCTCGCAGCGGTAGGTGCCCCGGTCGTGAATCAGCATCCGGCCGCCGCCGTACTCACCGGCGGGGATCTCACCGGCGAAGTCGAGGTACTCCATCGGGTGGTCCTCGGTGTGCACGGCGAGGTGGTTGCGACCCGGATCGCGGGGCAGGCCGCGTGGCACCGCCCAGGACGCGAGCACCCCCTCGTGCTCCAGGCGCAGGTCCCAGTGCAGGCTGCGGGCGTGGTGCTGCTGGATGACGAAGCGTTCGGCGTCGGCGTCAGCGCCGGACGGCGACGGGCTCTCCGACGGCACCGGCTCGGGTGTGCGGGCCGCGTCCCGCCGTCGCCGGTACTCGTCCAGCCGGTCGGTCACACCCGCATTCTCCGGCAAACCGGACCGGTGCGCTGGACGCCGGAGTGTCCGGTTCGCTCGGCGGCCGGGGGCGCGGCGGGGTAGAACGGACCTCATGGACCTCACCGACCAGCCCACCGCACTGCTCCCCGGTGACGTGCGGATGCCCCTGCTCGGCTTCGGCACCTGGCAGGCCACCGGCCAGGCCGGTTACGACGCCGTGCTGGCCGCGCTCGACACCGGCTACCGGCACCTCGACACCGCCACCGTTTACGGCAACGAGCGGGAGGTCGGCCGGGCGGTACGGGAGAGCGGGCTGCGTCGGGAGGACCTCTTCATCACCACCAAGCTCCCGCCGGACCGGGTGGGCCGGGAGCGCGTGACGCTGGAGGCCAGCCTGGAGGCGCTCGGCGTCGAGCACGTGGACCTCTGGCTGATCCACTGGCCGCCGTCGTCGCCGGGGGACAGCATCCCACTCTGGCGCGAGCTGCTCGCCGCTCGTGACGAGAACCTGGCCCGGGCGGTCGGGGTGAGCAACTACAGCACCGCGGAGATCGACGAGCTGATCCAGTCCACCGAGGAGAACCCGGCGGTCAACCAGATCCGGTGGAGCCCGTCGCTGTACGACCGGCAGCGGCACGCCGAGCACCGGGACCGGGGCGTGGTGCTGGAGGGGTACAGCCCGTTCAAGACCAGCGACCTCAGTGACCCGGTGCTGACCAGGATCGCCGGCGCGCACGGCGTGTCCCCGGCGCAGGTGGTGCTGCGGTGGCACATCGACCACGAGATCGTGGTGATCCCGAAGTCGGTGACCCCGGAGCGGATCACCGCCAACTTCGACGTCCTCCACTTCTCGCTCACGGCGGAGGAGATGCGCGACATCGACGCGCTCGGCGAGGTCTGAATCGGCGAATTCCTTCAGCGCGTGACCCGGCAATGAAGGGTATCGACATCGACGCACGTGACGGTATAGCGTCCCGTCATCACGTTCGTCGATCCGTTCGTACCCGCCGTCGCTGGAGGATCGCCATGGCCCGAACCCCGTCCATCCGTCTGCCCCGCCGAGGGGTGCTCGGCATCCCCGCCCTGGTGGTCGCCGCGCTGACCGTCGTCACCCGACCCGCCTCCGCGAGCGCCGCGCCGAAGGCCGAGTGCCTCGCCGACCTGCTTCAGGACGCCTGATGGCGACCATTCCCTGGCTGGTGGACGTGCTGCGCGCCGCCGGGGTCCAGGTCGTGGTCGAGGGGGACTGGCTCAACCGGATGCGGCCCGGCTCGTTCGACCCGATTGGGGTGCTCTGGCACCACACCGCCTCGACCTCCAGCGCCAGCAACCCGCACCCGGCGCTCGGCATCTGCATCAACGGCCGGTCCGACCTGCCGGGCCCGCTGTGCCAGGCGCTCGTCGACTACAACGGCGTCTTCCACGTCATCTCCGCCGGCCGGTGCAACCACGCCGGGGTCAGCGGCGGCAGCGGGCCGATCCCGGCCGGGGACGGCAACACCCTGATGATCGGATGGGAGATCGACTACAACGGCGTCAACCAGGAGATGACGGCCGCGCAGTACAACGCGTCGCTCGCCGCCACCGCCGCCGTGCTCACCCGGCTCGGCCGGGACAGCAGCTACGCCCGGGGCCACCGGGAGACCAGCACCACCGGCAAGATCGACCCGTCCTTCATCGACCTGAACGTCATGCGCGCCGACGTGGCGGCGAGAATGGCCGGTGGCGGCGCGGCCTGGTCTTCCACTGTGGACAACACGACCACCGGTCGGTTCGCCGCCAGCGCCAACTGGGGCGTGTCGTCGTACTCCAGTCAGCGCTACGGCGCCGACTACCGCTACGCGGATCCGGTCGCCGCCAGCGACGTCGCGTGGTACAGGTTCAACGTCCCGGCCACCGCCAGCTACCGCGTCGAGGCATGGTGGCCGGCGAACTCCGGCTACAACAGCGCCGCCCCGTACATCGTCGCCACCAGCGCCGGCAACCAGACCGTCCGGGTCGACCAACGGGCCACCGGCGGGCAGTGGCGGGTCCTCGGCACGTTCACACTTCCGGCCGGTGACGCCAACCGGGTGGGCGTGAGCCGGTGGAGCAACACCGCCGGCCTGGTCATCGCCGACGCCGTACGCCTCACCCGGGTCTGACCCCGGCCTCGTGAGCGGTGGGGGCGCGACCGGATGGTCGCGCCCCCACCGTCAGTTCACGAGCGGGAGCAGGTTGCCCCGTTGAGCGAGAAGCTGGTCGGCGACGAGTACGAGCCGCTCAGCGTCCCCTGGTAGCCGAAGCTGGCCGTGCCCCCGGGTGCGACCGACCCGTTGTGACCGACGTTCCGGGCGGTCACCGTCGACCCGCTCTGGCTCACCGTGGCGTTCCAGGCGTTGGTGACCTGCTGCCCGCCGGGCAGGCCGTAGGTGAGCGTCCAACCGTTGATCGCGCTGGACCCGGTGTTGGTGATCTGCACGTCGGCCGTGAAGCCGTTGTTCCACGAGTTCGCCGTGTACTTCACAGCGCAGCTCGCGCCACCGCTCGGCGGCGGGGTCGTCGGGTTGGTAGGCGGCTGGCCGCCCCCGTTGACGTTGGCCGAGAACGAGGTCACCGCGAGGCCGACGCCGCCCTGCCACGGCTCGAAGCCGGCCTGGATGCTGGTCAGGTACCAGGAGTTGGTGATCGCGCCCCGGTTGCGGGTGTCGTTGATGAAGTCCAGCACGCTGAAGTTCAGGCTGGAGATCGCCGACGACGCCACGTAGGAGATGACGTTGTTGGAGCCGTTGCTGCCCCGCCAGACCTCCCAGGTGCGGCCGGCCAGGTTCGTGGTGCCGACGACCGAGCCGATGGGCTGGATCGGACCCTGCCGGTTGAGCCAGATCATGATCTCCATCTGGTTCACCCCGTCCCGCTTCGGCGACGGGTCCAGCCAGATGTCGTACGACGCGTTGTAGGTGGCGCCGCTGACGTAGCGGTAGGAGATGCTGCTGGTGGCGCTGCTGATCTGACTGACCTGGATCGGCAGGTTCGTGCCGGGGGAGCAGTTGGTGTAGTGACAACCGAGGAACACCGAGGGGTACGCGGTGGGCGCCCCGTTGGTGGGGCTGCTGCCGTTCTGAGTAATGATCTCGAAGCCGTTGTTGGTGGCGTTGATGCACTGCTGGGCGGTGGTGCCCCAGCGGTTGTTCTGCACCACGTAGCGGCCCTGGATGACTGTCGAGCCGTACTGTTCGCAGATCTGGGTGTCGGCGGAGGCGCTGCCGCCGAGGGCTACTGCCACCAGCGAACTGGCGACCAGCAACCCGGCGGCGGCCAGGGCCCGAAGTTGACGTTTCATGACACTCCTCGACTCGGCGCGTGCCGGGCGCCGGATGTGGTGGGGCAGTGCGGGAGCGCTCCCACGCTCAACGACACATTTACATGTCTGAAACTGCTGCGCAACCGTCCGCGTCGAACTGGTGAATTGTGAGGATTGCCATGCCCCGCCGGACGGCTGGCCACGCACGGCCAGCCAAGCGGCGCGGCCCACCGACGAGCGGCGGGGTACGGGCCGATTGGGCCTGGTGTGCGCCGATCGCTCCGAGTAGCGTGTTGCCTCCAACGCGTGCCGCTCCCCCTCCGGAGGCGTACACCACCATGGGTGGCTCCCCCCTGCGCATCCTCGTCGTCGGCGCGGGCATCGCCGGCCTGGCCGTCGCCAGGGCACTGCGCCTGGCTGGCTTCCGGCCCGACGTCACCGACAAGCTGCCGCCGGGGGAGTCCACCGAGACCGGTCTCTACCTGCCCGGCAACGCCGCCCGCGCGCTACACCGGCTCGACCTGCACGACCCGGTCCGGCCGATCGGTCAGGTGATCCGCCGGCAGCGGTTCTTCGACGCCGCGGGCGCGCAACTCTGCGAGGTCGACCTCGACGCACTCTGGGCCGGCGTCGGCGAGTGCCGGGCGCTGCCCCGGGCCGACCTGTACCGGGTGCTGCTCAGCGGTGCCGGCGGCGCCGTCCGGCACGGCGCCGAGGTCCGCACCCTGGACCTGCTCCCGGGCGCTGTCGGCGTCACCTTCACCGACGGCACCACCACGGAGTACGACCTGGTCATCGGCGCCGACGGGCCACGTTCCTCGGTCCGTGCGCTGGCCGCGCTCGGTGGGCCGCCGCGCCCGGTCGGGCAGGTGGTCTACCGGGCCGTCCTGCGCGACGGCCCACCGGTCACCGAGTGGACCGCACTGCTCGGCCAGCGCTCCGGGTTCCTGATGGTGCCGATCGGTGCCGGGCGGCTGCACCTCTACGCCGACGAGGCCGGCACCGAGGAACCCGCCGACCCGCTGACCCGGCTGCGGGACCTCTTCGCCGACTACCGCGGCCCGGTACCCGAGGTGCTGGCGGCCCTCGACGAGGTGCACGTCGGGATCACCGACGAGGTGGAGTTGGGTCGCTGGCACCGGGGGCGGGTCCTGCTGGTCGGCGACGCGGCGCACGCCACCGCGCCGACGCTGTCGCAGGGTGCGGCCATGGCCCTGGAGGACGCCGTGGTGCTGGCCGAGTCGCTGCGGGCCGCCAACAGCGTGGAAGCGGCGCTCGTGGCGTACGAAAGTCGTCGCCGTCCGCGTACCCGATGGGTGCGGGACCGGACCCGGGACCGCAACCGCACCAGGGACGTCCCGCCGGCGCTGCGCGACCCGCTGCTGCGCGGACGCGGCGACCGGATCTTCGGGGAGCACTACCGGCTCCTGCTCGGCCCGCTGTAGGCCCGTAGTAGATCGTGTCACGCCACCCCACGCGGCGCTGCGACCTGCCGGGGACTATCCTCCTTGCGGATGACGGCCCGCCGATAACCAGCGTGTGCCGAGCGGGACAACCGAGAACCGGAGGCCACTCGTGACCACCGTCGCACCCAAGCCGGTCGTGACCCGGCCCTGGCCGGTCCGGGAGCCGGTCAAGGGGTCGGCCATCGCGCGGCTGCTGCGAACCACGGACGCGAAGCAAATCGGGATCATGTACATGATCACCGCGTTCGTGTTCTTCATGATCGGTGGCCTGATGGCTCTGGTCATGCGTGCTGAGCTGGCCCGACCCGGGCTGCAGTTCCTGTCGCCCGAGCAGTACAACCAGCTCTTCACGATGCACGGCACGATCATGTTGCTGTTCTTCGCGACGCCGATCGTGTTCGCGTTCGCGAACTACATCGTGCCGATCCAGATCGGCGCGCCCGACGTCTCCTTCCCCCGGCTGAACAGCTTCGCCTACTGGCTGTACCTGTTCGGCGGGACGATGGCGACCGCCGGATTCATCACCCCGGGTGGCGCCGCTGACTTCGGCTGGTTCGCGTACGCGCCGCTGAGCAGCGTCGAGCACTCGCCGGGCGTCGGCGCCAACATGTGGATCATGGGTCTGGCCATCTCCGGCCTGGGCACCATCCTCGGCGCCGTGAACATGATCACCACGGTGCTGACCCTGCGCGCGCCCGGCATGACCATGTTCCGGATGCCGATCTTCACGTGGAACATCCTGGTCACCAGCCTCCTGGTGATCCTGGTCTTCCCGCTGCTGGCCGCCGCGCTCTTCGCGCTCGCCGCGGACCGCATCCTCGGCGCGCACGTGTACGACCCGGCAACCGGTGGGCCGATGCTCTGGCAGCACCTGTTCTGGTTCTTCGGGCACCCCGAGGTCTACATCGTGGCGTTGCCGTTCTTCGGCATCATCAGCGAGGTCATCCCGGTCTTCTCCCGCAAGCCGATCTTCGGCTACAAGGGTCTGGTCGCCGCGACCGTCGCGATCGCCGCGCTCTCCATGAGCGTCTGGGCGCACCACATGTTCGCCACCGGTCAGGTGCTGCTGCCGTTCTTCAGCTTCCTGAGCTACCTGATCGCCGTGCCGACCGGTATGAAGTTCTTCAACTGGATCGGCACCATGTGGCGGGGCCAGATCAGCTTCGAGACGCCCATGCTCTGGGCGGTCGGCTTCCTGGTCACCTTCCTGTTCGGTGGTCTCACCGGTGTGCTGCTGGCCAGCCCGCCGATCGACTTCCACGTGTCGGACTCGTACTTCGTGGTGGCGCACTTCCACTACGTGCTCTTCGGGACCATCGTGTTCGCCGTCTTCGCGGGCATCTACTTCTGGTTCCCGAAGATGTTCGGCCGGATGCTCGACGAGCGCCTGGGCAAGGTGCACTTCTGGCTCACCATGATCGGCTTCCACACCACGTTCCTGGTGCAGCACTGGCTCGGCAACGAGGGCATGCCCCGTCGGTACGCCGACTACCTGCCCAGCGACGGCTTCACCACGCTGAACACGATCTCCACGATCGGTGCGTTCATCACCGGTATCTCCACGCTGCCGTTCATCTACAACTGCTGGAAGTCGTACAAGACCGGCCCGGTGGTCGAGGTGAACGACCCCTGGGGTCACGGCAACTCGCTGGAGTGGGCGACCAGCAGCCCGCCGCCGCTGCGCAACTTCGACCGGATGCCGCGGATCCGTTCCGAGCGGCCGGCGTTCGACGCGAAGTTCCCGGAGTTGGCGGCCGGCGGCCAGAGCCTGGCCGGCCCGCCGGAGGGTGGCGCCAAGCCGCTCACCAGCGAGTCGGACGGCGGAGCCAGCTACCGCGAGGACACCGCGAGCGACGTCGACCGGCACTGACGCGCAAAGCTCAGCAGTACGACGGGCGCCGCCCCCGGGACACCGGGAGCGGCGCCCGTCGCCATGTCCAGCCCGCTGTCACTCTCGCGTCTGGCCTCGTTCCCGCAGTTCCATCCCGTTCACCGGCAGCTGCCATCCACCACGCGGGCCCGGCCTGGTCCGCCTGTCCGGCTGCTTGAACCACCGCGACAGGCGCCGGTCGGCGATCACCTCGACCACCTCGACCGCCGCCAGCCGGCACACATGCCCACAACGCATATACCTGTGAGTCATATTTATGCCTCACAGGTATATCGCTCGTCGGCACTACCGCCACCCGGAGATGCGCCCCGCAGGAGCGACGCCGGCTCCGTAAGCCAGGCGGGCCAAAGCAGGCCCAGCCGGACCAGGCGGAGGACAGCCTGCTGCGACGGTGGGGCCGTCAGCGGGCGGTGGGGGTCAGGTCGGCCTCGACGGGCGGCGGGGTGGCCGCATCGGCGATGCGGCGGCGGCGCAGCTCGATCGGGAGCACCACCACTGTGACCAGCGCGCCGAGCGCACCGGTCACCACGAAGCCCCAGAGTGGCGCGCTGGCGTCGATCACCGCGCCGGCGAGCGGCGCGCCGACCGCGATGCCGACGGTGACCGCGGAGCCGTGCAGACCCATCGCCTCACCGCGTACCTCGGCCGGAACCAGGCGGCTGACCGCGTCCGAGCCGGCCGCGATGGTCGGCGCGCAGAGCGCTCCGGCGGGGATCAGCGCCAGGCACAGCAGCCACCAGTGCGCACCGCCCAACCCCACCGGAATGGTGCACACTGCCAGTGCGGCGGTCAGCGTCAGCGGGGAGAACGAGCGGTGTACGGCCCCGTAGGCGAAACCGCCGGCCAGCGAGGCGACCGCCCAGATGGCCAGGACCACGCCGGTCCAGCCGACCTCGCCGCTGGCCCGCAGGACGGCGACCACCGCCACGTCGGTGCCCCCGAGCACCAGGGTCGCCGCCGCGCTGAGCGCCAGGACGGCGAGCAGTCGGGGGGTCAGCCACTCCCGGCGCGGCACCCGGCGTTGTGGGCCGGTGGGCTCGGTGGCCTCCCGGATCGGTGGGTCGACCACCCACAGGGCGATCCCGGCGGCGACGATGCCGCCACCGACCAGGTACATGGTGGTCTGCGCGGAGATCGCGGTGACCAGGGCCACCGCCAACGCCGGGCCGATCATGAAGGACAGCTCCACCGACATCGAGTCCAGTGCGTAGGCCGGTCGGCGTTGGTCCTCGGGGACCAGTGCGGCGATCGACTGACGGACCACGGAGAAGATGGGCAGGGCCAGGGAGCCGGCCACGAAGGCGGCCGGCAGGAGCACGGGGTACGCCAGCGTCGGCGCTGTGGACCAGAAGATCGCCTCGGCGATGGCGGTGAGCACCAGGACCGGGCGCAGTCCACGCCGGTCCACGAGTCGGCCGAGCAACGGCCCGCCGATCGCCGCGCCCACTGTGACCGCCGCACCCACCAGGCCGGCCGCCCCGTAGCCCCGATCAAGATCGAGCACCACGTGGAAGGTCAACGTCACCCCGGTCGCGGTGAGCGGGATGCGGGCGAGGACGGCAACCAGTAGCAGCGACCGCAGACCGGGCAGGGCGAGCGCCCGCCGGTAAGGCTTCATGTTCACGTGGGTCCGTACCTCCGGCGACATCTTCGACCGGTGGCGGCCCCTTGGCCAACCAATTAGCGCCTCATGCGGCCCTGATCACAGGCTGGCCGTGCATGATCACCCCGGCGCCCTCCATCGCGCGCAGGGCCACGTCGGTGGTTGCCGGGGCGACGGCGGCGGTCAGCTCCAGCAGCACGGTGGTGGCGAAACCCTCCCGGGCGGCGTCCAGCGCGGTCGCCCGGACGCAGTGGTCAGTGGCGATACCGACCACGTCGACCCGGTCCACGTCGCGCCGACGCAGCCAGTCGGCCAGGCACTCGCCGTCGTCGGCATGGCCCTCGAAACCGGAGTACGCGGCCGCGTGCTCGCCCTTGTGAAAGATCGCCTCGACCCGGGCGGTGTCCAGTTCCGGGTGGAACTCCGAACCGGTGGTGCCGACCACGCAGTGCCGGGGCCAGGACTCCACGAAGTCCGGCGGATCGCCGAAGTGGGCACCCGGGTCGACGTGGTAGTCCTTGGTGGCGACCACGTGCGTCCACCGGTCCGGCTCGGCGGCCAGTAACCGGGAGATGCCGGCGGCCACCCCTGCGCCGCCGGCGACGGCAAGCGAGCCGCCCTCGCAGAAGTCGTTCTGCACGTCCACGATGATCAGCGCGTTGGCCATCGGGGGGTTTCCTCTCTCCGCACGTCGGTCGGTGGCGCTCGGGGATGACTCAGCCAGCGGGTACGACGGTGACCGGCACGGCCGGGTCGCCGGCCGAGAGCTTCAGTCCCTCCCACGGGATGGAGATCAGGCACTCCCGCAGGTGTTCCCGTGACTCGTCGAGGGTGGGCAGCGACACCGACTCACCGGCGACCACGTACGACTGCTGGAGCACGCGGTCGTTGGGCTGCCGGTCGGGAACGCCCTGCGGGACGATGACCTCCTCGGTGGCGGTGCCGGTCGGCTTGTGCCGGCGGACCGCGACCTTCCGGCCGCCGATGGTGGCCTTGTGCTCGGAGCGTTTCACCACCGGCCGTCCCTCGACCTCGACCAGTTTGTAGACCAGCCCGGCGGTCGGTGCCCCGGAGCCGGTGACCACTGCCGTGCCGGCGCCGTACATGTCCACCGGTTCGGCGGCCAGCGACGCGATCGCGTACTCGTCCAGGTCACCGGAGACTATGATCTTGGTCTCGGTGGCGCCCAGCGAGTCGAGCAACTCCCGGGACTGCTGAGCGATCACCGCGAGGTCGCCGGAGTCGATCCGTACCGCCCGCAGGTCCGGCCCGGCCACCGCGATGGCGTTGCGGATGCCCTGGCTGATGTCGTATGTGTCGACCAGCAGCGTGGTGTCCTTGCCCAGCGTGGCGACCTGCGAGGCGAACGCCGCCCGCTCGTCGTCGTGCAGCAGGGTGAACGCGTGCGCCGCCGTGCCCGCCGTCGGGATGCCGTAGCGCGCGCCGGCGGCGAGGTTCGACGTGAACCGGAACCCGGCCAGGTACGCGGCCCGCGCCGCGGCCACCGCCGCCTCCTCGTGTGCCCGACGCGACCCCATCTCGATCAGCGTCCGGCCCCGCGCCGCTGTCACCATCCGGGCCGCCGCGGCGGCCACCGCGCAGTCGTGGTTGAGCACTGACAGCGCCAGCGTCTCCAGCACCACACACTCGGCGAAGCCGCCGGAGACGGTGAGGATCGGTGAACCGGGGAAGAACAGCTCACCCTCGGCGTACCCGTCGATGTCGCCGGTGAAGCGGTAGTCGGTGAGCCACGCCGCCGCCGTCTCGTCGACCACCCCGGTCCGCAACAGGAACTCCACCTCGGTGGGGTCGAACCGGAAGTCGCGGATCAGCTCGATCAGTCGGGCCGTCCCGGCGACCACGCCGTACCGGCGCCCGCTGGGCAGCCTGCGGCTGAACACCTCGAAGACACACCGGCGGTCGGCGGTGCCGTCCTTCAGTGCCGCGCTGACCATTGTCAGCTCGTAGTGGTCGGTCAGGAGCGCGGGGCGGTGGATGCTCACCGCCCCAGCCTAAGGTTCAGCTCGGGTCGCCGCCGTCGTGGCCCGGGATCGAGCGCAACGCCGCCCACAGCTCGGCCCGGCCGGTGACGCCGAGCTTGGCGTAGATCCGCTGGAGGTGGTTCTCCACGGTGCGCGCCGAGAGGTAGAGCCGTTCGGCGATGGCCCGGCTGGGAGCGCCGTGCGCAGCGAGTCGCGCCACCTGCCACTCCCGTTCGGTGAGCACTGGCGCGCCGGCCTGGAGCGCCGGCGTCCGGATCAGGTCACAGCGCCCGAGCAACCCGGCGAGGCGCTCCCGGGCGTCGTTGGCGGCAACCGAGTGCTGCCGGCGCAACCGCTGGACGGCCTGGGAGCTGGCCTCGGCGGCGTACACGGTCAACTCCAGGGCGGCATAGTCGTCGGCGACCGCGAGCAGATCGGTGGGAGAGTCGGTCACCGCGGCGCGGGCGTGCCGCGCCAGCAGCGGCGGGAGCACCCCGTCGACCCGCTCGGAGAGCTCGGCGAGGCGCTGCGCGACGGTGCGCCGACCACCGTCGGAGCAGGTGGGGCCGACCGCCATTCCTGCCTGGTCGAGTCGGACGAGGTCGTGCAGGACGTGCACCTCGTGCCCGGCGAAGCCGTCCGAGCGCAGCCGATCCACCAGGTCACCGAGGTGTTTGACAGCGCCCGGCAGGTCGCCCGAGGCGGCGAGCGACGCGCCCCGGGCCTGCTCCAGCCACGGGTAGAGCACCGACATGCCCGGCGCGTGGGTGCGGTCGGCTTCGGCCATCGCCGCAACCGCCTGCACGGCGTCACCACGCAGCGCCGCCGCCTGGGCGCGTTCGGCCTGGGCCAGACCGGCGTAGACCCGACTCGTGGCCAGCACCGCGCAGGCACCCAGGGAGGTCCGCATGGCCGCGTCGCTCTGCCCGCGCAGCCGAGCCGCGTACGCCTGGAGGATGGCCAGGTAGCCGGTGCCGAGGCGGAAGTCGCCGGCTCCGGCGAGATCGGCGAACTCGTCGGCCACTATCGAGTCGATCCCGGCGAGGTCGCCGGTGAGCATGAGCCGGGTGCCTCGGGCCAGCTCCAGGGCCAACTGGAGGTACGGCATGTCGGTGCGCCAGCTCGCCGCGGCCGAGTGCACCTGGGCGATCGCCGTACCGCTGCGGGTCAGCTCGCCCTGCGCGGCCTGGACGTACGCGATGGTGGAACGGGCCAGCTCGCGGGCGGCGACGCCGGCCGCCGGCCGGTCCAGTACTCGTCGGCTGAGCTGTACCGCGGTGGCCGTGTCCAGTCGGTGCAGACGCATGATCGCCTCGAACGCGTGCACCCGGGACCGGTCGGCGGAATCGCTGAGCTGCTCGACCCGGCTGGCGATCTCCTCCACCGTGGACTCCCGGCTCAGTCCCCAGTAGCTGACCATGCCACGTACGGTCAGCCAGCGGCAGAGCCGCCGCTCGTCGCCGGGCTCGGGGGTGACCGCGTCGAGGACGTCGATCGCCTCGTCGGGGCGGTCGGCGAACATCAGGATGGTGGCCAGCAGCTCAGCCGCGTCGTAGCCGCCGTCGGCGTGCAGCGCGGCCCGCGCCAGGCGGGTCGCCAGCGGCACGTCGTAGCGGGTGAACGCCTGCACCGCGGCGTCCAGCAGCAGAGCCGGATCCTGTGCCGTGCCCGAGTCGAGTCGCCAGACGGCCACCCGCAACAGGTCGTCGCGTCGGCGTTTGCCGACCTGCTCGAGCAGCTCGGCGAGGTGTGCCTGAAGTCGGCGGGTGCGGCTGACCGGGCAGCGACGGCGCATCACCTCGCCGTAGAGCGGGTGCGCCAGCCGGACGTTGGTGCGCCGGTCGTGCTGATCGACGGTGATCAGCCCGCGTTCCTCGGCGGTCTCCACGTCCGACTGCTCGGCGGCCTGTCTGAGGAGGTGCAGGCCCAGTGGTTCGCCGAACGCGACCAGCTCGACGACCGCGCGGACGCCGTCGGTGAGCTTGCCGACCCGGGTGTCGATGAGGTCGGTCAGGCTGGGCGCCAGTTCCAGTCGCCCGGTCCACTTCCAGATCCCGTACGTGCGCTTCAGCTCGGCGCTGCCGTTGGCGGCGTGCACCAGCTCGCGCAGCAGCAGGGGGTTGCCGGCCGACAGCTGGCCGAGCCGGTCGGCGGAGCCGGCGTCGACCGGGCCGCCCAGCATCGCCGCCAGCAGGTCGGTGGTCTCCTCCTGCGGCATCGGGGCCAGCTCGACGTGCTCGACCAGGTCGTCGGTCCAGAGTGCGCGGATCGGCAGCGGGATCTGCTCGCCGTCGCGCAGGGTGCCGACCACTGTGGCGTTCTCGGCGCGGGCGACCAGATGCACAAGTGCGGCCGAGGGGGGATCGAGCAGGTGGGCATCGTCGATGGCGAGCACGATCCGCCGGCCGGCCGCCTGCTGTTGCAGCACGTTGAGCGCCCAGCGCAGGATGCCGGCGGGGGAGAGGCCCTGGGGTTGCTCGGCGGGGAGGACCTGGACCAGCCCACCGAACGGCAGCGCCGCGGTGGTGGCGCTGGCGGCGATGGACCAGATCGCGAACCGGTCGGTGGGCAACGCGCCCACGCCCTCGCGCAGTAGGCGACTCTTGCCGATGCCAGCGCTGCCGCTGAAGAAGAGCCCTCGGCCGGCCTCACCGGTCACCGCCTCCAGCAGGCGGTTGAGCTCAACCGTGCGGCCGACGAACTCCCATCGACTCATTCGCGCAGCATATCGATCGGAATCCGTCCGCGCCCGTACCGTCACCGTGCGAAGTTGAGTAATCGCACAATTACCGGTGAGTATTCGAGGTGTTCCGCCCGGTTGCCAGCCCGCCCGTAGTCTTCCGACATCCGGGTTGACGTACCGGAATTTTCGCGACCGGATCCCCGGTCACCTGCAACGGGAGGCACCTGATGATGCAGGGCCCTCTCCCCTCGGTCGATTCGCCGGACGACATGACCGGCCCAGCCGACCTACCCACCTGCGGCCCTCTTCCCACCCGGGTCGGCGTGTCCGGCGCCGCCCCGGACGAGCCGCTCGGTGTGGTCGCCGTCGGCCCGGCCGGTGCCGAGCGGCGTGCCGTGCTCGCCACCCTGCTCGGGCTCGACCCGGTGATGCTGACCGTGCCGGCGGGCAGCTGGCTGGTGGTGCGCGACGCCAAGGTGCCTACCCGTGCGGCGTTCGTTCCCGGTTACCGCCAGCCGCACTCGTACGGCGCGGACCGGGACGCCGCCGGTCCGGCGTTGGCCCGCCCGCCCCGGCGTGTCGAGCTGAGCGTGCCCCAGCCGCTGCTGCGGCACTTCACCCTGGTCGACGTTCCGGACACCGCCACCCTCGGCGTGTCCGGCACCCGGGTGCTGCTCGAGGCGGCGGGCCGAGCCGGCGCGCTGCTCTTCGTGATCGCCGCCGACCAGGCCTTCACCGCCGCCGAGTTGAACCTGCTCGCCGAAGTCGCCCCGACCTCGGTGGAGGTCGTCTTCGCGGTCACCCCCGGCGCGGCGGGGTGGGCTCCGCTGTCCGACGGCACGGCGACTACGGAGGGCGCGGGGGCGTCCGTCCCGCCGGTCGGTGGTGCGGAGACCGAGGTGGATGCGGTCGCGGTGACGGTGGAGGCACATCGGGCGGCGCTCCTGGCCGCGGTGCCGGCGCTGGCCGGTGCGCGGTGGTTTCCGGTCGACGGTGCCGACACCGCCGCCGACCTGCGGCGGGCGCTGGTGGGTTGGGCGTCGCGTGAGGGGTTGCAGCGGGCCAGTGTCGACCCACCGGTCCTGCCGGGCCAGCAGGGCCGCGTCGCCGTGGCCGCCGATCCGGGTGACTGGTCCGAGCGGCTCGACCGCCAGGCCCGCTCGTGCGCCCAGCGGATCCGCCAGCACCTCGCCCTGGAGTTGGCGAACATCCACCTTCGGGCCGTTCAGGAGATCGTGTTCGGCGTCGGCTGTGCCGGCCTACCGGATCTCCTCGACCGGGAGATGGCGGCGTTGTCGCTGTTGGCCACCGCGCAGTGCGACCAGGCGGTGCGCGGCATCGTGATCGACGCTGCGTCCCGGGTGCTCGGCGCGCCGCCGTCCGAAGGCGTGCGACGTCGGATCGCCGCCGCCGTGCAGTACGGCCTGGCCGATCACCGGCCCGGCCACGAACTGGACAAGGTGCTGTTGATCACCAGCACGGCCGGCGTGGCCGAGTTGACCGGCCTGGAGGCGATCGACGCGGCCGCCAGCTATCCGGCGGCGTCCCGGGACGAGGTGCTCCCGCCGATCGCGGTGGCGCTCTCCGGCGGGTGCTGGCAGCAGTGGCGTACGCCCGGCAAGGACGACCACAGCGCGGCGCGGGCCTGGTCCCAACGGGCGGTGCGCGAGGTCGAGTTGGGGTTGTCCAGGGAGATCTCCCGACGGTTCGAGGTGATCCGCCTCTCGCTGGGCGTGGTGCTCTCCGATGCAGTCGATCACGGCATTCTGCTCGCCTGACGGCGCGCCCACCGGTCGGTCCGGGTCCGGGCCGGACCCCGCCTCCGATGGCGTCCGAGGCGGGTCGGGAGGGCCCGGGGTGGGTGATCCGCGCCGGGCCGGCGTTCCGGTTCCTCGGTTCCGGGAAACCGGTGGCACGATGGGGGGCATGGCGGCTCCGCAGGTTGCACCGGTCGAGACGCCGGACACTGACGAGGTGCCGGCGTCCGACCGGCAGTGGGTGACGATCGTGTGGGACGACCCGGTCAATCTGATGACGTACGTGACCTGGGTCTTCCAGAAGCTTTTCGGCTACAGCCGGGAGAGGGCCGAGCAGCTGATGCTGGACGTGCACCACAAGGGTCGCGCCGTGGTCTCCACCGGTGCCCGCGAACGGATGGAGCACGACGCGTCGCAGTTGCACGCGTACGGGCTGTGGGCGACGGTGGACAGGTCATGAGCATGTTCCATCGCCAGGCCGGTCACTACGTCGCCGTCTTCGCCGTCGACGAGGTGCGGGTGCTGCGCAAGGTCGCCTCCGAGGTGGTGGGTCTGCTCACCGACGGCTTCGACCACACCGACCCGGTGGTCGGTCGGCTCTTTCCGGCGGTCTACCCACAGGACGCTCCGGGCACCGCCGAGTTTCGCCGCTACACCGAGGGTGACCTGAAGACCGCGAAGATCGATCAGGCGGGGGCGATCCTGGCCGCGTTGCCGGACGAGGCCGGTGGCGAGGTGCGGCTGGACGCCGAAGCCGCCGAGGCGTGGTTGCGGGCACTGAACGACGCCCGGCTCGCGATGGGCGTCCGCCTGGAGATCAAGGACGGCACGGATCTGGGCGAGGAGTTGGACGACGCGGTCGCTGAGGACCCGGGTTCCAGCCGGGTGTTCCAGCTTTCGGTCTACGCCTATCTCGGGTATCTACAGGAGTCGCTGCTCAACGCCTTGATCGACTAGGGGTGACCGGCACCACTTCGGCCCGTGCCCGGCAGGCGTTAGGCTGGTGCACGTGCTGAGCATCGACCGGTCGATCATTGACGCGATCGTCGCCCACGCGCGCCGGGATCACCCTGACGAGGCGTGCGGCGTGGTCGCCGGTCCCGTCGGCAGCGACACCCCGACCCGGCACATCCCGATGGACAATGCCGCGCGGTCGATGACCTTCTACGAGTTCGACTCGATGGAGCACCTGCGCGTGTGGCGGGAGATGGACGACCGGGACGAGGAGCCAGTCGTCATCTACCACTCGCACACCGCGACCGAGGCGTACCCGTCGCGGACGGATGTCTCCTTCGCCGGTGAGCCGGGGGCGCACTACCTGCTCGTCTCGACCCGCGAGACCGACTCGGAGGAGATCCGGTCGTTCCGGATCGTCGACGGCGTGGTCACCGAGGAGCCGGTCCGTGTCGTGGAGGCCGGTGTCGACCCGCACGCCGTCCAGTCCTACATGTTCGGGCAGAGCCCGGCGACGGTCGATTACGAGTGTTCCGGCCGCTGACCTGTCAGCGCCGCAGCCGTCTCGTCCCGTCACCGTAGGCACACCCGATCGAGGAGTTCCCCATCATGGCTATTGAGGTTCGCATCCCCACCATCCTGCGCAGCTACACCGGCGGCGCCAAGGTCGTCGACGGCACCGGCGACACGCTCGCCGACCTGCTCAACGACCTGGATTCCCGGCACGGCGGTCTGCGCGGCCGGCTGATCACCGACGCGGGCACGCTGCACCGCTTCGTCAACGTCTACGTGAACGACGAGGACGTCCGCTTCCTCGGCGCGCTCGACGCGAAGCTCTCCGACGGCGACAGCGTCACCATTTTGCCGGCGGTGGCGGGCGGCGCGTTCGGCTTCGCCGCCGCGGCGGCGATCAGCTCGCACAGCATCAGCTCGCAGGGTGCCGCCGCCGCGCTGGCCCGCGACGCCGTCGCGGCTCGCTGAGGTCGGCCGCCATGGCGCGGTACGACAGCCTGCTCGACGCCTGCGGGGGTACGCCGCTGGTCGGCCTGCCCCGACTCTCTCCGACGGTGCCCGAGGGGGCCCCTCCGGTGCGGCTCTGGGCCAAGCTGGAGGACCGTAACCCCACCGGCAGCATCAAGGACCGCGCGGCGCTGTTCATGGTCCGGGCGGCGGAGGAGGCTGGCCGGCTCCGCGCGGGTGACACCATCCTCGAGCCGACGAGCGGCAACACCGGCATCTCGTTGGCCATGGTGGCGAAGCTGCGCGGCTACCGGTTGGTCTGTGTGATGCCGGAGAACGTCTCCACCGAGCGGGTGCAGCTGCTCCGGATGTACGGGGCCGAGATCATTTTCTCGCCGGCGGCGGGTGGTTCCAACCAGGCGGTCGCCACGGCGAAGCAGATCGCCGTCGAGCACCCCGACTGGGTGATGCTCTACCAGTACGGCAACGAGGCGAACGCGCGGGCGCACTACGAGACGACCGGGCCGGAGCTGCTGCACGACCTGCCCAGCATCACCGACTTCGTGGCCGGGCTGGGCACCACCGGCACCCTGATGGGCACCGGGCGTTACCTGCGGGAAAAGGTCGAGGGCATTCAGATCGTGGCCGCCGAGCCGCGCTACGGCGAGTTGGTCTACGGCCTGCGCAACATCGACGAGGGGTACGTTCCGGAGCTCTACGACGCCTCGGTGCTCTCCCGGCGGTTCTCGGTCGGCACCCGGGACGCGGTGCTGCGCACCCGTCAGCTCGTGGAGGTGGAGGGCATCTTCGCCGGGTTCTCCACCGGTGCGATCCTGCACGCCGCGCTGGCGGTGGCGCACGAGGCGGTGCGCGACGGCCGGCGGGCCGATGTGGCCTTCGTGGTCTGTGACGGCGGGTGGAAGTACCTGTCCACCGGCGCGTACGGCGGCACACTCGCCGATGCCGAGGACGCCCTGGAGGGGCAGCTCTGGGCCTGACCGATCTGGTCTGCCGACTACGGGCCGTCGACATTCGTCGGCGGCCCGTACCCGTCCCGACGTACCGCGAGCGGGTGTCACGTTCGTGACAACTTCCGTTGGATGATTCTTGCTGCCGGGTGCGCCAGCGTAGGCTGCGCAGCGTGGCGTACGCGTCGGTAGAGATCATGGCCGGGACCATCGCCGGCGCGGGTGCTACTGATAGTGACAGCGAGACCACTCGATGCGACTGACCGTTCTGGGAAGCGCCGGCAGTTTCCCTGGCCCCGAGTCGCCCTGCTCGGCCTACCTCGTCGAGGCCGACGGCTTCCGGCTCCTTGTCGACTTCGGCTCGGGGTCGCTGTCCAGCCTCCAGCGGTACGCGGGGTTGCACGCCCCGGACGCCATCCTGCTGACCCACCTGCACTGCGACCACATGTTCGACGCAGTGCTGTACGTGGTGGTGCGCCGGTACGCCCCGGACGGCCCCTACCCGGCGCTGCCGGTGTACGCGCCCGCCGGCGCGCCGGACCGGCTCAGCGCCGCGTACGGCGACGACGGCTCGGTGGAGGACGTGTACCAGTTCTACGCGCTCCAGCCGGGCACCTTCCCGATCGGCCCGTTCGCCGTCACCGTCGACCGGGTCAACCACCCCGTCGAGACGTACGGTGTGCGGCTGGAGCACGACGGCCGTTCGCTGTGCTACTCGTCGGACACCGCGCCCTGTGAGGCGCTGCTGCGGCTGGCCCAGAACGCCGACGTGTTCCTCTGCGAGGCCAGTTACCTCGACGGCATGGACAATCCGCCGGATCTGCACCTGACCGGTCGGGAGGCCGGCGAGGCGGCGACAAAGGCCGCTGTGGGTCGGCTGCTGCTCACCCACCTGGTGCCCGCCTGGGGCAGCGAGGCGCACACGTTGGAGTCGGCCGCCTCCGCGTACACCGGGCCGCTCGAGGTGGTCCGGCCCGGCGCCAGCTACGACGTCTGACGCACCGAGTCCCGGTTCGCGGGGCCGGGCCGCGGTGTTGTGCCGTACTGTTCGCCGGCCGGTCAGCGGACGGTCGTCTGGCGCACCAGTGGCACCCGCACGGTGTGGGCATGCGGATCGCCATCGTGACCGAGTCGTTCCCACCGGATGTGAACGGCGTCGCGCACTCAGTGGTGCGGACGGCGGAGCACCTGCTCGACAGTGGCCATCAGCCGGTGGTCATCGCGCCCGCCCCGCCCGGTGGCCGGCAGGACGTCGACCGGCTGCCGTACCCGGTGGTGCGCATTCCGAGCGTGCCGCTGCCCCGCTACCAGGGCTTCCGGCTGGGCGTACCGACCAACGCCCGACTGACCGGGGCGCTGCTCTCGGCCGAGCCGGACGTGGTGCACCTGGCCAGCCCGTTCGTCCTCGGCGCCCGGGCAGCCATGCTGGCCAGCCGGAACCGCCTGCCCACGGTGGCCGTCTACCAGACCGATGTGGCCGCGTACGCCCGGGCGTACCGGGTGAGTTGGGGTGAGGCGGCGGCCTGGCGGCGGATCCGCGAGATCCACAACTCGGCGCAGCGCACCCTCGCCCCCTCCACCCGGGCCGCCGCTGACCTGATCGCCAACGGTGTGCAGCGGATCTGGCTGTGGCGGCGCGGTGTCGATGCCGTTCGCTTCGACCCGGCCAAGCGGTGCGCGGCGCTGCGGGACCGGCTGGCGCCCGGCGGTGAGCTGCTGGTCGGCTACGTCGGGCGGCTCGCCCCGGAGAAGCGGGTCGAGTTGCTGGCGGCGACGTCCCGACTGCCCGGGGTGCGGGTGGTGGTGGCCGGCGACGGCCCGACCCGCCGCCAGTTGGCCCGCGAGCTGCCCGGGGTGACCTTCCTGGGCGTGCAGCAGGGCGAGGACCTGGCGCGGCTCTACGCCAGCCTCGACCTGTTCGTGCACACCGGACCGCACGAGACCTTCGGCCAGACCATCCAGGAGGCGCTGGCCTCCGGGGTGCCGGTCGTGGCGCCGGCCAGCGGCGGCCCGGTCGACCTGGTCGACGAGGGCGTGACCGGGCTGCTGGTGCCACCGAACGACGGCGACGCGCTCGCCGCGGCGGTGGCCGAACTGACCGCTGACGACGACCGGCGGCGGGCCTACGGGCTGGCCGCCCGCGTCGCGGTCAGTCGCCGCAGCTGGGCGGCGGTCGGCGACGAGCTGATCGGGCACTACCACGCGGTACGCGCCGTCGCCGCCACCGTCGGCCTGCCGGCCGCCTCGTGACCGGGGCCACCGGCGGGCTGCGGATCGTGCGGCTCGCCAACTTCGTCACGGAACGCTCCGGCGGCCTGCGTACCGCGCTGCGGCACCTCGGTGTGGGCTACCGGGCGGCCGGCCACGATCCGGTGCTGGTGATACCCGGTCAGCGGGCCGCCGACGAGACGTACCCGTGGGGGCGGGTGATCACAGTGCCCGGGCCGCGGCTGCCGGGCAGCGGTGGGTACCGGCTGCTGGCCGGCCGACGCCGGTTGGCCCAGCTCCTCGACGACCTGACACCGGATCGGTTGGAGGTCTCCGACCGGTCGACACTGCGGTGGACGGGCCGGTGGGCGCGAGCGCGCGGGGTGCCGTCGGTGATGGTGTCGCACGAGTCGCTGACCGGGCTGCTCGGCCAGTGGGGTGTGCCAGACACGCTGCGCCGGCCCATTGCCGACCGGCTCAACCGGGCGACGGCTCGGGCGTACGACCGGATCGTCTGCACGACCCGATGGGCTGCCGAGGAGTTCGACCGGATCGGCGTCGACAACCTGGACCTGGTGCCGCTCGGGGTGGACCTGGACACCTTCTCCCCGTGCCGGGCCGACCCGCTGGTGCGCGAGCGGTACGGCGACTCCAGCGAAATGCTGTTGGTGCACTGCGCCCGGCTGTCAGCGGAGAAGCGGCCGGAGTTGGCCGTGCAGGCCCTCGCCGAGCTGCGCCGCGAGGGCGTGCCGGCGGTGCTGGTGATGGTCGGCGACGGCCCGTTGCGCGGCGCGCTGGCCCGGCGGGCGGCGGGGCTGCCGGTGACGTTCACCGGTTTCCTGCCGGACCGCAGCGCGGTGGCAGCATTGCTGGCCAGCGCGGACGTGGTGCTGGCGCCCGGCCCGGTGGAAACCTTCGGCCTCGCCGGCCTGGAGGCGCTGGCCTGTGGCACTCCGGTGGTGGTCAACGCGGCCAGCGCGCTGCCCGAGGTGGTCGGCGAGGCGGGGCTGGCCGCGTACGGCTCCGGGGTGTCGATGGCGGCGGCGGTTACCCGCCTGGCGGCCCGGCCGGAGGCGCAGCGGCGGCAGGCCGCCCGGGCGCGGGCCGAGGAGTTCGGCTGGCCGGCCGCGGTCACCGGGTTCCTCGGTGTGCACGGCGCGGACGTTCCCCGGGGCACCGCGAGCGAGGTGGATCGCCGCACCGCATAGGGTGCAGGGATGGTGCGACCTGACGGGCGAGGGCCCTCTCAACTTCGACCGGTGACCCTGACCCGAGGCTGGAGCACCCATCCGGAGGGCTCGGTGCTCGTCGAGTTCGGCGGCACCCGGGTGCTCTGCACGGCGAGCGTCACCGAGGGGGTGCCCCGCTGGCGCAAGGGTTCCGGGCTCGGTTGGGTGACCGCCGAGTACGCGATGCTGCCCCGGGCCACCAACACCCGCTCCGACCGGGAAAGCGTCAAGGGTCGGGTCGGTGGCCGTACCCACGAGATCTCCCGGTTGATCGGCCGTAGTCTGCGGGCCAGCATCGACCTCAAGGCGCTCGGCGAGAACTCGATAGTGCTCGACTGCGACGTGCTCCAGGCCGACGGCGGCACCCGCACGGCCGCGATCACCGGCGCGTACGTCGCGTTGCACGACGCGGTGGGCTGGCTTGCCGCCCGCAAGTCGTTGGCCGGCAAGCCGGACAAGGTGATGCACCGCTCGGTGGCCGCGGTCAGCGTGGGGGTCATCGCCGGGGAGGCCCGGCTCGACCTCTGCTACGAGGAGGACGTCGCCGCCGAGGTGGACATGAACGTGGTCTGCACCGGTGCGGGCGACTTCGTCGAGGTGCAGGGCACCGGCGAGGCGGGCGTGTTCGCCCGCGACCAGCTCGACGCCCTGCTCGACCTGGCCGTCGCCGGCTGCGCCGAGTTGGCCGAAGCCCAGCGGAAGGCACTCGCATGAACAAGGTCCTGCTCGCCACCCGTAACCGCAAGAAGCTGGTCGAGCTACAGCGGATTCTCGACGGCGCGCTCGGCGCGCACCGGATCGCCCTGCTCGGGCTGGACGACGTCGAGCAGTACGCGGAGCTGCCGGAGACCGGCCTGACCTTCGGCGAGAACGCGCTGATCAAGGCGCGGGAGGGCTGCCGGCAGAGTGGGCTGCCGACCATCGCCGACGACTCCGGGCTCGCGGTGGACGCGCTGAACGGGATGCCGGGCGTGTTCAGCGCCCGCTGGTCCGGCCAGCACGGCAACGACCGGGCCAACCTTCAGCTGGTGCTGGACCAGATCGGCGACGTGCCGGACGAGCAGCGGACGGCCTCGTTCGTCTGCACCGTGGCGTTGGTGCTGCCGGGCGGCAAGGAGCACCTCGTCGACGGCCGGCAGTCCGGGCGGGTGCTGCGTGCCCCGCGCGGTGACGGCGGGTTCGGCTACGACCCGATCTTCCTGGGCGACGGACAGGACCGGACCAACGCGGAGCTGACCCCGGCGGAGAAGGACGCCATCAGTCACCGGGGCAAGGCGCTGCGCGAGCTGGCCAAACTGATCGCCAAGGTGCTGCCGCCCGCCGCCTGACGGCGCGAGGTGCTGTCGCCCGCCGCCTGACCCGCGGCGGACGACAGCGACCCGCTGGAGATCAGCCCAGCGGGCCGACCTCCCGTTCGATGGCGGCGCGCAACTCCGGCCCGGCGACGACGGCACGGGCCGCCTCCATCACCGGGGCGAGGAACACGTCCGGACCGGGTTCGCCGGCTGCCGCACCGAGCGCGGCGACGGCCGCCCGGCCGGCCGGGGACGGCTCCAGCGGGGCGCGCAGCTGGAGGCCGCGTACGCCGGCCAGCAGCTCCACCGCGAGCAGGCTGGTCAGGTTGTCCAGGACGGTACGCAGCTTCTTGGCCGCCGCCCAGCCCATCGAGACGTGGTCCTCCTGCATTCCGCTGGTGGGCAGCGAGTCCACCGAGGCGGGGGCGGCCAGTCGACGGTTCTCGGCGACGATCCCGGCCGCAGTGTACTGGGCGATCATCAGCCCGGAGTTGACCCCGGCGTCGGGGGAGAGGAACGCCGGCAGCTCCCGGGAGCGGGTGACGTCGAGCAGCCGGTCGACCCGCCGCTCGGCGATCGCGCCCACCTCGGCGGCGGCGATGGCGAGGAAGTCCGCGGCGAAGCCGAGCGGCGCGCCGTGGAAGTTGCCTGTCGACTCGACCCGGCCGTCCGGCAGCACCACCGGGTTGTCCACAACGGAGACCAGCTCCCGGCCGGCGACGGTGCGGACGAAGTCCAGGGTGTCGCGGGCCGCGCCGGCCACCTGCGGCGCGCAGCGCATCGAGTACGCGTCCTGCACGGCGTGCGCCAGGTCGTCGCGGTGCGAGTCCATCACCCGGGAGTCCTGCAACAGGCGGTGGATGTTCGCCGCCGACGCCGCCTGACCGGGGTGTGGCCGGATCGCGTGCAGCTCGGGCAGGAACGGCCGCTCCGAGCCGAGCATCGCCTCGATGGCCAGCGCTGCCGTCACGTCGGCCATGGCGAACAGGTGCGCCGCGTCGTGGATGGCCAGCAGCAGCATGCCGAGCATGCCGTCGGTGCCGTTGATCAGTGCCAGCCCCTCCTTGGCGGCCAGCTCGATCGGCTTGAGCCCGGCGGCGGTCAACGCGTCGGCCGCGTCCTGCCGCTCGCCGGCCGGGCCGAGCACCCAACCCTCGCCGAGCAGCACCAGCGCGCAGTGCGCCAGCGGCGCCAGGTCACCGGAGGCGCCCAGCGAGCCGTGCTCCGGCACCCACGGGGTGATGTCGTGGTTGAGCAGGTCGACAAGGGCCTCCGCGACCAGCGGCCGGACCCCGGATCGGCCCAGGGCGAGGGATCGGACCCGCAGCAGCATCATGGCCCGGACCACCTCGCGCGGCATCGGGGCACCCACCCCGGCGGCGTGCGAGCGGATCAGCGCGTGTTGCAGTTCGGCCCGCCGCTCCGGTGCGATGAAGGTGTTGGCCAACGCGCCGAACCCGGTGGAGACCCCGTAGACGGGACGGCCCGACGACTCGATGCCGTCCACGATGGCCCGGCTGGTCGCCATCGCGTCGACGGTGGCAGGGGCGAGGACGACAGTGGCGGTGCCGCGGGCCACCGCGAACACGTCGTCGGCGGTGATTCCGGTGGGCTGGATGGTCACGTGCGTCATTGCGGTGCTCCGTTGCGTATTACCTGGCGGATCAGGGGGACACCGGGCCGGTAGGCCAGGTGCAGGTACGACGGCGCGTCGAGGACGACGAGGTCGGCCCGCGCGCCGGGGGTGAGCACACCGATGTCGTCGCGGCGCAGCGCCCGAGCGCCACCGGCGGTGGCGGCCCAGACCGCCTCCGCCGGGGTCATCCGCATCTCGCGGACCGCGAGGGCCACGCAGAACGGCATCGACGAGGTGTACGACGAGCCGGGGTTGCAGTCCGTCGCCAGCGCCACCGTGACGCCGGCGTCGAGCAGCCGGCGGGCGTCCGGGTACGGCGAGCGGGTGGAGAACTCCGCGCCGGGCAGCAGTGTCGCCACCGTGCGGGTGCCCGACCCGTCGCTGCGGGCCGTGTCGGCCAGCGCGGCCACGTCGGCGTCGCTCAGGTGGGTGCAGTGGTCGACGCTGGCCGCGTCCAGCTCCACGCCCAGCTGCACCCCGGGGCCGGGGCCGAGCTGGTTGGCGTGCAGCCGTACGCCCAGCCCGGCGGCCTGACCGCAGGCCAGGATGGCGCGGGCGTGGTCCACGTCGAAGGCGCCCCGCTCGCAGAACACGTCGATCCACTTCGCGTGCGGGGCGGCGGCGGCCAGCATCGGCCCGCAGACCAACCCCACGTAGTCGTCGGGGCGGTCGGCGTACTCGGCGGGCACCACGTGCGCGCCCAGGAAGGTGGTCTCGGTGCTGGTCTCGGCGGCGATCCGCAGCGAGCGGGCCTCGTCGGCGACGGTCAGGCCGTACCCACTCTTGATCTCCATGGTCGTGGTGCCCTGACGCAGCGCCTCCCCGCGCAGCCGGCGCACTGTGGCGCGCAGTTCGTCGTCGGTGGCGGCCCGGGTGGCACCGACAGTGGTCCGGATGCCGCCGCCGGTGTAGGGCTGACCGGCCATCCGGGCGGCGAACTCGGCGGCCCGATCCCCGGCGAAGACCAGGTGGGCGTGGCTGTCCACGAAACCGGGCAGCACGGCGGCCCCACCGGCGTCGACGTGATGGTCGGCGGCCGGCGCGTACGCGGACGCGCCGACCCAGACCACCCGGCCCTCCTCGACCAGCACCGCGGCGTTGCGGCGGATGCCGAGCGGGCCCTCGCCGGCACCGTTGGTGACCAACTCCCCGATGTTGTCGACCAGCAGGCTGCCGCTCATGCGGGCGTCACCGCCTCGATCGCGGACGACAGTTCGGTCGGCACGTCCACTGTCAGATGTCGGCCCTCGGCCACCACCACCCGGCCGTCCACCACCACCTGATCGACGTCCGCCGCGCCGGCGGCGAAGAACGCGCCCACCGGCGGCACCCCGGCGGTGCGGGCGCTGTCCAGGCGTACCGTCACCAGGTCGGCGCGGGCGCCCACCGCGATCCTTCCGGCGTCTGCCCAGCCGAGCGCGGCGTGCCCGGCGACGCTGGCCGCGTTCAGCAGGTCGAGCGGCGCGAAGTGACCACGCCGGCGGGTACGCAGCCGCTCGTCCAGCTCCACCGCCCGAGCCTCCTCGAACAGGTCGATCACGGCGTGGCTGTCGCTGCCGAGGCTCAACCGGATGCCCGCGTCGGCCATCAGCCGGGCCGGGCCGATGCCGTCGGCGAGGTCCCGCTCGGTGGTCGGGCAGAGGCACACACCGGTCCGGCTGTCGGCGAGCACTGACAGGTCCGCGCTGGTGGGGTGGGTGGCGTGGACGGCGGTGGTGTGCGGCCCGAGCACGCCGTGCTCGGCGAGCAGGGCGGTGGGCGAGCGCCCGTGCACGGCGCGGCACTCGTCGTTCTCGGCGGGCTGCTCGGAGAGGTGCACGTGCAGCGGCGCCTGCCGCTCCCCGGCCCAGTCGGCGACAGTACGCAACTGATCGGCCGGTACGGCCCGCACCGAGTGCACGGCCGCGCCGACCCGGACGTGCGGGTCCGTCGGTTGGAACGCCGCGGCCCGCTCGGCCCAGCGGGCCGCGTCGCCGTCGCCGAAGCGGCGCTGCGGCCCGGCGAGGGGTCGACCGTCCACGCTGGAGGTCAGGTAGCAGGTGTCCAGCACTGTGAGCCGGATCCCGGCGTGCGCGGCGGCCTCCACCAGCGCTGCACCCATCGCGTTCGGGTCGTCGTAGGCGCCGCCGTCCGGCCGGTGGTGCAGGTAGTGGAACTCGCCCACGCAGGTGATCCCGGCGAGCGCCATCTCGGCGTAGACGGCCCGGGCCAGCGCGAGGTAGGTGTCCGGGTCCAGCCGGTCCGCGACGGCGTACATCTGGTCCCGCCAGGTCCAGAAGTCACCCCGTCCACAGTGGGTACGCCCGCGCAGCGCCCGGTGGAACGCGTGCGAGTGCACATTGGCCAGCCCTGGCAGGGTCAGGCCGGGCAGCCGGGTGGCGTCGCCCAACACCTCCACGCCGGCGGCCGGGCCGCCAGCCCCCGCCAGCGGTGTGAGTGCGGCGATCCGCCCGTCCTCGACCTCGATGAGCACGTCGGGCGTGGGCTCGGCGTGCTCGGGCAGCCAGGCGTATTCAGCGAGCCAGCGGGCGGTGGTCATACTCCTCGCCTCCTTTGGAGCTGAATCGTCTGCGACATCAGCGGCCGGGGTGACACCGGCGGCCGGGGTGACGCCGACAGTTGGGGCGCTTCGGCTGATTCGTTTACGACATCAGCTCCAAAGGACGACAACAGGAGATGCCGCACCTCGCCACGCCGGAGACTCCGCACCCACCGACGCCGCAGCTCCGTGCCGTCCGCGGAGCGGCTCGCGACGTCGTTCACCGGCATGTCAGCTCCTCCAGCACTCGGGCCAGCGCCCGTACCCCGGCCGCGCAGTCGTCGTCGGTGGCGGCCTCGGCGGGGGAGTGCGAGACGCCGGTCGGGTTGCGGACGAAGAGCATCGCGGTGGGCAGGTACGCGGCGAGCACCCCGGCGTCGTGCCCCGCGCCGGTGGGCAGCACCGGCGCGTCGAGCAGGGTGGCCAGGCGGTTGGCCAGCCCGCCGTCGAAGGCGACCACCGGGGTGGCCGACTCCTCGGTGACGGTCACCGTCGTACCGTCGCGGCGGGCCCGCTCGGCGAGCTTGCCGCGTACCGCGTCGACCAGCCCGGTCAGCGTCTCCGGGTCGGCCGCCCGGGCGTCCAGCCAGCCGGTCACCTTCGACGGGATCGCGTTCGTGGCGTTGGGTTCGACGGCGACCCGGCCCACTGTGGCGTGCGCGCCGCGCAGCCGGGCCTCCTTGTTGGCCGCCAGGACCGTGAACGCGTAGGTCAGCATCGGGTCGCGGCGGTCGGCCATCCGGGTGGTGCCCGCGTGGTTGCCCTCGCCGACGACGTCGAAGCGCCACCGGCCGTGCGGCCAGATCGCGCTGGCCACCGCGACCGGCGCGTCCGTGTCGACGAGCGCGCGGCCCTGTTCGACGTGCAACTCCACGAAGGCGCCGAACCGGCCCAGCAACTCCGGGCGGGCACCCGCCGGCCGGTCACCGAGCGCCTCGGCGAAGCTCACCCCGGCCGCGTCGCGCAGGACGGCCGCGCGCTCGGGCGGCAGCGCCCCGGTGAGCAGCCGCGACCCCAGACACGGTACGCCGAAGCGCGCTCCCTCCTCCTCGACGAAGGCACCCAGCACCAGCGGCCGGCCGGGGGTGACGCCCGCGGCGCGCAGCTCGTCCACGGCGAGGAACGCGCTCACGATGCCGAGCGGCCCGTCGTACGCCCCGCCGTGCGGCACCGAGTCGAAGTGACTGCCGGTGAGCACCGCGTCGGACGCTTCGGGGTCACCCCAGTGGGCGAAGAGGTTGCCGTTGCCGTCCTCGGTGACCGGCATGGCACGGCGCTCGGCCTGCGCCCGGAACCAGGCGCGCAGCTCCCGCTCCGGCTCGGTCAACGCGTACCGCAGATAGCCGCCGCTGTCGGCGTCCCGCCCGACCGGCGCGATCTCGTCCCACATCGCCCGGAACCGGTCGGAAAGGTCGTCGCTCATGCGGGTCCCTCCGTCATGGGGACCCGGACCCCGGTGCGGTCGGCGACCTCGCGGGCGCTCTCGTAGCCGGCGTCGACGTGCCGGATGACGCCCATCGCCGGGTCGTTGGTGAGCACCCGCTCGATCTTCTGACCGGCGAGGGCGGTGCCGTCGGCCACGCACACCTGCCCGGCGTGGATCGACCGGCCGATGCCCACCCCGCCGCCGTGGTGGATGGACACCCAGGAGGCCCCGCTCGCCGTGTTGACCAGGGCGTTGAGCAGCGGCCAGTCGGCGATGGCGTCGGAGCCGTCGGCCATCCCCTCGGTTTCCCGGTACGGGCTGGCGACGCTGCCGGTGTCCAGGTGGTCCCGGCCGATCACCACCGGGGCGGAGAGTTCGCCGGCGGCGACCATGTCGTTGAACCGCACGCCCGCCCTGTCCCGTTCGCCCTGACCGAGCCAGCAGATCCGAGCCGGCAGGCCCTGGAAGGCGACCCGCTCACCGGCCAGCTTGATCCAACGGGCCAGCGACTCGTTCTCCGGGAACAGGTCGAGGATGGCCCGGTCGGTGGCCGCGATGTCGGCCGGGTCGCCGGAGAGCGCCGCCCACCGGAACGGACCCCTACCCTCACAGAACAACGGCCGGATGTACGCGGGCACGAAGCCCGGGAAGTCGAAGGCGCGCTGATAGCCGCCGAGCTGCGCCTCACCCCGGATCGAGTTGCCGTAGTCGAACACCTCGGCGCCGGCGTCGAGGAAGCCGACCATCGCCTCGACGTGCGTCGCCATCGACGCGCGGGCCCGGTCGGTGAACTCGGCCGGCTTCGCGGCGGCGTAGTCCCGGGCCTCGGCCAGTTCCACCCCCACCGGCAGGTACGCCAGCGGGTCGTGCGCGCTGGTCTGGTCGGTCACGATGTCGATCTCGACGCCCCGGTTGAGCAGCTCCGGGAAGACCTCGGCGGCGTTGCCGACCACACCCACGCTCAGGGCCCGGCGCTCCCGCTTCGCGGCGCGGACCCGAGCGATCGCGTCGTCCAGGGAGTCGGCGACCTCATCCAGGTAGCGGTCGTGCACCCGACGGTCGAGCCGGGTGCGGTCCACGTCAACGATCAGGCAGACGCCGCCGTTCATGGTGACCGCGAGTGGCTGCGCGCCGCCCATGCCGCCGCAGCCGGCGGTCAGCGTCAGCGTGCCGGCGAGGGTGCTGTCGCTCTGCCCCTGCCCGTCGCCCCGGGCGTCGGCGATCTTGGCGGCCACCGCCGCGAACGTCTCGTAGGTGCCCTGGAGGATGCCCTGGGTGCCGATGTAGATCCACGAACCGGCGGTCATCTGCCCGTACATGGTCAGGCCGAGTTGTTCGAGGCGGCGGAACTCCGGCCAGGTCGCCCAGTCGCCGACCAGGTTCGAGTTGGCCAGCAGCACCCGGGGCGCCCACTCGTGGGTGCGCATCACCCCGACCGGGCGGCCCGACTGCACCAGCATCGTCTCGTCCTCGCGCAGGTCGGTCAGCGTGCGGACCAACGCGTGGTACGACGGCCAGTCCCGCGCCGCCTTGCCGGTGCCGCCGTAGACCACCAGGTCGTCGGGGCGTTCGGCCACCTCGGGGTCGAGGTTGTTCATCAACATCCGCAGGGCGCCCTCCTGCTGCCACCCGCGGGTGGTGAGCTGGCTGCCCCGTGCGGCACGAATGGGTCGGGTCATCTCTGGTTCTCCTCCGGTCAACCGAGGAACAACTGTCGGCGGGCCGCGGAGGCTTCGAACGCCTCCAGTCGGCGCTGGGTGTCGGCCGGCGTGGCGTCGCAGATCGCCTGCAACAGCACCATGGCCAGGGTCATCGGGGCGGTGTGCAGGTCGAAGACGAGCTGCGCGCCGACCGCGGCGGCGAGCACCACGTCGGCGTGCTCGGTGGCCGGGCTGACCGGCGAGTCGGTGATCGCCACCACTGTCAACCCGGCGTGGCGGGCGTCGCGCAGCGCGTCAAGGGTCTCCCGGGGGTAGCGGGGCAGCACGAAGGCCAGAACGGCGGACGCCCCGGCCTCGGCCGCCTGCTCCAGGCGATCGGTGAGCAGGCTGCCGCCGTCGTCGAGGACCCGTACGTCCGGGTGCACCTTCGCCGCGAAGTAGGCGAAGTACGCGGCCAGCGGCGCGGCGGCGCGCAGGCCGAGCACCGGCAGTGGGCGACTCTCGGCGAGCAGGCGCCCGGTCTCGGCGATCCGGTCCCGGTCGGCGAGCTGACCGGCCAGTCGGTCCAGGTTGCCCATCTCCGCGCGTACCGCCTGCTGGAGTTCGTTGCCGGCGTCCGTCGATCCGCCCGGAGTCGAGCCGGTGAGGTCCCGCAGCCGGCGGCGCAGCGCCGGGTAGCCGTCGTGGCCGAGCGCGACGGCGAACCGGGTGACCGACGGCTGACTCACGCCGGCCAGCTCGGCGACCTCGGCGGCGGACAGGTATGCCACGCCGGGGGCGTGCTGCACCAGACAGTGCGCGATTCGGCGCTGGGTGGGGGTGAGCCGCACCCCTTGGAACAGGTCGAGCACCCGGTCAGCGGGTGCTGCGACAGCTCCTTCATTCATGAGCTGACTCTATGCATAGAAACTTTCATAGACAACCACCTCGGGTCACCCCCGCCCCCCGTTCAGCCGTCGCGACTCGTAACATGCGGGCGTCCAGCGCGAGCAGGATTCGCGTCGTCGAGAAGGAGCGCCGTGGTCGCAGTCGAGGACGCCCCGCCCATTCGCGCCTCTCGTCCGTCGCCTCCTCGACGCGTCCGGGCGGCGGTCGGGGAGACGCTGCCGGTCATCGCCCTTCTCGGGGCCTTCTTCGTCGTCAACGACATCCGGTCCTGGCTGACAGCCCAGTACTGGGGCGACGAGGCGTGGGTCGCGCTGTCGGTCCGTTTCCCCCTCGCCGACCTGCCGGTGACGACCTCGTCGAGCCCGATCGGGTGGAGTTTCCTGCTCCGCCTGGTCCCGGACATCGACCACCTCCGGGTCGTACCCCTGGGTTTCCAACTGCTGGCCGTCGTCGCGGCCTACCTTCTGGGCCGCTCGCTGGCGTCCGAGCGCGCTCGGGGCATCCTCATCGGTGTCGTCACCGGGATCGCCGTCCTGCTCCTGCCGGTCCAGCAGACCCGCCACGACCTGAAGCAGTACACAGCGGACGCCGCCGTGGCGGTCTGCCTGCTCGCCCTGGCCACCTGGACGGAACGCTCCTGGTCCCGGCGACGACTCGCGGTGGTGGTGGCCGCTGTGGGCGTGGGCATGCTGCTGAGCCACACCACCGCCATCGTCGCGGTCTGCGTACTCGGCGGGCTGCTGGTCTCCGTCGCCGTGCGCCGGGAGTGGGCGAGGACGGTCGAGGCGACCGTCGCCGGTCTGGTCGCCGGCGCGCTGGTCGCCGCCGTCTACTTCGGAGTGTCCGCCCGGGGCAACAGCGATGCCATGCGCGACTACTGGGACGCTTTCCTGCCGAGCGTCTCCGAACTGCCCGCACACCTCGTGCGGCAGACCAAGGCCCTGTCGCCGATGCTCGGCGCACCCGTGTCGATCCTCGCCGTCCTCCTCGTGCTCGGCGTCCTCACGCTGTTCCGACGCGGACACGCCGCCCCGGCGATCGCCGTCCTCCTGCTGCCGGTGGCGGCCATCGGGCTGGGCGTCGCGGGGATCTACCCGCTGCTCGACCCGCGCACGTCCCACTTCCTGATCGTGGTGGCGGGCCTGGTGGCCGGCATCGGCATCATCGGTCTGGCCGACCTGACCGTCGCCCTGGTCCGCCGCGGGCTGCCCCGGCTACCACCGGGCGTGGTGGCCGCCGTCACCTGCGCCGTCCTGCTCGTCAGCTTCGCCGCCGTCAACCACCGCTGGTACCGCACGGACGGCAACGAACCCGGGGTCTGGCTGGCACACCAGGCCATTACCGACATCGGATCGTCGACCCGGTACGTCGCGGCGCACAAGGGGCCACACGACCTCGTCGTGGTCAGTGGGCCCGCCTGGTTCGGGTTCACGCTGTACTCCGACAAGGATCCGCTGAAGCTGGTCGCGCCGGTCACCGGCACCGTCGGTTGGACCCTCACCATGCCCACCCGCGCCGACGTGATCCTCCCGAAACCCGCCGCCGCCGACAAACAGTCCATCAAGGACGTACTCGACGAGATTCTGGCCCGGGCCGCGAAACGGCCGCCCGGCACCCGGGTCTGGCTGGTCCGCACGTACACCCACCCGAGTGAGCCGGTGTGGCAGGCGGCGCTCGCCGACTATCGCGTGCAACGCGTCACGTCCGGACCGGAGCCAGTGGTCGTGATCAGCAAAAGGTGACGGCGGCGACGAGCTGACGGGTGACCGCCGGGCGACTGACTGTGGCACCGGTCGGTACCATGCGCCTGGCGGTCGAGCGGAGGAGTTGGCATGCAGCCGGAAGGCCCCTACAGGTTCACCCACTTGCTGGGCGGTTCACCGGTGGGCAAGGCCTGGGCCGCCATCGACGAGCAGGGCCGGTTCGTGAGCGTGGCCGTGCTGGACGCGACGGTTGCCGCCGCCCCCGGTTGGCGGGAGGCGTTCGCCGAGGTCGCGAACGCGCTCGCCCAGTCGCCCGACGGGCCCCCGATCACGTACGCCGACTTCTCGGCCGCCGCGCCCTGGGTGGCGTACGCCGCCGAGGCCGGACCCGCCCCGGAGAAGCTGTTCCGCGCGCTCGGCGTGGAGTACCAACCGGTGCCCGCCGCCCCCCGACCCGTCTCCGCCCCTCCCCAGCCGGTGTCCGGTGTGCCGCAGCCGGTGTCCGGTGTGCCGCAGCCGGTCTCTGGCGTGCCGCAACCCGTGTCCGGTGTGCCGCAGCCGGTCTCTGGCGCGCCGCAGCCGGTCGTCGACATGCCGCATGCCCCGTGGGCGGTGCAGTCGGCCGCGATCCCGAACCAGCCGCCGGCCCATCCCGTCTCGGCCGCGCCGGTGTCGAGCGCACCCGCCTCGCCGGCCGGCCACGATGGCGCACCGACGCCGGCCACCGTGTCGGGCCCGCCGGCCGACGTGCCTCCGTTCGACCCGTACGCCGCCCCGGTACGACGGATCAAGCCCTCGGCGCCGCCCAAGCGGCGTACCGGCCTCTGGGCCGGTGTGGCCGCGCTGGCCCTGGTGGCAGTGGTCGGTGGCGGCGCCGGCATCTACGCCCTCAGCTCGGATGAGCCCGACGAACCGGACACCCCGCCGACCGCCACCTCCAGCGGCTTTCCCGCCGCGACCCCGCTCGCCCCCGGCCTCAAGCCCTGGGCGCAGGCCGCCCTGCGCAGCCCCGAGGAGCGCGCACTGGCCGTCGCCGGTCCGTCAATGGTCTTCGTGGAGGTCATGTTCACCGGGTACGTCCGCAACAAGGCCGGTGGCGCCCTGCTGGACAAGGCCCCGGTGACCTTCAGCCGGCGCTGTAGTGGCGTGGTCGTTCAACACGAGGGGTACGTCCTCAGCAACAGCCAGTGCGTGCAGCCCACCCCGGACGTCCTGGTCGGGGGTGCCCTGAACGCCGTGGCGAACCGGCTCGTCGCCGAGGGCAGCCTGCAAGCCAAGGACATCAGCACCTACACCCGCAGCCGGTTGAGCACCTCGGTCCTGACCGGCGCGAATGCCGGCGATCAGCCGGAGACCCGGCTGTACGGGCAGCTCAACATCGCCAAGGGCGAGGTGACGGACAGCCCGGCGATTGCCGGCACCGTCGTCCGGGCCCTCCCGATCGAGGCGGGGAACGTCGCCCTGATCAAGCTGGAGCAGAAGAACCTGCCCACGTCGGAGCTGAACACGTCGGCCAGCGTCAGCCCCGATACGTCACTGCTCGTGCTGGGCTATGGCACCACCGACACCAGCTTCCGCGCCGCCACCTACACGGTGGTGTCGAAGACGGTGACAGTGACCGGGATCGACTCCTCGACTCCGCTGAACCCGTACCGGATCAATGAGGATCTCGGGCTCTATTCACGAGGCGGGATCGCCATCGACCCGAGCGGCCGGGTGGTCGGCATGCTGGACAACGACGTTCTGCGGCCCGACAAGGCGAACCGCCTCGTCGTGCCGGTCTCCGCCATGACCGCCCTACTCCAAGCTGCCGGCGTCACGAACGCGCTCGGCAAGGCCGACAACCAGTACCGCAGCGGCCTCGACGCGTACTTCGCCGGAGACGAGTCGACAGCCATCGCCCGATTCGACGAGGCCGCGCGGAACTCCCCGACCAACCTGCTGGCCCAGTCGTATCGACAGGCGGCCGTCGACAGCCGGGGGTCCGGCGATTCAGGCGGGTCGAGCTGGGCCGTGCCGGTGATCGCCGCAGCCGGAGGCGCGCTCGCGGTGGCCATCGTGGTGGCGGTGGCGATGCTCCTGGCGCGGCGGCGCAACAGCCGTTTCTAGTGCGTCTGCGCGGCGCCTGGCCGAGAAGCGACGCCGCTGGCGGCCCGCGCGGACCCGCCGATCCGGGTGCCGGTCAACCACGGCCCCAGCGGCGTGCTGATGACGATCCACGCGAACGCCCAGGGGACCACGAGAGCGGCGCCCAGGTCGACCACCCCACCGGACCTGGGCGTCTTCAGCACCCACAGGATGCCTGCGTGACTGAGCACGACGGCGATGCCGCAACCGGCCAGTCGACTGATCACCCCCGACGCCCGCGCGCCGATGCGCAGGTCGAGTTCCTCCGCGAGCCGGATGAGGCCGACGCTGATCAGGATCGCGGTCAGCACCCCCAGCACCGGGGAGCCGAAGTCGCCGGCCTTGAGGTCCAGGTCCCGGTTGAGGCCGAGCAGCACGAAGCCGACGCCGATCGAGAGTGACGCCGCACCGGCGCTGGCTGGAAGGCGCGGACGGAGTCGCCGCAGCAACCGCCCCGCCAGCACGAAGACCAGGCACGCCGGGACCAGGAAGAGCCCGAGCGGGCCGGCGGTGACAACGCCGGGCGCAAGGTACGCGGTGACCAGGCCGACCACCGCGACCGTCCAGGCCACCGCGGCGGGGAACCGCTCCAGCCACCGGAACGCGACCGCCGCGATGAAGAGCACCGAGACGAACCAGAAAGCGGAGAACGGTCGGACCGCAGCCGTGCCGCCGTAGAGCGCGTCACCGATGGTGCCCGGTGCGACCTGGCCTGTCGCGGCGTCCGCTGCGAGCAGTGCCGCTACCAGGATGAGGAACCACACCACGTAGGGCACGCCCAGGGTCGTCCACCGCTTGCGCAACTCCCCGCCGAGCGGTCGACCGGGCGACCAGAAGTAGCCGGTCAGGACGAAGAACACGGGCACGTGCCAGGTGTAGATGGACGCGCGGGTCAGGCTGTCGCTCCAGACGTGGCCCGCGACAACCGCGGCGATTCCGACAATCCGGAGGAGGTCGACACCGGCGGAGCGGTTACCCGCCGCCGTTGTCGTGCTCGTTGCGGCCATGGCGGGCATCATTTCAGACAGCGGGGCCGACCTACGCCCCGGATCGGCACCGGTTCGGCCGGAGGTCGTGCCGGCGTCGTCGGGTATGGCGCATCGCCTAATCTGGGCACGACACGCTGCCCACACTGTGGAGGTTTCCCGGGTGTCTCGTCCCCACCCTCCGTGGGCCCGCCTCCGATCGGTGCCCCGACCGGCCTGGATCGGCTTCGGGGTGGTCGTCCTGCTCCTGGCGGCCGTCCCCCTGCTCGGCTGGTCGCCGTCGAGGACCGGCGCACCGGACGCGGCCTGGTCGGCCGCCGACGTGGACACCCCGCCGCCCGTCGCGCCGATAGACGGCACCACCTGTGCCGCCAACGCGCACGGTATGGCCGGCTTCACCCCGGTCAGCGCCCTCGACCTGCCCGAGCGGAACGACCCCAAGAGGCCGCTTGCCCTCTCGTTCGACAGGGCCGGCACTGTGGCCCGCGGGTTCGACCGGATCGGCTACTGCCTGGAGTTGACCAGCCCCACCGGTACGCAGTGGGTGTGGACCGCCATGTCGCCGTTCACGACCGACGCCCGACGCCTCGGCCCACCGACCCGGGCCGGTCAGATCGTCCGGCAACGGATCGCCGATCTGGAGGTCGCCACCAACGCGCCGGGCCTGGCCACCGGCACCGGTCTCACCGGCTATCTGGAGATGTGGCCGAACAAGTACGGGCCGGTCAACTCCGGCCAGGTCCCCGGTGCCGCCGCCGACCGGTTCGACGCCGACGACGACGTTTACTCGTCGATCGGGTACGGCTCTTTCCAGGTCCACACGATCGCGGCCACCCGCCCGGCCACGGCGGCTCCGCAGACGGTTCTCGCGGTCAATGGCTTCACCTCGGACGTCCAGCCGCTGTCGGTGGGCATCGGGACCGCCCCCACCGGTCAGCCCGACTGGACGGCCGCCGGTAACGCCGGCACGTACACCCAGCGTCGGCTGACGGTCTACGCCCGCGCCTCGGTCCTCACCGTCGGCCAACACCCTCGGGATCGGCAGTTGTACCCCCGGGACGCGGCCGGCGGCGCGGTCGTGCCGGTGGCCGGCAAGGCGACCGACCCACGGGTCAAGGCCGTACGCCTCAAGGTCGTCAGCGGGGCTGACGCCTGGGACGAGACGGTGCCCGTCGGGGCCGGCGGGGACTTCGCGTTCCGGCAGCGGATCACCGCCGCGCTGCGGGAGTACCGATTCGAGTTGCACGTGCTCGGCGACGGCGTTGCCCGACGGGCCGCCCTGTGGGAGGGCGTGGTGTCCGGTGACGTGTACGTCATCCAGGGCCAGTCCAACGCGGTGGCGGCCAGTTACCGGGGATCGTCGATCGGCGAGGAGTCCCCGTACGTCCGCAGTTTCGGCTCGACGACCGGGGACCGGGTCCTCTCCGGCGCGGACCGTACCTGGAACTACGCCGTCTCGGGTACGGTCCGGCAGCCCGGCTCCGTCGGCCAGTGGGGGATTCGCGCGGCCCACCGACTCATGGACACCTACCAGGTGCCGGTAGCCGTGATCAACGGCGCGGAAAACAGCAAGGTCGTGTCGTTCTTCCAACGCAACGACGGCAACCCCGGTGACCTGCGCACCAACTACGGCCGCTTGCGGCAACGACTCACCGCCGCCAACGTCATCGGCGAGGTCCGGGCGGTGTTCTGGTACCAGGGCGAGGCCGACAACAACGACGCCACCGGGCATGTCGCCGGGTTCACCGCGCTGTTGACCGACTGGCGCCGGGAGGTGGGCTTCCGAGTCGACGGAGGCACCCGATACTACGTCGTCCAGGTCGGCAGCTCACCGTGCGGAAACACCTCCGCCGGCCCGCTGCGTGAGGCGCAACGGCGGATGGCCGACACTCTCAAGGTGACGCTGCTGTCCACCAGCGCTCTGACCGGCCGGGAGGCGTGCCACTTCGCCTGGGAAGAGGGCTACCGCGAGTTGGGCGATCAGGCGTTCGCCGTGTTGGCCCGCGACATCCACCGCGGCCCCGGCGGGGGCGTGTCTGCCCCGAACCCTCGGTCGGCCGCCTTCACCGACGCTCGGCGTACCCAGGTGGTGGTTCAGCTCCGTAGCGTTGACCCGCTGACCGTCCGGGCTGGCGCGGGCACCGACTTCACGATCGACGGCAGCACCGCCACCGTCACCGGCGTCGAGTACCGCGAGGGCGGGCGGCTCGTGCTGAGCCTGTCCGGCCCGGCCGACGGCGCAACCGGGCTGAGTTACCGGGGCGACGCCGGGCCCTGGTGCGTCAACGCCACCGGGGTCGGTCTGCTGGCCTTCAAGGGCCTGCCGATCGGTGCCGCCTAGTCACCACGGCGCGACGGCGGCGGCGTCGTGCCGTCCCGTCAACCTTTTGAGGGTGGCGAACCGAACTGGACGGTCCGCCAAATCCACCGGTCCCGGTGCCGGGGTGCGGGCCGGGGCGGCGGACGCCGACACGGTGAGGGCCAGCAGCACGACGATCCAGGTCAGCCCGTCCACCGACAGCGGGTTCCAGACGACCTCGGTGAACGAGTAGACGACGAGGAGCACCACCGGTGCCTTGGCGGTGAAGGCGTGCCCGTCCTCGACACTGCGGTGCAGCAGGGTGGCCATCCACAGACCGAACAGGGTCAGCGCGATCAGCCCGCCGGAGAAGATGACCAGAACGTACCCGGAGTGGAAGAAGTGGGTCGGTGCCTTCTCGATGTCCTGCAGGTAGTACCACTTCGAGACGCCCACGCCGACGGCCTCCCGGCCGCTGAGGTACTCGCGGGCGGCAACCCAGATGTTGCCGCGGTTGCTCAGCGTGGTCTTCGACGCGCTCCACATCAAATATGTGGCGGCTGTCAGTGCGCCGACGACGAGCGCCACGCAGAGCGCGAAGGGGATCCGCGGGCTCGGTCGCAGACGCTGCACGAGCAGTGCGCCCAGCATCCAGACGGCTACCGCGCCGACAGCCAGGTAGCTGGTGCGGGAGCCGGTGGCGACGATCACCAGCAGGCAGAACGACGCCGTCGCCACCAGTTCGACGCGGCGCATCGCGCAGAACGCGGCGACCAGGGTGAACGACGCCAGCATCGCCGCGTAGTTCTCGGAGTTGTAGAAGCTCTTGAACAGCGCACCGGCCAGAGAGCACTTCTCCAGCTTCCCGCCGGTGCACGCCCGCCACGCCTGCCCGTACACAGCGGTCGGAATGGTCAGCAGCGCCAGGACCGCCAGCCCGGTGTAGGCCATCGCCCGCACGCTGACGGTGGTGCGGGCGGCCATCATCCAGAGGGCGATCAGCAGGAGCCCGGCTGCCCCGTACGCCGGCAACCGCGACCCGTAGATCCCGGTGCCGGTGACGACGTCGATGAAGGCGCACCAGACGAGCAGGCCGCCGGCCATCGCCAGCGAGATCCGGAGCCACAGGTCGGACGGGCCGCGGAGGACACCACGGCCAGAGAGCACCAGCCAGCCCAGCAGGGCGACCACCAGCACGCCGATCAGCATCGAGCTGTGGCTGCCGGCGAGCGCCGGGGCCGCGTTGGTGAGCACCGCGAATCCGACCAGGGCGACCGCCGATGCGGGGTCGCCGAATGCGGTGGCGACGGACCGCCGTGTTCGGATCAACCACAGAGCCACCGCTACGCCACCGACGGTCAGTAGGACACCGAAGATGGTGGTCACGTCAGACCCTTTCTCGGTCAGGTACCGCTGCCGGTTCGACGACGGCATCGCGGTGCGGGTGTCGCCGCAGGGCGATGACGAGGCACCCCCACAGCAGCATGCCGAGCAGAGCGTCGCACAGGAGGCTCGACACGACCGCGCCCTGCCATCCGTAAGCGGGGATGAGCCACACGTTGAGCCCCGCGTTGACGACGCCCACCGCGATCTGGCACACCGTACGACGGCCCTGGAGTCGGCTTCCAGAGAGGGCGTCCGCGGCCAGGTAGTGGATCGACTTCAGCACCAGGATCGCGCTGAGGCCCTGCAGCGCCAGGGTCGCCGCCTCGTACTCCGGTCCGAAGATCAGCGGCATGGTCCAGGCCATCGCGACCAGCAGCAGGCTGCTCGGCACGCTGAACATCAGGAAGCGAGGCAGAAGGCGACGGGCGAGCCCGAGCGCCGCCCGGGGTCCCTCGCGGCCGACCTCGAAGAAGCGGGGGTAGGCGACCGCCGACATCGACCGGGCCGGCGTGTACGCGAAGTCCACCACCCGGTAGGCCGCCGCGTAGATCGCCGCAGCCTCGGTGGTGCCGATCCGGGACAGCATGACCTTGTCGATGTCGTTGTAGACCGTCTGGGCGGAGAGGCCGACGGCGAACAGCAGTCCGCTGCGGGCCTGGTTGAGCGCCGGCCCGACGGACCAGGAACCGCCTCCGCCGCCGCGCAATCCGTACCAGGTAGTCAGCAGGCAGACCACGACGGAGACCGCCAGCGCGGTGAGAGCCCAGTTCCGAAGGGAGATCGGCTCGTCCGCCGCGGCGAGGACCAGTGCGCCGACCAGCCGGAACACGTGCAGTAGGGCGGGGATGACCGACGCGACGAAGACCTTGCCCCGGGCCTGCACCGACGCGGCCACGGCCTCGATGAGCCGCCAGGCCACCAGGTCGGCGGCAGCGAGGCAGAGCATGTCGACAGCACCGATCTCGCTACCCCAGATCGCCACCCCGGCCGCGCTCACCACCACGGTCGCGCCCACACCGAAGACGACGGTCAGGACCAGGCCCCGCGTGAGGTGGCGGGCCCACTCGCCGGGGGCCTCGGCGTAGCTTTGGAAGATCAGACTCGGTGCGCCGGCGGACGCGAACGGGGAGACCACGGCGACGAGGGCGGTGACGCCGACGAAGAGCCCGTAGGTGTCGATCGACATCTCTCGGGCCAGCAGGACGAAGAGCACGCCCTGCGCGAGGGTCCGTAGCAGTGTGCCGGTGAAGAACTTCCCGGACCGCTTCAGGAAGGTGTCGCGTCCGCTCGGGGGACGCCGATGCGACCGTGGCCGCGGTGCGGTCGGCTCTACGGAGCCGACCGCGCCGGAGGGCGTACTCACCGGTTCAACGCCTCCACCCACTGGCGGCCGACCTCGGCGGGATCCAGTGCCGCGCAGCGGGCGTGCCAGGACTTCTCGAAGTCGGCCAGTGTCGGCCGCTGGGCACCGGTCAGCCGGAGCACCGCGTCCGCGAGGGCGGCCGGCGACGTGTCCGCCGCCAACGCGCCAGGCACGAAGGTCGGGATCATCTCGTCCAGCGCGGGCACCGGGAGGGCCGCCACCGGCAGGCCCGCCTCGGCGGCCTCGACCAGGCTGAACCCGAAGGTCTCCGCACGAGACGGGTGGACCAGGAGATCCGCTTCGGCAAGTAGCTGGGCGACACCCGGCACCCGTCCGAGGAACGAGGTCCGGTGTTGCACACCCAGTTCCTGGGCCTTCGCGTGCAGCAGATCCCGCTCCTCGCCGTCGCCGGCGAGCGTGAGGTGGTACGCCTCCGGCAGCAGGGCCAGCGCGGAGATGGCGCAGGAGTGGTTCTTGTACGGGCGGAAGGCGGCCGTGGTGAGGAGGTTGATCCGCCGGTGGTCCACCACCTCGCGCGGTGCGACGAAGGGCCGAGGTGGCATCGGGTTGGTGATGGTGACCACCGGCTGCCCCGGCGCCAACTGCTGGACCGTGCGGGCGACACCGTTGGAGACGGCGACGACGAGCCGTGGACGCAGACCTTTGAGCCGCGAGAACCGGGCGAGCGTGCGCACCCGTCGGTCGATCCGCAGACGTTCCGGCAGCAGGGAGTGCTCCCAGGCGACGTAGCTGCGGCCGGACCCGGCGAGAGCGGCACCGACGGGCACGCTGCCCCACAGACCGCTGGCCACGATCTGGACGTCCGGTGCCAGGTTCTGCAGGCGCCGCCGCAGCGGCGGGACAGACTCCATCAACCGGGTGATCCGGGAACCGAGGCCCAGGGTGTCGACGGCCAGGTCGGCCAGTTCGGCGGGAACCCCCCGGGAGACGACGGTTGCCGAGACCTCGACGCCCCGGGCCTGGAGGCCACGGATCAGCAGCGCCGCCGCCAGTTCCATGCCGTAGAGCGGTTCGAGCTGCGGCAGTACGAAGTGCAGACGCATCAGTGTGGCCGTTCGGTCTCAAGCGGTCGAGTGGGGCTGCTGGGGGCCTTCGACTTGCGCATGGCGACCCGTTCCAGGGTCGACCGGGGTACCAGCCCGAGCGCCGCCAGCACCGCGTTCCGGGCGGACGGAGGTGAGTTGCGGCGGATCGCCCGCACCATCTCCCGCACGCCCTCCCGGTCTCGGGCCTGCAGAGCGTAGCGGAGGGTCTGGGCCGCGATGAAGTCCGAGAAGGTACCCGGTGCCCACACTCCCTCCCAGCGCTGGGCCCAGTGCCACGAGGTACGCCAGTCCGCGCCGGCCGAGATCGACCCGGGGCTGCCCACCGTGTAGACGGCCGTCGCCTCCTCCACCTGGACGATCTTCACCCGGGGCAGCCGGGCGACCCGGACCAACCAGTCCCAGTCCTGGTGCCGGGGGAGGGTCTCGTCCCAGCGGCACTCGGTCGCCAACTCGTACGTGGTCAGGAGCGTCGACGTGGGCAGCGACTGCCGACCGATGCCGAGGTGACGGCGGCGGAACAGGTAGTCCTCCGGCAGCATGCCGTCGGGGATCACCTCGGCGGGGGCCGGTGTCGGCAGCGGCTCGGCGCCGTCCTTGCGTTGCAGGATCCGGGATGACACGACGGGGCGGAACCCGGCCGCCGCGACCCGCTCGAGCGCGGGCACCTGTGCCGCCAGCTTGGTCGGCAGCCAGGTGTCGTCGTCGTCGAGGAACGCGACGTGGCTGCCCGGGATGGCGTGGGTGACGCCGAGGTTGCGGGCGTACGACCCGCGTCGGCCGCCGCCGGTGCAGACCACCCGGTCGATGTGCTGTCCCAGGTTCCGCACCGTCTGCGGCACCTCCGGGGTGTCACAGACGACCACGATGTGTACGGATGCGCCCTGCTGGGATCGGGCGGAGAGCACCGCGTCGGCGATGCTGGGGCGGCCCGTGGTGGGGATCACGACGGATACGTTCGGCATTGCGTTCTCCATGCGTTGGGGGTACGCCCGGCACACCGCCGCCGGGTACGGCCGTGGCCGTACCCGGCGGAGTGCCGGTGCGTGGGCGGATCAGCGGCCGCCGGCGCGGAACACCTCGGTCACCGTACGGAGCACCACCTTGACGTCGAGCCAGAGGGACCAGTTCTCGATGTAGAAGTTGTCGAAGCGGGCCCGGTCGGAAATCGGGGTGTCGCCGCGCAACCCGCTGACCTGCGCCAAGCCGGTGAGCCCGACCGGGACGCGGTGGCGCATCGCGTACTGGGGGTATTCGGCCGAGAACTTCTCGACGAAGTAGGGACGCTCGGGTCGGGGGCCGACCACGCTCATGTCGCCACGGAGGATGTTCCAGAGCTGCGGAAGCTCGTCGAGGGAGGTCCTGCGCATGATCCGACCGATCGGCCCCACCCGCCGGTCGTTGGCGATGGACCAGTTGGTCTGCGACTCGTGCTCGTCGACGGGGCGCATGGACCGGAACTTGATGATGTTGAAAGGTCGGCCGTGCCGACCGATGCGCTCCTGGTAGAAGAAGATGCCGGGGCCACCGTCGATGAGCGTGGCGACCGCGCAGATGAGGAGCACCGGGCTCAGCAGGAGCAGCGCCACCGAGGCGAACGCGATGTCCGACGCGCGCTTGAGCGCGGACTGTGGGCCGGAGAGGGTGATGTCGCCGATGCTGACGACCGGAACCGCGCCGATGTGGTCGCCGTGCGAACGGGACCCCCAGAGGGGGGTGGCAGCCCACAGGTCGCACTCCGCCGTCCGAGGCCGGGCCAGGATCTCCATGAGTGAGGTCTCGGAGCAGCTCGCGTCCGCGACGATCACCACGTCGCACTCGCGCAGCCGTACGAGACTGTCGAGGTCGTCGAGGGATCCGATCAGCGGCAGCGCCGACGGGCCGTCCGGGGTGTCGACACAACCCACGAAGCGCAGGCCGTACTGGGGGTAGCGGCGCAGGAGCCGGGCGAGTTCCACTGCGGTGGGGCCACTGCCGACGATGATGGTGTTGTGCTCGACCCACCGGCGCTTGCGGGCGACGATGGCGAATTCGCGGGTGACAGCCCGCCCGAGGATGACCAGCCCCGCCGACGCGGCGACACCGCGGGTGAAGCTGAAGACGTACTCGGCGGATTCGTGACGCATCGCCGCGACGATGGCCACAGCGGACGCCGCGGCCAGCAGGCGCCCGCAGAGGCTCGGCACCTCGTCGAGGAAGCTCACGTGCCGTCGCGCCCGGTAGAGGCCGCCGCTGGCAAAGATGATGACGGTCAGGACCGTCATGGCCAGGGTGCCGCGCCAGTACTGCTGAGTGACAAGCAGGGGCGTGAGCAGTGCCAGGACGTCGACCGGCGCGGTCATCATCCAGGCCCGCAGCCACCGGGTCCGGGTCGAGGCGCGCGAGCCGGCGTACGGCAGGACAGCGGTCGTGTCCAGGCCGGCGCGAGGCTCGTGCTCTGCAGGCGCAGGCGCAGGTGCCGGTGCTGGCGGGGTCGAGCGCCGGTCGGCGGGCGACGGGACGGCCGGGGTCTGGTAACCGGAAGTCTGGTAGCCGGCAGGCTGGTAACCGGGGAATTGGTAGGCGGGAGGGCGACTCCCGCCGCGGCTCCCCTCGTCGTCCCCCTCACCGTCGCCCGGGGCATCGGTGGCATTGCCGTCGCGGTCATCGACCGGTACAGGTCGATGCCACATGGCGGGCTGATTGGACATGGTGGACCTCCCCGTGAGGGCCGGCTGACCTGGCCGGTCCGTAACTCGAGACAAGGCAGCGGCCGGTAACAGCCACCGGCCCGGGTGTTACTTGGCGCTGGCGAGAATCTCGTCGACGGAGTCCCGGCGCACGGCATCGTAGAAGGTCTTTGCCTTCTCGGTGTTCGCGAAGACGACGCTCTCGCTGCCCACTCGACCGGTGCCCTTCGTCGGGCTGGTGACGAAGGTGAGATTACGGCCGCGGAGGCCCCGCAGGTCTGTCGCCATACTGACGAGCGACATCTTCTCGTCCACCGACACTGCGCTCGAGGTCGCCTTGACGAAGGAGTTGAGCCGCCCGGGGTTGGTGACGATGCCGCCGGACACGGCCTTGTCGAGGATGGCCTTGATGACCTGCTGTTGGTGACGGATGCGGGCGAAGTCGCCGTCGGCGAACTGTTTGCGCTGGCGGGAGTAGTCCAGGGCCGTCTCACCGTCCATCCGCTGCATGCCCTGCTCGAACTTGCGGAACGGCGGGTGGATCGACGTGAACGACTTCTCCGCGTTGATGTCGACGCCGTCCAGGGCGTCGATGATTTCCTTGAAGCCGGCGAAGTCGACAATCATGACGTGGTCGATTCGCACCGTGGTGAACGATTCGACTGTTTGCACCATCAGCGGAATGCCACCCCAGGCGTACGCTGCGTTGATCTTCGCATCGCGGCCGCCGTTCTGACCGTTCTTGGCCTTCGGCACGTTCACCCAGGTGTCCCGAGGGATCGAGACGAGTTGCGCGCTGGCCCGGTCCTTCGGGATGTGCGCGACGATGATGGTGTCCGTGCGCGAGCCGCCCGTGCTCTCCGGGTCGCGGGAATCGCTTCCCAGGATCAGGATGTTCATCGCACCGTTTGCCACCGCCTGCGGACGCCCCTCCTCGGGCACGTCGGCGAAGGCGTCCACCCGGTCGATGTCCTTCTCGACCGAGCGGAGATAGAGGGCACCACCGATCATGCTGCCGCCGCCCAGGATCGCTGCGACTACCAGGCAGATGACGAGGACGCGACGCCAGCGAGGGCCACGACGTCGCCGCTTGCCCCCGGCCGGGACATCCTCGTGCGGATCGACTGAATGTGGATCGACGAACTCGGTGTCGGCATCGGTGTACCGCTGAGCACCAGACATGCCGGCGATGCTACTGATTGCGTGCGCCTGACGTGCACCCTCGTCCTTTCGGGTATCGCATGCCTGCCGACCGGCGTGGCGAACCCGCCCCTGCGTTCGGACGGACTGCCGGTAACGCCGGCCCGGGAGCGCTTTCAAGGCCCTATTCTGCTGCCCCGGCATGAGGGCGGAAACACCGTGACCATCGGCTTTCGCGAGGACCCTCCCGCTGCCGCCCGAACCCTGCTACAACGGCACCCGTGGATCGAATCAAGCTCCGACGGGCCGTCGCGCGTACCCCACTCGCCCCGATTGCCGCCTTTCCCAAGAGGCTTCGCACGATCGCACGGCACGACGCGAAGGTGCTGCGCCGCTCGGCGCGCTGGCTGCTGACCTCCCGCGAGCACCACAACTACACGTACGACCTCACCTCGTTGAGCCGCAACCACCTCTCCTGGTTCGTCAGCGTCGTCTGCGACATCCCGGTCAAACAGGTACGGGCGTACCTCGGTGAGATCGAGTCGGACGACAGCCTGCGCCAGCACCTCCTGGCGGCGATCGCCGCCTCCGACCGGCGCGGCCTCGCCGACAAGGAGATCCGCTACGCCCGGCGGATCGGCTGGTACGCCATCGTCCGTGCCACCCGCCCCACCCACGTCGTCGAGACCGGTGTCGACAAGGGACTCGGCAGCGTCGTCCTGGCATCCGCCCTGCTGCGCAACGCCCAGGAGGGACACCCGGGCCGGGTCACCTCCCTGGACATCAACCCCGAGGCCGGCTACCTCGCCCGGGTCGCGCCATGGTCGGAGGTCGTCGACCTGGTGATCGGCGACTCGATCGCCTCGATCGGCGCACTGGACCGCCCGGTCGACCTGTTCCTGCACGACAGCGACCACAGCCGCGCCCACGAGAAGCGTGAGTTCGACGCCGTGGAGCCGAAGCTCGCCCCCGGCGCGATCCTGCTCACCGACAACGTCACCAGCACCAACGTGCTCGCCGAGCACGCCGAACGCACCGGCCGGCGGTTCCTCGCCTACCGGGAGAGCCCGGCCAACCACTGGTACCCGGGCGACGGGATCGGCGTGGCATGGTAGCCGGGTGCGGCTGACCTCGATTCACACGTACCCCATCAAGGGCTGTCACCGGCTCGACCACGACGGCGCGTTCGTGCACCAGTGGGGCCTGGCCGGCGACCGGCGTTGGATGGTCGTGGACGCCGACGGCGTCGGCGTCACCCAGCGGGACACGACCCGGCTCGTCACCCTGCGCGCCGCCGTGCGCCCCGGGGGTCTGTCGCTGCGCGCCGACGGGCAACCCGACCTCGACGTGCCCGAGCCGGCCGGCGGCGAACCGGTCGCGGTCCGTACCTTCCGCAGCCGCACCTTCCCGGTCCCCGCGCTGCCGGCCGGTCAGGCGGCCGACGACTGGCTCGGCGTCCTGCTCGGCCGACCGGTCCGACTGGTCTGGCTGGCCCAGCCGACCCGCCACCTGGCCGCCGGGACCCGCGAACACGACACCGGTGACCAGGTCAGTTTCGCCGACGCCTACCCGGTGCTGCTGGCGAACGCCGCCTCCCTCGACGCCCTCAACGACTGGCTGGCCGAGGCGGGCGAGGAACCGGTGCCGATGACCCGCTTCCGACCCAACCTGGTCGTCGACGGTGCGCCGGCCTGGGTCGAGGACGACTGGGTGGGTCGGCGGCTGCGCATCGGCGACCGGAATTTCCAGGCCGCCGGGCCGTGCGACCGCTGCGTGGTGACCACCACCGACCAGGAGACCGGGGTACGCACCAAGGAGCCGCTGCGCACCCTCGGGCGGCACCGCAACGTCAAGCAGAAACTCCTCTTCGGACTGAACCTGGTGCCACTCGACAGCGGACCGCTGGCGGTGCACGCCCCGATCGTCGTCGCGCCCTGACCGGGCCGCCGACCAGCAATCGGCACCCCACGGTCACCGTCCGTCGATGCTGTCTTAGCTTTGGCTTAGCCCGCTTGTCGGCACCCGACCGGGTCCGGCAGCATCGCCGTCGTGACGGACGGAAGCGCTGTCGACATCAACATCGACCTGGACCATCCTCCAGAGGACCGGCCCGCGCCGTCGTCCGGCGCGAAACCCTGGCTGGTCGCCACCGGCGTCACAGTCCTCGCGGCGACGCTCGGACTCACCCTCACCCTGCGCTCCGGCTCCACCCCGGCCTGCGCCGCCGGCCGGACGCTGGCCGCCGCGCCACCCACCGGCAACGCCACGCACACCGGCAAGGCCACCTTCTACGACTCCAAGGGCGCCGGCGGCAACTGCTCGAACCCGGCTGCCCCCGCCAACCGGCTCTACGTCGCGCTCGGCCCGACGGAATACTCCGCCGGTGCCGCCTGCGGCGGATTCCTCGACGTCGTCGGCCCCAAGGGCAGCGTCCGGGTGCTCATCATGGACCAGTGCCCGGAGTGCGAGCCCGGCCACCTCGACCTGTCCCGCGAGGCGTTCGCCCGGATCGCCGACCCGGTCCAGGGCCTCGTTCCGGTCACCTACCGCGCGGTGGTCAACCCGCCGCTGCCCGGACCACTCACCTTCCGGATCAAGGAGGGCGCGTCGCAGTGGTGGTTCGCCGTCCGCGTCGGCAACCACGGCAACCCGCTGCGGTCCGTCGAGGTCCGGCAGCGTGACAGCGACCCCTGGCAGTCGGCCGCCCGGCAGGACTACAACTACTGGCTGATCGCCTCCGGCGCCGGGCCGGGCCCGTTCAACGTCCGGGTCACCGACGTGTACGGCAACCGGGTCACCGTCGGGGGCATCCGGATGGCGCCGGGCCAGGTGCAGAACAGCACGGTCCGGATGTACGCACCCGGAGCCGCCACACGTCGTCCGTCCGCGTCGGCCCGACCGTCGAGCAGCCGACCCGCCGTCACGCCGACGCCGACCCGTCGCTCGGTCGAGGTGGCGAGGACGAGCGCTCCGGCCACCGACGCGCCGACCACCAGCTCGGCCCGCGCCAACGCCCGCTGGTGCGAGGGCTGACCGCTCAGTCGGCCACCGTCAGATCGAGCCACATCAGAATCTCGTCCCGGTCGTCATCGGGGGCCACCCGCAACGCGCCCGGCAGCCGGCCGATCTCCCGGTACCCGAGGCGGCCGTAGAACTTGTCCAACCCCAGGCCGTCGCGCACCGTGACGTGCAGCGCCTCATGGCCCAACGCCCTGCCCAGCCGGGCGGCCTCCACCATCAGCGCCGAGCCGTAGCCGGTGCCCTGGGTGTCCGGGTGGACCATCACCCGCTTCAGCACACACCAGTGCGCCGTGAGCGGGAAGCGGTTGTCACTGAAGATCAGCATTGCCGCCAACCGGTCCCCGGAGTAGCCGACCAGCAGCCGGTCCGGTCCGTCGGCGATGCCGGCGAAGGTCGGATCGGCGGTGACGTGCACGTCGGTGGCGGTGACCGGTGGCACGAAACCGACAGCGCCGCCGGCGTTGCTGACGTCCACCCAGAGGTCGACGATCTCGGCACGCAGCTGCGGGGTCAGGTCAGGGTCGAGGACGAAGCGCAGACTCACGCTCGCCATCCTGACCCAACGACCAGGCCCACGACCCGCGACAGTGACGCGCCCGACAGCCGATCCTGGCTCCGACCGAGCCAGGATCCGCCGCGACTCAATGGCGATGTGGGGCCGACGGGATTCGAACCCGCACTGGTGCGGACCTAAACCGCATGCCTCCTGCCGTTGGGCTACGGCCCCTTGAAGCTGTACTCCACCAGCGTCCACGGCGACTCCAGCCGACGCGGCAGTCGCCTGCCTATTGGAAAGCCGGTCGGAGTAACCGCATCAGGATCGTAGACCACCTCGGGCTCCACGAGTGCAGGCCGTCGCTGACCAGCGTATGTAGAGGTCTGGCTGTGGCAATTGGGGCAGAGTAGGCGAAGGTTGCGCGGCCGGTTGTCGAGAAAATCGCCATTGATGTGATCCACGTGCAGCGTCAATCTGGCACCTTGCCACGTTGACCCGGTGCCGCACACCTCGCAGGTCTCGGGCAGGCCGATTGTCGCCAAGGCGCGTTTGAGGCGGATCCCCGGGATTCGGCGGGAACCGGCCGGCAGCACTACCAGCAACTCGGTGGGGGACATGCGCCGCCAACGCACGCCTCGATTGTGTGCCTGGCCAGTGAAGTGCGACGTGTCGATGCCGAACCTCTTGAGCTGTCGGCTGATGTGCGCGTGCGAGCCACCGCTGACGCGTACGCCGAGCAACCGCATCACCTCGGTGATGTTGCGGGCGACGGCGGCAGCGGCGGCCAGCGCTTCGGGCGTGTACTTGTATCGAACCACTGACGGACCGTAGCGATCCGGTACGACAGGTCAGTCCAGGCCGAGGTCGCGGCGGAGCTTGGCGACGTGCCCGGTGGCCTTGACGTTGTAGAGCGCCCGCTCGACCTTGCCGTCGGCGTCGATCACGAACGTCGAGCGGATCACGCCGGTGACGGTCTTGCCGTAGAGCCGCTTCTCGCCGTACGCGCCGTAGGCGGTCAGCACCGACTTGTCCGGGTCCGACACCAGCGGGAAGGTGATGGCGTCGCGCTCGCGGAACTTCGCCAGCTTCTCCGGCTTGTCCGGGGAGATGCCGACGACCTCGTAGCCGGCGGCCTGGAGCGAGGCGAGCGAGTCGCGGAAGTCGCAGGCCTGCTTGGTGCAGCCGGGGGTCATCGCGGCCGGGTAGGCGTACAGGACGACCTTGCGACCTCGCAGGTCGGCGAGGGAGAGCTGGTCGCCGGTGTCGGTGGCGAGGGTGAACTCGGGCGCGGGGTCACCGGGGGAGAGGCGGTCGGGCGAGGTCATGGCCTCGACCCTACCGCCGTGCCGGCGAGCGCCGCCGTCGGCGCGACGCGTCGGCCGGTGGGGGCACGGCGCGGGCCGGCGGGGTCTGACCTGGAGTGATCAAGCCCATGCGTTGTTGCCAGAGTCTGGCAACAACGATGGTTGGGAAATAGGCTGACCCACGCCGGCCCGGTCGGGCCCGCTGACGCGTGGGAGGTCGCGTGGAGACACTGGCGATGCACATCTCGAACGGGATCATCGACGGTCCCGTGGCAGCGATCTTCGCTGCGCTCGCTCTTGCCGCGCTCACCGCCTGCGTGCTGCGCGGCCGGCGCGACCTGGACGACCGGCTGGCCCCGATGGCCGGCCTGGTGGCGGCGTTCATCTTCGCCGTCCAGATGCTCAACTTCCCGATCTTCACGGCCGGTGTCAGTGGTCACCTGCTCGGTGGCGCGCTCGCCGCCATGCTGGTCGGCCCGTGGGTCGGCGCGCTCTGCGTGGCGGTGGTGCTTGTGGTACAGGCACTGATCTTCGGTGACGGCGGCGTGGCGATGCTCGGCCTCAACATCACGAACATGGCGTTGCTCGGCACCGCCGCGGCGTACGCGCTGATCGCGCTGCTGCTGCGGGTGCTGCCCCGCACGCGGGCCGGTCTGGCCGTTACCGCTTTCGTCGCCGCGACGCTCAGCGTGGTGGTGGCGTCGCAGGGCTTCGTCCTGGAGTACTGGCTGGGTGGCACCACCGACCTGGGCAACAACCTGGGTGGCCTGGCCGGCACGATGGCCGGCGTCCACCTGCTGATCGGCGTCGGCGAGGGCCTGATCACCGCGACAACGGTGCTCACCGTCGCGAAGGTACGCCCCGACCTGGTGTACGCGCTGCGTTCCCTGCGCGCGCCCGCCGCCCCCGCCGTCCCGGTCGCCGGAGGTGCCCGATGAAGAACCGCTCCTGGGCCTTCCTGGCCGGCGGCCTGCTGGTCGCCCTGCTGCTCGCCGGCGTGGTGAGCAACTACGCCTCCTCCCACCCGGACGGGCTGGACTCGTCCCTGCTCAAGGGCTGCACCGTCGACGCCGACGACAACATCGTCGGGGGGAGCTGCCCGGCCCAGCAGGCCCGTGACCACGAGTTGGCCGACAGTCCGCTCGCCGACTACGGCGTACGGGGCGTGCGGAACAGCTTCGTCTCCACCGGCCTCTCCGGGGTGCTCGGGGTGCTGGTCACCTTCGCGATCGGAGCCGGCGGGTTCTGGCTGCTGCGCCGTCGAGGCGGCACGCCGACCGACGCTGACGCGGCGACGCCCACCGAGGGCGACCCCGCGACGTCCGGCGACGTCCGGCGCCGCGCCGACGCGGCCAGCTGAGCAGGGGTACGCGGATGGGGGCCGGTCACGGGCACGTGCTGTACCGCGAGTCGGGCTCGCCGGTGCACCGGCTCCCGCCCGAGGTCAAGATCGTGGCGATGGTGGTCTTCACCCTCGCCGTGGTGGCCACTCCACGCGAGGCGTTCTGGGCCTTCGGCGCGTACGCCGTGCTGGTGGCGGCGGTGGCGGCGCTGGCCCGGGTGGGCCCACGGTGGTTGCTCAGCCGAGCGTTGATCGAGCTGCCGTTCGTGCTGTTCGCTGTCGCCCTGCCGTTCCTCGGTAGCGGCGACCGGGTCGAGGTGCTGGGCCTGCGGCTGTCCGAGGACGGGCTGCACGGCGCGTGGAACATCCTGGCCAAGGGCACCCTGGGGGTGCTCGCCTCGCTGCTGCTCGCCGCGACCACCACCACCCGGGACCTGATCGTGGGGCTGGACCGGCTGCACTGCCCGCAGGTGCTCACCCAGATCGCCACGTTCATGCTGCGTTACCTCGACGTGCTGGTCGGTGAGGCGCGGCGGATGCGGGTGGCCCGGATCTCCCGGGGCGACGACCCGCGCTTCCTGTGGCAGCTGCGCGGTTTCGCCGCCGGGATCGGGGCGTTGTTCCTGCGCGCCTTCGAGCGTGGCGAGCGGGTCTATCTGGCGATGCTGTCCCGGGGCTACACCGGGCGGATGCCCGCCGTGTGGCAGGGCGAGGGTGCGGCGAGCGCCGGTCAGTGGCTGGTCGCGGCGACCGTGCCGGTGTTGGCGGCCTCCATCGCCGCCACCGCCGTCGTGCTGTCATGATCGGTGTCGTGCAGACCGCTGTCTCGCTGGACGTTCGGGGCGTTCGTTACGCGTACCCGGACGGGCACGTCGCCCTTCAGGGGGTCGACCTGAACGTGCCGCGTGGCGAGCGGGTGGCGCTGCTCGGGCCCAACGGCGCCGGCAAGACCACGCTGGTGCTGCACCTCAACGGCATTCTCACCCCGACCGAGGGCAGCGTGAGCGTCGGCGGGCTGACGGTCACCCCGGATCGGGCCACCCTGGCCGAGGTGCGCCGCCGGGTGGGCATCGTCTTCCAGGACCCGGACGACCAGTTGTTCCTGCCCACTGTGGCGGAGGACGTGGCGTTCGGGCCGGCGAACCTGGGTCTGCGCGGGGCCGAGTTGGCCGCCCGGGTGGACGAGGCGCTCGCCGCGGTGGGGATGAGTGAGCACCGGGACCGGTCCCCGCAGCACCTGTCGTTCGGGCAGCGCCGCCGGGTGGCGGTGGCCACAGTGCTCGCCATGCATCCGGAGATCCTGGTGCTCGACGAGCCGTCGTCGAACCTGGACCCGGCGGCCCGCCGGGAGCTCGCCGAGATCCTGCGCGGCCTGCCGGTGACCCTGCTGATGGTCACGCACGACCTGCCGTACGCGGCGGAGCTGTGCGAGCGCTCGGTGATCCTGGACAACGGCCGGATCGTCGCCGACGCCCCCACCAACACCCTGCTCAACGACGCTCCCCTGCTGGCACGACACCGCCTGGAACTCCCCCGAGGCTTCACCCCGCACCCGTAGACCCACTCTCGGCGGTCTCCACTCGAGGTGCTGCTGCGGTGGTGCGGGAGGTGGCGTGTAGGCGCAGGATGCCGGCGGCTGTCGCACCGGCGCCGGTGATCAGGAAAAGCGCCACCATCACCCGGGCGGCAGCGGGTGACCAGGGCACCGGGGCGATGGCGCGGGCGAAGACGGCGGCGTTCGACGCTCCGGCGAAGAGCGCCAGGCAGGCCCCGGCCAGCGCGACCACGAAGTCGGCGGCCGGGCGGCGGCTCAGCGCGTACCAACCGGCGCCGATCGCGCCGAGGCCGGTGAACAGGGACCAGATCTGCCCGGAGAGCAGCCCCACCAACACCCCGCCCACGCCTTGGGCGCCCGCGTCCAATTCCCGTCCCACCGGGTACCCGACGGCCAGCACGCCGCCGACGATCAGCAACACGCCGAGCGCGGACAGCGCGCGGCCGCCGGCCGGGGCGGTGGCGGCGAACAGGCCGAGGGCGCCCACCGCGAGCAGCCCCACGATGGTCACGGCCCACCAGGTGTACGCGTCCGGCGGCGGCACCCAGTCCAGCGTGCCGCCGATCACCACCGGGTCGGTGCCGTCACGCAGTGGGATGGTCCAGTTCCGGACCCGGTGCTCGCGGTCCGGTGCGGCGCGTACCGCGGCCGGTGGTGCCGACTCCTGCCACAGCGCGCGCTGGTCGTGCCAGCGCGCGGTGGTGCCGTCGTCGATCCGTTGCCAGGAGGGTGCGGCTGCCGGGTCCGCCTCGGCCGGGAGCGTGGTGTCCCCGGCGATGGTGCGGTTCAGGTACGTGGCGGGGGAGTGGCTGTTCTCGAAGACCCCGTCCGGGCCGACGCGCAGGTACGGCTCACCGGAGTAGCCGATGACCTCGATGGTGCGGCCGGTGCGGTTGGTCAGCTCCAGTCGGGCGCCCGCCTCGATGACGCGTACCTCGAGCCCTGGCCGCGCCGGTGCGACCCCGGTGGTCCGGGTGCGGTAGTCGGTGCCGTCAGGTGCGTCCGCGCCGTGGGCGGCGGCGGGCGCCGCGCTGATCAGCGTCACGAGGCCGGCTGCGGCGGCGACCAGGCCGGTGCGGCCCAGCAGGGTACGGATCACTTGCCGGCCGCCGCCACGGCTGCGGTGAGAGCGTCCGGGGTGGGGTTCTCGACGGGCTGACCGTTGACCTTGACGGTCGGCGTGCCGGTGACGTTGCTCTGGCTGGCGTCCTCGGTGACGTGTTCGGTCCAGGTCCGGTACGTCTCGTCCTTCACGCAGCTTCCGAAGGAGCCCCGGTCGAGGCCCACGCTGGTGCCGATGTCGATGAGCTTGTCGTCGGTGAGCCCGGCGCTGCCCTCCGGCGGCTGCTGGGCGAAGAGCGCCTTCGCGTACTCGTGGTACTTGCCGCCCGCCGCCGCGCAGCCGGAGGCGGCCGAGGAGCGGGTGGAGTAGTCGGTGGTGGAGAAACGGTTGAGGAACGCGACCGGGTGGTAGACCACCTTCGCCTTGTTCTCGGCCACCAACTGTTCGAGCGTTGACCCGCTGGTCTGCTCGAACTGTTTGCAGGCCGGGCAGAGGAAGTCCTCGTAGACGTCGACGGTGACCGGCCCGCCGCCGGTGACGATGCCGGTGCCCTCCGCGTTGGCGCCGGGCGGGGTGGTGAAGCTGTCGGAGCGCTGGCTGGACCAGACGGCCCAGCCGATGCCGCCGGCGATGACCAGGACGAGGACCGCGGCGGCGGAGACCCAGATCGTGCGGCGGCGGCGCCGCTCGCGGGCCAACTGCTCGCGGACCACCCGGGCGGCGTCCCGCTGCCCCTTGCGACTACTCATCCTCGTCCTCCACAACGGGTTCGCCGGACAACCATCCGTCCACCGATACCGGCGTACGCGGCCAGATCAGCAGAAATCCGGCCAGAACCAAGAATCCCAGGTCCCGGAGGATCTCCGGGAGGTAACTGGGTGCCTGCCCCGCGGCCAACTGCCCGCCGCTGCCGAAGCAGCCGCAGTCGATGGCCAGCCCACGCGCCCACGCCGAGACGATCCCCACGATGAAGACCACCAGCAGCGCGGCGGACACCCCGGCGACGAGCCGGGTGGCCAGCCCGAGGAGCAGCAGCACGCCCAACGCCAGCTCGACGAAGGGCAGGGCCGCGCCGATCACGGTCGCCACGTCGTACGGCATCACCTGGTACGCGTTGACCGCCCGCCCGGAGGCGGCGAGGTCGCTGACCTTCGACGCGCCGGCGACCAGCCAGACGGCGGCGAGGCCGAGTCGGGCCGCGATGCCGAGCCACGGGCGGACCACTGGCCAACGGCCGAAGCGGGTGGAAGGTGCTGTCACGCTCATTTGTCGTCCCGTCCGCACCGGAAGTTCCGGGTTCAGCCGGTCAGGGCGTCGCCGACCGCCTCGACCAGGTCGTCCCGGGCCCGGGCGACCCGGGACCGGATGGTGCCCACCGGCACCCCTTCGACGGCCGCGGCCTCGGCGTACGACAGGCCGAGCAGTTGGGTGAGCACGAAAGCGGAGCGCCGCTCGGGGCCGAGGCGACGAACGAGGTCGGCGGCGCCGAACTGGCCGGCCGGGTCCGGGTGCGGTCGGTCGGTGTACGCGTTCGCCGCCAGGCGTTCGTCGAGCCGCCGCCGCCTGATGACAGTGCGCAGGTGGTCGGCGCAGGCCCGCCGGGCGATGCCGAGCAGCCAGGTGCGGGCGCTGGAGCGTCCCTCGAAGGCGGGGAGTGCCCGGAACGCCCGCAGGTAGGTTTCCTGGGTCAGATCGTCGGCGCTGTCCGGGTCGACCAGGGCGGCGGCGAACCGCCAGACCTCGGCCTGGGTCAGCCGGACGAACGCCGCCTGGGCGGTGGGGTCACCGTCGCGGGCGGTCAGCGCCCACCCGGTGGCCGGGTCCCGGGCGACCTCGTCGACCGGCTCCGCCGGACCGGCGGCACCGGAGTCACGCGGGACAGGGATCACGACACATCAGGTTACGCGGCGGTCGGCGGCGCGTCAGGGCCGTTCGGCCCTTGGATGGTCTGCGCCACGTCGGGAACTTTTTTCCGACCCGGGCCGACTACCAGTTCATGACGTGCGACCACAGAAGCGACCACCCCCCTCGGGTCGCCGAATGGGACACCCATCGGCGACCATGGCCGGCATGACTGTCGCCCCCCACCGCTGGGCCGCCAGGCTGGCCGCAGCCGCCGGCCTCCTGGTCACCGTCGTCGCCTTGTTGATCGCGCCGGCCACCTCCGCCAGCGCCCACGCGGTGCTGGAGAGCAGCAGCCCGGCCGCCGCCTCCATCGTGCCGAGCGGGCCGTCCGAGGTGGTCCTCACGTTCAGCGAGTCGGTCCGCAAGGTGCCCGGCAAGATCCGGGTCATCGCTCCGGACGGTTCCCGGGCCGACCGGGGTGAACCGGCGTTCAGCGGCGGTGTGGTGACCATCCCGGTGGACCCGGCCGGTGCCCGCGGCACCTACCTGGTCAGCTTCCGGGTGATCTCCGCCGACAGCCATCCGGTCTCCGGGGCGTACACCTACTCGGTCGGCGCACCCTCGACCCCACCCGTCGACTCCGGCACGGACAGCCGCGCGAACCCGGTGGTGGAGACGGCGGTGAAGGTGGCCCGCTTCCTCGGCTACGCCGGCCTGGTGCTGCTGGTGGGACCGGCGCTGGTGCTCGCCGCGCTCTGGCCACGGCGGCTCTCCCGGCGGGGGCCGACCCGGCTGGCCTGGACCGGCCTGGCTCTGGTGGCCGTCGCCACCCTCGCCGACCTGTGGTTGCAGGTGCCCTACACGGCCGGTGGTGGTCTCTTCGACGTCACCGGCGAGGGGTTCGGCAGTGTGTTCGGCAGCACCTTCGGTGCCGCCCACCTGGTCCGACTCGGCCTGCTGGCGGCATCCGTCTTCCTGCTCCGCCCGCTGCTGGCCCGGCCCGCCGGGCGCGCGGACGCGATCATCCTGGCCGTGCTCGGCGGCGCCGCCCTGCTGACCTGGCCGCTGGCCGGGCACGCGGCGGCGTCCCCGGCGCCGGCGGTCTCCGTGGTGGTCGACGCGGTCCACCTGGGCAGCATGGCGGTCTGGCTGGGCGGTCTACTCATGCTCGCCGTCTTCCTGCTGCGTCAGGCCGACGAGCGGGAGTTGGGCGCGATCCTGCCGATCTGGTCGCGCTGGGCGGCGCTCGCCGTCTCGGCGCTGCTGCTGGCCGGCACCGTCCAGGCGCTGATCGAGGTGGCCACCCCGCAGGCGCTCTTCGACACCACGTACGGGCGCTTGCTGCTCGCCAAGATCGGGTTGTTCGCGCTGGTCATCGCCGTTGCCGCGTACTCCCGGAAGTTGGTGCGCAGCCGCGTCGCGGCGCAACGCCCGGTGCCGGTGCGCCGGGCGGTCCTGGTGGAGTTGGCCGTCACAGTGGTGGTGCTGGCCGTGTCCGCCACACTCGTGCAGACCACGCCCGCGCGCACCGCCGCGGCCGGCCCGTCCGCCGGGGCCGAGGCCGGCCTCTTCAGCACCAGGCTCTCCAGCCCGCTCCTGTCCGTCGAGGTCGAGGTGAGCCCGGCCGAGCGGGGCAACAACTCGGTGCACCTGTACGCGTACGACAAGGCCAACCAGCCACTGCTGGTCGCGGAGTGGAAGGCGACCGTCGCGCTGCCCTCGGCCGGGATCGAGCCGATCGAGGTGCCGTTGCTGCGGTTGACGGACAGTCACGCCTACGGCGACATCAGCCTGCCGACCCCCGGCGAGTGGCAACTGAAGATCACCGCCCGAACGACCGACATCGACCAGGCCACGGTGACCGCCACCGTGCCCATCCGTTAGAGAGGTTCGCGAAACCCATGACCCGATTCCGGCGTACCGCAACCGCCGCTGCCGCCCTGGCGTTCACCGCCGCCGCCACCGCTGTGCTCGGCTTCGCCGGACCGGCGTCGGCACACGTCACGGTGAACCCGAAGGAGGCGACCCAGGGTGGCTACGCCCGGGTGGCGTTCCGGGTGCCCAACGAGAGCGACACCGCGTCGACCACCAAGCTTGAGGTGGTACTGCCGGAGAACGCCCCGGTCGGCTCGGTGTCGACGATGCCGGTGCCCGGCTGGACGGTCACCACGGAGAAGCGCAAGGTGGACCCGCCGATCGAGGTGCATGGCAGTCAGCTCACCGAAGCGGTCTCCAAGATCACCTGGACGGCCTCCGGCGACGCGGGGGTGAAGCCGGGTCAGTTCCAGGAGTTCCCCGTCTCGATGGGGCCGCTGCCGCAGGTCGACTCGATGGTCTTCAAGACCCTGCAGACCTACTCGGACGGCAACATCTCGCGGTGGATCGACGACCCGGCGCCGGGTGCCGAGGAGCCGGAGCACCCGGCTCCGGTGCTCACCCTGGCCGCCGCCGCGGCGCCGTCGGGTTCGGCCTCGCCGGCCGCAGCCGTCGCCTCGCCCGACGACGATGACGACGACGACGGCAACGGGCTCGCGGTCGGCCTCGGTGTGGCCGGTCTCGTCGCCGGTCTGGCCGGTCTGGTGCTGGGCGGTCTCGCGTTCACGCGTACCCGCCGGGAGCCGGTCGCCAAGGCCTGACCATGTTCCACCCGCTGGCCCGCCGGATCTTCCGGCGGGCCAGCGTGCCTTCCGGAGTCGATGCCGACCGTGCCGTGGATATCCCCTGATCAGACGGTGTACGTCGGTAAGGTCGGCCGGGTATTTGGCTACGGAGGGGGACGGTGCGGATGCGGTTCGTGCGGATGATCGCCGGAGTGCTGCTGTTGGTAGTGGGAATTCCGGCGCTGTTCGCCGGTGGCGGGCTGTGGCTGGTGACCCGACACGCCGACCCCGGCGGGTCCTTCGCCGCCCGTTTCGAAACGGTCCGCACGCCCGGTCACGCGATCGTCGTCACCGACCTCGACCGGTTGCTGCGGCAGGAGGCGCCCTTCGCGCGTACCGCGCAGACCCGGCTGCGCCTGGACGCCCGCACCACGGGCGGGCCGGCCTTCGTCGGACTGGCGCCCACCGCCGAGGTGCGTGGCTGGCTGGAGGCGGTGCCGCACGCCACGGTCCGCCGGGTGGCGCTGGCCCGGGGTCCGCTGCCGGTCCGGCTCGATCCGGCCGGACCGGCCGCCGACACCCCGGGCGTCGGGACGACCGACGGGCCGGTCACGCCGCTGGGGCGGCCCTTCTGGGTACGCGAGGGGATCGGCTCGGTGGAGTGGAGCGCGGACGACCTGGCCGGCGCACCCATGAGCCTGGTGGTGATGCGCCCCGACGGCGAGGGCGACCTGGCCCTGGACCTGCGCGCGGAGTTGCGGGCCGGGTGGACCGCCCCGGCCACCTGGGGTCTGCTGACCGTCGGCGTGCTGCTGGTGGTGTGCGCGGCGCTGCTCCTGCTACGGCCACTACGGCCACGCGAGGTGATCTTCGTGGTCGAGCCGGACCAGGTGCCGGTGCTCGCCGGCCGGCTCGGGGTCACCTCGCTGAGTGGCCTTGGCGCTCGCCAGCTCCATCCGACCCCACCGTTGCCGGCACGACAACTCGCCCCGGTCGGCTCCGCAGTTCCGGAACCCGCGCGCTCGGCGATCGGCGCGGCACGCGCGGCCACCCTCGCCGACCTGGACGAACCGGTCCGGCTGCCCCGCCGGCCGGAGGTGACGCTGAGTCTCGCCTGGCCGCCGGCCGACGTGGACGAGCCCACGGCCCGACCGGTGGCGGCCGCACCGGATGACGGCCCGGTCGGATGACGGCCCGGCCCGTGGCAGTGGGTGAGACGGCGAGTGGCCCTCCGCGCTGCCGACGCGGAGGGCCACCCTCACCGGGGGATCGGTGCTACCCGAGCGGCGCTTGAGGTAGATGAGGACAGATTAGCGCCGAACATGGTTACTCGGGAGGTCTGTCCAATTGGTGCGATTTTCCGCCGCGAGTCCCGAGCGCACCGGCAACGCCACCAACAGCAGCAGGCTGAGCAGCACGTAGGTGTTCTGCACGACGAAGTCCACCGGATCGTGAGTGCGGACCGCTCCCGCGCCCCAGGCCTGGAACGTCACCACGCCGTAGATGGTCACGGCGGTGATGCCCAGCGCGAGCCCGGCCAGCCACCGACGCCGGCGTGCCTCCTCCGGGCGGTCCGCGCTCAACGCCGCGTCGGCGAGCAGCACCACCGCCGGCACGAACCAGTAGATGTGATGGGTCCAGGTGATCGGGCTCGCCAGGGAACCGACCAACCCGGTCAACGTCAGGCCGGTCAGCGGGTCACCGGCCCGCGCCGCGCGGGCGGCCCGCCACAGCCCGTAGCCGGCGACCGCGGCGACCAGCAACACCCAGAGCAGCCGGTCCGGCTTCTCCGGCTCGGTGAACCGGCTGAGCAGGCCGAACAGCGACTGGTTGCCGACGATGTCGGTGCGTCCCACCCGCTCGGTGGTCCACAGCTCGTGTGTCCAGAAACGCCACGAGTCACGAGGGGCGATCGCTGCCGCGAGCAGGGTCGCCGCCGCCGCGGTCGCGCTCGCCACCGCCGCCGCCCGCCACCGCCGGGTGGCCAGCAGGTACACGATGAAGATGCCGGGAAAGAGCTTGAGCGCCGTCGCCAGCCCCACGCCCACCCCGGCCCAGCGTCGCGCCTGCGGTACCGCGAACAGCAGATCGGCCAGGATCAGCACGATCAGCAGCATGTTGATCTGGCCGAAGGTGATCGTCTCGCGGATGCTCTCCACCGCCAGCACCAGCAGTACGGCGGCGACCAGGGTGAACGTCCGGGGCAGGTCGTGTCGGGCGATCACCGGCGCCACCAGCCACCGGGTGGTCAGCACCACGGCCAGCACTGTGAGCGCCGTGAAGATCGCGACGGTGGCGCCGAGCCGCAGCAGACCGAACGGCCACAGCAGCAGCGCGCTGAATGGTGGGTAGGTGAAGTACAACTCGCCCTGCACCCGGTCGGGCTGGACGTAGTCGTAGAGCGGGTGGCCGACGCGCCACCAGTCCATCGCGGACATGTAGATCTTGAGATCGAAAAAGTTGTGCACGAGGCCGGGCAGGTACAGCGCTGGCAGCACAGCGCCGAGGGCCACCACCGCGACCAGACGACGGACCGTACGGCCGCCGGGATCGTCTTCGGTGACGGCGGGCGGTGCGACGGGTTCTGCTGGCACCCCGAAACCCTAGCGGTCCGGTCCGCCGAGAGCGCGCAGCCGCCGGGCGTGGGCTGCGCGTAGGCTGTCCCGGTGGCTGATCTCCTCGTCTGGATCGACTGTGAGATGACTGGGTTGGACCTCGGCAGGGACAAACTGATCGAGGTTGCGGCACTGGTCACCGATCCCGACCTCAACGTGCTGGGTGACGGTGTCGACGTGGTCATCCACGCCGACGAGGCGGCGCTGGAGGGGATGCCGGAGATCGTGCAGACCATGCACGCCAAGTCCGGCCTCACCGAGGAGGTCCGTCGTTCGGCGGTCACCCTCGCCGAGGCCGAAGACCTGGTCCTGGACTACGTCCGCACGTTCGTCAAGGATCCGCGTACCGCTCCGCTCTGCGGCAACTCGATCGCCACCGACCGGAGCTTCATCGCCAGGGACATGCCCCGCCTCGACGCCCACCTGCACTACCGGATGATCGACGTGTCGTCGATCAAGGAACTCTGCCGCCGCTGGTACCCCCGGGTGTACTTCGGCCAGCCGCAGAAGGGTCTCGCGCACCGGGCGCTGGCCGACATCCGGGAAAGCATCCGGGAGTTGGAGTACTACCGGCGCACCGTCTTCGTTCCGCTGCCCGGCCCGGATGTCGAGACCGCCAAGGCCATCGCCGCCGAACTCTGACCGCGCCGCCTCGTCCCGGGGAGCAGGGAACCCGCTGGACGAGGTGCGTCGCGGTGTGGCTATTATTGGTCCGCACCCCGCCCGGAGCGATCGACCGGGCGACGGCGGCATGGTGGCTGTAGCTCAGTTGGCAGAGCACCGGGTTGTGGTCCCGGTTGTCGTGGGTTCAATTCCCATCAGTCACCCAGCGGTTTCACTGCTCAGGCCCCCTCCTCGGAGGGGGCCTGAGTCGTTGTGGGGGCGAAACAGGGGGACCACGCGAAAGCCCCCTCCGAAGAGGGGGCTTTCGTCGGCTGGCTCAGGCGGTCGGCGTGGGGGACGGGGTGACCGTCCCGTCCGGGGTCGGGGTGGTGGCGTCCGGGTCGGCCGGAGGCTCGTACGGAAGGGCGCTGCCCTTGACGTACTCGTCCCAGCTCATGTTCCAGTCGGTCCAGCCGTTGCCGTTCTGGAGCTTGCGCTCGGTGCCCTTGACCGTGATCGGGTCGCCGATCTGGGTGTTCTTGAAGAGCCAGTCGCCGTTGGTCATCGACACGTTGACGCAGCCGTGCGACACGTTCGTGGTGCCCTGCTGCCCCTCGGACCAGGGTGCCGCGTGGATGAACTCCCCGCCCCAGGTGAGGCGCTGCGCGAAGTCGATCTTGGTGCGGTAGCCCTCCTCCGGGCCCAGCTCCTCGAACGTGTCGAAGACCGTCTTGCGCAGCTTCTCGATCACGACCATCGTGCCGCTGGACGACGGTGTGCTCTTCTTGCCCAGGCTGACCGGGATGGTCTTGATCACGGAGCCGTTGCGGGTCACCGTCATCCGCTTGGTCTTGTTGTCCACCGTCATGACCACCGCCGCGCCGATCTTGACGTCCACCGAGAGGTCGGCGCGGCCGTACCAGCCCGCACCCATCGGCAGACCACCGGCCTGCACCCGGTAGGAGACCTTGCTGTTCGACTTCCAGAACTCCTTCGGCCGGTATCGGATCTCGGTGGGGCTGACCCAGTGCCAGATCCCCTCCTGCGCCGGGGTCGAGGTGACTGTCATCCGGCGCTGCACGTCGTCGCGGTAGTCCTCCGGGATGGCGCGGCTGAACTTCACGATCAGCGGCATGCCCACCCCGACCACCTGGTTGTCACCGAGGAAGCTGCTCACCCGTACCTGATTGCCGGGCTTGGCCATCGTGGTGAAGGTGCTCGTCGCGGTGGCCGGGCGTCCGTCGTCGCCCTTGGCGGTCACGGTGGCCGTGTAGCTCGTGCCGTAGGCCAGCGCGCCGGTCGGCAGCCACGACTTGCCGTCCTTGGCGAGGGCGCCCTCGACCGCCTTGCCGGCGGCGTCCTTCAGCTCGACAGCGGTCTCCACGGCGTCCTTCGTGGTGAAGGTGATGCCGGTGGACGCGGGCACGTCCTTGGCGTCGGCCGCCGGCTCACTGATCGTCGCGGCGGCCTTCGGTGCCGGGTTCTCGCCGCCGCCGTGCCACGAGGACGGCTTGCCGCCGTCGCCGTCGGTGCAGGCCGAGGTGAAGGCCAGCGCCACGGCGAGAAGCCCCGCCGCGAACACGCGGCGTCGCCCACCGGGCCTGATCAGCTGGTCCTGGCTAGCTCGCATGAATTCCCTCACAGTTGTGGTCGCTGCCCCATCGTCTCTTACTGACGCGCCAGAGCCGACCCCGGTTGCCGAGGGTGAACCGAAACACGCCATCAATTGTGCCCGAATCCTGCTACTATCCGGCGTTTCGTGAGCCTGGTTCGTCTCCGTACCGGGAGCGCGGGGGTCGCCGCGCCGTCATCGAGCGGCGGGAGTGCAAGGGTACGCCGGCCCGGCCAACGGCCGAGCCGGCGCAACGAGGCCGACGGCTCAGACCGCCGGGCCGGCCCCACCACTGGGCACCGGCAACGCGCTGCCCTTGATGAACTCCGACCAGCTCAGGCTCCACGCCGTCCAACCGTTACCGGCGGCGATCCTGCGCTCGGTGCCCTTGATCGTGATCGGGTCACCGATCCGGGTCTTGCCGAACAACCACCTGGCGTTCGCCATCGACACGTTCACGCAGCCGTGCGAGACGTTCTGCCGCCCCTGCACGTGCTCCGACCAGGGCGCGGCGTGGATGTACTCGCCACCCCAGGTGAGCCGCTGGGCGAACTGGATGTCGGTCACGTAGCGGTTGGCCGGATCCGGGTCGTCGCGGGTGTCGAAGACAGTGGCTTCCTTCTTCTCCATCACCACCATCGTGCCGCTCGACGACGGTGTGCTCTTCTTGCCCAGGCTCACCGGAATGGTGCGTACCGGCGCGCCGTTCTCGTACACCGTCATCTTCTTGTTGGCGTTGTCGACCTTCATCTCGAACGACCGGCCGATCTTGGCGGTGGCCTTGCGGTCGATGTCGCCGTACTTGCCGTTGCTCAGCGGCACCCCCGCCAGCGCGATCCGCACGGTGATGGTGGTGCCCGGCTTCCAGTACTCCGGGGCCCGGTAGTAGGCCTGCGTGCCATTGCTGACCCAGTGCCACGCGCCCGGCTGCGGCGGGTCGGTCCGGACGAACATCCGCTTCTGCACCGCCGCCCGGTCCTTCTTCGGGATACCCGGGTGGAACTCGGTGACCACCGGCATGGCCACCCCGTAACTCTTGTCGTCGAAGAGGTACAGGCCCGAACCGATTGTCGACTTCGGCTTGGCCATCGTGGTGAAGCTGCTGGTGCCCTGGCTGCTCGTGCCGTCCGACGCGCTCGCCGTCACCGTGGCCGTGTAGCGGGTGCCCCATTTCAGCGGAGCGGATGGCACCCAGGACGAACCATCGGTACGCAGCTTGCCCTCGATCGAGCCGCCGCCGTCCGCCGTCAGGGTGACTGCGGACACCTTCCCGCCGTCCGGGAGCTTCGCGCTGATCTCCGTGCTCACCGGCCGATTCTTCGTGCCGTTCGCCGGGCTCAGCGTGAGCGCCGGCCCACTCGGTGTGCTCGGCGTCGAAGGTGCGGCTGAGCCAGGGGTGGCGCTCACGTCCGAGGACGCCCCGCCAACGAATTCCGGCTTCTTCTCGTCGCCGCCGCATCCGGTCAGTGCCAGCGACGCCGCCAGAGTCAGGGCGCCCACCACCGCCCCGGCTCGCGTGAACCGTGCCATGCCCACCTCTGTTCTCGCGTACCTGGCGGACATCGTGCCGCATCACCGCCGCAACCCACGCCCCGATCTTGGTGGCGGTGGCCGGTTTGGGGCTTTTTGCCGGCAAAGCTCGACCGAAGGGGGGACCCGGGGAACCGAATTGGAGCCCGTGTTCCAGGGGTGCTAATGTTCTCTCCGTTGCCGACGAGCGCCGCTAGCTCAACTGGCAGAGCAGCGGACTCTTAATCCGCGGGTTCGGGGTTCGAGTCCCTGGCGGCGCACCAACGATCAAGGCCCTGACCTGGTGGTTCACACTGGGTTAGGGCCTTTTTCGCGTACGTCGATGGTGGGTGGATGCTCGGGAGCCGTTGGACCCGGCGACCCGGCGGCGAGCACGACACCACCGCTGCGCGTACCCATCCGGAGACCCTCCCGGCGCTGCGAGCCGCCGCCGACGACCTGCGCGCCATCGGTGAACGCGGAAACTCGCTGCTCAAGACCACATTCAAGGCACTCCGGAACGTCAGCCTCAACCCATGGCGCATCGGCGAGATCGTGGCAGCCGCCCTCGCCCTGCTGCACTTCGACCATGCCCGAACCACATGATCACCACCCGTGATCAAGTCCTTGCACGGAATGGCTCAGTAGCCTCGGTCTTTCAAAGCTCATCGACACCATTGCATGAAATCCGGCGACTCGGCCGGAATGGTTGCGAAACCGTGGCCTCCACGCCTCCACGCCTTCGCGCCGAGGAACCGGACCTGCGTGCCGCGGGTCGAGGTGGAGTCCGGTCAAAGTGGGCAGAGTTGTGGATGTGCCGACAAATTCAAGGCATTGACAATGATCACGGCTCGCGGCACACTTTTCGCAGCCGCCGGGCGCAGGCGTCGGGTCCTTTATTGCAAGTTTGTTTCCGAGTAGTAAACGTAGATTGGTCCGCGTCCCCACAGCGATGGTGGGGAATGCGTAGATCCTCGTAAGAGTATCTGGACGTTGATGGTTACTTCGCCCTGCCGGGCGTTCTCGCGTGCCTGCGGGCGGATTTCTGCCGCTCGTGCCTCGCGGTCTCGACTCGTCACTGAAGGCCGGGTGTCGTAATCGTGGACGATGCAGTTGACCCCGGCCCAAATCCTGAGTTGGCCTGTTCGTTTCCCTTGGATCGGAGATCTAGTGCGCATCGCCTTCCTCACCACAACTCAGCATGGTCACCTCAACCCGTACATTCCGGTGGTCAATGCGCTCCAAGCCGCCGGTAATGAGGTTGTGCTGCTGTTGTTGTCTGCGGACGGTGGCGCGCTCGGCGAGCAGCGTCGCCAGGCCCTGGGTGCGGCGGAGGTCCACCTGGTCGGCCAGGTCGAGATGGCCCCGTGGAGCGACGATCCGGCAAAGATCGGTCCGATGCTCGAATCGTCACCGGTGGCGGACCAGGTGGCTGATGCGCTGCGGGCGACGGCACCGGACTTCGCGCTGCTCGATTCGCTGCCGGTATTGGCGGCAGCGATGGCCGGGGCGCAGGCATCGGGTGTGCCGTACGGGATGATCTGGGCAAACCTGGGCGGGGTATGCCCGAAGGAGCGTCGCCAAGGTCGCTGGCTGTATGACGAACAGGTTGGCGACTATCTGACCAGGCGCGGGGTGTTGTGGTCGACCCGGACTCATTCGGCGCGTTCGCCGCTTCTCAATCTGATGCCGACGATTCCCTCGCTCGTCGGGGATGAGGCGGTCACCGACGACGGTGTGCAGCTGGTCGGGTTGCCGGGTGCGGCAGGCAAGCGCGGTGACGAGGTCGCCTTTCCCGGCCTGGAGGAGATCGGCCCCGGTCGCCCGCTGGTGTTCGTCTCCTTCGGCACGATCTTCTTCAGGCGGCCCGACCTCCTACGCACGGTGATCATGGGAGCGGTGAAGACCGGTGCGCAGGTGGTCGCCGCGGTGGGAGATCTCGCTGAGGAACTCGCGCTGCCCGCCGACGTGCTTACCGCCCCGTACGTGCCACAACGTGAGGTGCTTGAGCGCGCCGACGTGTTCATCACCCATGGCGGCTACAACTCGGTGGCGGAGTCGATCCGGGCGGCGACACCGATGCTGGTGATCCCGCTAGCTGTGGATCAGCCAATCCAGGCGTACTTCGTGGAAACCGCGGGCTTCGGGACGGCATTGGAGCCGGCCGACGTCTCAGAACAGGCGGTCGCTGACGCTGTCACCGATCTGCTTGATCCCGACCGGAGCTACCGGGCGCGGCTGCGCGCGGCGCAGCCCGAGTGCGGCGATTCCGCCGCGCGCACGGCAGAGATGGTCATCAGCACGGCCGAGAAGCTACAGCGAAAGGGGGAGCAGTGACGATAGAACTGCAGCGGCCGGTGGCCGACCAGATCGTGTTCGATGATCTTGAGAGCTTCTCATTCCGGGTGGACCGCCGGGCCTACACCGACGACGACGTGGCCGCACAGGAGATGACCAAGATCTTCGATCGCTGCTGGTTGTACGTCGGGCACGAATCCGAGGTGCCCGCGCTGGGCTCCTACGTGTCACGTGATGTCGGAGGGCGCCCGGTGGTCATGGCGCGCGGCTCCGACGGGGTGATTCGAGTGTTCGCCAACAGCTGCCCGCACCGCGGGGCTCTGATCTGCTCGCAGTCAGCCGGGCAGGCCAGATCTTTCCGGTGCCCGTACCACGACTGGACATTCTCCAACCAAGGCGACCTGGTCGGAGTTCCGCTTCCGGACGGGTACGGCCCAGGCTTCCGCAAGTCCGACTTCGACCTGGCACGGCACCGTAGCGACAGTTACCGGGGTTTCGTGTTCGCGACCTTCGATCCTGAGCAGCCACGCACCTTGACCGGATATTTGGCGGGCGCGACGGAGTACCTCGATCTGGTCGCCGACCAGTCCGAAGTTGGAATGGAGGTGATCCAAGGTGCGCAATTGCACGGGGCTCGGGCCAACTGGAAGCTCATGATGGAGAACAGTGTCGACATCTACCACTTCCGCGCCCTGCACAAGCGTTACGTGAGCTACATCGAGTCGCTCGGGACAATGGCGCCGCGACGACGTGGCGGGTTCGCCCGCGCTCTCGGCCGGGGGCATGGCGCCAATGAGTTGGTACCGGCGGCAGCTCGACCGCTCGCCTATTGGACGCCGATGTTTCCCCCTGAGGTCAGGTCGCGGATGGAGGCGACGGCCGCACGGTTCGTCGAACGGTTCGGCGCCGAACGCGCCCAACGGATCACCGGCGCCAACAGGGCGTTGATGATCTTCCCCAATCTGATGATCATCGACGCGATCGGGATAACCATCCGCAAGATCGACCCGGTCGGCGCCGGCCAGATGTCGATCACCTCTGTCGCGCTGGCCCCCAAGGACGAGGATCCGGACATACGGGAACTGCGGAAGAGTCACTACCTGACCTTCCTCGGTCCCGCCGGCTTCGCCACCCCCGACGACATCGAGATCATCGAGTCATGTCAACGGGGCTACCTCAATCGCACGCTCCGCTACTCGGACCTGTCACGCGGTATGGCCAAGGAGGTCCCCGAGACCACCGACGAGCTCCCAGCCCGCGAGTTCTGGCGGCAGTGGGACCGGCTGATGTACGACGGCGACGACCACGAGGAAGCTCACCACGTCACTCAGCGGGCCGAGAGGCAAGGGGCGCAACGGCGATGACCACCGACACGATCAACACCGAACTGGTGGTTGACGAGACGGCCCAGATGCGGTTGTGGCACCGGGTGAGCCAGTTCCTCTTCCGTGAGGCGCGGCTGCTCGACGAGTGGCGCCTGCGCGAGTGGTACGACGAGATGTTGACCGACGACATCCGCTACCTGGTGCCGGCCACCGACGTTCGGGGCGAGTCGGCCGATGCGCTCGGGCTCATCGACGACAACGCCGCCCGGCTGCGCCAGCGGATCGAGCAACTCCTCAACGGCGAGGTGTGGTGCGAGAACCCCCTGTCGCGGACAAATCGGATGATCAGCAACGTGGAGGTTCTGGCTGATCGGGGCACGCACCTCGATGTGGCGGCGAATGTCGTCGTGTACCGGTTCGGGCACGGGCGCTCTGACTCTTACGTCGGAAAATGTCGGCTCGAACTCGCCGTCGAGGGCGAGTCGTTCCGGGTCCGGCGACGTCTCGTGGTGCTCGACCACGAGAGTCTTCGCGAACACGGAAAGCTCAGCATCATCCTCTGAGATCTGACAGAGACACGGCCCTGCTCGCAGCTTTGGCGCAGGGGTGGGTCTAGTTCAGGCTGCGCCGCACCTGCCGCGCTGATCGGTGACGTCGGTGGCGGCGCGGGCCGGCTGGTCGCTGCCTTCTCGATGGGTACTGACATCTGCGCCCGCGCTGCTGCTCGTCGTCTCCGTGGCGTCGTAGGAATCCACCACTGTCCGACAGGCCACCTGGCAACACGAAGGAGTGATCGATGAACCAGCCGCTTGCCCGACATGAGCGGGGTGAGGCCATGTTCAAGCACGTCTTCGGCCGCGAACCCCGCCCAGGCTCCTACCCCGATTTCCTGCAGCTCACCATCGACCACTTGTTCGGTGAGATCTGGACCCGCCCGCACCTGAGCGTCGAGGAACGCGAATTGATCGCGCTGACCGCGGTCACCCTGGCCCGGACCGACTGGGAGTTGCGCGGCCACATCGGCGCCGCCCTGCACCTCGGGATGCCACCAGAGAAGATCATCGAGATCATCATCCAGCTCGCCTACTACGGGGGCTGGCCGGTAGCCAACAACGGGCTGCGGATCGCCCAAGAGGTATTCGCCGAGCTCGCCCCTGGCAAGGACACCGACCATGACCAGTGACCCTGCTTCCCTCGACGCCGCAGTCAAGGTCGATCTCTGGCGCCAGCGGTTCTTCGAGGCCCAGGCGGCCGCCGAAGAGTTCATTCTAGGCGTGCACGGCGATGAGGGTGTGTCCGCGTGGATCCAGGCGAACTCCCGCATCACCGCCGACCTCCTGCAGTCGCAGCGGCCCGCCGGAGAGTCTGCCACCGTCCACTTCATGAACCGGCTGCAGCGCCAACTGCTGCTCTACGACTCGGCAGTGACCAGCGAGCCCCAGCCTTCTGGCACCGTCCTGCGCAACGCCGAATGTGGGATCCTGCGGTACCGCAAACAGGCCGCCGCTGCCGGCGTCAAACTGACTTTCGCATCACCATGCCCGTACTGTCAGGAACTCAACACCGCCATCGCCGCCCGTTACGTCGAATCGGACGTCACAGTGTCGTGCGAACAGGCAGGCGACGGATGCACCTGGCGCGCGGAATCCCTTCACGCTTCAGGGGGGCGGCGCGGCCGAGTCACCTGACCGGGGCGGCATCTCAGATTAAAACGACAGCAGCGCCGCCGGTCGTCGGCTGTCGGCCGGCGGTTCGACATCGAATCTTGGAGAACCCGCTGCTCGGCTTCCCACGTTGGGAATCCGGTTTCTGCTCTGGAATGGAGACCGCCGATGAAGGCATCAGTGGTTGTGCCGACATTCAACTCGTCCGTGTTGCTGGACAGATGCCTTCGCACGTTTCGTGCACAAACTCTGACTGTCTCCGATTCCTTCGAAGTGCTCATCGTCGATGATGGATCAACCGACCTGACTGCGGAGACGGCGCAGCGTCACGTGACAGCGGACTCCCGGTTCCGCTACCTGCATCTGCCTCGTTCGGCAACGTCGTCCAGAAGTGCCGCAAGAAATCGTGGTGCAGAAGAGGCGACCGGCGACATCCTGATTTTCGTGGACGGCGATCAACTGGTTCCACCCACCTTCGTCGATCGGCATCTTCGTCACTACCGAGTCATTGGCGCCAAGAAGGCCGTCATCGGCTTCAGAAAGTACCTGCGGACTCCGGAAGCGTTCGACGATCGCTTTATGAGAGACGGCGGTGAGGAATTCCTTGGCGGCATAATCAAGAGCGACATCAGGCTGGACGTGCTGAGTCGCCTGAGTGATATCGGTGTCGGCGATCTGAAGACCTCGTGGCATCTGTTCTTCACCTGCAACGTCTCTGTTCCACGCGTCGACTACAAGCGCGTCGGTGGATTTAACGAGGGATTTCGAGGATGGGGCCTGGAGGATTCCGAGTTGGGGTACAGGCTGGGCCGCTCCGGCACCCAGCTCGTCTTCGACGAAGAAAGCTTCGCCTACCATCAAGGGCCACCGCTGAGCCCCAACATGTCTGTATATGAGGGCTGGCTGAAGAACTTGAGCCTATTCATCGCGCTGCACAAGGAAGTTCCCGAGGTGATCCTGCAGGCCATGCTTGCGCCAATCTTCAACCCTGCGGTCGGCGCCAACTGGATCGATCTTTACGAGCAGTTCGAACTTTGCGCAAGGTCGACCCCAGCGGCCTTTCCTGGTTCACGGGTTGAGGTTAAGGAAGGTGAATTTTCTGTTCCTGTCGCGTAGGCAGGGTTGGGGTACGGGTCCGGGGCGAATCCATCAACGTCTGCGCCTACATGTCCCTACGTCATTCAAGAGTGATGAAGTACAAGTTGGACCCACAGTCGTCGATGTTGCCGGCCCCGGTCAGCGCGTCGCGTGCAGGGCTCTGCCATGCGCCGATAGGGTTCACAGCCGCACGGGAGGCGCCTGGTGGTGACGATGCACGAAAGGTCTGTGTGGGCGGAACTTGTCCACGGCCACAGATCGCGCCTCGGCGGGCGAATGAGAATCTTGCACCTGGTGCCCAAAGCCGGCTCGTCGCTGGTCTCGTCCGCCGTGATGATCCAGATTGCCGCAGGGATCCTGCCGGTCGCGTTCATCCTCGCCACCTCGGCCGTGGTCGCCCGAGTGCCGGACGCAGTAGCCGGCGGGCTCGGCTCAGCGGCCTGGAGCGATCTTCGGACCAGATTGATTCTGGCGGCGGCCGCGTTCTTCGGAGTGCAGTTGCTGCTGCCGGTACAGGAACTGCTCGGCAACCTGATCCGCCGTCGCCTTGACGATCTCGTCCGTGACCGGTTGATGGCGGCCTCCCAGGCGAGCGGTGGCGTGGCCGTCATGGAGGATCCGGAGCTGCTCGATCACGTCGCTGACGCCACGGACCGGCTGCGGACCGAGATGTGGTCGCCGGGTGCCGCGGGTGCCGGTCAGATCGCGCTGATCTCGCGGTACCTGCAGACCGTGCTCGCCGCCGGGGTCACGTCGGTCGCCTTCGTGTGGTGGGCCGGGCCGGCTCTGCTCGTCGCGGCCCTGACGATCCGCTTCGGCTACCGGCTCGGCCTGTCGGTGTTCACCGAGGTCTTTCGGAGCACCGCCCGGCTGCGGCGCCGCGGCGAATATCTCCGTACCATGCTGCTCCAGCCCGCGGCGGCGAAGGAGTTGCGGGTCTTCGGCCTTCTACCTTGGTTGAAGCAGGAGTACACGACGGCCGCCATGGACGCCGTGCTCCCCGTCTGGCGGGCCCGGCGCCGGCTGTTCTACGGCCCCTACATACTCTATGTTCTTGTCGCCTTCGTACTGCTGGGCGTGCTGCTGACGGGAGCGGCTCAGGCAACGGCGGCCGGACTGCTCGGCTTGGGCGGGTTAATACTCGTGTTCCAGGCGTCCCTGGCCGCCATGAGGATCGGCGGGTTCATCGCCGAGTCCGATGTGGCGACCGAGCAGGGCCTCAATGCCTACCGGTCGGTGGAGCGGATCGAGAGGATGAGCGAGGCCGACGCCCGCACCACCGAGAGCGGCAGGGGCGATCCGGCTGGACTGCCCAGGACGGTGCTGCGATTCGACAAGGTGTCCTTCGCCTACCCGGGCGGGCCGCCGGTGCTGAACGGCCTCGACCTCACCATCGAGGCGGGCCGATCGCTGGCGATCGTCGGCCTCAACGGCGCAGGCAAGACAACCCTCGTGAAACTTCTGGCCCGGCTCTACGAACCGACGGCCGGGGCGATCACCGCTGACGGCGTCGACATTCGGACCTTCCCGGCAACGGCGTGGCAGCGCCGGGTTGCCGCGATCTTCCAGGACTTCACCCACTTCGAGTTGCCGGTGCGCGACAACATCGCTTTCGGCGCGATCGAGATGCTCGCGGAGCCGGAGCGTGCCGACAAGGTGGTCCGGGCTGCCCTGGAAAAGGCCGGCGCGGCGGATTTCGTCAACCATCTCCCCCGCGGCCTGGAGACTCCACTGTCGCGGCGATACGCCGGCGGCGCCGAACTGTCCGGCGGGCAGTGGCAGCGCATCGCCATCGCCCGTGCTCTCGTCGCCGTCGACGGTGGCGCCAGCATTCTCGTCCTCGACGAGCCGACCGCCAACCTGGACGTGCGGTCGGAGGTGGCGTTCTTCGAGCGATTCCTCGACCTGACCCGGGGCGTCACCAGCGTAGTCATCTCGCACCGGTTCTCCACGGTGCGTCGAGCCGACCGGATCGTCGTGCTGGAACACGGTCGCGTCGTCGAGGAGGGCACCCACGAAGAGCTGCTCGCCCTCGACGGTCGCTATGCGGAGCTGTTTCGGCTGCAGGCTGCGCGGTTCACCGAGGAGGAGGTCGAAGGCTGTGAATAGAATACTGCGCAGTGCCGGCGCGACGCTGGCCTCGGCGTGGCGACTCAGCCCGGGAAGGCTGATCACCGCCGCCCTGTTGATGATGCTCGGCGCCGTGAGTGGACCGCTGCTGGCGCTTTTTCTGGGTGTGGCGGTCGACGCGGCCCTCGACCGGCGGACCGATGTCGCGGTCTGGACGGCAGCGGCTGCCGCCGTGAGTGTCCTGCTCAGCCTGACGATGGAGCACTTCGCCCACATCTTCTTCTTCGAGCTCGGTGATCTGCACAGGCAGGACACCGAACGTCAGCTCGGCGACCTGGCGCACGGGCCGGTCGGGCTGGCGCTGCACGAACGGCGGGACGCCGCAGATCGCTTCGAGCTGCTCCGACAGCAGTCGTGGACGCTGGGTCAGAGCGTGCAGACCGTCCTGACGATCGGGGTGCTACTCACCCAGATCACGCTGACCGCCGTGCTCCTCGCCCGCATCGAGCCGTGGCTGCTCCTCCTGCCGATCTTCGGTGTCCCCCCGCTGATCGCCGGGCGGCTGGCCGAGAAGCGGCTGGGACGCGCCGAACTCGTGACCGCCGAGTCGACCCGCATGAGCTGGCACCTGTTCGATTTGGCCCTCAGCTCGATCGCCGCCAAGGAGATTCGGCTCTTCGGGCTCGGCGGAGAGCTCCGCCGCCGCCATGGGGTGGTCCGCCGCGAGGTGGACAGCCGCCTGCGCCGGGCTGAATTTGCCGGCGCGGCCCTGCGGTTCACCGGTCAGCTGATCTTCGCGCTCGGGTACATCGGCTCCATCGTCCTGGTCGTCCGCGCCGCTATCGGCGGCGAGCGCACCGTCGGCGACGTGGTCCTCGCCATCACGCTGGCCGTGCAAACCAACGCGCAGGCCGCCGGCGCTGTCGCGCTTGCCCAGGCGCTGCAACGCAACGCCCGCGCCTTCGGCTGGTTGAGCTGGATCCGCGATGCCACGCCGCCGGAACCCGGCCCGCCGGCTGACCAGACACCGCCCGCCGTCCTCACCCACGGCATCGAGTTGCGTGACGTCGCGTTCCGCTACCCGGGCACCGACACCGACGTGCTGCAGGGCCTCAGCCTGCGCATACCTTCCGGCACGATCGTCGCCATCGTCGGCGACAACGGTTCCGGCAAGTCCACCCTGGTCAAGCTGCTCTGCCAGTTCTACCGGCCGACCGCAGGCGAGATCACCATAGATGGCGTCGACCTGCGGCGGCTCGACCCGCTGGGATGGCGCCAGCGGATCTCCGCCAGCTTCCAGGACTACCTCCGGCTGGAGCTGCGGGCCAGAAGCAGCATCGGCCTCGGTGACGTGCCTCGACTCGACGAACCGGGGGCGGTGGAGCGGGCGATTCGGCGAGCAGACGCCGGGGAGGTGATCGACCGGCTGCCGATCGGCCTGGAGACCTATCTTGGCAAGTCCTACGACAACGGCGCTGAACTGTCGGGCGGGCAGTGGCAGCGCATCGCGTTGAGCCGGTCGATGATGCGCGACGATCCGCTGCTGCTGTTGCTCGACGAGCCCGCCGCCGCCTTGGACCCGCTGACCGAACACGCCTTGTTCGACAGGTACTCCGACGCGGCGCGTGACGTGGGAATCCGTACCGGCGGCGTCACCGTCTTCGTGTCACACCGGCTCTCGACCGTCCGGATGGCGGACTTGATCCTGGTCGTGTCGGACGGGCGGATCGCAGAGTCCGGCAGCCACAACGAACTTCTGGCGCTCAACGGGATGTACGCGGAGTTCTTCAGCCTGCAGGCGGCCGCATATCGCTGATCACCACGGCTTCGCAGATGTCGCCGTACACGGAGAGTGGTCGCACTCTGTCGGGAGGCGAACGCCGCGACGCTCACCCGCAGTGACCCGTCCATGGTGCGGCTGGTCGGCACGTTGGAGGACCGGGTGCGCCGCGACGTGCCGCACTGTGCCTTGTCAGCGCTGGGCATCCGGGTGGTTGTCGCGACGGGTGGTGCCTGGTCGGGCTTGCCGGGTCGTCCCGCAAGCCTGACCCAGGTCACCGGAGCCAGCGGATGCGTTCTTCGACTCCGCGCAGCGCTCGCCGCCATACGGTGCAGGCCTTGCTCCCGACAGGGACACCAGTTGGCGACGTGCGCCCCGCCCGGCCGCAGCGTCGCGCCGGCACGTTGGTGTGGCGGCGGGTGTCGGGTCGAACGGGGTGGACCCGGCCGGCCGGGTCCACCCCACGTGTCATGTGCCGGCGGGCCGGCGGCCGGCCCGCCGCTCCACTACTCGGACTTGCCGAACGCGTCGACGTCGGTCAGCTCGGCCGACAGGGCCCAGAGCCGCTCGGCCGCCTCGCGGTCGGCGGGGCCATCGAAGGTCTTGACCACCGCGCACGCCTGGCAGTAGCCGCCGCCCGCATCCGCCAGTCGCGGTGCCGTCGCGGCCCAGACCTGGGTCGCGGCGCCCTGCTCGGGTGCCCGGAACTCGGGCAGCAGTGGGGCGCCGTTCTCGTCGATCCAGCCGGCACCGACCATCTCCTCCTTGGAGAGGTGCCGCTGCAACGGGGTGAGGATGTAGCCGGGGTTCACCGAGAAGGCCCGCACCCCGGCTGCCCGGCCCAGCCTGTCGAGTTCGGCGGCGAAGAGGATGTTGGCCGACTTCGACTGGCTGTATGCCGCCCACTTGTCGTAGCCGTTCTCGAAGTGCACGTCGTCCCAGTTGATGCGCGGGGTCTCCCCGGCGCCCGAGGCGACGACGACGACGCGCGCGCCGCCTTCCGCGGTCAGCGCCGGCCAGAGCCGGTTGACCAGGGCGTAGTGCCCCAGGTGGTTGGTCGCGAACTGGGCCTCCCAGCCCTCGCCCACCCGGGTCAGCGGGGCAGCCATGATGCCCGCGTTGTTGATCAGGATGTCGATGGGGCGGCCCGCGTCGAGGACGCGGTCGGCGAAGCGCTGGACGCTGCCGAGGTCGGCGAGGTCGAGTTCGTCGACCTCCACGCCGGCGATCCCTGCGACCGCCTCCCGCGCGACGTCCGTGCGGCGGGCCGGAACGAGGACCCGGGCGCTGGCGGCCGCGAGGGCGCGGGTGGTCGCCAGGCCCAGGCCGGAGTATCCGCCGGTGACGATGGCGAACCTACCGGAGAGGTCGATGCCGGCGAGTACCTCGGTCGCTGTGCTGTCGATCCCGAAACCCAGGTCGTCAGGCTGATCAGAAAGGGTCATGTTCAACTTTCCGGTCGGGCACCGCTACTGCTGGCGCGTGGGTCAGGCGGGGTTTTCGACGCGGTAGAGCCGCTGCGTCATGCGTGGGAACAGCAGTCCCTGCAGAATGCCGATGCCGGCCGCCACCGCCGAGGTGAGCGTCACCAATAGGTGAAGCACCGTGAATTGTAGTCCAAAAAGGATCCCGTGGTGACGATAGGCGTAGCCGTAGGTGCGCTTGTCGAGCCCGATGCTGATCCCGGTCAGCACCGCGGCGGCGAGGAGAGCCCACGGGCCGAGGACCACCGACGAGACCAGCGCGATCACCGCGGCGAGAAGGAAGGCACTGCCCAGTGCCCGATATCCGGTGCCGGCACCCCCCGGAAGCTTGTTCAGCCGCAGCCAGTTCGGCGCGCCGAGCCGGGTGCGGTTGAACACCTTGGTCAGCATCACCCGCAGCGTGCCGTCGTGGTCGTGCCGTCCCCGGATGGTGGGTACGGCCTTGACCTCGTACCGGGCGTTGAGCCGGAAGCCGTAGTCCTGCTCCTCGGTCCATCGGAGTCGGTCGTTGAACTCGCCGATCTCCAGGAACGTCTCCTTCTTTATCGCGAACAGAGCCGAGTGCAGACCCGGGATGGCGCCCTCGACCTCGCAGAACCAGACGTACTGCTGGATGGCGCGGTAGCGCTTGACCAGGCTGTCGGGAAACATCGGCTCGGCCCGGTACATGCCGCAGATCGCGCCGAGTCGCGGCTCCTCCCGCAGGTGGTCCACCGCCCGCTCGACCGCGTCGGGATCGAGCGCGACGTCCGAGTCGACAAAGAACAGCACCTCACCCTTGGCGTGCCGGGCGCCCAGGTTCCGCGCCGTGGAGACCCCACTGTTGACCGGCACCTGCGACACCGTGACGTCGAGCGCCCGCGCGATCGCCACCGAGTCGTCTGTGCTTGCGTCGTCGGCCACGATCACCTCGACGGCCGGGTACGTCTGGTTCTTCGCCGCTCTGATGCACTCGCCGATGGTGCTGGCGTAGTTGTAGTTCGGAATGATCACGGAGACGAGTGGCTGCTCGTTCATCGGGCTCCAACCTTTCTTTCTTCTCATCGGTGTTGCCGTGCCGCAGTGCGCCCGCGAAGGGTGGTGAAGAGAACCTCGTACGCGTCCAGCGACGCCGCCATCGAGAAACGCGCCCGTGCCGCCCGGGCCTTCTGCTCCTTCCAATGCCGCGGCACCGCCGCCAGTTCGGAGATGGCCCGTTCCAGCGCTTGTGGATCCCGAGGCGGGACCACTCGGCCGAATCCGGTCGCGGCCACGGGGTAACGGTTGCCGGGAAGATCGGTCGTCACCGACGGGATGCCGCTCATCATCGCCTCGGCCAGTACGGTGCCGAACGAACTGGCGACCGCCGGCAGCGCGAACACGTCGACCGAGGCGTAGAAATCGTTGACCTCCCGGCCGCGCAGCTCGCCGAGGATCCGTACCCGGCTGTCCCGGTCGATCTCGGACTGCACCGCCGTGAGATCGCCACCGGTCACCTCGTGGTAGTTGCCCGCGATCAACAGCCGGGCGTCGGGGTCGGCGATCCGCTGGAACGCCCGGACCAGATAGCCGATCCCTTTGTCCGCCACGATCCGGCCCAGGAAGCCGACGTGCAGGCGGCCGGTCTCGCGGTATCGGGGCTCACCGCCCCGCCGGTCCAGGCACGGCGGCGCGATCGGGGTGAAGTTGCGGTTGCGGATGACCGGCCAGAATCGCGAGGCGTGTGCCTGGTCGTGGCTGCTGGCCACCACGGCGGCGGAGCGGCGGATGGCCGCTCGGGAGGCGACGTCCGAGGCGCGTGCGAGGGCCCGGCCCGACCAGCCCGCCGGCTGGTGCGGGTCGCTGTGCAGCATGCTCACCACCGGTACGCGGCGGGCCAGTGGCATCAGCAGGGCCGCCTCCGGCATCGGCAGGTTGAGGTGCAGCAGCGACGAGCTGCGTGCCAGCTGGCCAGCCAGGATCGGGTAGCGAGGGGCGAAGATCGCCTGCCTCGCCCGCATCAGCACCGGGGAGCGGTAGATGTCCACCCCGCCGACAGTGTCCCGCAGCGGCAGTTCGGGATCGTGCTGGGCGGTGACGACGGCGACCCGCCAACCCCGATTGGCCATTCCCTCGGCGATGCTGCGTGCGGTCTGCGTGAATCCACTGACGTACGGCTCGTAGTGGGTGGCCGCTAGCGTCAGATCGTATTTCCTGTCCGGCATGGGTACCGCATTCTCTGAGGTATCGCTACGGCCGATTACCTAATCCCTGAGCACATTAGTGGTTCGCCTGTGACCAGCTTCTTGGCGATTTCTTGGGGGCCGGTGAGTCGGCATTCGTGGGCTCCGGACCCGTCGCCGCCACCGCGGGCAGGGCGGGAGCTGCCGCGGCCGGGTGCCGCCGGATGACCGCCGCGGTCACCAGCAGGCCGACCCCGGCGGTGGCGAGTTCGCTCAGCGTCACCACGACCCGGCTGATCAGCGCCACCACCCCGGCCACCGGAATCGGCAGGATGACACTGAGCGCGGCCGTCACCACCACCTCTCGGACGCCGATGCCGTCAGGGGCGAAGACGGCGATCACCCCGGCGACCGCGCCGAGGCCGAACGCGCCCAGGCAGAGCGGCAGCGCACGCAGCGGCGGCGCCCCCATCGCCACGGCGAGGACCCACAGGTGGGCGCCCCCGATCACCCACGCCAGCAGTTGGGCGACGACCGCCTGCCGGATGCCGGTGCCGCAGATCGCCGTCGGCGGCTCCGGGCGGCGGCGCAGCCGGCCGAGCAGGGACGCCGCCCCGCCCACCAGACCGGGGCGGATCAGGACCGCGGCCACCGGCAGGACGGCCAGCAGGAGCCAGCCGGACGACGCGCCGAAGACCTCCGGCCCGGCGGCCAGCCCCACGGTGGCGCCGGTCAGCAGGCTCACCACCAGGGCCAGCAGCCAGGCCGCGCTCATCCGGCCCGCCGGTACGCCGATGGCCCTGCCCATCTCGACGCTGACCAGGAAACCCATCACCTTGCCGGGCACGTACTTGACAAGCTGTCCGAAGTAGAAGATCCGGGCCGCGTCCACGGCGGAGACCCGCTCGCCGACGCCGGCGAGCATGGCCCGCCAGGAGACCATCGTGGCGACCAGACCGGCGGCATTGGCCAGGACGGCCAGCGCCGCCATCGTCACGACGAAGCCGGGCCGCTGCCCGCGTAGCGTGCCCGCGACCGTGGACCAGTCCTGACCGCGCAGCGCGAGCACGATGAAGACCACGGTCACCGCCAGCAACAAGCCGATGAGCACCCGCCGGGCCGCCGAACGCCAACGCTTCCGGGGCACGGCGGTCACTGTCACGTTGATTCCGGGGAAGGCCTGCGGTGCGTCCAGGTCTTTTGTTGACAAGCGACACCTTCTCCGATCGTGGAAAGGAATCGAGCTGGTGGCTCACGCTAACCGCGAACCGCTTGCTTCTTCCTTGTCCGACGGTTCGCCGGTCATTTCTCCCTCGGGCCCGGCAAAGCGTTCCCGGGCGTACAGCCGCAGCAGTTCACCCATTCGGTAACTGCCCGGCGTCGAGGTCTCCAACAGCTGCGCGTCGACCAGACGCTCCAGGATGCGTTCGGCGTGTGCCTCCGAGCGGGCGAGCACCTGAGCGGCGGTCGACCGGCTGAGCTCCGTCATAGGCGACGTGCCCAGCAGCTTGAATGCCTCGGCGATGGCGCGCTCGGAGCGGTCCGAGCTGCCGGAGAGACGGTCGTAGGAGCCGGCCATGCTGGTCCGCAGGCCGACCCCGTCGAACTCGAGATTGTCCAGCCGGCGGCGCTCGTCGGCGAGCCGGTCGCGCAGCTCGGCGAGCGGCCATCCGGGGCGGGCCACGAGGCGGGCACCGACGATACGTAGCGCCAGCGGCAGGCACTCGCACCACTCGGCGATCGCGGTCGCGGCCTCGGGCTCCGCCGCCACCCGTTCCGCCCCGACCCAGTGGCTCAGCAGCGCGATGGCGTCCGGGACGGTGAGCGGTCCGACGCGTAGCTGGCGCACGTCGCTGAGCCCCGCCAGCGGCTGTCGGCTGGTCACCAGCGTCCCGCAACCGGCGCCGCTGGGCAGCAGCGGGCGCACCTGGGCGGCGTCGACGGCGTTGTCGAGCACCAGTAACAGCCGCCGCCCGGCGACGACAGAGCGGAACAGGGCCGCGGCCTCGTCGACCTGCTCCTGGTCGTAGCTCATGCTGACCCCGAGGGTGCGCAGCAGCCGGGCGAGCGCGTCGACCGGCGTCAGTGGCTTCGCGTCCACGCTGGTGCCGCGCAGCGCGATGTACAACTGGCCGTCCGGGTACCGGCCGCTGAGCTTGTGCGCGGCGTGGATTGCCAGGGTGGACTTCCCCACCCCGGCGGTCCCGTAGATCGACACCACCGGGGCCGAGTCCCCCGTGCTGGCGAGGTTCAGCCAGTTCAGGATCGGCGCGAGGTCGTCGTGCCGGCCGGAGAATCGGGCGATGTCGGCGGGTAGCTGCCGCGGCACGTGCCGGATCGGCGTGGCGACCGGGCCGACGTTGCCCGGGTACGGCTCGTCGAGTTCGCCGCGGAGGATGGCGACGTGAAGGTTGCGCAGCTCGGGGCCGGGCTCGGCGCCGAACTGCTCGACGACCTGGGCGCGGGTGTCGACGTAGTACTGCAACGCCTCGGGGGTACGTCCCATCGCGCAGAGCGCCCGCATCTGCAGCGACACGAGCGGTTCGGCGAGCGGATACGAGCCGAGGATCCGGGCCAGCCGCTCGGCGACCGCCTCCGGGCTGCCGAGCCGTAGCTCCTCGGTGCCCCAGGCGCCGGCCAAGCTGATCAATTGCGATGCCACGCTGCGCCTGACCCGGTTGGCCCAGTCGCTGGCCAGGGTGGTGAGTGGATCCCCCCGCCACAGGTCCATCGCCTCGCGCAGCGCGGCGATCCGCTCTTCGTCGCTGATCCGAGTCGCCGCGCGGCCGGTGTCGATGAGGCCGTTCAACCGGTGCAGGTCCACCTGTTGGCGCTCGACGTTCAGCACGTAGCCGTCCCCGTGGCGACTCAGGCCGATGGGTTTGCCGGAGCCGTCGTCCACCTGCGCCAGGGCCCGGCGGAGCCGGGCGACGTGGGCGTAGAGGGCGCTGCGGGGCGCCTCGGGCGCCGCCGGCCCCCACACCCGTTCGGTCAGGGTGTCGATCGACACGGGTGTGCCGGCGTCCACGGCAAGGGCCGCCAGGACCGCACGACGCTGACGTGGACCCACGTCCAGCGGGCCCCCCGCTGACTCCACCTCGATGGGTCCCAGTAGTCGGATCCTCACATGCTCTCCCCGGTCATCACGTCTGACGACGGCCGGCGTACTAATGGACGCCGGCCGGTGTCCGGTACCTCTGTCGGAAGCGCGCGTCGAGTACGTAGCGCAGGCCACCACTCAACGCGCCCGCGGAAATCGCGAGACTGTACAGAAAACTGAGTAGCGCGCTCGGCGGCACCATCCGCCAGCCCGCGGTGCGTCGGACGTAGTTCAACAGGGGGAGGTCGACGCCGATGAACCACGTCAGGAAGGCGACCGGAACGGCTGCCAGGTAGGGGGAGAGCAGCGCCAGGGGGAGGCTGATGGTGGCCAGGAAGGCGGCCGCGACCTCGGCGGGCCGGTGGGTGGCCTCTCGCTCGGGCTTCAGCTCGCGTTGCTTCAGGACGAGGGGAACCAGTGAGCCGGCCCGCCGGTACAGCTTCCGCAGGATCGAGGACAGCTGGTCGTCGTCGTCGTGGTACCCGACCACGGACAGGGTGCGGATGACCGGGTGGTGCTCCGCGATCCGGAGGCTGAACTCGTGGTCCTCGTTGGCGTACTGGCCGAGCAGCCGCTCGTCGAACGCCCCGATCTCGTCGATGACCCAGCGGGGCACGGCGCCGCTGGCGAAGTGGCCGGTCCGGGCCGGCCCGAGCTTGCGGGTGGCGCGGTAGTGGCCGTAGAGCACCTGCACCCACTCCACCACGCCGTCGTCGATCAGGGGGCGGTCGCCGTAGACGCCCCAGACGGCTCCGTAGGACGGGTTCTCCTCGAAGATCTTCACGGCGTTGGCGACCGCGTCGGGGGCAAGGGCGACATCGGAGTCGAGGAAGAAGAGGATGTCGCCGCTACTCGCGGCGATGCCGCGGTTGCGGGCGGGGCCGGCGCCGACGTTGTCGGTCAGTTCGATGAGTGTGCAACCGAGTTTTCCGACGATCTCCGGCGTCTCGTCGGTGCTGGCGTCGTCGACGACGATGACCTCGACCGACGGGTGGGTCTGGTGCAATGCCGAGAGCACGCTCAGGGCGATGGTCTTTCGGCCGTTGTGGCAGGGGATTACCACTGACACCAGTGGCGTCTTGGCGGGCTTCATTGATGCTCCTCGGGCAGGAATTCGGCTGCGCTGGGAGGTGGACGATCGCACCTACTCGCCGGTTTCTCGTCGTCGAGAAGACCCGTCGACCACCTTAGTGCCTGATCGACACCGGTAGACAGCTGTCGATTGATTTCATGCTCGTTAAATGCTCGGGTTGTCCCGCCCCCGCATGTTTCGCGCGGATGTGACGCTCATCTCGGTCAGGGTGCCGAGATGACGAACTGCTGGGCCTTGTGGTCGGACAGGCCCTTGGGGAGGGTCAGGTCGTAACTGTGCACCTTGATGTCCGGAGTGGTGAAGAGCCAATCGATACGCCACATTAGTGGCTTGTCGCCCACCGGCCAGGTAGCCGGATAGAGAGACGAGAGTGCCCTGCTCTGGTCGACCAGCCGGTCGGAGACCATGTCGAGGAGATTCATCGACGGTGAGGTGTTGAGGTCGCCGGCCATCACCGCCCGGTTCGGGTTCTTCTCCAGGTCGGCGGCGATGGCCTGGTAGCTGGCCTGCCGGATCTCGAAGTTGAACCGATCGATCTCGAACATGTTCCGGTCGTCGTCGCTACGCAACAACAGGATCCGGACCGGCGGCTGGAAGATGTGCGAGTTGTAGAACGACACGACCTGGCCGTTGACCCGGATGTCGGTACGCAGCGCCTGTGACGTGTAGAACAGCGGTCGGTCGACGAGGGCCGGCGGCACCGGCTTCAGATCGTCCGGCAGGTACGGCTGGGAGTCGAGCCACGCGTGCCCGACCACCGGCAGCCGGGTGAGCGTGACGTTGCGCCCCTCGCGGACGATCGTGTAGCCGGGGAACGCGGCCGTCAACTGCGCCGTCTGGTCGATCTCGTACGCCTGCGCGAAGATGTCGACCAGCGAGTCGTCGACGTTGGCGTACTCGTGCAGCATGTAGACGTCGGCGTCCATCTCCCGCAGGAAGTCGTAGAACTGCCCCGTGGTGGTGCGCTGCTCCCCGCCGTTGCGCCGGTCCTGGTCCCAGTACTCGGTGTTCCAGGTCACCACTTTGACGGCGTCGGCGGGCGCCGGCGGCGGGGTGTAGAGCACTGTCGCGAAGTTGATCCCGCTGTAGCCGAGACCGAGCACCAGTGCGAGCAGTGCCGCCCCGACCAGCCGCCCGCGTATCGGCCGCGCCAGCCAGGCGACGGGCAGCAGCAACACCGGGACCGCCGCCCAGGCGATCGGCGGGAGCAGGTCCACCGGTCCCCATACGTAAGTCCGGGCACTGAGCAGGTGGTGCAGCACGACGAGGACCAGCCAACCCACGCAGGCCACGGCCGCGAGACGCACCCCCCAGCGGGCCCTCCGGGACCGGGCAGAAGGATCCGGCGACAACTCCGGATCCTTTTCGTCCATTATTGCGGTCGTTCTCGCCGCCGCTTCCGTCATGGCAACTCCTTTACGTGGCTCCGGTTCCCGCCGAGGTCGGTGCCGGCCGGGAAAAAGGTATCGATCGACACCTTGCTCGAAGCTTGTTCCCGACACCAAGGAGGGGGCAATCGTCGCTCACTAGCGTCACGAGCGCCAATACCGGATTCACCACCGAGGAAGGGGCCGCCGAATGGATCAGGCGCAGCATTTCGACGCTCGCCCGGAGTTGGCGTCGGCGGGCGGGGCGGGGCTGGTCGGTCCGACATGCGACTTGCCCGGCATTTGGCGGGCCGGCCCGACTGGTCGGTAACTGTGGCCGGTGGACGGTCAGTCGGTATATATCCGATAACGGCGAATGCCGGAAACGTGGCCGCCTTGCAGTCGTGACACTGCCGTCGAGAGCGCGGCATCTTTTCGAAACGGGAGGTGGAAGTGCACGTTGTGGTGACCGGAGCCGCCGGCATGTTGGGCACCGCGCTGTTGGCGCGCCCCTGGCCGGGAGTGACATGGACCGGAGTGGACATCCGTCCACTCGCGCCTCGGGTGCGAGAGCGGGCGACCTTCGTCCGCGCCGACGTCCGGGACGTCGAAGCGATGACCCGCGCCTTCCGCTCCGCCGACGTGGTCATCCATTCCGCCGCCGCGTTGCCCAGCCACCGGGCGGCGGAGATCCGATCGGTGGACGTGGACGGCACCGGTTCGGCGCTGGCCGCGGCGCGGCGGGCCGGTGTGGACCGGTTCGTGCACATCTCGTCCACCGCCGTCTACGGACTGCCCCGGGACTGCCCCACGCCGGAGGACTACCCGTGCGAACCGGTGGACCCCTACTCGGCCGCGAAGCTCGGCGCCGAGACCGCCGTGCTCCGGCAACGCTCACGGGGCCTCTGCGCCCCGATCCTGCGGCCCAAGACCTTCCTCGGCGAGGAGCGGCTCGGTCTTTTCGCCATGCTCTTCGAGTGGGCCGAGGAGGGCCGGCACTTCCCGCTGATCGGCGGCGGCGAGGTCGCCACCCAGATGCTCGACGTCGAGGACCTCTGCGCGGCGATTCAGCTGATCTGCGAGGCGCCCGACGACAGGGCCAACGACACGTTCAACATCGGCGCGCGCGAGTTCCGCACGCTACGGGAGGACTTCCAGGCGGTCCTGGACGCCGCCGGCCACGGCAGGCGGGTCCTGGCCATGCCGGTGGGGCCCGCCGTCGCCGCGCTGCGCGTGCTCGCCGCGACGCGCCTCTCTCCGGTCTACAAACGACTCGTACACAAGCTCACCCGAGACTCGTACGTCTCGATCGACCGGGCGACCCAGCGGCTCGGGTTCAATCCGCGGTTCAGCAACGAACAGGCGTTGTTGAAGACGTACTCGTGGTGGCGGGCGAACGCCGCCGGGGCGCGACGCAGCGCCGGACGTACCCACCGCGACCCCTGGAAGCAGGGCGCCCTTCGCCTGGCGAAGGCGCTGTTCTGACACTCCACGGAGCAAGGAGAGGTCCGCCATGAATCACGCCCTGGAAGTCCCGAACCCCACCTCGTCGGACCTGCCCCTGGTCTCCGTCGACCCGGCCGTCGCCGTGCAGGCGCTGAAACCGCTGGCCCGCGTCACCGGACTGCTCGTCCTGCTGCGGTCCCGTCAGTGGGTCAAGGGCGGCCTGGTGCTGGCGGCGCCGCTGGTGGCGGCCCCCGGCGCCGCGGTGACCCATATCGTGCCGCTGCTCGGCACGCTGCTGAGCTTCCTGGCCGCCGCCTCGGCCGTGTACGTCTTCAACGACCTGAGAGACCGGGAGCGCGACCGGCTACACCCGGTCAAACGAAACCGTCCGCTGGCGAGTGGGCGGGTGAGTACGACCGCCGCGGTCATCCTCCTCGTCGGCCTGCTCGCCGGCACCGCCGCCCTGGCCACCCTGCTACCCGCCCTGACCGGCGTCGTCGTCGCCGGCTATCTCGCCCTCAACCTCTGGTACTGCCTGGCGCTCAAGCACCAGCCCCTGGTCGACGTGTCGGTCGTCTCCATCGGCTTCGTCCTGCGGGTGCTGGCCGGCACCGTCGCCGTCGGCGCGGCCGTTCATCCGGCGCTGCTGATCGGGGTCTACTGCGCGTGCCTCGCGCTCTCCCTCGGCAAGCGACGCCACGAACTCGCCGCCCTGTCGGCCGCGGGCGGCGAGGCCGGCGATCACCGGCCGGCGCTGCGCGCGTACTCGGTCCACTTCCTGGACCAGGTCGTGGTGGTGAACCTGGTGGCGGCGCTGATCGGCTACGTCGGCTTCGTCTGGACCCAGACACCGCCGTACGGGCCGGTCACCGCGGGGCTGACCTTTCCGTTCGCCGCGTTCGCGGTACACCGCTACCTGCAGATGATCACCATGGGTGGATCCGGTGGTGATCCGGTCGAGGACCTCGTCCGGGACCGCGCGATGCTGGTCAATCTCGGCCTCTGGGCCGCGGTGCTGGCGCAGGCGATGGTGGCCAGCGCCTGGCCCGTCTGGTAACCGATCGACACCCCTTGGAGATGCGCGTGAGCAGCAAAGACTCCTACGAATACGACCTCTGCGTCGCGGTCAACTACTACTCGCCCTACGTCAGCGGGCTGACCGAGGTGGCCCGGGTGCTCGCCGAGGGCCTCGCCGGGCGGGGCTGGCGGGTGGCGGTGGTCGCCGTCCGGCACGATCCGGCGCTTCCGCTGAGGGAGATCCGCAACGGCGTCGACGTCTACCGCAGCCCGGTGGTCGCCTCGGTCGGCCGTGGCCCGGTCAGTCCCGGCTTCCCGTCGCTGGTGCGCCGGGTCGCCCGGCGTTCGCGGGTGGTCAACCTGCACCTGCCGATGCTGGAGGGAGCGCTGATCACCGCCCTGCCGCTGCGGGTGCCGGTGGTGACGACGTACCACATCGACCTCTGGCTGCCGCCCACCCTGGTGACCCGGGCGGCGATGGCCGCGGTACGGGTGTCGTCGCGGGTCACGCTGCGCCGCTCGGACGCCGTCGTCGTCAACAGCGACGACCAGGCGCAGTACTCGGAGCTCTGGTCGATCCTGCGGTCCAGCCAGCGGTCCGCGATCCCGGCGCCCTGCCTCGACCGGCGCGGCGGGGAGGCCGCATACCGGGAGACCGGCGGCCCGCATATCGGCTTCCTCGGCCGGATCGTGCCGGACAAGGGTCTGGACTACCTGGTCGCCGCGTTCGCCGAGATCCCGGATCGTGAGGCGCGGCTGCTGATCGGCGGCGACTATCTGACCGTCGAGGGCGGTAGCGTGATCGCCCGGATCCGGGCGGCCGCCGAACGGGATCCCCGGATCCGGATCCTCGGGCTGCTCCGCGGCCGGCAGATCAGTGATTTCTACGCGTCCATCGACGCCTTCGCCCTGCCCTCAGTCGCCGAGTCCTTCGGTATCGCGCAGGCTGAGGCGATGATGTGCGGTATCCCGTCGGTCACCACCGACCTGCCCGGCGGCCGGTATCCGGTCCTGGCAACCGGGATGGGGAGGGTCGTCCAGCCGCGGGACCCGGCCGGACTGCGCGTGGCCCTGCTGGACGTGCTCGGCTGGGCCGCCGACACCCGACGCGAGGGTGCCAAGCGGGCCCTTGAGGAGTTCAGTGTGGACGGATGTCTGGACCGGTACGCGGCGCTGTTCCGGGTCCACGGGGCGCGAGCCGGCGCATTGATGTGAGTGCTCATCCGGTCAGTAGGATGGCGGCAACGTTCCGTCACGGAGGTGCAGATGCATAGCAGGGATTTCGGTCGTCTCGGCACTGTCAGCGCGCTCACCCTGGGCGGTGGCGGGATCGGCGGTGTCTGGGGGGCGACCGACCGCGCCGAGGCGGTGGCGACCGTGCGGGCGGCGGTCGACGGTGGCATCACGATGCTCGACCTGGCCCCGACCTACGGTGACGGCTACGCGGCCGAGAACGTCGCCGGTGCCGCCCTGCGCGCCATTCCGGCCTCGGACGTCCTCGTCACCAGTAAGATCGAATTGCCCGAGCAGGATGGTGGTGATCTCCCGGAGAAGATGATCCGCAGCCTGCACGCCACCCTGAAGCGTCTCGGCCGCGAGCAACTGGATCTCTTCCTGCTCCACTCCCAACTACACCCGCGCGGCTGGACCGGTCCCACTCCCCGGACTCTCGGCTGGGACCTGTACCGCGACCAGGTGGTGCCGACCTTCGAACGGCTGCGGGACGAGGGCAAGATCCGGGCCTGGGGGTTGACCGGTGTAGGCCACCCGCAGACCGTGATCGACGCCATGCACCAGCAACCGCGCCCGGATGCGGTCCAGGCGGTGGTGAACGCCCTTGACCTCAGTGGCGACATGTGGCTGCTCGGCGCGTCGGCCGCGCCTCGGAATGACGAGATCCGCCGAGCCGCGGTCGACGACGGCGTCTGCGTGATCGCGATCCGTGCCGTGGCGGCGGGAGCGCTCACTGGGGAGATCGACCGGTCCGTGGCGGACGACGCCCCGGTCGCGGTCGACTTCGCCCGGGCGGAGCGGTTCCGCGCGCTCGCCGCCGAGTTCGGCGAGTCGCCCGCCTCGTTGGCCCACCGGTCCGCGCTGAGCGTCCCGGGCGTGGCGACCGTGGTGCTCGGCGTGAAGAACCGCACCGAGTTGGCCGAGTGCCTCGCCGCCGAGGCCCGTGGGCCGCTGACCGAGGTCGAACGGAAGGCGCTCCTCGACCTGCGGAGCTGAGCGGACGGTGGGCCGGAGCGACGCGTGATGCTCCCGAGGCGGCCCCCGGCCCGCCATCGTGCCGAGCCGGGAAACATATCGGACCGATGCACGTCGGGGGTAGCCCCGGTCGTCGAGGGGTGGGGGCGAACCAGTACGGTCCTCCCGTTGCCGACGAGCGCCGCTAGCTCAACTGGCAGAGCAGCGGACTCTTAATCCGCGGGTTCGGGGTTCGAGTCCCTGGCGGCGCACCAGCGATACCCAGGGGACATAGCTGACTAGCTATGTCCCCTGCGGTCATGCGTGGGGCGCGGGTGGGGATCCCCTGCTGCCCCACGTCATCCGGATCGAATCCCAGCTCAGACCTGCGGAAGGCCGCCGGTCTGGGGGTCGGCGGGTGCGGCGTCGAGGACGAGCAGGCTCACGGGTGCGGCGAGTAGGCCGCCGGAGATGCCGGTGGCCAGGCCCCGGCCGGAGGCATGGGCGGCCGGGGCCGGCCCGCAGCAGCTGTCGGTGTTGGCGGACTCGTCCGGGTTGCTGTTGCACACCCCGGTCTCGGGTAGGTCGAGTTGGACGTCGCGGGCGGCGGCCCAGTCGCCGGCGAGGGCGGCGACGACGGAGCGGACCTGCTCGTAGCCGGTGGCCATGAGGAAGGTCGGCGCTCGCCCGTAGGACTTCATCCCGACGGCGTAGTAGCCCGACTCGGGATGGGTGAGCTCGGTGACGCCGTGTGGGGGCACGGTGCCGCAGGAGTGCTCGTTGGGGTCGATCAGCGGGGCCAGGGCGCGGGTGGCGCCCATCACCGGGTCAAGGTCGAGGCGCAGTTCGGCGGCGATGGAGTGGTCGGGGCGGAAGCCGGTGGCCGCGACGATGCGGTCCACTGTGGTCTGCTCTTCGCCGCCGTCGGCGTGGCGCACGACCACGTTAACCCGACCGTCGGTGGGGGTGAGGGCGTGCACGGCGAACCCGGTGAGCAGGCGGATCTGGCCGGCGTCGACGTGCGCGCGTAGCCGGGAGCCGAGCGCGCCGCGGGCGGGCAGGGCGTCGGCGTCGCCGCCGCCGTAGGTGCGTGCCGGTGAGCTGGTGCGGATCGCCCAGGTCACCTCGGTGCCCGGGGCGGATTCGGCCAACTCGGCGAGGGAGAGCAGGGTGTTGGCGGCGGAGTGGCCGGCGCCGACGACGAGGGTGTGCCGGCCGGCGAAGCGGTCCCGGTCGACGCCCAGGACGTCGGGCAGGGCGTGCTCGAGGTGCGCCGCGACGGCGGTCTCACCTCGGGCGGGCAGTCCGGAGGAGCCGAGGACGTTCGGGGTGCCCCAGGTGCCGGAGGCGTCGATGACCGTGCGGGCGAGCACCTCCTGGCCGTCGGTGAGGCGGATCAGGAACGGCGTGCTGTCGCGGCCGACGGTGCGTAGGCGGTCGAGGCCGAGGCGGCTGATCGCCTCGACGCGGGCGCCGTAGCGCAGGTGCGGCTTGAGCTGCGGCACCACCGCCAGGGGTTGGAGGTAGTCGTCGGCCAACTCGGCGCCGGTGGGCAGGGCCTCCAGGTCGGGGGCGACCCACCCGGCCTCGTCGAGCAGGCGGCGGGCGGCGGGGTCGATGTTGTACCGCCAGGGAGAGAAGACCCGGACGTGGCCCCACTGCCGCACCGCGGCGGCGGGGGTGTCACCGGCTTCCAGGACCAGGAACGGTAGGTCACGCTCGTGCAGGTGCGCGGCGGCGGCCAAGCCGACCGGTCCGGCGCCGATCACCACGACGGGCAGATCGTTCAGGGTGCTCATCAGCTATCTCCTCTGTGTCGAGAATTGTCGAATCAAGCAGGTGGACAGCGGCCGTGCGTCGGGGCCGAGGGTTGGTCAGGTGATGACGGGGCTGCGGCGCTCCAGCAGGATCACGTCGCGCCACCGGCCGTGGTGGCGGGCGACCCGCTCGCGTACGCCGATGACCCGGAAACCGGCGCGCTGATGCAGGCGGAGGCTGGCGGTGTTCTCGCCGAAGACACCCGACTGGATGGTCCAGACGCCGGCTGCTTCGGTGGAGGCGATCAGGGCGTCCAGCAGGAGGCGGGCGACGCCGCGGCCTCGGGCGGCGGGGTCGACGTAGACGGAGTGCTCGACCACGCCGGCGTAGACCGCGCGGGTTGAGGTGGGCGAGACGGCGACCCACCCGATCACCGTGCGGTCGACGGCGACGAGGCGGTGCTCGGGCAGTTTGCCGGCGTCAAACTGCGCCCAGGTCGGTGCCGTGGTCTCGAAGCTGGCGTCGCCGCCGTCGAGGCCGGCCTGGTAGATGGCGAGCACCCGGGCGGCGTCGTCGGCCGTCATGGGGCGAACGGTGATGTCGACCATCAGCACGCTCCGTTCGGGTGGGGGGCAGGTCGGCCCATGACGACGTCGGCGGCGGAGGGGAGGCAGTCGACGCAGGCGTCGTTGGTCCGGTAGTGCCGGGCGGTGCCGACCGCCTCGACGAGGACGAACCGCACGTCGGTGAGGATCTTCAGATGTTGGGAGACGGTGGACTGGGCCAGGCCGACGGCGGCGACGATCTCGCCGACGCTCATCGGTCGGGCGTGACGGGCGAGGTACTCGACGATCTGAACCCGGGTCGGGTCCGCGAGGGCCCGGAACCACGACGCGTACTGCTGCGCGGTGCTCCGGTCGAGCAACTCGTCCACGACTTCACCTCTTCTATCGTTCATCGCCGATCGGCGATGAAACTGTAGCGGGTGCGGAGGCGGCCAGGCCGACGGTGGCGACAACGAGGCGGGCGATCGCGTCGAGGGTGTGCGGGTTGACGCGGTCCGGGGTGTCGGCGGGGCTGTGGTAGCCGGCCATGCCGGCGCCGATGCCCACCGCCGCGAGCCCCGCGGCGGCGTAGCGGCGGTTGTCGGAGGCGACCGGCCCGGCGGCGAGCGGAAGGCCGGTGTGCCGCCCGGCCTGATCGAGCAGCGCGAGCAGCGCGTGGGCCGGCCCGCCAGCCTCGACCGCGGCGGCCCGGTCGAGCAGCCCGGCACCGTCGACGTTGATGACCAGCGGCCGAATGTCGCCCGCCTGCAACTGCTGGCTGTGGTGGGCCGAGCCCAGCGCACCAACCTCCTCGGCGTCGAGCAACGCGACCGCCACCGCGACCCCCGCAGGGCGGGCGGCGGCAAGGATTCGGGCGGCTTCCAGCACCACCGCGACGCCGCTGGCGTTGTCCGACGCGCCGGGTTGACGCAGGCCGGGATGGTCGCCGACGCCGTCGTAGTGCGCGGTCAGCAACACCTCGGTCCCGCCCGGCGCAACCGCCGGGAACCTCGCGTGGATGTTGGCGCCGGTAACGTCGCGGCGGCGCAGCGGGGTGTTCGCGCTCCACCAACCCGCACCGGTGGCGGCGGCCAGGACGGAGCGGTGGGTGCCCGCGTCGAGGGTCAGCATGGGCAACGGGCCCGGGTCCGGGCCGGCGAGGACGGTGTACTGCCAGCCGCCGGCGTCGACAGCCCGGCTCACCAGCAGACCCGCGGCGCCCGAGGCGTCGCGGGCGGCGTCGAGAGGGTTCCCGCCCGCGGGCACCACCAGCCACCGGCCGGTCGGGTCCCCGCTGCCGGTCACACCCAACGGGCCACGCCTGACCTCAGAGGTGTCGGCCGAGGCGGAGTGGACCGCGACCTCGCGGCCGAACGTCAGCCGCGTCGAGGTGTCGCCGTCGCCCCAGACGACGGTCGGCGCCGCGTACAGCTCGGGCACGTTGCGGACCCGGAAGTCGTCGGTGTCGACCGCCGCGCCGAGGTCGGCGAGGTGCGCGACGAGCCAGGCGCGGGCGGCGGCGCCGCCGGCCGTGCCGACCCGCCGGCCGGTGAATTCAGCCGAGGCGAGAGCGGAGATCGTGGCGGCCATCCGCTCGGCCGAGACCAGGCGAAGTGTCGCGTCGAGGTGGGCGACCGATCCCGATCCGGCGGTCATCCGCAGCACCCCTGACCCGTCGTGACGGCTTCGGTCTTCGCCTCGGTGCCGCAGCAGGAGCCGGCCGCTTCGGCGGCCTGCTGGCTGCCGCAGCACGGTCCCGCCGTCGGCGATTGCCCGGCGGGCGGGAGGACCGAGCCGACCGCCTGCGCGGGGCTGCCGCAGCAGGAACCGGAGCCGGTCACGGCCAGGGCAGCCCCCGGATCACCGGCGAACCCGCCTCCCGTCGCGGGGTTGGTCTGGGTGTTCTCGCTCATCACACAACCTTTCGATCAGGGGTTATCGGACGCCGATCAGGGCAGGGGCCGTGTCACGGACCTGGTCGTAGCGCCGCTGCGCCCGCTGTGCCGCGGTGGACACCCGGGCGCAGGAGTCACAGAACCGCGCTGCCGCCTGAGCCTGCGCTGAACGCCGTGTCGTGCCGAACATGCCGACTCCTTCCCCGCGACGCCTGTCTTGACGTTCGTCGAATCAGAGAGTTGCACGCTGCTTAGACACCTGTCAACCTAGAGGCATGTCAAAGCAAGCCGGGCTGCTTCCCGTCATCGACCTCACCGCCGACACGCCGTGCTGCCCGCCGCTGGCGCAGAGCCCGGTGCCGGCGCAGACCGCCGCGGTGCTCGCGCCGGCATTCAAGGCGCTCGGCGACCCGGTGCGGCTGCGGCTGATGTCGATGATCGCCTCGGCGAAGAGCGGGGAGGCGTGCGTCTGTGACCTGACCCCGGCGTTCGACCTGACCGGGCCGACGATCTCGCACCACCTCAAGACGCTGCGCGAGGCCGGCCTCGTCGACGCCGAACGCCGCGGCACCTGGGTGTACTACCGGGCCCGGCCGGCCATCCTGCGCCAGCTCGCCGGGCTGCTCAGCGTCGAACCGGCCGCCGTGGCCTGAGGTCTGGCCGTCGACCCGGGTCGGCCAGGGTGGTTGCGACGTGGGTGGCTCAGGCAGCGCTGGCCGAACTGCAGTCCTACCTCAAGACCTGCCGCTGCACCGACCCCCGCCCCGAGGGGGCTGCGGACCGCCCCGCGCCGCCACCCAACCGTCGTTTGACACTCCCACGATCGCTCAGTAATCATTGAGTCAATGATGACTGAGCTTGCTTCCTTGCGGGGGCGCGCCCGGATCCACGCCGCGCTGGGCGACCCGGCGCGCCTGGCGATCGTGGACGCGCTCACCCTCGGCGACGCCTCGCCCGGAGAAATCGCCCACGACCTGCAGATACCGACGAACCTCGTCGCCCACCACGTCAAAGTCCTCACCGACGCGGGCCTCGTCGTGCGTGGCCGCTCCGAGGGTGACCGGCGCCGCACCTACCTGCGGCTGCGTCCGGAAGCCCTCACCGCACTGCGCCCCACGCCCCTGACCGGCGTGGGACGGGTGGTGTTCGTGTGCACCCGCAACTCCGCCCGCTCGCAACTGGCCGCCGCTCTCTGGTCCGAGCGCACCCACACCCCGGCCGCGTCCGCGGGGACACAGCCCGCCGAGCGGGTCCACCCCCGTGCCGTCGCCGTCGCCCACCGGCACGGTCTGGCCCTCGACCCGAGCAGCACCAACCGTGTCGCGGACATCGTGCGCGACGACGACCTGGTCATCGCCGTCTGCGACAACGCCCACGAGGAACTCACCGCCCCAGCCCAGCCCCGGCTGCACTGGTCGGTGCCCGACCCCGTCCGCCTGGACACCGACGACGCCTTCGAGGCGGCGTTCGCCGACCTCGCAGCCCGCGTCGACCGGGTCGCCCCCGTCATCACCCCCGCCATGAGCTCGCGAGGACCCCATGACTGACACTCACGCCCATCCGCAGCTGTCCATCGACCAACAGCTCGCCCTGCGCACCGCCGCCACCCGCCTCGCCGAGGAGTTCACCGGCGTCTACGGCACCGAGACCATCGAGCGGTTCCTGCACACCAGCTACGACCAGTTCGCCACCGCCGGCAGCATCCCCCACTACCTGCCGCTGCTCGCCGAACGCTTCGCCCGCCAGCGCCTGCAGGCCCTCGCCCGCGTCGAGGGCCACCACCGCGACGGCCGCCCCGTCGCCCTGTTCCTGTGCACCCACAACGCCGGCCGCTCGCAGATGGCGTTGGGGTTCTTCACCCACCTCGCCGGCGACCAGGCGGTCGCGTGGTCCGGCGGCAGCGAACCCGGCGCCGAGGTCAACCCCGCCGCCATCGCCGCGATGGCCGAGCGCGGCATCGACATCGCCGCGGAGTTCCCCAAGCCGTGGACCGACGAGGTCATCCGCGCCGCCGACGTCGTCATCACCATGGGCTGCGGCGACGCCTGCCCGGTCTTCCCCGGCACCCGCTACGAGAACTGGGACCTCGACGACCCCGCCGGGCGCGACCTCGCCGACGTCCGGCCGATCCGCGACGACATCGAACGCCGCGTCCGGCGCCTCCTCGACGACCTCCACGTCGCCCACCCGGCATGACAGACCCGATCCACACCACCAGCGACCGAGAACCGACGGGAGTGCCCGTGAGCACCCGCACCGCCCCTGACATCGACTCCGGCGAGAACGCCGTCGTCGGCCGCCTCTCCCGACTCGACCAGTTCCTCCCCGTGTGGATCGGGCTGGCGATGGTCGCCGGCCTGCTCCTCGGTCGGCTGATCCCCGGGTTGAACAGCGCCCTGGACGCGGTGCAGATCGGCGGGATCTCGCTACCGATCGCGGCCGGTCTGCTGATCATGATGTACCCGGTGCTGGCGAAGGTCCGCTACGACCGGCTCGACACCGTCACCGGCGACCGCCGGCTGCTTATCTCCTCGCTGGTCCTCAACTGGGTCGTCGGCCCCGCCGTGATGTTCGCCCTGGCCTGGCTGTTCCTGGCCGACCAACCCGCGTACCGCACCGGCCTGATCATCGTCGGCCTGGCCCGTTGCATCGCCATGGTCATCATCTGGAACGACCTCGCCTGCGGTGACCGGGAAGCCGCCGCCGTCCTGGTCGCGCTCAACTCGGTCTTCCAGGTCATCGCCTTCGGCCTGCTCGGCTGGTTCTACCTCGCCGTGCTTCCCCAGTGGCTGGGGCTCTCCGGCGCCGAGTTGACGGTTTCGGCCTGGGACATCGCCGCTAACGTGCTCATCTTCCTCGGCATCCCACTGCTCGCCGGCTACCTCACCCGCCGCGTCGGCGAACGCGCCAAGGGCCGCACCTGGTACGAGGCCCGCTTCCTGCCCCGCATCGGCCCGGCCGCCCTCTACGGGCTGCTGTTCACGATCGTGATCCTGTTCGCCCTGCAAGGCGACGCCATCACCAGCCGACCCCTGGACGTCGTCCGCATCGCCCTGCCCCTGCTGGTGTACTTCGCACTCATGTGGGCCGGCTCCTACGCCCTCGGTCGGGCCATCGGCCTCGGCTACCAGCGCACCACCACGCTGGCGTTCACCGCCGCCGGCAACAACTTCGAACTCGCCATCGCCGTCGCGATCGGCACCTTCGGCGTCACCTCCGGCCAAGCCCTCGCCGGCGTCGTCGGCCCCCTGATCGAAGTGCCCGTCCTCGTCGGCCTCGTCTACGTCTCGCTGTGGGCACGCCGCCGCTTCTTCACGTCTACGCCTTCCGCCACGACAGCCGCCTAACCGGTAAGGGAAACACCGTGAGTGACAAGCCCAGCGTCCTGTTCGTCTGCGTCCACAACGCCGGCCGCTCCCAGATGGCCGCCGGCTGGCTGCGCCACCTCGCCGGCGACACCGTCGAAGTCCGCTCCGCCGGCTCCGCCCCCGCCGACACCGTCAACCCCGCCGCCGTGCAGGCCATGCGCGAGGTCGGCATCGACATCACCGACCAGACCCCGAAACTTCTGGAGTACGAGACCGCGGAGTCCTCCGACGTCATAGTCACCATGGGCTGCGGGGACGCCTGCCCGGTCTTCCCCGGCAAGCGCTACGAGGACTGGAAACTCGACGACCCCGCCGGCAGGGGCGTCGACGCCGTCCGCCCGATCCGCGACGACATCCGGGGGCGGGTGGAGAAGCTCCTCATCGAGCTGCGCCCAAGCGCCTGACGCCGCCCTCGTCGCCGCCCGCCGGGCCACCCACGACCCAGGCCACGACACACGGGCCGCGGTTTTCCTCCCGGGTTACCCGGCGAGTCGGGCGCTGATGTCGGCGACCGTGGCCTTGGCCGTGCGCCCCGCGTCCACCAGTGTCGCTGACGCCGACCCGGTGAGGTGGGCGGCTCGGATGAGCCGCTGATCGTGCGGGCGGCCATGTTGGGGTGCTGCCACCCCGCCACGCTACGGCGCGGTGCCAGGCGTGCGCCTCGACGAGGCGCCTGAGCGTGCAGGGTCGGCTCCGTGACGATCAGGAGCCGCCTGCCGAACGCGGCGCGTACATGATCAGGGCGACGCCGATCAGGCAGATGCCGGCGCCGATGACGTCCCACCGGTCGGGTCGGAACTTGTCGACGATCACCCCCCAGGCGAGGGATCCGGCCACGAACACGCCGCCGTAGGCGGCGAGGATGCGTCCGAAGTTCGGGTCGGGCTGGAAGGTGGCGACGAATCCGTACGCGCCGAGGGCGATGACGCCGGCGGCGATCCACCACAGGCCGCGGTGCTCGCGCCAGCCCTGCCAGATCAGCCACGCCCCGCCGATCTCGAACAGGGCGGCGACGATGAACAGCAGGATCGAGCGGACGACGGTCATCCGTGGACCGTACCGATGTGCCCGCGGACCCCGATCATGCCGGTGACCCGGTCGAACAGGCACCTCCTGGAGCGATGGTGGCGAAGGGGATGGGACAGCACGGCTGGCCGGCGCACTCGACGAGGTCGTCGCAGCCGGCCTTCACTGCGGCGCGCAGTGTGCCGGCGATGACCTGCAAATCAGCGATCTTCGCCTCGACCTCGGCGAGCTTCGCTTGGGCGCGGACCCGCAGGCCGGCATCGGTGTGGCGGCCGTGACGGTGCCGGCCCGCGTCGAGCAGCTCGGCGACCTCGTCGAGGGTGAACCCGAGCCGCTGCGCCGCTTTGATCACCCTCAGCACGGTGACCGCTTCGGCTGGGTAGAGGCGGTGCCCGCCCAGGCTTCGGTCCGGTTCGGCGAGCAGTCCGCGGCGTTCGTAGTAGCGCAGTGTCTGCGGGTGCACCCCGGCTGCGGCGGCGACCTGGCCGCTGCGCAATCCGCTCACGCCGTCATCCCGGCGGCGGCTCGCAGCGCGAGCGCGTCGAGGACGTCGACGTGCTGGGCCGGCACCCGCACGTCGAGACGCAGCGTGCCGGTGTCGGCGGCGAGGGTGAACGTGAAGAACGAGCAGCAGGAGCTTTCCCGGCCGATCAGGTCCCGTGTGGTGGCCTCGGCGGTCGGGTCGAGACGCCACCGCATCTCGGTGGGGGACAGCCGCTGCTGCGCCAACAGGGCGGTGGCGAACAGGTAGTCGAATTCGGCCAGCCGCAGCGGCCGTTGCCCGCTCGGCAGGGTGCACGACTCGGGCACCCACGGCTGGGAGTCAGTGGTCATACCAACGACGGTAAGCGTGTACCTGAGTACCGGATGCAAGCCCAACGCTCAGCAAGCTTGTCGACCGGTCACCGCCGTTCGGGTGCCACCCATGCGGGGCCGTTCAGACAGTTGGGCCTTGGTGGTGGTCGAGTTCGGCGCGGAGCGTGTCGGCGAAGCCTTCGGCCATGGCGAGTTGGTCGCGCAGGGCGGTGACGCGGGTGGTGGCGGCGGTGTGGAACATGGCGAGCCGGTCGAGCAGGGCTGCGCGGTCGGCGCCGGTGGCGGTGTCGAGGGCGTCGAGGACGGTGAGGAGGTCCCGCATCTCGTCGAGGGTGAAGCCGAGGGGTTTCATGCGCTTGACGACGGCGAGGCGGTCGAGGTCGGGCTCGGTGTAGAGGCGGAAGCCGCCCTCGCTGCGGGCGGAGGGCACGATCAGGCCGGCTTCCTCGTAGTGGCGGATGGTGCGGATGCTCAGCCCGACCCGTTCGGCGGCCTCGCCGATCTGCATGAGCCGGCCGGTGGCCGAGCCGGAGCCGTGCTGCTCCGGCCCGGTCTCCCGGGTGGTGGTGGCCATATCAGTGGCCGACGCCGAGCTGGCCGGCGAGGGTGTCGTGGATGCGGGCACTGGGCTTGTTCAGTTCGATGATCTCGACGGTCTTGCCGCGGGTGGCGTACTTCTGCGTGATGGCGTCGAGGGCGGCGACGGATGAGGCGTCCCAGACGTGGGCGTAAGTCATGTCGATGACCACCGTCTCGGGGTCGTTCGCGTAGTCGAACTGGCCCACCAGGTCGTTGCTGGAGGCGAAGAACAACTCGCCGCGCACCGAGTAGATCCGTGTGGTGCCGTCCGGGTCCAGGACGCTGGTGACCTCGACCAGGTGGGCCACCCGCCGGGCGAAGATCACCATGGCGGTGAGGACGCCGACCACGACGCCGATGGCGAGGTTGTGGGTGGCCAGGGTGGTGGCGACGGTGGCGACCATGACGGTGGTCTCGCCGTACGGCATCCGCTTCAGCGTGGCCGGGGCGACGGAGTGCCAGTCGAAGGTCGACACCGCCACGATGATCATCACGGCGACCAGGGCAGCCATCGGAATCACCGCCACGACGTCGCCGAGCGCGACGACCAGGACCAGCAGGAACACGCCGGCCAGGAACGTCGACAGCCGGGTACGGGCGCCGGACGCCTTCACGTTGATCATCGTCTGTCCGATCATGGCGCAGCCACCCATGCCGCCGAAGAAACCGGTGACGATGTTGGCCACGCCCTGGCCCCAGGACTCGCGCGTCTTGCTGGAGGGGGTGTCGGTGATGTCGTCGACCAGCTTGGCGGTCATCAGCGACTCCATCAGCCCGACCAGCGCGATCCCCAGGGCGTAGGGGGCTACGAGGGTGAGGGTGTTCATGGTCCAGGGGATCTGCGGAAGGCCGAGGGTGGGCAGGCTGTCCGGCAGGGCGCCCTCGTCGCCGACGGTCGGCACCGCCACGCTGGCGAAGACGGTGACCAGGGTCAGGACCACGATGGCGACCAGCGGTGCCGGGATGGCGCGGGTGAGCCGGGGGAGCCCCACCATGATCGCCAGGGCGACGGCGACGAGCGGGTAGACCAGCCACGGCACGCCGAGCAGGTGCGGGACCTGGGCGGCGAAGATGAGGATGGCCAGGGCGTTGACGAAACCCACCATGACGCTGCGCGGGATGAACCGCATCAGCTTCGCCACGCCGAGCACGGCGAGCAGGATCTGGATCGCGCCGCCGAGGATCACCGCCGCGATCAGGTAGTCCAGCCCGTGTTCCTTCGCCAGCGGCCCGACGACGAGGGCGATGGCTCCGGTCGCGGCGGAGATCATCGCCGGACGCCCACCGCAGATCGCGATGGTGACTGCCATCGTGAACGAGGCGAACAGCCCCACGCGGGGGTCGACACCGGCGAGGATCGAGAACGAGATCGCCTCCGGGATCAACGCCAGGGCGACGACCAGACCGGCGAGGACCTCGGTGCGGAACACCTTCGGCGACAACCAGGACGGACGGGACAGACGCGGCCGGTTGACCGCGGACAGCACAGAAGACATACAGCCATTTCCACTCGGGCGTCCCGTGGACGCGCTCAGCTCCGCCCTGGATCGGGGCAGCTACCCGACGATCAGCGACAGCCGGTCGAGCGGCCTCAGGGCGTCATTGCCCGGACACGTCACGGTCGCCGGGGGAGCCATCCGGCCTCGCCCTGATAGCCGACAGCGAACCTACCCTTCCGTCAGAGGAGAGTTCACCGAAGGTGGTGATCATCACTCGGCCGTTGCGGGTACTTCCCCGTTCGCGCCCGGACGGCCAGCGCCAGAGCTAGCGGGCGGCCCTGTCACCGGTGGGTCGCGAATGCCGGAAGGCGCTCAGCAGGGCCGAGACCACCGCAGCCACCAGCAGGACCATCACCACGTTGAACAGCACCGTGTCGCCGGTGGAGCGGGGCGGGAAGATGTCCTTGGCGAGCCAGCCGACGCCCGTCCCCAGCCCCAGGCAGACGTGCATCATGGCCCGCAGGCGCGGCTGGGGCTGAGGGCGGCCGAAGATCCGGGGCGCCGTCGTGCCGCCACGGCTCTTGTGGAACAGCACAGTGGCGAAAGCCACGTTGGCTGCGGCGGCGATGACCGCCAAGACCACGTCCACGGATCCCATGGCCCGAACGCTATCTGAACCTGACACCAGGCGTTGCCGGCGCCCGCAGACGCCGGCAACGCCCCTGGTTCAGTTGGCGTGGGTCAGGCGGGTGGTGATGCGCAGGCCCAGAAGGGTGTCGTTCATCCACGGCACCCGCTCGCGGTGCAGACCGGCGGTCATCTGGTCGGCCCAGACCTCGTACCGCTGCATCAGCGTGTTGGCGCGGGACCGCGCGCTGGTGATCAGGCAGTCGCCCAGTGGGTCACCGGGCAGGTTGGACGAGTCGACAGCGGGCTCGCAGGGCACCTTGAGGCTGACCTGGTCGCGCAGTGGGCGGCTGGAGTCGGGCGAGCACGGCGTGGGCCCGCACTGGGCGTAGTTTCCGCTCGCCGTGGCGTAGGCATTTCCGATCTTGGCGTCCGTCGGCATGTTCACCGGCATCTGGTACTGCCCGAACAGGTTCGCGGACAACACGTCGTCCGAGTCGAGGGCGTTGGGCAGACCCAACCGGGTGTACGCCTGGAGCAGCCGCGCCGCCGTGTTCACCTTCTTCAGGGCGGTGGGCACCGCCCCGCTGACCTGGGTGCTCTGGTCCCGTACCCGGTCGTACATGGACTTCTGCCGGGCCTGGAGGAAACCGCGCAGGGTCGGCGTCAGCGTGGCGTCCAGTGCCGTGTTGTTCACGGCCGTCGCGCCGCTCGCGAAGGCGTACCGGCCGGACGGCCACTTCTGGGTCAGGGCCTGTTCGGGCGTGGTCTGGCTGCTACAGCTGAAGAACTCGCAGTAGACCTGGTAGACCTGCTCGTCCGGCCAGGTGTAGTCGGCGGTGCGCGAGTTCTGCCAGGCCACGGACGAGTTCAGCCGGAACCGGCTGTGGACCTGCAACCGCAGCTTGCCGTAGGAGCGGATCACTCCGCTCCCGTTGCCGGTCGTCCGGGTGTGGACCCAGCTCGGCGTGTAGCAGTGGCCGACCTCGGGCAACTCCCGTACCCCGGCCGGCGGCTCGTCGTGGCGCGGTGTGTACGCGTACTGGAGTGCCCGCACCATGTTCGACATCAGCTCGTAGCGAACGTTGCTGGGCCGGTCGATCTGCCTGCTGCCCTCGCACGCGGGCACCGTCGCCTCGTCTGCCTTCGCCGGCGCCTGGGCGAGCGGCTTGTCGGTGTCCCAGAACAGGTCGTAGTTCTTGGGCGTCTTGACCTGTACGCCGTTGGCGTCCGGCTCGTAGCGGACCTGGACCTCGTTGGTCCGGAAGGCGGCCAGCGCGGTCGACAGTTCGTTGGTGGCGGCGACGTACTCGTTGACCAGCCCGGTGATCAGCCCGTTGGCGTTGCCGTCGACCGGTCGGCCGAAGCTGGCCGCGAGGTCGGCGATACGGGTGCCCTCCGCCTCGATCTGCGCGGCCCGGCCGGCGCTGACCTGGGCGGCGTACGTCGGGTTCTGCAGCATCAACATGGCGTACGACTGCGCGCCGAGGTTCCACACCGTCGGGTTGCCGACCGGTGTCGACGGTTCGACCATCGAGGGGTCACGTCCGCTGGCGACCCGAGCCAGGTAGTTGATCGACCGGGCCTCGCCGAAGCTGTTCAGTACTGTGGTCGGGTCGACCGCCGGGTTGTCGGCGTCGGTCCTGGGCACCACGAAGGCGGCGCCGCTGGCCAGCTGTGTCGAGGTCAGGTGGAATTCGTTCTCCGGGTCGACGAACTTGCCGTACGTCGGGATCGGTTGACCGAAGTTCTCCAGATAGCCGACGTACTTGTTGATGTCGGCGCGGGCGTCGTGCAGGGTGGCGTCGCCGATCGCGGCCAGCACTGTGGCGGCGATGTCCTCCAGGCGCAGGCCGAGCTGGGCGACCTGCTGCTGGACGAGGGTGATCTGCGCGGTGTTGCCGGCGATCGCGGCGTTCAACTTGCCGAACTGGGCCATCATGTTCGCGTACACCGTGTTGATCTGGGCCTCGACCCGCGCGAAGCTGGCCCGCATCTCGTCGCCGAGGGCCCGCACCTCGTCGCGCAATGCTTTCACCTGGGCCAGGATCTGTGCGTCCAGCGACGGTCCGCTGCTGCCGAAGAGACCGACGATCGACATCACGGCACCGAAGACGTTGCCGGTCATCGCCAACGTCGCGGTGCTGAAGATCGAGCCCGCGAGGCCGCGGCCGGTGATCGCCGCCGCGTACTTGGAGATCGCGCTGATCGTGGTGAGGACCGCCTCCCCGATCACCTTGGACTTCTTGCCGGCGGCCGGGTCGGCGAACCCGATGATGGTGGAGACCATGCCGACCCCGGCCTTGATGTCGGAGATCGTCTGCTGCCGAGCCGTGTCCCGGTCCTCCGCCGCCTTCTTGGCCGCCGCGGTGCACGCGGCGCTCGGCGGCCCTTCCGGCGGACACTTGCTGTTGTTCTCGCCGACCTCGAGACGGATCTCCAGGCTCAGGCCGAGCAGCTCCGCGTGCAGGGAGGCAAGCTGCTGCTTGGCCGCCGCGACGTACGCCGTCGAGTCGTCCCGCAGCGCCAGGATCGCGTCGAGGTCGACATGTGAAAGTCCGGGATCCTGCTGGAGCTCCTCGTAGGTGCTGGTGATGTCCACCCCGACCGGCTCACCGAGGACGGCGTTCCAGGCGGTGGCGACGGGCACGCTGGCGGCCCCCGCCTGTCGGGTCGCGGACCACACCGCGGCGAGGGCGTCGTCGCGGCCGCGCAGCCACTGGGCGGTCCGCAGCGCGCCGGAGGCGAGTTCCTCGCGGGTGTCCCACGGCTCGACCGTCTTGCCGATCACGGCCCCGACCAGGCCGGTGATCTCCGGCGAGGTCCGGGTGTCGCCGCCGGGAGCGCCGAGCAGGATGTCGACGGACTTGAGCAGCAGGTCCTGTTCGGGCAGCAGGAGGTCGAACGCGGTCAGCGAGCCGTCGAGCAGCTGCTGGCGTGCGGTGAGCTGGGTCTGTGCCTGTTCGGCAGTGGCGTTCGGGTGCAGCCGGTGCCACTGGACGAACTCGGCCGACAGCACGACGGTGGTGATCCGAGCGGCGCCCTGGAGATGGATCTCGGCGACCTGGCCGAAGGCCCGGTCGGTGAGCGCTGCCTGAGGGACGGGGACGGGGACGGGATCGGCCGACGCGGGCTCGCCGAAGAGCACGCTCGCCGCGGTGACCGCGATCATCGCCAGCGCGGCAGTCCCGCGCCTGGTGCGCGTGGAACGTTTGGATGTCATGGCGCGAACGTATTGAGCGGCCGGAAAGGGCGCTGAAACCGTGCTGATCCGGGCCGGCTGCCCGGTCCGCGCCTCAGCCGTCCAGGCTGGTGAGGCGCCCGTCCCGCATCTGGACGGCTCGGTCGCAACGCGCGGCGATAGCGGCGTCATGGGTGGCCATGATGAGAGTCGTGCCCTGCTCGTCGCGCAGCCTCAGCAACAGGTCGACGATCGCGGTGCCGGTCTGACTGTCGAGATTGCCGGTGGGTTCGTCGGCCAGCAACAGGGCAGGTTGGTTGATCAGCGCGCGGGCGATGGCGACCCGTTGCTGCTGCCCCCCGGAGAGCCGCGACGGCAGGGCGGCGGCCCGGTCGGCGAGCCCCACCATCGCCAGCAGTTCGTGGGCACGAGCGACCTTGTCGAAGTCGGTGCGGAACGGAATCAGGGGTGCCACGACGTTGTCCAGGGCGGTGAGCGTGGGCAGCAGGTGGAACCGTTGGAACACGAAGCCGACCCGTCGCCGGTAGGCGGCCAACCCCCGGCCGGCCAAGCCGGTCACCTCCTGGCCGCCGACCTCGATGGTGCCACCGTCACTTCGTTCGATGGCACCGATGAGGTGCAGGAGCGTCGACTTGCCCGAGCCGCTCGGCCCGGTCAACGCGATCGCGGTGCCGGCGTCGATCTCCAGGCTGACGTCGTTCACCGCGACCAGCGGTGCGCCGTCGGGCAGCGGAAAGGACTTCCGTACCCGGGTGAGACACACCAGGGGCACGGTGACGGTGCTCGACGGCGCAGCTGACGTCCGTTCCATCGGACCTACTCCTTTGCCGCTCACCCCTCGGCGAGCAGGTGGGCGGTGGGCAGTCGGCGGAGCACGGCGATCGGCACCACCACGGACAGGGCGGAGACGGCGACGCCGAACACCAGGGCGGCTCCGGAACACCAGAGGATTCCAGCGGTGACGCCCCCGGCGAAGGTCGCCGCCGCGCCGAGGCCGGCAGCGGCGCCGAGCGTGCCACCGATGGCACCCATGCCAATGGCCTCGATGATGACCAGCCGGTTCAGCATGGCGTCGGTCCAGCCGACGGCTGCGAACAGGGCGAACTCGGCGGCGCGCTCGGAGATGTTGAGATAGAGCACGTCAGCGACCGACACGATGCCCAGCACGATCGTGACCGCCACGGCGATGTGATCGACGGTGCGGGCCTGGATGGTGACGGCATCACCGAGCAGGGTGCCGGTGATCGCACCACGGAACGCGAACGTGATCGCCAACAACATGGTCAGCGCGGCCACCCCGATCGTCAGACTCAGCGCGCCGAGCGCGGTCCGACCGGGGGTGCGGGCAAGGTTGGCCAGCGCGAGGGTGCCCAGCCGGCGCGGCGCCTGCCGGCGGAGGGCGAAACCCGAGACGGCGGGCCTGATGATCTCGCCGGGATCCGGCCGGGCGGCCCGCCAGGCCGGCCAGCCGCCGGCGAGCAGGGCCAGGGCCACCGCTGCGGGTACGGCGAGCACTGTGTGGCTCCACGCGATGTTCAGCCCGAGACCGAACGCGATCCCGAGCGCCAGCCCGGTGCCGGCGATGCCTGCGGCGAGGCCGATGCCGACGATCTCGATGAACATCAGATGGAGGAGGTGCCGGCGGCCCCAGCCGAGGCAGGTGAGGATGCCGAACTCGGTGCGTCTGGCGCGGATGGCGGCGGTGTTGGCGTTGAGCACTGCCAGCGCGCACACCGCGAGCACCAGGACGGACAGCAGTACGCTCTTGCGGTCGGCCGCGCGGACCAGCACGGACGCGACGCCCTTCTGGACCCAGGGCTCGGCCACGGCGAGGTCGGGCCGGCCGTAGTTGCCCGCCGGGTAGTGCACAGTCATCGCGGTGGGCGACGACCCCAGGGTTATGTCGACCTGGAGGCCGGTGCGTTGCGCGATCTCCTCGGCGATCACCCGTACCCGCTCCCGGGAGACCGGGTCGATGCCGACGTCTCCGGCCAGTCGGACTCGTACCACGCTGATCGGTGCGGTGGTGTTGAGCTGGTACTCCGGGTAACTGGGCTCGGTGCTGTACGCGCCGGGGTCGAAGATGGCGGGCAGGGCCGCCATGGTGGTGAGCATCAGCGGAGGTTGGCTGAGCAGGCCGGTGACGTTCGAATTCGGGGTCAGTCGTCGGCCGCCCAGTGCCCGCCGTGACGCTTCGTCGGCACCCTCGGCGCCCGGGTTGAAGTACGTGTCCATGGGCACCGCTGACAGCGCGCTGCCCAGCGAAACCTTGGCGGGGTCGAAGGTGCCCACCGCGCCCAGCGCGGCGTCGGGCATGCTCACGTCCCCCGGCTGCTCCTGGTAACCGTGCGCCAGGTTCCGATGGACGGCCACCTCGCTGCGCACGCTGGTGTCGGCGAACTCCATCGGCACGTGCCGGGACGACCCGCCGTCGTCGGCGCCCTGACCCCAGATCTTCAGGTCGTACGGATCTGGCTGGGCCCGCAGACCGTCCCCGGCCCGTACCCTCTTCGGCGGTCCGACGGTCCAGAACTGGTCGAGCCACCTGGTGTTCGACGTTGCCAGGTCGTACTCGACACCGAGGTCGTCGGGGCGGAGCATCCGGTCGAGCAGGTTCTGGTACGGCTCTTCGAACGACATCGCCCGTTGGGCGACCGGCGTGCCGGACTCGTTGACCAGAGCGGCGCGGAGCCGCTGGTCGTCGGCGGATCTCCGGACCAGCTCGGGCGCGTCGGAGTTCAGGCGCTGCACTGTGACGTTGAGCGTCCTGTCGACCTGGGGTCGGTCCGCGACGAGGATCGGGAGCACCGAGTAGGGGTACGGCATGCCGTCCAGCCGCCGTGAGGTCGGCGCTTCGGCCGAGGTGAAGTATCGGCCCGAGGTGACGGCCTGGTCCAGCCCGGCCAGCGTGGCCTCCGACTCCGGGTCGACCGCGGCCATCAGGAACGGCACCGTCCACGCCAACGTGACTGTCGGCCGCGTCGCCTTTCCCTCGCGATCCGTCGAGCCCATGCCGCCGACACACGTCAACGACGATCGGGCTCGGAGGTCGGTCGGTGCGAGCCAGTCCTCAGCGGTGATGGCCGGAGCCGCTGGGCAGATCTTCACCCGCTGGCCGTCGGCGTCGACCTCCTCCGGCGGCGGCAGGCCCCCGCCGCTCTTCAGTTCGCTGTTCGGCACCACGTCCAGCCGGTTCCGCGTCGCGTAGAGGAACGCCGGCCCGTCCGGGATCTGGCTCAGCCCCGCGTCTGTCGCCCAGGTCGGCTGGACCCGCAACACCTGACGCTCGGCGGTCGGGTCAAGGTGTTCCGACAGGTCGACCGTCACGGGCACTGTGCGCATCACGTACCCGATCATCGCGACCGGTGCCGCCACCGACACCCCGCGCACCGCCTGGATCTCGCGCCACTGATCGTGGGTGATGCCGCCACGCATGCCCGCCAACTGGCCCGACTGGACCAGATTGCGCTCCTGCTCCAGCGGCAGCACCGCGTCCCGGGGGCGTACCAGGAGGTCGTAGACCGGGCGGTAGTTGGCGCTGACCGCGCCGACCGCTTCCAGCCGGGAGGTCACAGCGGCCCCGGTGAGCACCGTGAACCCGGCTACCGCGACGGCGATCATCGAGAGCAGGGCCAGTGACCGGCGTAGTCGCACCCGCCACTGCGACGCGGCTATCCCCAGCATCGACGCACCGTGCCCCGCATCGTTGGTCCTCCAGCATGAGGCCGTCGGTCGGATGGTGACATCCGACCGACGGCCGCGAATCGACGATCAGCAGCAGCCCGTGGAGTAGCTCACGTAGGACGCGTTGCAGTCTCTCGCCGTGTTGGCGTAACAGCGGACCTGCCCCGCGACCACCTTGTTGTAGTAGTAGTAGCAGAAGGGCCCTCCACACCCGACATAGGCGAGAGAGCAGACGTTGCACGCGGACGCCGTGGCCTTCGGCAGCAGCGTGGCCAGTAGCTTGTCGGCCAGCTTGTTGATAATCATACGACCTCTCTCCTTCTCCGTCGGTACGACGGTTTGTCGACAGAGGCCACGATGTCATCGACCGCTTACGATTCGCTAACGGTGCGCTAATGCCCCCGGCGAGCGGCTGCGGATCGGCATTCGCACTGGTCACGACCGCCCACCGCACGACGACGGCGGCCATGCCGCCGCCTCGTGCGGTGGGCGTCGGTGGCAGGTGGGCGACGGTGCTACCGCTGACCGCTCGCGCGGATGATGCCGACCAACCGGCCGATTCGTTGACCGGGCGCGACGCCGAGGTCCCCGGCCAGGATTTCGCACAACTGGTCGTGAGCGGCCAGGGCGGACGCGACGTCACCACGCCTCACGTGTGCCTCGATGAGGTGCTCCCAGGCCCGTTCCCGGTACGGCCACCGGCGTACGAGTGGCTCCATCGCGTCGATGACGGAGTTGTGGTCGCCGAGGACGAGTTGCGCCTCGGCGAGGTCCTCCATCGCCCGCCACCGTCGCTCGTCCAGTGACGCCGCCACGACCGCCACCCCAGCTGACCGGGCGTCGACGCAGGCGTCCCCCCGCCACAGCCGCAGTGCCGCGGAGAGGGCGGCGACCCGGCGTTCGGCACCTTCGGGGAGCCGAGCGCCGGCACCCCCTTGCGTCAGGTCGTCGAAACGGGCGAGGTCTGTCGACGCGAGGCGGGCGCACAACAGGTAACCCGGCGGACGGGTCTGCAGGATGTTCACGGCGTCCGGCCCGCCGAGTCGCACCAGGCTTCGCCGCAGGGCCCAGACGTGGCCCTGTAGTTTCGTCGTCGCCGTCGCCGGCGGGTGGTCGTCCCAGATCACCTCGATGAGACGGTTGACGGCGACCACAGTGCCCAGGTTGAAGGCGAGCGCCGCCAGCAGTGCTCGCCGGCCCAGGCCGCCGACGGCCATCGGCTGCCCGCCGACGGTTGCCTCGATCGGACCCAACAGTGACACTCTGAGCAGGGTGTTAGCGTTCACATCGAGGTCCGAGTGGTGATCGCGTCGTCGTAACCGGATGCCTGGAGTTGGAACAACTCGGCATAGCGCCCTCCCGATGCCATCAGCTCGTCGTGGCTGCCCTGTTCGAGGATGCGGCCGGCGGCCAGCACGGCGATGCTGTCCGCCTCCCGGACGGTGTTGAGCCGGTGCGAGATGAGCAGGCTGGTGTGTGTGCGGCGCAGCGACATCAGCCGCTGGTTGATCTCGTGCTCGGTCGCCACGTCGAGACCTGACGACGGTTCGTCGAGGATCAACACGTCCGCGCCCTCCCTGAGCAGGGCTCTGGCCAGCGCCAGCCGCTGCCACTGCCCCCCGGACAGCACCACCCCCACCCCGGGCAGATCCCCGTCGCTGAAGGTTCGCGTCAGCATGGTGTCGTACCCGTTCGGAAGCGCAACCAGGGTGGCGTCCATGTCCGCCGTCGCGGCTGCTGCCCGTACGCGGGCCCGGTCGTCCAACGCGCTGATGTCGCCGACCGCGATGTTGTCGTGGGCGGAGAACTCGTAGGTCATGAAGTCCTGGAATGTCGCCCCGAGACGGGCGCGGAGCGAGGCCGGGTCGATGGTGGTGATGTCGACGCCATCCCACCGAATGACGCCCTTGTTCGGGACGTGGAAGCCGCAGAGAAGTTTGACCACTGTCGACTTTCCGGCGCCGTTGTCGCCCACCAGGGCGAGGGACGAGCCGCAGGGGATCCGTAACGTGAGACCGCGCAGGACCCAGTCGTGCTCGGGGGCGTACCGGAACCAGACGTCGTCGAACTCCAGACCTCGCCTCAGTGGCGGCAGGGCGGGCAGCGGAACGGCACGTCGGGCCTCGCGGATCACCGCGGTGATGTCGACGTAGTGGCCGAACACGATCAATGTCTCGCCGAGCATCGCGATCTGTCGGACCAGGCTCGACGCGGACATCTGCAACGCGGTCAGTGCCGCGATCACGAGCACGAGGTCGCCGACGGTGCCATGTCCGTCGACCACCCGTGCGACGAAGACGGCCAGAGCGACAAGCGAGACGATGCCGGTCAGCGTCGCGAGGGCGCTGTCGACCCACAGGGCCAGCCGGTCCTGGTGACGTTCCTGTCCCTGTGCCGCGCGCAGCTCGCGCAGCAGGCGACCCTGGAAGAACTGGCCGAGCCCGAACAGCCGGATCTCCTTCGCGGCGCGCATGTCGAGCAGGAGTGCCGCGTAGAACGTCTGCCGGCGGAACATCGGCACGGTGCGTTCCAACATCGCCCCGCGCATCCGAGCCAACCGGATCTGGGCCACGAGAGTGGGCAGCACCGCCAGCATGACCAACGCGCTCACCAGGGGAGACCAGCGCACCAGCGTCACGCCGAAGGCGACGATGGTGATCATCTCCTGCCCGATGCCCAGGACCATGCTGTTGAGCTGGGTCGGCGCGAAGCGACTCGCCTCGTGGGCGAGCCGGAGCCGATCATGAAACTTGCTGTCCTCCAACTCCGTCAGCCGAGGATGCGCCGACACCGCGGTGAACAGTTCCTGCTGCGTGCGTATCGTCACCCGGCGTTCCGCGTCCCGCTGTACGTACTGCGAGACGTGCAGGATGACCGGCGACACGATGGCCAGCGCGCCGAAACCGACGACACCGAGCCAGATCGTCGACGTGGCGTCGGCGGAGAGACCGTCGATGAGGGCTCGGGTGAACCATGCGGTGGCTACCGCGGTCAGACCACCCACCACCATGATCACGACGCTCACCGCCGCCGCCCAGGGCGCGGCGCCGAAGTAGATCCCGAACGCGCGACGCATCAACGCTGCCGACCGCCTCATCGGCTGCCCAATACCTCGCTCAGGTCATGCCCGCGTGCCGCCAGTCGTCCGTCCGCGCCGAAGAGCACAAACGATGGAGTGCCCTGCACCTGGAAGGCGGCCATCACCGCGCTCGGGCTGTCGTCAATGACGAGGAGGCCGGCCTTCCGCAGCGTCGGGCCAAGCTCGTCGGTCATGCCCTCACCCACCGTGAGGAAGCTGACCACCCGTACGCCCGTGCCGCCGAACTCCTCGGCCCGGTCGGCCAACCTCTCCGCCTGCGTGGGGCAGTGTCGGCATCCGGCGGAGAAGAACCCGACGAGGGTCGGGCTGCCCGCGAGGTCGGCGCTGGAGACCTGGCCGTCCGGTGACACGAACTCCGGCAGGGTGGCGCCGACCGGCAGCCCCGAGGCGGGCGGCGAGTTCATCTCGATGAGTTTCGCCTCCGTCTCGCGTAGCCGCCTGATGACCGCGGCGCTCAGCGCGAGATCGACGAGAACGAGCGCCGCGAGTATGCCGACGGCGGTGGACAGAAATAGCACTGTGGGCTCCTTGGATCGGGGCGTCGAAGCGCAGCGCACGAGAAGTGCGCGATCGATTGGAGAGATTCAGCGCGCGTGAGACGCTCCACGAAGGAGCCAGGTGAGGTCGTCAAGCCTGACCAGCGTCGTGACGATGAATCCCGCTAGGGAAAGAGCCAATATGAGGTGCGGCGGCTCTAGACTTCTGAGCGATATGGCGGGCAGGGTGATCGCGCCAAGAAGGGCGCCGGCGGCCGTGCTGGCGAGGAAACCACTGCGAGCGACGTGCCGCCACGCAACGGGCGTGTCCGTCGGGCCGAAACAGTGGCACCCCGCCGTGGACCCTTGTCGGACGGCCCGCGCGAGCACGACGGTGAACGCGCCGAAGAGCAGCACGGCCGCGGTCAGGCCGATGACAGTGCCCTTGGGCCACAGGACGAGCGCCAGTACGGCTACCTCGGACCCGATCGATGCCACCGCCACCGGGCGGGACCAGCGCACGGGGGCGACCCGCAGTTGGGCAATGGCGTCGGCGAACGCGCGATAACTCATTCGACTACGCACTTTTCCGATGACAGATATCGCAAGAACGCCGGCCAGCGTCAAAATGGACGCGACAACAGCGACACCCACATAGTCCCCCATTCCCCGTGGTGCCCATGTGCCGAGGTGCGAGTCGCACAGACCTCAAGAACCCCGGCTGGGAAACCCGAGATTATCGGCGTGCTTCGATGCTGTCAACGGGTTGATTTGCCGACGGAAAGATGAGAGTAATACCCCTCGAAGGGGGTCTTATGACCGACGAGTCACAATTCCTGCTCACCGTCCTGGGTGGGTTTGCCGCGCTTGCGGCACCCGTCGTCGGCGTTGCCCTGGCACGTCAGCGACTGATGATAGTCGATGTGATGGGTGACAGCATGGCCCCCACCCTGGCGCACGGCGACCGCCTCGTGGTGCGCCGAACGCGCCGACTCCGGGCCGGCGGCATCGTCGTCGCGCGCCATCAGGAGGGTGGTCCCCGGGGTGTCGTCGCGGGCTCTCCCGCGTCCGGCTGGCTGGTCAAACGCCTCGTGGCGCTGCCGGGCGACGCCGTCCCGGACGTGGTCGCCCCGGCCGTCGGTGCCGAGGTGCGGCAGGTGCCGGCCGGCATGGCGGTGCTGCTCGGCGAGCATCCGGGCAGCGTTGACTCGCGTCGGTGGGGATTCGTGCCGCTGAAAGACATCGAGGGCGTTCTGGTCAAGCGGCTGGGGTCTACCGGCCGGTAGGGCAGGCGACTATTGCCCGGTCATTGGCGCGCATCTATAGTTGCGCGGATCACAACAATCATGGCCGTGGTGACGCGGCCGGGTCGTCGAAGCGCTTCGACGATTCGTCGTTCAGGCCCGTCAGCCGGGTGTCGAGCCTGGTCACGCCGGTCTCGGCGCCCCGCTGGGCGTCTGTCGTACGACATGAGGAGAAACGCATGCGGAACTGGCGCCTTCGGCGCGGAATCACCGCGCTCGCGCTCGCCCTGCTAGCCCTACCGGCCGTCCCCGGCACCGCGCTCGCCGAGCCAACCTACCCGTTCCGAGATCCCCACCTGCCCGTGAACGCCCGGGTCGACGACCTACTCGGCCGCCTCACCCAGGACGAGAAGATCTCCTGGTTGCACCAGTACCAGCCGGCCATTCCCCGGCTGGGCATCGGCCTGTTCAAGGCCGGCACCGAGGCGCTGCACGGGGTGGCCTGGTCCACCGACATCGACAACAACGGCGCGGTGGTCAAGGCTCGTGGCACCGTCTTCCCCCAGCCGGTGGGCATGGCGAGCACCTGGAACACGGACCTGATCCGGCAGGTCGGTTCGGCCGTCGGCGACGAGGCGCGCGGCTACCACGCGCAGAATCCCCGGGTCTGGGGGCTCAACCTCTGGGCGCCGGTGGTCAACCTGCTGCGCGACCCCCGGTGGGGCCGCAACGAGGAGGGCTACTCCGAGGACCCGCTGCTCACCGCCGCGATCTCCACCGCGTACGGGTCGGGAATGACCGGCGGGGACCCGAACCACCTGAAGAGCGCACCGACCCTCAAGCACTACCTGGCCTACAACAACGAGGTCCGGCGCGACGTGACCTCGTCGAACGTGCCGCCCCGGGTGCTCAACGAGTACGACCGTGCCGCCTTCAAGCCGGCCATCGCCGCCGACGCGGCGACCGGAATGATGGCCGCGTACAACCTGGTCAACGGCCGTCCCGCCACTGTGGACCCGGATCTGGCCACCGTGGTCCGCGACTGGACCGACCAGCCGCTGATGAACGTCACCGACGCCTGGGCGCCGAACAACCTCGTCGCCTCCCAGGGGTACTACGCCACCCAGGCCGAGGGAAACGCCGCGATCATCAAGGCCGGCCTGAACAGCTTCATCACCGACGACACGAACGCGCAGCCGACCATCACCGCCATCAAGGAGGCGCTGGCGACCGGCCTGCTCACCGAGGGGGACATCGACGCCCGGATCCGCGAGATCCTGAACGTCCGGTTCCGGTTGGGTGAGTTCGACCCGGGCGGCGGCCGGTACGGCGGCATCACCCCGGACGTCATCAACAGCCCCGAACACCAGCGACTCGCTCGGCAGGCCGCCGGGGAGGCGATGGTGCTGCTGAAGAACGAGCGGCAGGCGCTACCGCTGGACCCGGCCCGGACCCGTAAGGTGGCGGTGCTCGGCCCGCTGGCCGACACCCTCTACTCGGACTGGTACGGCGGCGACCTGCCGTACCAGGTCACGGCGCTCGGCGGCATCCGCGAACGGCTGGGCAGCTCGGCCAGTGTGAGCGGGCTCGACGGGGCGGACCGGATCGCGCTGAAGGACGTGTCGACCGGCCGGTACGTCACTGCCACCGGCACCACCGACGCCAACCCGGTCACCGCTACCGGTGCCACCGCCTCGCTCGACGCCCAGTTCGACGTTGTCGACTGGGGGCAGGACGTGGTGACGCTGCGCAACGCCGCCAACGGCCGCTACCTCGGCTACAACTGGGGGCCGTTCCTCACCCGCGACGAACAGCCGAACGGCTGGTACGTCCAGCAGCAGTTCAAGCTGGAGCCGCAGGCCGACGGGACAGTGGTGCTGCGCTACGTCGGCTACGAGACCAAGGAGAGCTGGTTCGGCGCCGACACGTACGTGACCATCGGTGACGACGGCGCCCTCAAGCTCGGCGCATCGACCCCGGCCGCCGCGACCCACTTCAGTCGCGAGGTGATCAGCAGCGGAATCGACCGGGCGGTGGCGGCAGCGAAGGCGGCCGACACCGCCGTGCTTGTGGTCGGCAGCAACCCGTTCATCAACGGCCGCGAGGCGCACGACCGGACCTCCACCGCGCTGAGCGCCGGCCAGGAGGCGCTGGTCAAGGCAGTGGCCAGGGCCAACCCACGGACCGTCCTCGTGCTCCAGACCAGCTACCCGGTCACCATCCGGTGGGAGCAGGAGCACGTACCGGCAATCGTCTGGACCACCCACGCGGGCGCGGAGACCGGTCACGCGGTCGCCGACGTCCTCTTCGGCGATCGCAACCCGTCCGGCCGGCTCACCCAGACCTGGTACCGCTCGGACTCGCAACTACCGCCGGACCTGCTGGAGTACGACATCATCTCGTCCGGGCAGACCTACCTGTACAGCCGCGCGAAGCCGCTCTACCCGTTCGGCCACGGGCTGTCGTACACCCGCTTCCGGTACGGCCAACTGCGTACCGGTGCGCAGTCGGTGGCGGCCGACGGCACCATCACGGCCAGCGTCGACGTGACGAACGTCGGCAGCCGGACCGGGACCGAGGTCGTTCAGCTCTACACCCACCAGCGCACCTCGCGGGACACCACTCCGATCCGCCAGCTCAAGGCATTTGAGCAGGTGAAGCTCGCGCCTGGGCAGACCCGTACGGTGACCCTGCGCCTGCCCGCCGCGGACCTGGCGCACTGGGACGTCACCCGCAGCCGGTGGGTGGTCGAGTCGTCCGTCCACGACCTGATGGTCGGGGCGTCCGCCGAGGACATCCGGGCCCGCGCCGCGGTCCGGGTCCGCGGCGAGACGATCCCGGCCCGTGACCTGTCCCGTCCGACCAGGGCGGAGAACTTCGACAGGTACGCGGGGGTCCGGCTCGTCGACGAGTCGAAGCCCAGCGGTACGGCGGTCGGTGCCACCGCGCCCGGTCAGTGGATCTCCTTCGACGGTTCCGCGCTGCGAGCCGGCGCGCGCACCTTCACCGCGACTGTCGCCAAGGCCGGTGCGGGCGTCGGCACGGTCCAGATCCGGTTGGGGTCGCCCACCGGCCGGCTGCTCGGCACCGCCACAGTGCCCAGCACCGGCGACGACTACCGGTACGTCAGCACCAGCACCGAGTTGGCCCGGGCCGTCGGCACCCACGACGTGTACCTGGTGTTCGACTCCCCGCTGCGGTTGGCGGAATTCTCGGTCAGCTGACCGGAAGCCCGGGCCGGGTCGATCGTCGACCCGGCCCGGGCCGGTTGTTGGTCAGCTCGCCGTGCAGGTCAGCGTCGGTGTACTGGGAGTGCCGGTGGACGAGCCGAGGAACCCGAACGCGGTGCTCGCGCCGGCGCCGAGTGCCCCGTTGTAGGCGACGTTACGGGCGGTGACCGCCGACCCCTGGCTCGTGACTGTCGCGTTCCAGGCCTGGGCGACGCTCTGGCCACCGGCGAAGGTCCACGTCACTGTCCAGTTGCTGATCGCCGAGGTTCCCGCGGTGACCCGTACCTCGCCCTGGAAGCCTCCGGTCCACTGGCTGGTCACCGCGTACGTCGCGGTGCAGCCGGCCGACGGCGGTGGCGTGGTGGGCGGTGGCGTGGTGGGCGGTGGCGTGGTGGGCGGCGGTGTGGTGACGGGACCCCCCCAGCCGGCGGTGGAGTCCAGCCAGGCGGCCCGGCGCAGCATCCAGTCCCGCATCACCTGGACCTGCCCCTGCCAGGTGGGCGAGGTCGGGGTGCGGAAGAAGCTGACCGTCGGTGCCGTCAGGTTGGGCCAGCGTTGGAAGTTGCGCTGGGCCGCGTTGGTCAGCGGGGTCGCGAGAGCATTGATCCGGGTCTGGAGCGCGGCGTCGGAGAGCAGACCCCGTCGCAGCGTCTGCCAGCGCGATCGGGCCTGGTTGACGAACGCGGGGTCGCGTAGCAACTGGGCGAACCAGTCGTTGGCCGACGGCTGCCGGGTCTGCTGGTGCTGCCAGCCCGACACCTGGTCGTTGGCGAAGAATCCACCGACACCGAAGCTGAGGTCGAAGTCCCACAGCGGACCCGCGAAGATCTTGCTGTCCCGGTCCTTGTAGAAGTGCGAGCTGCGGACGTAGGCGTCCATCTCCCGACTCAGCTCGTTGACGATCATGAGGTTGACGAAGGAGTCGACGTCGATGTACTTGCGGTATCCGGTGGTCGGGTCAGCGAAGTTCGACGAGTGCAGCACGTCGTTGAACTCCTGGAGGTGACCGCGCAGCCAGTCCCGTTGCTGCGGTTGCAGGGGCGACGGGTCGGCGACCTCAAGGTAGTTCCAGCAGGTGGCCGCCGGCCCGGTGCACGGCAACGTCGGCTCCTCGGCCGCCATCCACTCGAATTTCCAGATGTACCCGCCCTGGATCTTCGGCAGGGTCACGTCGTCGGAGTCCAACTGCTTGAGGTCGAGGCGGTCCTTGGAGTTCTTGATCGTCTCCATGAACATGTAGACGCCCATGTAGTCGCTGGCACCCACCGGTGCCGCGTCCGTGTTGAGGTAGAACTCGGCGAACGCGTAGCGCGGGGCGGGCAGCCCCATCTCGCGCCCGAGGTCGTAGACGAGCGCCTCACGGATCAACGCCTTGTCGGGGAACGGGCCGCGCAACACCCAGTCGGAGTCGGCGGGCATGCCCAGCACCGGGTGGTCGGCGTCGTCGTTCTCGTTGTCCCAGAACTCGACGCGGAACGGCGTCTTCTCGAACGTCGCCGACGAGTTGCCGCGCAGCCGGAATCCCGCCCGGGTGCTGAGCGTCGGGGCGGCCGCCAACGATGTGGTGCCGCCGCCCGCCGGTTCGAAGATCATGGTGGTGGCGTCGAAGTACTCCCGGTCGGGCCGGCCGGCACCGTACGAGTCGATGAGTACCACCGGCAGGTCGTGGGCGGTGGTGACGTTCTGGGCGGCGTACATGGCGGTGCCGGGCGCACCCGTCGGTGTCTGGCCGACGAACGCCTGTGCCCGTAACTGGGTGGTGCGGGTGAAGCGCAGCGCCGAGCCCGAATAGAGCGACGACTGGGCGGTGGGCGGCTGCCCGTTGGTGGTGTAGCGGATCTGAGCGCCGCTGACCGCGCTGCTCAGCGTCACCGCCACCTCCCCCTGGAAGGTGCCGCTGGGCACCGAGAAGGTGATGTCGCCGACCAGGTCGTCGTCCGCGGCGGCCGGTGCGGCGGCGGCGGCCTGGTTGCCGGCGAGGAGTTCGGTGACCGGTTGCGCGGCCTGGACGGCGGCGACGGGTTCGGCACCGGCCGGTGGCGAGGACACCACGAGGAGGCCTGCGACGAACACGGCGGTGGCGGCGATCCCGGTGGCACGAAGGGCCGCCACCGGAAGACCGGTGTTTCGGGTGGTCATGCGCACGATGCCTCCTGTTCTGATCGGGTGGGGACTGTCAACTCCAGGAGCGCCGAGGACGGGTCGGCGCGGAAATGGCGGCGTAGCGTCCGTCGCCACGGCACATCTGGAAGGTCCAGGCGGAGAGCCGCGAGACCGGTGGCGTACTTCGAGATACGTACGGGCCGGGTCCCGCGCTGCCACAGCGCGCGGTCGACCAGCGAAGGGGCCGAGCTGGTCTTGGTCTCGACCACGGCGATGCCGGGCAGCCGCAGTGCGCGGTCACCGTCCTGCCAGGTGAGCCCGGTGTCGATGGTGACCCGGCTCGCCGTCGCCGGCAGCAGCAGAGTGGAGCGACGGTAGCTGGTGACCAGTACCGGCTCGAGCGGACTGCCGGTGAGATTGGACAGAATCGACTCCCGGTCGAGCACATCGTCGACGAACCCGCGCCCGGACCGGACGGTGCGGCGCTCCTCGGCCAGATACGGCAGTCGGTGTTTGGTGACCCGTCCGCGTGCTCCGCTGATCTTCACTTCCAGCCAGCACTGGGCGGAGTCGAGGTAGGTCCGGGTCCGTACCTTGAAGCGCCTGCGCCGCCGGTATGCGGCGCAGTGGTAGCTGGCCAGGCAGGGCGTGTCGAAGTACACCGACTCGTATCGGAAGCTGCGCTCACCGTCGATGTCCAGCACCCGGGCGTACGGGGTGAGCTGGTCCAGCAGGTGCGGCAACGCGTCCACCGTGATGACGTACTTGCGGTCAACCCTGCACTGCAGCGCCGCCCGGTCGATGACCTCGGCGAGTGCGATCGGCGTCAACGTCGCCAGCGGTGCCGTGCTCATCGGAGCGCCCCGGCCCGTACCGACTTGCTGGTGCCGGCCGCCGCGCTGCGCCGGGCGACCGAGTATCGGACGTCGACCACTGTGGTCTCGTTGACCATGTCGAGCCGCTGGACGATGGCGTTGTGCACCCGGGCGTTGAGCAGCTGCTCCAGTTGGGCGACGAGAGCGACGTGATCGGTGACGGCGGAGTCGAGCACCATGATCTGGTGCCGGTAGTGCCGGAGCAGGCGTCGGTGATCGCCGACGAACATCACCGCGACGATGAGTGCCATCAGGCCGCCGCTGAGCCAGACCGAGGTGGTGCTGAGTGCGCCGAGAATGCCCAGCGCGAGAGCGGAGAAGTAGTACGCGACCTCGTGCTGGTCGAGCTCCGTCGACCGGAGTCGGATGATGGAGAGTACTCCGAACAGCGCCAGCCCCAGCCCGAGCCCGGCGCCGACGTCGCTGGCGCTCAGCGCGCTCGCCACCGCGAGGACGCCGACGTTGACCCCCAGGTAGGCGACGACCAGGTCGCGCCGGCGGTGCCGGGGGAAGTAGAGCCCGAAGACGAGCAGCGCCACCGCGCAGATGTCGATCGCGAACAGGACGAGCTGCGACATCGCTGGGGTTCCTCCTGGTTCACGCCGGAGCGGACCGACGCCAGGCCGCCGTCGCTGCGTGGCGACCTGCGGAAGGTGGCCGGACCTCCGGGCTACTTTTCGGTAAACTTTCGGTATTTCGTTGGTGACTGTAAGCAGAACATCAATGGAAGTCAATGTGTGATCCGTGCTCCCATCCGGGTCGCAGGGCCGGCTGGCGAGGGTTCTGGGTGCCTGACGTGGGCATGCCCGGGACGCTGCCTCGGCTGGTGAATCCGCCGAAACTTTCGGAGTCTTTCGGACCCCGAAGCCTCTCGATGATCGGGTCCTGGTCGCGGGTTGATCGTTGGTCCGGCCCGGGGTCGCTGAGCCCTCTCGGGACCCGCCCGGATGGGTGGGCTCAGCATCTGCGGCGCCTATGGAGCTGATGCCGCAAACGAATCAGGCAAGGGGGTCGGCTGTCGGTGATGTCGTAGGCGATTCAGCTCCAAAGGAGGGTCGGGCCACCGGCACTCCCTGGCCCGGCACCCGCTGGGTCGCCCTGATTGCTCGCGAAGTTCAGCGCCCCGGCACTGCGGGCTAGCCCCATGCCACCGCCCGGTTGCCGATCGCCGAGGGGTGTGCGAGTGGTCGCGGGCCTGCACGACGAGCCCCGCGGCGTCGTCGCTGCGGATTCGTCGGACGACGTATGCGGGGGTCCGCAGCCGGCATGGTTGATCTGCCCGATCCGAGGGCATTTCGGCATAGACGCCCTCCAATTGCCGGTTGCATTGGTCAGACGTGTGACCTACGCTCCCAGTAAGAATTTCGGGGCGGTTAACAAAGAGTGCGGTCGGGGCGACGGAAGTCCCCGCCGGCCCTTAGTGGCGTCGCTGTTCCGTACTCGTCGCTCGATACGCACTTTGGGCACCACATCGACGACCAGTGAGAGGAACAGACGTGAAGTCAGCCATATCCACCGCGCGAATGTCAGTGTTGGCGGTGGCGGCGCTTGTCGCCGCCACACTGCCGGCAGTGTTGACAAACCAACTACCGGCCTCGGCCGCAGTACAGGCGACCTACTATGTCGCCCCGGACGGTAACGACGCCAACCCGGGGACGATTCAATCGCCGTTCAAGACGGTTGAACGCGCGCGGGACGTGGTTCGTACGATAAATTCGACCATGAGTGGTGACATCAACGTGTATCTCCGCGGCGGGAGATACCCGGTCACCAGCACCGTCGAGTTCGGTGCCAGCGACTCCGGAAACAACGGGTTCCGGGTCGCCTACGCCGCCTATCCCGGCGAGACACCGGTCCTCGACGGCGGCGTCCCGGTGACCGGATGGTCCCAGCACAGCGGCAATATCTGGAAGGCGCCACTGGACCGCGCCAACAAACTGCGGGCGCTCTACGTCAACGACAAGCGCGCGTACATGGCGTCGAAGACGATCGGCTCGGCGGGCTGTTACGGCACGTACAACATCACGGCCAACCAGGCCGCGTGGGCCTGGGAGTCGGGGTCGCAGTGTGACGGCGCGAAATACAGCCTGAACGATTTCCCTGCCGTCGCCCGCAACCAGGACGACATCGAGATCGAGACCGGAACGACCTGGACCACTGCCATCGTTGGCGTCCGCCAGGTGACCACGAGTTCCGACGGCGCCAACCGGGTAGCGCTCTTCCAGCAACCGGGCGCGGCCATCGCGCAGGGCGCGTTCAACGGCAACGCCCAGGTGGGTGGCACGCACAAGCTCATGAACGCCTACGAGTTCCTGGACGCCCCCGGTGAGTTCTACTTCGACAAGGGCAGTCGGACGCTCTATTACTACAAGGCCAGCGCCGAGAACATGTCGACCGCGACGGTCTACGCGCCGAACAACGTCTCCACAGTGCTGCGGGTGGCCGGCACCTCGACGAGCAGCCACGCGCGCAACATCACGTTCTCCGGCCTGACGGTGCAGCACTCCGACTGGAACCTGGTCAACGTCGCCGGCTCGTCCTTCAAGCAGGCGCAGCAGGGCAATCTGAGCGCGAACGTGTACGCCAAGGGCAACTTCCACGTCTACCACTACCGCAACGTGGACGTGGTTCCCGGCATCGTCCAGGTGCAGAACGCCGACGGGATCCTCCTGCAACGTAACCGGATCCAACACACCGGTGCCGACGGGATCAGCATGGTCAACGACGTGCAGGGCACACAGTTGATCGGCAACCACACCAACGACATCGCCGGGTCCGCGATCCTCGTGGGCCATCCGCAGCACGTCTACATCGGGGACGGCACGTCGACCAACCGCGAGAAGTACTCCGCGTCGGTCGAGGGGCTACCGAAGAACATCGACATCAAGAACAACTACCTCTACGACAGCGCGGTCCTGTTCAACGGGCACAGCCCCATCTCCGCGTACTTCGCCGACACCCTCACCATCCAGCGCAACCGGATCGAGAAGACCCCGTGGTCGGGCATCACGCTCGGCTGGGGCTGGTGGAACTTCGACGGATCGTCGGGCTCGATCGTGCCGAACCGGCCGACCACCACGGCGAGAAACAACACCATCAGCTACAACCACATCATCGACACGGTGCAGCGCCTCAGCGACACGGCCCCCATCTACACACTCGGGAGCCAGCCCGGGACCACCATCACCAACAACTACCTCCAGGGCGTGCCGTCGGGCCACAAGTACGGACTGCACCCGGACGAGGGATCGGCCTTCATCACGTTCCGCGACAATGTCCTGAGTATCGACAAGAACGTCACCTGGATGATCAACTCGGACGACTTCGGGCGGAAGCACGATCTGAGCATCACGCAGATCTACGGCCCGATCAACAAGGTCTCGAACAAGAATCTGCCGAACAGCACGGTCGCCGACATCCTCGTCTCCTCCGACTATGTCTGGCCCGCGGCGGCGTACGGCATCGCCGCGAACTCCGGCCTTGAGGACGCGTACCGGGACATCATTCCGGCGAGCAATTTCTCCGCACCGAACTATGTGCTGCCGGCCAGCACCTTCGTCACCAGTGCCACCGCGACGATCCCGATCCGGAGCATCGGCGACGCCACCAGGTCGGTCTGGTTGGCGCCGTCCGGCACGACCACCTTCACCGCCGGGCCGACGATGACCAGGGCCGCCGGCACTGCCACGTCCATCGCCGTGCCGGCTACTCAGGGCGAGTACCGGCTGTACGTCGTCGACGCACAGGGCAACCGGTCGGCCGAGTCGACAGCGATCGTCCGGCAGCAGCAGGGCGGCGGCAGTACGGGGAGCGGACAACTCGTGGGTGGCCAGTCCGGCCGCTGTGTCGAGGTGCCCAACTCCTCGACCACCAACGGCACTCAGACCCAACTCTGGGACTGCTCCACGGGCACCAACCAGCGGTGGACCCAGACCGCCAGCAAGCAGCTGACCGTGTACGGCAACAAGTGCCTGGACGCCTCCGGGGCGGGCACTGCGAACGGCACTGCGGTCATCATCTGGGACTGCCATGGCGGGCTCAACCAGCAGTGGAACGTCAACAGCAACGGCACCGTGACGAACGCCCAGTCGGGGCTCTGCCTCGACGCCAACGGCGCCGCCACTGCCAACGGCACCAAGCTCATCCTCTGGTCCTGCAACGGCGGCACGAACCAGCGGTGGACGCTGCGTAGCTGACCCGATCAGACCCCGGGGCCAGGCCGACACGGGCCTGGCCCCGGCTACTTCTGGTAGCCGTAGTTGTCGCAGGTCCGGCGTCCCTGCACGCAGTTCTTCGTGCGCTTGTTCATGGTGTCGACGTCCCACATCACGAACGCGTCGCCGTGCATCGACGAGGCGCTCTTGCCCTCCTTGTCCGAGGACAGGTAGTAGCCGGCCGGGGTGCCCTTGGCCGGGTACTGGATGTCGAAGGTGATCGCCGGGATCCGGACCGGGTGACTGGTCGGGCAGGAGTTGCCGCTGCCGTACGCCACGTGGTCCTTGTGGTTGGGGCTGTCCAGGTGCTTGCCGTCCCAGCAGTCGGGGAACTGCATCATGAAGTGCAGCGTCGCGTCGCCCCCGCAGATGGGCCAGTTGCCGTTGGTGCTGCGGGCGATGCCGTCGAGGTCACCGGGACCGTAGAAGGCGCAGTAGAACTGGCCGGTCGCGCCGCGCGGGGTCGGCTTCTTCTTCCTGGCGTCGCCGGAGATCATGCGCAGGCCGTTGGGCATCGGCATCTGGCCTGTCGAGTTCTTGGCGAGCGAGCGGTAGTAGACCCGGAACCCGGTGGTCTCGACCGGCTTTCCCGTCGCGTTGTCGTAGAGCGTGGGCACCCAGTAGGCGGAGTGGTCCTGGACGGGCTTGCAGGAGGTGGCAGTGAACTTCGTCAGGTCGCCGGCGACGGTGTTCGCGTCGACGGCCTTGTTGCCGACGAACGAGTGCATGTGTGACGCGCCCGGTAGGCCGGGGGCGACGATCGGGTCGTCCGGTAGCCGGTGGCTGTACTGGCAGTCCGCCCGGAACTCCGGGAGGTTACCCACTCCGGACGGGACGGGGTCGGTCTTCAACGCCCGGTACGCGTCGGCCTGCGCCTTCCAGGTCGCCCGGTCGACCGGAATCCAGCCGGTTGCCGGGACCTTCGGCGCGGCAGCGGTCGACGGTGTCGCGCCGGCCGACGGGGTAGTGGCGGCCGACGGCGTCGCGGAGATCGACACCGCCACGCCGGGCGCCGCCGGCTGCCCGGCCGGTGATGACGGGTATTCGAGGGCGTTGGCCGCGTTCGACGCCTCGGGCTGCGCCGCGCCGTTGCCCAGGTACACGCCCCCGGCCGTGATGACGAGTACGGCCGCCGCGCCGACGGCCACGCCGAGCCTGTTGCGGCCGAGCCAGCCCGGAACGCGATGACGGGGCGGCGGCGGGCTCTCGTACGACACGGGTCACTCCCAACGAGTAGACGCCAGGATGACCCGAACGGCCACGGCGGCCGAATGGTAGGCGCTTACGGCCCGCGCTCGGAAGGTCTTTAAACCTTCCTTAAAGTACGCGGGCTGGCCGCGTCCGTGAGTACCGTCCGCCGGATCCGACGGACGGTGCCCACGCTCGATCTCGGGTCGACGACGTCGCTAGGAGGCGGCCGGCGGCGTGGTGTCGGTCGGCTCGTCGGCCTCGTCGTCCTTCGAGGGCTCCTCCTCGTCCGCCACCGTGACGCGCGCGGGCTCGGTCCAGGAGAACTCGATCTCGACGGACACCTCCGTCTCGCTCTCCCGCTCGATCTCCAGCTCGCACCGCACCGTGTCCGCGACCGTCACCGCACCCGCCGCGCCATAGAAGAGCCGCCCGTCAGACTCCAGCTGGTTCGCCAGTTGGCGCAGCCAGGCAGCCAGGTCGGAGCGTGAAACCGTACGGGAGTCCTCATAGATATCCATGCCGGCCATGCTCGCACTCCACAAAGGACGAGGTGTGCGGGGCTTCGGCCTCGCCCGGCCGGGTCGGCATGATATGGATCTTGCCGGTGGTGGTGGTCCGGAAAATGTCGGCTTCGGAGGTGCTGCCGGACGGTGCACGGGTAATGCTGGGCGATGACATCAACCTGGAAGCCCCACGAGAAGCACGGCGGCCTGTCGGACAAGGACAAGCGCGAGCTGCCGGAGACCGTCTTCGCGTTCCCCGGCAAACGCAAGGAACCGATGACCGATGCGAGCCACGTCCGCAATGCCGTCGCCCGGTTCGATCAGGTGCAGGGCGTCACCGACAAGGACCGCGACCTGGCCTTTCAGAACATCCTCGCCGCCGCCAAGCACTACGGTGTCGACGTCGCCGAGACGAACTGGCGCCAACTCGGCAAACTTCCGCACACGCCGAACCCCGCCCACTGACGGGGCACCCGCACGGTTCGTCTCGTTCACCGGATAGGTTCGCCTCCGCTGGGTAAGCGGCGCAGATGCCCGCCAAACAGGAGCCGGCAGCCGACAACGACCCGCCCTCGCGCGGGGTGTCAGGGGCCGACCGAACCTGGGCCGGCCTGCCCGAGCGGGTGCGGCACGGGTTGCGCTCCCGCGCCTGGCGGTTCCGCCTCTTCGGGCTGCTCGCCGTGCAGGCCGGCGTCGCGGCGACGATCGCCTGGTTCGTGGGAGCCCAGGTCCTGGACAATCCCACCCCGGTCCTCGCGCCCACCACAGCTGTCGGCATCGTGGCCGCCGCGATGGGCACACGCCTGCGGCGCACCATCGAGCTGCTGGTCGGGGTCGTTCTCGGGCTCGCCGTCGGTGACGCGCTCATGCCACTGTTCGGCATCGGGGCCTGGCAGACCGGCCTGGTCGTCGTACTGGCGATCATCGTCGCCATCCTGCTCAAGGGCGGTGGCTCCCTGCTCACCCAGGCCGGTGGCACAGCGGTGCTCATCGCCACCCTGGAACCGCCAGTGCGTGACCTGTCCGTTCCTCGCTTCGTCGATGCCGCGGTCGGCGGACTTGGTCGGGTTGGCGGTCGGTCTGCTGGTGGTGCCCATCCACCCGCAGCGGACGGTGCAGCGGCTGGCCGAACCGGTTCTCGACCCGGCCATCGCCGCCCTGCACAACCTGGGCGCGGCGCTGCGCCGTCGGGACCTTGACGGCACCGAGCAGAGTCTGACCGGCCTGCGGATCCTCGGATCGCGGGTGACCGCGCTGGACGAGGGGCTGGGGGCAGCCCAGGAGGTGGTGCGACTGGCGCCGCTACGGTGGCACCAACGCAGGTCCCTGGTCCGCTACACCCAGGCCGTCCGACATCTCGAGCGCAGCCTCTACGGTTGTCGGGCCGTCGCGCGGAGACTCACCAAGGCTCTCCGGGAGGATGAGCCGATACCGGAGGAGTTCGCGGCCGCCATCGAGCTGCTGGCCACCAGCATGCATACGCTGAGACGTACCACCACTCCTGAGCGGGCGGATCCGCAGGAGGCGCGCCGGCAGATCCTGACCCTCTCGAGCTGGTCGGAGAGGCGCAGGGGGAGGCCGCGCCGGATCCCACCCGTCCACACTCCCACCGGTTGGGCTACTCCGGGATGATCGCCGCGGCTGAGTTCCGCATGGCCGCCCAGGACCTGCTCATCGCCAGTGGGTTGGACACCGACGAGGCGGCAGCGCTGGTGCGGCAGACGTCGGGTCGGGACGAGTGGGACTGAACCGCGCAGCACCTCCGCCACTGTCGCTGAGCCGCCCGTCGGGAACGTCGGGCGCGCCCACCTCAGGTCGCCTTCAGCGACGCGAGGACGTCGAGGTAGTGCGGGTTCTTCATGACCCCCAACACGTTGCCGAACGGGTCGACCACCGCCGCGGTGATGAACCCCTCGTCCCCGTGCGGAGTGATCGGCTGGTACTCCGTGGCACCCAACGCCAGCAGCCGCTCGACTGTCGCGTCGAGGTCGTCGACGCACCAGTGCATGACCACGCCGCCGGGCCCGGTCGCCGCGCCGGCCGGTGCGTACCTACTGTCGATGATGCCCAGCTCGGCCTGGTAGTCCCCGATGCGGAACTCGGTGTAGGCCGGGCGTCCGTCGGGGCCGGGGCGCATGAAGTACGCCTCGATGCCGAGGAAGTCCGCGTACCAGGCGGTGGCTGCCGTCACGTCGTCCGCCCAGATGTTCAGGGTGGCGAATCCTCGCAGGCTCATCAGGTGTCCTCTCGTCGATGTCGTCGGTGTTGACGCTATCGACGATTGCGGAAGGTTAGCTTCCGCAATCGGCCGCGCGTCTCGACGGTGTCGAGCCACGGGCCGCATTTTTCCCCTGCACCCGGGTAGTCGCCGCCATTGCCAGTACGAGTGGCGGGGGACAGCGTGGACAGCTACCCGGCAGTCGAGGACCACGGTCTGATCGGTGATCTACAGACCGCGGCACTGATCAGCACGGACGGTACGGTCGACTGGTTCTGCGCGCCCCGCTTCGACTCGCCGAGCGTCTTCGGCGCGCTGCTGGACCGCCGCAACGGCGGCCACTTCCAGCTCTCGCCCGACGGCGTCGACTACACGAGCAAGCAGCTCTACCTGCCCGGTACGCCGATCCTGATCACCCGCTTCCACAGCGCCGACGGTGTCGGTGAGCTGTTGGACTTCATGCCGGTCACCGGTGCCGAGGCCACCGACCGACACCGGTTGATCCGGCTGGTCCGGATGGTCCGGGGGAGCATGCGGTTCCGCTTCCACTGCCACCCACGGTTCAACTACGGGCGCGATCCGTACGAACTGGAGGTGCACCCCGAGGGCGACGTCTTCCGGAGCCCGACGATGGCCCTCACCCTGGCCGCCTTCAAGAACTCGCTTCGCGAGTTCGACGCGAGGGACATCAAACGGGACACCGATGGCGTGTCCGCGTCGTTCACCCTGCACGCCGGTGACATCGGCGGGGTGGTCCTGGAGACTGCCTGTCCGCACGCGCCTCGCGCACTCAGCACCGACGAGGCGTGCGATCTGCTCGCCGAGACCCGCGACTACTGGCGGCGGTGGGTGGGCGGTTCCCGGTACAAGGGGCGCTGGAGGGAGGTGGTCGAGCGGTCGGCGATGACCCTCAAGCTGATGACGTACGCACCCACCGGCGCCCTGGTCGCCGCGCCCACCGCGGGACTGCCCGAACAGGTCGGCGGGCAGCGGAACTGGGACTACCGCTACACCTGGATCCGGGACGCGTCCTTCTCCGTGCACGCGCTGCTGCGCCTGGGCTTCACCGACGAGGCCGAGAAGTATCTGCTCTGGCTCGACGCGCGCATCCGTGAGGCACGGGACGGCAACCTTCCCCTGCAGATCATGTACCGCATCGACGGCTCACCGGACCTCCCCGAGGAGGTGCTGGGTTACCTGGAGGGGTACCGCGGCTCCGCGCCGGTGCGGATCGGCAACGGCGCCGCGGGCCAACTCCAGCTCGACATCTACGGCGAGGCGCTCGTCTCGTTGGAACTCGCGGACCGCAACGGGCTGATCGCGCCGTACGAGGGGTGGCGCAAGACGGCCGGGCTGATGGACTGGCTCTGTGCGCACTGGGACCAGCCCGAGGACGGCATCTGGGAGACCCGTTCCGGCCGGCAGGACTTCACCTACGGTCGAGTGTTGTCCTGGGTCGCGCTGGACCGGGCCATCCGCATCGCGCGTCGCCGGGGCCGTCCCGGCGACATCGCCCGCTGGTCGGCCGAACGTGACGCCATCTACGAGCAGGTGATGACCCGCGGGTTCAACCAGGAACGTGGCGCGTTCGTGCAGCACTACGGGTCCGACATCCTGGACGCGTCGCTGCTGGCGATGCCGGGGCTGAACTTCATCTCGCCGACCGACCCGATGTGGGAGTCGACGCTGCGGGCGATGGACACCGGCCTGGTCTCCGACAGCCTGGTCTACCGCTACGACCCGAGGGCCTCGCCGGACGGTCTCGCCGGCACCGAGGGCACCTTCAACATGTGCACCTTCTGGTACGTGCAGGCGCTCGCCCTGGCCGGCCGGATCGACGACGCCCGGTTGACCTTCGAGAAGATGCTCACCTACAGCAACCCGCTCGGCCTCTACTCCGAGGAGATCGCGCCGACCGGTGAGCAGATCGGCAACTTCCCGCAGGCGTTCAGCCACCTCTCGCTGATCAGTACGGCGGCCCACCTCGACGACCTGCTCGACCAGCAGGGTTGACCCGTCGGGTCAGAACAGCGTCAGCGGCTCGACCGGGATCGGCTCGGGCAACGCGTCGAGCCCGGGCACGCGTGCTCGTACCTCGTCGTGGAACCGGCGGGCGAGCGCCGGCGCGTCGGCGTTGTCCGGGGTGTGGATGAACATCGTCGGCGAGCGCCCCTCGCGAAGCCAGGTGACCGTCACGTCGATCCAGCGCTGCCACCCCTCGACAGTGCGCGTCGAGTCGTCGCGACCGAGGTAGCGGACGATCGGCCGGTCGGTCAGCGCGACGGACCTGAGCGGCACGCGGGGCTTCTTGGTCCAGGCGTCCCGCTCCGGGTCGCTGGTCGGCGGGCTCGCGAAGAAGGCGGTCGTGTCGAAGGGGATCCACTCGGCCCGGGTGGCGGCGAGTGTCGCCCCGAGCAGTCGGGTCGCGTGGGCGTCGGTGAAGAACGCGGGATGGCGGACCTCCACCGCGTACCGGTGGGACCGCGGGAGCTGCTCCAGGAAACGGCCCAGGGCCGGGACGTCGGCGGGCGCGAACGAGCCGGGCAGTTGGATCCAGAGGGCGTGGGCGCGCGGGCCGAGCGGTTCGATGGCGTCCAGAAAGACGCGCAGCGGTTCGTCGACGTTGGTGAGGCGGCGTTCGTGCGTGATGACCTTGGGAAGTTTGAGGACGAACCGAAAGTCGGGACCCGTCTGGGCGGCCCACGAGGCCGCGGTGTCCCGGGCCGGGGTCGCGTAGAACGTGGTGTTGCCCTCCACGGCGTCGCACCAACTGGCGTAGTGCCGCAGGCGCTCGGTGGGCGGCAGCCGGTGGCCCGGCCACGACCGGTGACTCCACATCGCGCACCCCACGTGCAGACGCATGACCGCCCTTCCCACTGGTGACCGCGCTCGACCGGAGCCCACCGTATACGGGCCGGCGGACCCGGCCGGGCCCACGGTGCGGCAGGTAGGGTCCGACGCCATGCGTGTGCTGTTCGCCAGTCTTGCGTCCGTCGGTCACACCTATCCGCTGATCCCGCTGGCGATCGCCGCCCGAGAGGCCGGGCACGAGGTCCACTTCGCCGCCGGGACGGAGGTGCACCCGCCGCTCGCCGCGCACGGCCTGCGGCCGTTCCGGCCCGGCGACGCCTTCTACGAGGTGTACGCCGAGGATCTCGCGCCGGAGCTGGCGCGGCTGCGGCCCGACCTGGTGGTGCACGAGTGGGGGCTGCCGGGGGCGGCCGTGGCGGCTCACCGGGCCGGGATCCCGGGCCTGTGGCACGGGTTCGGCCGGATGTTCCCCGAGGGCATCGGCCTGGAACTGCCCACCAGGAACGCCGAGGTCGTCGGCCGGCCGCACCTGGACATCTGGCCGCCCTCGCTGCAGGACACGAACTTCCTCGCCACCGAACGTCGGATCGAGCTGCGACCTGTCGCCTTCTCCACACCGGCCCCGCTGCCTGAACGGGTGAGCCGTCGCACGTTCCGGCCGTTGATCTATCTGAGCCTCGGCACCGCGTTCGGCACGCCGGAGCTGCTGCGCACCGCCATCGCCGGCCTGGCGGCGCTGGACACCGAGGTGGTGGTCGCGGCCGGCCGGGTGCCTCTGGAACAACTGGGCGAGTTCCCCGACCACGTCAGCGTGCACCAGTGGGTGTCGCAGGCGGAGTTGCTGCCGCTCGTCGACCTGGTGGTGCACCACGGAGGTAGCGGCACCACCCTCGGGGCGCTCGCGGCCGGCGTACCGCAGTTGCTGCTGCCGCAGGGCGCCGACCAGTTCGCCAACGCCGACACGCTCGCCGCCGCCGGTGTCGCGGTGCGGCTCCTTCCCGGCGAGGTGGACCCGAGCGCCATCGCCGAGCAGGCGCACCGCCTGCTGCCGCGGCGGGGCCAGGTCGAGCAGCGCGACGCGGCCCGCCTGATCGCCGAGGAGATCGCCGGCATGCCCTCGCCGGCGGCCGTCGCCCGACTCCTGCCGGAGTACGCCGCCTGATCGGACGCAACATCGTCAACTCAGGGTTGACGATACGCATACGTCAACCTATGGTTGACGCATGACAGATCCTCTCCAGATGAGTAACACCGTCAAGCTCGACGACCTGATCCAGGCGATCAAGACGGCGCACACCGACGCGCTCGACCAACTCACCGACGCGGTCATCGCCGCCGATCACCTCGGCGAGGTCGCCGACCACCTGATCGGCCACTTCGTCGACCAGGCCCGGCGCTCCGGCGCCTCCTGGACCGACATCGGCCGCAGCATGGGTGTCACCAAGCAGGCCGCCCAGAAGCGCTTCGTGCCGAAGGCGACCGAGGCGGCAGCGCTCGACCCCAACGCCGGCTTCGGTCGGTTCACCCCGCGTGCCCGCAACGTGGTGATGGCCTCGCAGGAGGAGGCCCGGGCCAGCGGCAACGCCGAGATCGGCCCCGAGCACCTGGTGCTGGGCCTGCTGGCCGAGCCGGAAGGGTTGGCCGCCAGGGTGATGGCTGGTCGTGGCGCCACCCCCGAGGTGGTACGGGAGGCGGTCGGTGCCGTCCTCCCACCACGGGCCGAGCAGGTTCCGGACCTCATTCCGTACGACGCGCGCGGCAAGAAGGCGCTGGAGCTGACCTTCCGGGAGGCGCTGCGCCTCGGGCACAACTACATCGGCACCGAGCACATGCTGCTCGCGCTGCTGGAGCAGGAGGACGGCGCAGGGGTGCTCACCAACCTCGGCCTGGACAAGGCGACGGTCGAGGCAGACCTGGCCGCCGCCCTCGCCGCCGCCGTCGGAAAGAAGTGAGAACCCGGGGTCAGGACGCCTCAGGGAAGCCGTAACGCAGGGCGTGCTCCGGATCGGCCGGGTCGATCTGGCGTACGCCCGCGTCGGCGAGGCGCTTGTTGACCTCGTCGAGTTGCTCACGCACCAGGCGGGCCTCCTCCTCGGTGACCCGGCCCCGGTGTGGCTTGCCGGCGTGCTCCAGCGTGCCGTAGTCGATCTTCTCGGTGCTCTTGCGGGCCTTGGGTGGGCGAACCCGCTCGGCCGTCTTCAACAGCTGCGCCATCGGCACGTCGGTGGCCATCGCGTCGAACTCGCTGGCGGTCAACACCACCCGGCGGGGCTCGCCGCCACCGTGCCGATCGTGGATCTCCACCACCGCCACGTCCAGCGCGGCGTCGTCGATGTTCTCCACCTCGCCCGGGGTGGCGTCCAACTGCACGGGCCCGGCGACCAGGTCCGGGTGCTCCAGCACGACGATGCGGACCACCTCGTCGTCCTGCTGCAGAACCGTGCCGGTGAAGTCGGAGACGTGGATCGTCTTCTTGCCCATGCGCGGAGTTTCTCCTGTCGTAGGCCGGGATGGCGGACCACAAGAAATTACCCGACAGGTGTGCGAAAGCCGCCGCTGGACCTCCTCCGGTGTGTCGCCCCGGGCGAACGTCAGAGACTGCCCTTCGGCGCCACCGACTCGGCGGTGCGTCAGTGGTTGTTCAGACGGTGCCTACTGGAGTTGCCGACGGACAGCTTGTTCAGGCCGGCCCACGACAGGGCTCCGCCGCCGATCGTCCGCGGGTTCCGGTAGCGCGGCTGGGGCGGATTGCCTCCGACGGCCTCCGCCGCCTGCCAGAGTCGCTCGGGGTCCTGCTGGTAGTGGTCGCTCGGCTGAATCGGCATGCGTTCACCGTCCCAAACAAAGGTGTCCAGATATGGAAATACATATGACGGTCGATTCATGTGCCTGGTTCCCGCACCCCTTTCCCGCTCGGCCCTGACGTATCCTGCGCCCGGCCCCGCCGTCCGGCGTACGGTGATCGACAACGGGTCGGGTGACGGGGAGGTGCGCATGCTCGACCGGCGACTTCACCTGCACCTGGCCACCTGGCTCGGCCAGTGGCCGGCCGGGCCTGGGTTGCACGTGGTCGCCTCGCACCGGCGGGCCGAACCGGCCTGGGACGGCCGGCTACGCCCCGCGCTCGCCGTGGACACCGGGCAGAGCGCCGTGCTCTCCGTGGCGCCGGACCGTGTGGCGGCGATCCGCGCGTTGGTTCGCCGTACGCCGGCTCGCTTGCTCGCCGCGCTGCCGGAGGCCGTCGGCCGACCCGATTTCTGCGTACACGACGGACCCTTCCGGTGGAGCCTGGCACCCGCCCCGTTGCCCGACGTGGGGGAGTGGACCGAGCCGACCGCCACCGGGCTGCCGCCGTGGCTGCGACTCTTCGACCGACCGGTGCTGGTGGTCCGTGACCCGGACGGCGTCTACCTGGCCGGCGCCGGGATCAAACGGCACGACGCGTACGGGCACGAGTTGGCCGTCGGCACCGTGCCGGCCGCCCAGGGGCGCGGCCTGGCCCGTCGACTGGTGGCCCAGGCGGCGAGGCGGGTGCTCGACGAGGGGGCGGTCCCCACCTACCTGCACGAGCGGGACAATCACGCCTCGGCCCGGGTCGCCGAAGCGGCCGGTTTCCCGGACCGGGGCTGGCGCGCGTACGGCGTCTATCCGCGCTGAGACAGGGCGGGGCTGGGCGCGGACCGTGGATCCCGGGCCGGATCCACGGTCCGCAACCTCCCCCCAGGCCCCGGTTCCGGGTGTAGCGGCTGTCGCCGGCGGCGTGCCGCCACGTGTCGATCACGCTACGTATCGAACAGGCTTGGGGCAAGGTTGACGCTGTCGGTTCGGAGTGTCGAAAAGCGGACTTGACCTGCTGCTTCGCTGGCCGAAGGAGGTCGGCCGGATCAGTGACGGAGCGTGCGAATCAGGTCGAGCACCTGTCGGGTCACCGGCCGCAGGACCCGGAGCCGGGACAGCGTCACGAGCCGGTCGACCAGTGGTACGGCCCCGTCGATGAGCTGGCGGGTCTTGGTCTGGCCCGGTGATCGGTCGTGCACCCAGTAGAGGATCACGCCCATGTACGCGAGCCAGAGCAGCTCGGGCAACTGCGGGCGCAGCTCGGCGTCGACAGTGGCCGTCGATCCGGTCAACACCTCGCCGAAGAGGTCGATGGCCGCCTGCCGGGGGCCGGAGGACTCCGCGGAGAAGGGGCTCAACGGGGAGGTGGGCTCCGCCGCCGTCTTGAAGAAGGTCGCCGCGAACCCGTGTGAGGGCGTCAACACGTCGATCCCCGCGTGCAGCACTCCGGCGAGCCGGGGACCGAACGCCTCCTCCCGATCGAGCACTGGCTGCGCGGCGGCCCGGTGCTCGACCTGGGACTGGGCGTAGAACTCCTGAATCAGATGGTCCTTGGAACCGAAGTAGTAGTAGGCGTTGCCGACAGCGACGCCGGCCTCCTGCGCTATCGCCCGCATGGTGGTCTGGGCGTATCCGCGTTCGCGGAACAGCCGCATCGCGGTGTCCCGGATCAGCTGCCGGGTCTGCTCGCCTCGGGCGGTGGCTGGGTCACCCGCAGTGGTCGTCTGCGCAGGCTGCTCGGTCATCGAGGTCACCGTATCCCGCCGGTTCGTCGGTCGGCTCGGCCCACGGGTCGCGGATCCGCTCCCGGATCGCCGAGGCGGCGGCCACCGTCTGCCGGGCGAGGGGCAGCAGGTGCGGTCGGGCCAGCCGCTCGGCAGTGGACCGATGGTCGGTCAGTGCCCAGAGGCAGGCGAACCAGGCGCCGTCGCCCGCGTACACCTCGCCGGTGTCGGCGATCACTGTGAGATCGCGCAGCGTCGCGTCGTGGTCCAGGCCGGGGAAGCGCCGCCGGGCCTCGGCGGACCCGGCCGGCACGAACTCCAGAGGTACGAGTTGGGCGCGGGACGACAACCAGCGGCGGGCGGCGCGGCAGAGCGGGCAGGCCGCGTCGAACAGGACGGTGAACCCCCGGATCCCACCGCCGGAGTGAGCGGTGGGATCCGGGAGCCGACCGACGCCACCGGTCGGGGGCACTGTCATCGGGTTGGTGGGTTGGTCGTCGGGCCGCCGCCCGGCTGCGGGCCACCCGGCTGGGGTCCGGCCGGGTGCGCGCCGGTCGGCTGCGGTCCGCCCGGGTACGCGCCGACCAACTGCGATCCGGGAGGGGCGGATGGCATGGGGAGTCGGCCGATCGGGGCGAGCGGGGGGTGGGTGGCGAGCTGGCGGAGTCGGTTTCGGCGGTAGCGACCGAGCGCGAAGACGTTGAAGAAGTGCAGCGCGCCGAGGACCAGCAGCACCAAGCCGATTTTGAGAGACAGCTCCTCCATGGCCTGGCTGGTCGAATCGACTGGGTCGGGGTGCTTCATCGCCACAGTGACGTAGCCGAGGTTGAGCAGGTAGAAGCCGACCACCAGGAGGCTGTTGACCGCTCGGGCGAGTCGTTCCTCGGCGAACACCTCCTCCAGGAAGACCTGCCCGTTGCGGGACAGCGCTCGCGCCACCCAGATGGTCAGGCCGACGCTGACCGCGAGGTAGATCACGTACATCCAGACCTTGATGTCCATGTGGACGCCCTTCTTGAACGTGTTCAACTACCGACGTCATCAGACTAGGGCTGATATTGAACATGTTCAAGAAGTGGCGACCAGTGACTGTGGACACTCTGGTGCGGCGCTGAGGGCGCGCCATCCGGCCGAGCGTCTCAGCCCGGCCGGATGGCGCCCTGCTCAGCCGGCCAGGCCGAGCACCTCGGCCGCCGCGCGACCGTTGGCGTGGCTCGCGCCGAAGGTGGTGACGAAGGCGCGCACGCCCGCGGGCCGCCACTGTGCCGGCCAGCCCATCTCCACCACTGTCACCGGGTGCTGGGCCGCCAGGTCGGCGATCAGCTCCGGGCCGCCGGGCAGCCGGTGCAGGTGTCGCCCGACCAGCACGATGGGACGGTCGCCCGCCAATCCGCGCAGCGTGGCCGGGTCGGTCTCGGCGGCGATCGCCCGGATCTCCGGCACCCCGTGCAGGTGCGGACCCAGACCCCACGGCACCCGACCCTCGGCGATCGTCGACTCGGTGTGCAGTTGCACAACCAGTGGCTGGTTCAGGCCGGTGAGCAGACCGTCCACCCGGACCGCTCGACGCGCTGCCGCGTACCCCAGCTCGGGGTCGCCGGTGGTCGGCGACCCGCTGGCGGCCCGGGTCCAGGCGGCGAGATCGGCGGCGCGGCCGGCCGCCTCCTCGACCCGCGCCCTCGCCAGCCGGCCGTCGGCGAGCGCGTCGACGATCTCGGCGGCCACCCGCTCGACCAGTTCGGCGTCGACCTTCGCGCCGATGCAGAGCAGGTCGGCACCCGCGCTCAGGGCCCGGACCGCAGCCGGCCCGACCCCGCCGGCGGCCACCGCGGCGCCCCTCATCTCCAGCGCGTCGGTGATGACGGTGCCGGTGAAGCCGTACTCGGTGCGCAGCAGGTCGACCAGGACGGCTCGGCTGAAGGTGGCCGGGTCGGCGCCGGTGAGCGCCGGCACCCGGATGTGCGCTGTCATCACGGCGCGCGCCCCGGCGGCGACGATGGCCGCGAACGGCGGTAGGTCCCGCTGGCGGAGCAGGCCCAGCGGAGCGTCCACCGTGGGCAGTTCGTGGTGGGAGTCGGTGACGGTGGCGCCGTGCCCGGGGAAGTGCTTGGCGCAGGCGGCCACGCCGGCGGCCTGCAACCCGGCCACGGCGGCGGCCGAGTGGGCGGCCACCCGCACCGGGTCCGCGCCGAAGGACCGGGTGCCGATCACCGGGTTGTCGTCGGCGGTGTTGACGTCGACGGTGGGGGCGAGGTTGACGGTGATGCCGAGCGCGGCCAGTTCGGCGCCGATCGACTGGTAGACCCGTCGGGTGAGGGCCACGTCGCCGATCGCGCCCAGGGCGGCGTTGCCGGGGTACGGGCTGCCGGTGGCGTGCGCCAGCCGGGTCACGTCGCCACCCTCCTCGTCGATCGCGATCAGCGCGTCCGGCCGACCGGCGCGCAGCGCGGCGGTGCTCGCCGCCACCTGCGCGGGATCATGCACGTTGGTGCCGAACAGGGTGTACCCGGCCAGCCCGTCGGCCAGCAGGTCGACCGCCCAGTCCGGCGGGACCAGTCCCGGGTACGCGGCCAGCAGCGTGCCCAGCGCGAGCCGGCGCAGTCCTGGATCCAACCCCACGTGCTTCCCCCTTCGGTGCCCCCGCGGGTACGAAACGTCGTACCGGTGGTGGTCTTGGCCCTGCCGACTCGGCGGAGCGTCCCACCGTCGAGTGGCCGTTACGCTACGGCTACCCGTTCGCAGGTCGGTTTACAGTTAGCAAAGTTTACTAAAACTAGAGGACGTGTCATGAGTGCGACCCGGCTGCCCGGCACCCCCCGCCTGTTGCGGGCGCTCAACGACCGTGCCGCGTTGGAGCTGCTCCTCGAACGCGGCCCGCTGACCCGGGCTCGACTCGGCGAGCTGACCGGGCTGTCGAAGGTCACCGCCTCGCAACTGGTCGAGCGGCTGGAGGAGCGCGGCCTCGTCGCGCGGGTCGGCGAGCAGGCCGGCGGGCGAGGACCGAACGCCCAGCTCTACGCCGTCCGCCCGAGCAGCGCGCACGTGGTCGGCGTGGACGTCGGTCCGGACCGGGTGGTTGCCGCCTGCGCCGACATCACCGGTGCTGTCATCGGCCGGGTGGAGCAGTCGACCCGGGACACCGACGACCCGGTGGGCGTGGTGCACAACGCCGTCGTGCAGGCGGCGAGCAGCGCCCAGGCGCAGCTGAGCAGCGTACGACGGATCGTGCTCGGCACGCCGGGCCTGGTCGATCCCGGCACCGGCGACATCACCTTCGCCTTCAACCTGCCGCGCTGGCACAGCGGTCTGCTCGCCGCGTTGCGGGACGACCTGCACACGCCGGTGGTCTTCGAGAACGACGTCAACCTGGCCGCGGTGGCCGAGGCGCAGTCCGGCGCAGCGCAGGGGCTGTCGGACTTCGTGCTGGTCTGGGTGGGCGCCGGCGTCGGCCTGGCGATCATGCTGGGCGGGCGGTTGCACCACGGCAGCACCGGCGCCGCCGGCGAGATCGGCTACCTGCCGGTGCCTGGTGCTCCCATCCCGCGTGACGTGTCCCGCCGCGCCAAGCCGGCCTTCCAGCAGTTGATCGGTGCGGACTCGGTGCGCGCGGTGGCCCGCGAGCACGGCTACCCGGACGCCGACGCCGCCGAGGCGGTCCGCACGGCCGTCGCGGCCGGCGCCGACGGCGGCCCGATGCTCGACGAACTGGCCCGTCGGCTCGCGCTCGGCGTGGCCAGCACCTGCGTGGTGCTGGACCCGCCACTGGTCGTGCTCGCCGGCGAAGTCGGCCAGGCCGGTGGCGCGGCGCTCGCCGACCGGGTGCAGCAGGAGGTCGCGGCGATCACCCTGGTCCAGCCGCGAGTGGTGCCGACCGGGCTGACCGAGGAGCCGATCCTGCACGGCGCGCTGCGCACCGCCCTGGACGCGGTGCGCGACGAGGTGTTCGGCTCCACCGTCGGCTGAGCCCGCTGCGGCGGTCATGTGAAGGAATATTTCACCGCGTGTCTGTGCGGTGCAAGCTCTTGCCGCGTACCGGCCTGCTCCGGGCCGCCCATCGCAGGACGGGCGGCCCGTTACAACCTCAGATCAGGTCGCGGCGCCGGAACACGGCGAACGCCGCCGCGGTCAGCCCGCCGGTGATCGCCAGCAGCACCAACAGCGCCGGCAGCCAGGTCAGCGTGTAGAACCCCTCGCAGTAGGGGAATTCGGTGCTGCCCCGGCAGAGCTGCTCGTCATAGAACCGCGCCTCGCCGTTGAGCCACGCCCCGATGTGGCTGGAGAGCATGAACAGGTCCGACTTCCGCGCGTCGACGATCTCCAGGACCAGCCGGGCGCCCAACTCCCAGACCACCGCGTACGCGGCGAACACGCCCAGCGCCGCCGACGTGTGCCGACCCAGTGTGGCGATCGCGAAGCCCAGTGCGGAGGCCAGCAACACCAGCACCAGGCCACGGCCGTGCACCGCGCCGAGCGAACTCCAGAAGTCGCCGTCCAGCCGGCCCGGCAAGCCGGCGGTCTGCCCGATCACCCAGAACGTGCCGAGATAGGCCACCGACGCCAGCAGGGCAAGGACCAGCACCGTGCCGAGCAGGGTGCCCAGCTTGGTCGCGAGAACCGTCAACCGGCGCGGTCGCCAGAGCAGCAGGTTCACCACCCCGCCGGAGTTCAGGTCGGCGCCGATGTAGGAGGCACCGACCAGGAACCCGAACAGCACCAGGAACGCGATGAGGAAGTACAGCAGCGGCTCGGCCTGCTCGGCGAAGCTGAACACCCCCGGCAGGAAGTCGGCGGCGATCGGTAGCCGGTCCTGCCGGATTGGGTCGATGTCCGAGCAGTCGCTGGGGAAGTACCTGTCCGTGTCGGACTGCAAGGTGCCGTCCTGACGGGCCAGGCACTCCTGGTGGGTGGCCTCCAGGTCGCGCCGCGCCTCGGCGGCCTGGGCCCGCGCCGAGTTCAGCTCACTGACGCTCGGCTTGTGAGAACCGGCCAGCGTGGTCGCCGCCGTGACGGCGAACGCCAACACCAACAGGACGAGCATGAGCTGCACGAAACGACGCGCGGACAGTCGCTCCAACTCGGCACGCACCAGGTTCACGCGTCCACTCCCCGATCGAGGTCGATCACAGCTTCGCCCTGCGGCAGCGACGAGTCGCCGACCTGCCGGGGCACCGACGGATGCTCGTACGCGCCGGTCAGCTCCAGGAAGACGCTCTCCAGATCCGGCCGCAGCGGCGTCAGCTCGCCCACCCACAGACCCTGCTCACCGAGCACCCGGCTGATCGCCGTCGGGTCGCTCACCCCGCTCACCACCAACGCTCCGCCGTCCACCGCCGCCGTCAGCTCGGCCGCGTGCAGCAGCTCGACGGCCCGCTCCGGTTCGGCCACCCGGACCAGGAACTCGTGCCGGTCGTGGCCGGCCAGCACCTCGTCCACCCGACCGGTCGCGACCCGCCGCCCCCGCGAGATGATCGTGACGTGGTCGCAGATCAGCTGGATCTCGCCCAGGATGTGACTGGACACCAGCACTGTCACCCCGTTGGCCGCCAGCGACCGCATCAGGTCCCGCATCTCCCGGATGCCCGCCGGGTCCAGTCCGTTAGCCGGCTCGTCCAGGATGAGCAGACGCGGGTCCTTCAACAGCGCGGACGCCACCGCCAGACGCTGCTTCATGCCCAGCGAGTAGCCCTTCACCCGTTCATCGCCCCGGTCGTGCAGGCCCACCAGATCCAGCACCTCGTCCACCCGCGAGACCGGCACACCACCGGCGCGGGCCAACAACCGCAGTGTCCGGTAGCCGGTGAAGTTGCCGAAGAACTGCGGGCTCTCCACGATGGCGCCGACCTGACCCGCCACCCGGGGCAGCAACTCCGGCGACGGTTCGCCGAGCACCGTCATCCGGCCGCTGTCGGCGCTCACCAGCCCGAGCAGGGCCCGCAGGGTGGTGGTCTTGCCCGAGCCGTTGGGGCCCAGGAAGCCGTGGACCTGACCCGCCTCGACCAACAGGTCGAACCCGTCCACCGCCACCCGTCGGCCGCTCCGCAGGCTGCGGAAGGTCTTGCGCAGACCCTCGATCTCGATGACCGCGCTCATCCGCGCGGCTCCGTACGTCGGCGGGGCATGGGCCGTCCTTCGGGCTTGGTGATCAATGACACGGCGCTTCACCCTATGGCCGAGGTGCCGCCCATGGGGGGCACCCCGGCGCTGCGTGGTTGGATGGTGTGGTGACTGGTGACCTGATCCCCGGCGCTGCCGGCGCCGCGCCTGCCGCCGCTCTCGTGGACCCGGATCTGGTGGTCAGCCTCGACGGCGTCGGCGTACGCCGCTCTGGCACCGCCCTCCTACAGGACCTGACCTGGCGCGTCGAACTGGACGAGCGGTGGGTGGTGCTCGGCTCCAACGGCGCCGGCAAAACCACGCTGCTCAACCTCGCCGCCGGTCGGCTGCACCCCACCACGGGTGTCGCGCACGTGCTCGGCGAGCGAATCGGCCGCACCGACGTCAACGAGCTGCGTACCCGGATCGGGCTCACCACCGCCGCGATCGCCGAGCGGCTGCCCGCCGACGAGCGGGTCAGCGACGTGGTGGTGACCGCCGCCTGGTCGGTGGTCGGCCGCTGGCGGGAGAACTACGACCGTGGCGACGAGGCGCGTGCGCGGGCCCTGCTGAGTCAACTCGGCGTCGGTGGTCTCGCCGAACGCCGCTACGGCACCCTCTCCGAGGGTGAGCGCAAGCGGGTGCAGATCGCCCGTGCCCTGATGACCGACCCGGAGCTGCTGCTGCTCGACGAGCCCGCCGCCGGGCTGGACCTGGGCGGTCGGGAAGACCTGGTCGCCCGCCTTGCCGAGCTGGCGTACGACCCCGACGCCCCGGCGATGGTGCTGGTCACCCATCACGTCGAGGAGATTCCGCCCGGCTTCACCCACGCGATGCTCCTGCGTGAGGGCGGGGTGGTCGCCCAGGGCCTGCTCGCCGAGACGCTGACCGGTGACAACCTCTCCAAGACCTTCGGGCTGCCACTCGTGGTCGAGCGGTCGGGCGACCGCTTCACGGCTCGCGCCGCCTGAGCGTCGGACAGGCGGAGACGGCCGTGCCGCAGACCCGGGTTGCCGTGGTGGGCAGCGCCAACATGGACCTGGTCGCGATGGCACCCGCGCTGCCTCGACAGGGCGAGACCATGCTCGGCACCGACTTCGTGATGGTGCCCGGCGGCAAGGGCGCCAACCAGGCCGTGGCCGCGGTCCGGGCCGGCGCCTCCTGCGCCTTCCTCGGCGCGATCGGCTCGGACGCCTTCGGCGTCACCCTCAAGGCCCGCATCACCGCGGCCGGCGTGGACACCAGTCAGCTTCGCGTGGTCTACGGCACCTCCGGAGTGGCGCTGGTGATGGTCAACGCCCAGGGGGAGAACGCCATAGTGGTCACCCCCGGCGCGAACGACGCCCTGGTCGGCCTCACCGAGGAGGAGCTGACCACTGTGCGCGCGGCGGACGTCCTCGTCGCCCAACTGGAGATCCCGGTGCAGACCGTGACGGCCGCCGCCGTGGCCGCCCGCGAGGCCGGCACGAGGGTCATCCTGAACGCCGCCCCGGCGCGGGACCTCCCACCCGAGCTGCTCGCCGCCGTGGACCTGCTGGTCGTCAACGAGGGCGAGGCGCAGGCGCTCGCCGGCCGGGGTCGGGAGGAGCCGCGCGCGCTGCTCGACCTGACCCCCCGGGCCGTGCTCACCCTCGGCGGTGAGGGCGCCTGGTACGTCGACCGGGACGGCACCGAGGTGCACGTGCCGGCGGTACGTGTCGACGTGGTCGACTCCACCGCCGCCGGTGACGCGTTCACCGCCGCGCTGGCCGTCGGCTGGGGCGAAGGGCGCGACCTGGTCGACGCGGTGCGCTGGGCGTCGGCGGCCGGCGCTGCCTGCGTCCGCAAGCTCGGCGCCTCGGTGGCGCTACCGCGACGCGCCGAGATCGACGAGCTGTACGTACCGGCCTGACCACACCGGCTCGCTCGCTCGTGCGGGCCGGCCGGCCGTCAGCTGACGGGTTCGTCGGTGAGCTTCTCGCCGCGTCGGCGCAGCATGCCCAACCCGGGGATGCCGGCCACGGCGAGCTTGAGGTCGCGGGTCACGTCCAGCAGGTCGTGCAGGTCGGGGCCGACCCGGTCCAGCGTGGCCAGGATCGGCAGGATGTCCGCCGTCAGGTGTTCCTTGAGCTTCGGCAGCTCGTCGATCAGGTGGATCGCCGCGCTGATCTCCTCGTGGCTCAACTCCTTCACGAACCGCCCGGCCATCGGCGCGGCCCGGCGCAGCGCCGGCTCGTATGCCGCCAGCAGCTCTGCCGCGGTGGCGGCGGCCTCCGTCGCGGTGCCCACGGTGGTGGCGGCGCGGTTCGCGACCCGGTCGGCCTCGGCGACCACAGTGCCCGCGGCCCGGGAGACCCGTTCGGCCTCGGCGACCACCACGGCGGCGGCGGTGGCCACCTCGGTGGCCGTGTCGATGGCGGTGGTCGCGGCGGCGCTGATGACGGCCACCTCGCGGACCGCCGCCTCGGCGTCGGTGAGCACCTGGTCGGTCCGGTCCAGGGTCGTCTCGATCCGGTCGACCACGCCGTTGATCCGGGCCACCAGCGCCTCCACCCCGTCGAGCACGGCGAATGCGCGGGCGGGCACGGCCGCCATCGAGGCCGCGGAGCCGAGCGCCTGTTCGAGAGCGGAGCGGGTCAGACCGACCACGGCGGCCGGGGTGGGGAGGGGAATCGCCATGGGATCAAGTGTGCGTCGGCTGTGCCACAACCGCCCGACGGAGCCGGTCAGCGGGCCCGTCGGCCGGCGGTGTCGGCGCGGGCCACCCGCAGCGCCCACCAGATCAGCGGCACCTGCAACGGCAGCCGGCCGTACGCGATGGCCCGCTTCGTCGGGCGGCGCTGGCGCCAGTCCACGGCCATCTTCACGTTCGCCGGTAGGACGGCGACGAAGAGCGCGGCGGCTGCCCGCCCGCCGGCCCGCCGGGTGGTCGGGTTGGCGACCGCCGCCGCCACCGCCAGTTCGGCCACGCCGCTGGCGTACGTCCAGAATCGGGGCGGGCCGGGCAACGCGCGCGGCACTATCGGGTCGTAGACGCCGGGTCGCAGCAGATGGGTGACGCCGGCCGCCGTGAGCAGGCCGGCCAGCGCGACGGCCTCGCCGCGGCGGGTGGTCATCGTTGGTCCCCCTGCTGTTCGACGGCGCGCTGCACGGCTCGGTAGATCTGCCCGAACCGTAGCGCGTCCGGGGTGCGCACCAGCAGGTCCTCCCGGCCGTGGTGCTGCACCCACAACTCGTGCACATGGTTGCCGCGCTCGTAGGAGCGGTCCAGCCAACCCAACGGGATTTCCAGGAACGGCATCAACGCGAGCGCCCCCACCGCGCAGGCGGCGAGGATGATCAGCGCCAACTGCCAGTTGCCCCGGTCCTGTGCCGACCAGGCCAGTGACAGCACGCAGACCACCGCGACCAGCGGCGGCAGCGAGAGCAGCAGGACCAGGACACCGCGCCCCAGCACACGGCCGCGTACGGCGAGGGTTTTCTGCCCCCGGTCGTGCCAGACGAACGTCACGTCGGACAGGGCGATCACGTGACCGCCCGCCCGGATCGACTCGGAGGTCACCTGCACCGCGTCGTCCCGGTAATAGAGGGTCATCACTAAGCCTAACCACCGCCAGGCAAACCGCGCCTCGCTCGGACCTTGGCAGGTGGCTTCTTTCGCAGCGGATCGGCCAGCCTGCGCAGAGGTTTCGACGGAGGCCGTCCGGCGGGGTGGAGGTGATGGTGCAGTGGTCCTTTGGAGCTGAATCGTCTGCGACATCACGCGTCGCGCCGCGGCCTTGCGGCCTTGCGGCACAGCGGCACAGAGGCACAGAGGCACAGAGGCACAGAGGCGCCGCAAGGCCAACGGTCCGATTCGTCTGTGATATCAGCTCCATAGGCACTGCAGGAAGGTTGCGCCGGCGTCCGCTGCACCCCGCCTGGCTCGGCGAGCCCGGTCGCTGCGCAGGTCCCACCGGTGACGACCGGCCCCGGTCGGGTAGGGACGTGAAGCGGAACCAGGCCGGCTAGCGGCGCGTGACGGGGCGGGCCGGCTGGCTGTGCTCGACCGCGCGCTGCACCGCCCGGTAGATCTGCCCGAAGCGCAGCGCGTCACCGGTGTGCAGCAGACGCACCGGCTGACCCCGCCAACGGGCCCAGATCTCCAGTTGGCGGCTACCCCGGGCGTACGAGCGGTCCAGGTGTTCGAAGAGGAAGTCGGCGACCGGCCCGACGGCCAACCCGACCAGCACCGACGCGCCGACGATAGCGATCGTCACTGTGGGTGAGCGGTGCAGCCAGACGGCCACGCCGATGCCGAGCACCGCCGCGACCAGCGGGCCGGCGAGAGCTGCGCCGATCGCACCCCGTCCGACCAGCACGCGCCAGGAACGGGTGCCCCGCCGGTGCCAGATCATGGTGATGTCGGCCAGCTTGTAGCTGCGACCGTCGACACTGACGGTGGTGGAGGTGACCTGCACCGACCTGTCGTCGTAATACGTGATCATGGCTGGACTCCCGCCCACGGGGCTGACACCACACTACTTACCCAAACGAGCCGGGTCGTAAGGTTGGCACGCGACTTCGACGAGGAAGTGAGGGCAGCGTGGGCGAGTTCGTTCGGCTGGAGACCACTGACGGCATCGGCACGATCCGGCTGGAGCGGCCGCCGATGAACGCGCTCAACACCCAGGTCCAGGAGGAGTTGCGCGCCGCCGCCACGGCGGCCACCGCCGATCCCGAGGTCCGCGCCGTCATCGTGTACGGCGGGGAGAAGGTCTTCGCCGCCGGCGCCGACATCAAGCAGATGGCCGACATGTCCTACGTGGACATGGCCGACCGGGCGGCGAACCTGTCCAGCGCGCTCGGCGCGATCGCCCGGATCCCCAAGCCGGTGGTCGCCGCTATCACCGGGTACGCCCTCGGCGGCGGCTGTGAGCTGGCGTTGGCCTGTGACTGGCGGGTCGTCGCCGAGGACGCCAAGCTCGGCCAGCCGGAGATCAAGCTGGGCATCATCCCGGGTGCGGGCGGCACCCAGCGGCTGGCCCGCCTGGTCGGCCCGGCCCGCGCCAAGGACCTGATCATGTCGGGGCGGATGGTGGACGCGCAGGAGGCGCTGCGCATCGGCCTGGCCGACCGGGTCGCCCCGGCCGCCGAGGTGTACGACACGGCCGTCGCGCTGATCACTCCGTACCTGACCGGTCCGGTGCAGGCGCTGCGCGCGGCGAAGCTGGCGGTCGACGGTGGCCTGGACATGGATTTGAACTCGGGCCTGGCCTGGGAGAGTCAGCTCTTCGCGGCGCTGTTCGCCACCGACGACCGGCGTGAGGGCATGGCGGCCTTCGTCGAGAAGCGCAAGCCGGGCTTCACCGGCCGCTGATCCGTCGCCTCCCGCCCCGACGGCCCCCTGACCTCGGCAGCGTCTGCTGGCCGGGGCCACGGTCGCACTGCCAAGTGACTGGCCGGTAACCTGTGATCCCGGCCACGGACGATGGGAGCGACATGACGGAGCGGATCGAGGGTCACGGCGGCGAGTTGGCGCTCGCGGCACTACGCGCGCACGGCGTACGGGAGATGTTCACGCTGTCCGGCGGGCACGTCTTCCCGCTCTACGACGCCGCGTACAAGACCGACTTCCCGATCTACGACGTCCGGCACGAGCAGTCCGCGGTCTTCGCCGCCGAGGCGGTCGCCAAGCTCCAGCGCCGCCCCGGTCTCGCCGTGCTCACCGCCGGGCCCGGTGTCACAAACGGCATCTCCGGCATGACCAGCGCGTTCTTCAACGCCTCGCCGGTGCTGGTGCTAGGCGGGCGCGCGCCCGCGTTCCGCTGGGGCTCGGGCAGCCTCCAGGAGATGGACCACCTGCCGCTGGTCGCCCCGGTCACCAAGCACGCCGAGACGGTGTTCAGCACCGACGACATCCCGCGTGCGGTGGGTGCGGCGCTCAACGCCGCGCTCACCCCGCACCGCGGCCCGGCCTTCCTCGACTTTCCGCTGGAGACGGTCTTCTCGGTCGCCGAGGCCGACTTGCCCACCGTGACGGGTGTCGACCCGATCGCCCCGGACCCGGAGGAGGTCGGCCGCGCGGCGATGCTCATCGCCGGGGCGCAGCGGCCGGTCATCATCGCCGGCTCCGACGTGTACGCGGGCGACGCGGTCGCCGCGCTGCGCGAGGCGGCCGAGGCGTTGCAGGTGCCGGTCTTCACAAACGGCATGGGTCGCGGCTCGCTCCCGCCGGAGCACCCGCTGGCGTTCGCCAAGGCTCGTCGGGCCGCGCTCTCCGGCGCCGACGTGGTCGTGGTGGTGGGCACCCCGCTGGACTTCCGGCTCAGCTTCGGCGACTTCGGTGACGCCAAGGTGGTGCACATCGTCGACGCCCCCAGCCAGCGGGCGACGCACGTGCAGCCGGCCGCCGCCCCCGCCGGTGACCTGCGCCTGATCCTGTCCGCGCTGGCCGATCACTCCGGTGACCGGGCCGACCATTCCGACTGGATCGCTGACCTGCGCGTCGCCGAGGACGCGGCGAAGGCTCGCGACGCCGCGGAGATGGCCGCCGAGACCGACCCGATCCGCCCGGCCCGGATCTACGGCGAGCTGCGTCGGGCGCTCGCCCCGGACGCGATCACCATCGGCGACGGCGGCGACTTCGTGTCGTACGCCGGGCGGTACCTGGAGCCGGCCCAGCCCGGCACGTGGCTGGACCCGGGCCCGTACGGCTGCCTGGGCACCGGCATGGGCTACGCGATGGGCGCCCGGGTCAGTCACCCGGACCGGCAGATCTGCGTGTTGATGGGCGACGGCGCTGCCGGCTTCTCGCTGATGGACGTCGAGTCGCTGGTCCGCCAGAAGCTGCCGGTGGTGATCGTCGTCGGAAACAACGGCATCTGGGGGCTGGAGAAGCACCCGATGCGGGCCATGTACGGCTACGACGTGGCCGCCGACCTCCAGCCGGAGCTGCGGTACGACACGGTGGTCAGCGCGCTCGGCGGGGCGGGGGAGACGGTCGCCAAGGCGGCCGACCTGGGCCCGGCGCTCCAGCGGGCGTTCGACTCCGGAGTGCCGTACCTGGTGAACGTGCTCACCGACCCGACCGACGCGTACCCCCGGTCGTCGAACCTGGCCTGAGTCGCACCCGCCGCCGTCGTCGCTCCTGCGCCGGCGGCGGCGGCGCGTTCACACCTCCGGTCGGTCGCCCTCGCGCGGCGGCTCACCGTCACGGCGGCGCAGGTCGTCCTCGCGCCGCCGCAGGTCTTCCTCCCAGCGCTGGAACAGCTCCTGGTCCTGCTGCTGGGCGCGTTCCTCGACGGAGCGCAGGAACTCCGGGTCGTCGTCGGGGGCCACCGGCCGAGGGCGCTGCCGTTCGCCGCCGCCGGTGCCGCCCGGCCAGCCCTTACGGGTGCCGGGGCTGGGCTCCCGGCCGACGATGAACCAGGCGATCGAGCCGACCAGCGGGAAGAACAAGATGATCAGCACCCAGGCGATCCGGGGAAGGGCGCGGATCTTGCCCTCGTCGGCGGAGAGACAGCTGATCAGCGCGCAGACGGCGAGGACAATCTGCACCAGGAAGAGGAGTACGCCAAGCCGGGCCATGCACCCATGATGACGCACCGGCGCGCGTCACCACAGTCCGCGCAGCACCAGCAGCACTCCCAGTAACGCCAGCACCACAGTGCCCACCGTGACCAGGGGAAGTGTCCGGCCGCCGGTGCGGGCCGGACCCGTTCCGGTACCCCGTGGCCAGCAGAGCACCAGCAGGGCGCCCCACACCAGAACGGTGCCGCCGGCGATCAGCGCACCGGTCGCGTCGCCGGTCGACGCCAGCCGGACGGCGAGCACGCTCACCACGGTCACCGTGAGCAGGGTGCGCCGCCAGGCCAGCCGGGTCCGCTCCGGTTGCAGCCCCGGGTCGCGTCCGGTGCTCACTGCTCGCCGACCGCCCGCATCAGGACGGCGACCACCAGCAGCAACGCGCCGACGCCGACGGCGAGCGCCAGGACGGCGGGGAACCGGGACGCGGGCAGCTCTTGACCGAGCCGGATGGCCCGCTCGGTACGCGACCAGTGGTCCACCGCGCGGATCGCGACCGCCGCGCCGAGCAGCAGCAACGCCACAGCGATCACCTCCCGCAGGTGGCTCATCGGCAGGGGTGGCAGGAACTGCGCGGCGGCCAACCCGCCCCCGACCAGCGCCAACCCGGTGCGCAGCCAGGCGAGGAAGGTCCGTTCGTTGGCCAGGGAGAAGCGGTAGTCCGGTGTTTCACCGACCGAGCCCAGCTCCGCCGGGTCGAACCACCGCCTGATCGCCTCCCACACAGTGGGAGATTATCCGCTTCCCATCCCGCTTAGCCTGGGCCGGTGACTGATCTCGACGTACAGACGCTCCGGGCCGCCTACGACAACCAACTCCGTCCGGAGATCCCCGACCCGGTTCCGGCCGGGGTGACGGTGGAGCGGGACGGGCCGCTGGTCCGGATCTCCGGGCTCGACTCCGGTGGCTTCATCACCTACCGCGACCTGGGCGGGTTGACCGGCGACGCGCTGGACGAGCTGATCGCCCGGCAGGTGCGGTTGTGCAGCGAGCGGGGCGAGTCGGCGGAGTGGAAGCTCAACGAGCACGACGAACCGGCGGACCTGGCGGACCGGCTGCGGGCGGCCGGCTTCGTGCCGGAGGACCGGGAGACCGTCGTGGTCGGCCCGGTCGCGCCGCTCGCCGCCGCGCTGCCGGTCGTCCCCGAGGGGGTACGCCTGCGTGAGGTGACGTCCCGGGAGGACCTGGAGCGGATCGCCGCCATGGAGGAGGAGGTCTGGCAGGAGGACCGGTCGCACCTGGTGTGGGGCCTGGCCAAGGAGATCGACGCCGACCCGCACTCGATCACAGTGGTGGTGGCCGAGGCGGACGCGACGGTGGTGAGCGCCGGCTGGGTGCGCTTCGCTCCGAACACCGGCTTCGCCACCCTGTGGGGTGGGTCCACACTGCCGCAGTGGCGTCGCAAGGGCATCTACCGGGCGCTGGTCACCTACCGGGCCCGGCTCGCCGACCAGCGGGGCCGGACGCTGTTGCAGGTCGACGCCTCGGAGGACAGCCGGCCGATCCTGGAGCGACTCGGTCTCGTCCCGATCACCACCACCACCCCGTACGTCTACACTCCGTGATCATGGAACAGCGGTTGACGGACGAGGAGCGGCTGACCCTCAAGACGGGTGCCTTCGGCGCGGTCTTCCTGGTCTCCAACGCCGACCCCGGTGTGCTGGGGGTGATCCGGGAGAGCATCGCCGCCTCCGGCGCGCTGGCCGACGCCAGTGGCACGGTCAAGGAGGCGCTGACCACCGGCCCGCTTCCGCGACTTCCCCGGGACTCGCAGCTGGAGATCGAGTCGGTGGTACTGCCGGCGCTGGGGCAGGCTGTGCGGATCCTGCGTGAGAAGTCCCCACGGGACGTGGACGCGTACCGCGAACTGGTGTTGGCCGCGGCGGACCAGGTGGCCCGGGCGCACGACGGGGTGGCGCCCGCCGAGGCGGCGGCCATCGACCAGATCCGGGTCGCGTTGGCCGAGCCGGCCTGACCGGCCACGCGTCGGTGAGCTGTGTCACTCTGAGTGCTGCGGGAGCGCAACCTACTGGCAGGTAACATTGCGCCGTGGGCAACTGCACAACCGCCCTCGGTTGACCTGGCGTCGACCGACGCGCGACGCTGCGCCCCAGACCGGGCGAGCGAATCGCAACACCACACAGGAGGGTCGTCGAAGCGCGATGAACATCGTCGTACTCGTCAAGCAGGTGCCTGATTCGGGCGCGGACCGCAACCTGCGCAATGACGACAACACCGTCGACCGCGGTTCGGCGAACAACGTGATCAACGAGATGGACGAGTACGCCATCGAGGAGGCGCTGAAGATCAAGGAGGCGCACGGCGGCGAGGTCACCATCCTGACCATGGGTCCGGACCGGGCGACCGAGTCGATCCGCAAGGCGCTCTCGATGGGCCCGGACAAGGCCGTGCACGTGCTGGACGACGCCCTGCACGGCTCGTGCGCCGTCGCCACCTCGAAGGTGCTCGCCGCCGCGCTCGGTCAGCTCAATGCCGACCTGGTCATCTGCGGTGCCGAGTCCACCGACGGTCGGGTCCAGGTCATGCCGCACATGATCGCCGAGCGGCTGGGCGTCGCGGCCCTCACCGGTGCCCGCAAGCTCACCGTCGACGGCGCCACGCTGACCGTCGAGCGGCAGACCGAGGAGGGCTACGAGGTGGTCACCGCTGCCACCCCGGCCGTGGTCTCCGTCTGGGACACCATCAACGAGCCGCGCTACCCCTCCTTCAAGGGCATCATGGCCGCCAAGAAGAAGCCGGTGCAGACGCTCTCGCTGGCCGAACTCGGGGTCGCGGCCGATGAGGTGGGCTTCGACGGCGCCACCAGCGCCGTCGTCGAGCACACCAAGCGCCCCCCGCGCTCCGGCGGCGCCAAGATCACTGACGAGGGCGAGGGCGGCGTCAAGCTGGTCGAGTTCCTCGCCACCGAGAAGTTCGTGTGAGAGGGGGGTCTGACATGTCCGAGGTTCTCGTCGTCGTCGAAGCCACAAAGGAATTCGGCGTCAAGAAGGTCACCCTGGAAATGCTCACCCTCGCGCGTGAGCTGGGCACCCCGAGCGCTGTGGTGCTGGGCGGCGCCGGCGCCGCCGAGGCGCTGAGCGGCAAGCTGGGCGAGTACGGCGCGGAGAAGATCTACGCCGCCGAGGGTGACGAGATCGACGGCTACCTGGTGGCCCCCAAGGCGACAGTGCTGGCCGAGTTGGTCAAGCGGGTGCAGCCGGCCGCCGTGCTGCTGGCGTCGGCCCAGGAGGGCAAGGAGATCGCCGCCCGGCTCGCCGTCAAGCTCGACAACGGCATCCTGACCGACGTGGTCGGCCTGGACGCCGACGGCACCGCGACCCAGGTCGCCTTCGCCGGCTCCACCATCGTCAAGTCCAAGGTCACCAAGGGCCTGCCGTTGGTCACCGTCCGGCCCAACTCGGTCACCCCCGCCCCGGCGGCGGCCACCCCGGCGATCGAGCAGCTCAGCGTGTCGGTCACCGACACCGACAAGCTGGCCACTGTCGTCGAGCGGGTCGCCGAGCAAAAGGGCTCCCGCCCCGAGCTGACCGAGGCCGGCGTGGTCGTCTCCGGCGGTCGGGGCGTCGGCAACGCCGACAACTTCAAGCTGGTCGAGGAGCTGGCCGACCTGCTCGGCGGCGCCGTCGGCGCGTCCCGCGCGGCCGTCGACTCCGGCTTCTACCCGCACCAGTTCCAGGTGGGCCAGACCGGTAAGACGGTCTCCCCGCAGCTCTACGTCGCCCTCGGCATCTCCGGCGCCATCCAGCACCGGGCCGGCATGCAGACCTCGAAGACCATCGTCGCTGTCAACAAGGACGGCGAGGCGCCGATCTTCGAGCTGGCCGACTTCGGGGTGGTGGGCGACCTGTTCAAGATCGTCCCGCAGGCTGCCGAGGAAATCCGCAAGCGCAAGTAAGCCAGCGATACGTCAGTGGCCGCCCGTTCGCACGGGCGGCCACTGCCGTTGGGAGCTGATCGGCGAGCCGGGGAGCTGAGCCGGCCCGCCGATCAGCCCGTCAGAGAGCCCCTCAGCAGACTGTCGCCGGAGTGGCGGGTGTTGTTGTCGTACTGCTCGGCGGAGACGTCGACCACCGAGTAGCTCTTGAGGTCGACATTCGGGGGCAGGGGTAGCAGCGCGTCCGAGCCGCTACCAAGGGTGCCGACCGAGAACATCTCCATCGTCGTCGGATTGATGAGCCAGACCTCGTAGTACCCCGCGACGCTCGGGAGATTCGCCACCTGCAGATGTAGTTGGCCGTCCTTCAAAACCCGGGCGTCACCCTTGGCCGTCGGCGGGGTCGACCCGTACGCCGCCAGGGGCGCGCTCGCCACCACCGCCGGCGGCGGGGTGGGCGTCGGATCGTCCGGTCGGAGCACCGAGACGGTGCCCACGACGCCGACCGCCGCGGCGGCGGCCGCGGTCACCGCGGTGGCCACCCAACCGGACCAGCCGCGACCTCGGCGGGATTGCCGCGCCGGGTCCAGTCGGGTCACCGTCGACTCGGCCGCCGCGCCGAAGGTCTGCTCGGCCGTCGTTGTCTCGGCCTGCTCGGCGGTCGTGGTGTCGGCCTGCTCGGGCACCCGGTGTCGACGGGTCTCGGTCAGCAACGGCCCGGCCTCCGCGGCCCTGACCTGGGCTTCGATGCCCTGCCAGACGTGCTCCGGCGGGTCGGGCAGGTCAGCCAGGCCCTGCGTCTCGGTGCCGAGCCCCGCCACCTGTCGAAGGCTCGCGACCTCCGCGCGGCAGAGCGCGCAGGTGCCGAGGTGGGTGCTCTCCCCGTCGTCCGCCTCGCTCTCACCGAGTGCCAGAAATACCAGCCGGTCGTGGTCCAGGTGCTGCACCGTCCACCTCCCATCTGCGTTTCAAGCTCGCCATGCCGCGTCGGATGTGACTCTTCACGGTGCCCAACGGCACGCCGGTCACAGTGGCTATCTGCTGGTGTGTCAGGTCGTCGTAGAAGGCCAGCTCCAGCATTCGTCGCTGGTCGTCCGGGAGACGAGCCAGCTCGTCGGCGATCACCAACCGGTCCACCACGCGGTCCGGGTCCGGTTGGGTCTGCGCCGGCTCGGGCAGCTGTCGGACCGTCTCCACCACCCGGCTCTCCCGGGCCGAGGCGCGCATCCGGTCGATCACCTTCCGCCGGCCGATGCCGAGCAACCAACCGATCAGCGACCCCTTGGCCGGGTCGAACGTGTCGCGACCCAGCCAGGCGGCGACGAACGTCGCCTGGGTGACGTCCTCGGCGTCGCTGCGGTTCGCCAGCATGGACGTGGCCAGGTGGAGCACGGCACGACCGTAGCGGTCGTACGCCTCGCGGAGCGCCACGTCGTCGCCGTCGCGGAACCTGCGGTCGAGGTCGTCCACCGGAGGGTCCGGTTCCTGTCGTAGCGCCGTCATCGGGCGGCTCGCCTTCGATGGGGCATGCCCGACTGTAGCTGCCACAGTCCCCGCCCCACTTCCCCGGTCGATGTCATCTCACCAGCTCTTCGTCTCCCGACCCCGTTCCGGATGCGGTCGGGGCCGGAAAAGAAAAGCGCTTCCCGGGCGCATCCACCCGTCCGACAGCCGGCGTAACCCGTTCTGCAAGCCAGGCCTGACGAATCAGCACCAAATATCAGGAGGCAGACATGCAGCTCTCGTACTTCCGTCGGGTCGCCGCGGGCGGCGCGGTCGCCGCGCTGGCCTTCGCCGGCGTCGGCGCCCTCACCGCCGGCCCCGCGTACGCCGCCACGTCGAAGGTCTCCGTCGTGCACGGCATCCCGGACACCCCGGTCGACGTCTACGTCAACGGCAAGAAGACGCTGGACAACTTCAAGCCCGGCGACGTCGCCGGCCCGCTGAACCTGGAGGAGGGCGACTACGACATCGCGCTCACCAAGCCGGGCGAGCCGATCGGCAGCGCGATCCTCACTGTCGACGACGCAGCGGTGCCGGGCGGTGCGAACATCAGCATCGCGGCCCACCTCGACGCCGCCGGCCAGCCGAAGATCACCCCGTTCGTGAACGACGTCTCGAAGGTCGACGCCGGCAAGGCGCGGCTGATCGTCCGGCACACCGCCGCCGCCCCGGCGGTCGACGTGCGCGCCGGTGGCACCCCGGTCTTCGAGGACCTCACCAACCCGAACGAGGCCAAGGGCGACGTCGACGCGGGCGAGGTGAAGGCGGACGTGGTGCTGGCCGGCACCGACACCGTGGCCATCGGCCCGGCGGATCTCAACCTCAAGGAGGGCACCGCCACGATCGTCTACGCGATCGGCTCCGCCGAGGGCAAGACCCTCGACGTGGTGGCCCAGACCATCACCGGCCTGCACTCCGCACCGGGCGGCGTGCCCAGCGGTGACGGCGGCCAGGCCGGCACGGGCGTGGACACCTGGTGGTACGTGCTCACCGGTGCCGGCGTACTCCTGCTGCTTGGTGGTGGGGTGCGGATGGCGACCGCGCGGACGGGCCGCACGTGACGGTGCGCAATCGCGGCGCGCTCGCGGCCCTGGCCGCCGGCGTTGCCGCGCTCACCGCCGCCGCCCTGGTGGCGTGCGCCAACCAGCCGGCCGGGACGGTGGGGGCCGAGGAGGCGAGCACGCTGGCCAGCCCCGCACCGACCGCCGCCAGTGCCCCGTCTGTGCCGGTCACCGCTGGTGAACTGCCCGCCGGCCCGAAGATCATCCCGCCGGTGCGGCTGCTGATCCCGGAGATCGGCGTCACCGCCACCGTCAACGCAGTCGGCATCAATGAGCGGACCAACGAGTTCGAGGTGCCGCCGAGCGTCGACCAGATCGGCTGGTACCGGTACGGCCCCGGCCTGGAGGCGGAGGTCGGCTCGGTCGTCATCGCCGGTCACGTGGACAGCGCCAAGCAGGGCAAGGGGGCGTTCTTCCGGCTGCGTGAGCTGGACCAGGGCGACACGTTGACAGCGACCGGCAGCGACGGCGAGGCGCGGCGCTACCGGGTCGTCGCCCGGGAGGAGTACGCCAAGACCAAGATCCCACTGGACCGGTACTTCGCCCGCGACGGCAAGCCGCGGCTGACCCTGATCACCTGTGGTGGGCCGTTCGACGCCAAGGCGCGCAGGTACCGCGACAACATCGTCGTCACCGCGGTGCCCGCCTGACCGGGTCCGCGCGCATCGGGCCGGGGTGGAGTTCCGCCCCGGCCCGATGCGCGCAGTCCCCTCCGGCATCCGGTCCCCAAGGTGTCGGCCGTACGCTGAACGGCGATGGCTTACCTGGATCACGCGGCGACGACTCCCATGCTCGATGAGGCACTGGAGGCGTACGTCGCTACCGCCCGCGAGGTCGGCAACGCGTCCTCCCTGCACGCGGCGGGCCGCCGTGCCCGCCGCCGGGTCGAAGAGTCACGCGAACAGGTGGCCGCGGTGTTGGGCGCCCGGCCCTCTGAGGTGATCTTCACCGGTGGTGGCACGGAGAGCGACAACCTCGCGGTCAAGGGCATCTTCTGGGCCCGCCGATCAGCCCGGCCCGACCGCCGCCGGGTGGTCTCCAGCGCCATCGAGCACCACGCGGTGCTGGACGCCGTCGACTGGCTGTCCCAGCACGAGGGCGCCGAGGTCGGCTGGCTGCCGGTGGGCGCCGTCGGTCGGCTCGACCCGCAGACCCTGCGCGCCGAGTTGGCCGCGCACGCCGACCGGGTGGCAGTGGTCACCGCGATGTGGGCGAACAACGAGGTGGGCACCGTCCAGCCGGTGGCCGAGTTGGCCGCCGTCGCCGCCGAGCACGGTGTGCCCTTCCACACCGACGCCATCCAGGCGGTCGGTCAGGTGCCCGTCGACTTCGGCGCCAGCGGGGTCGCCGCGCTGACCGTCACCGGGCACAAGTTGGGCGGCCCGACCGGGGTGGGCGCGTTGCTGCTCGCCCGGGACGTGCCGGCCACGCCGCTGCTGCACGGCGGCGGCCAGGAACGCGACATCCGCTCCGGCACCCTGGACACCGCCGGCATCGTCGCCTTCGCGGTCGCGGTGGAGACGGCAGTGAAGGGCCAGCAGGAGTACGCGGCCCGGGTGGCCGCGCTCCGCGACGACCTGATCGAGCGGGTCCGCCAGGCGGTGCCCGAGGTGATCTACAACGGTGACCCGACCGATCGGCTGCCCGGCAACGCGCACTTCTCCTTCCCCGGCTGCGAGGGTGACGCGCTGCTGCTCCTGCTCGACGCGCAGGGGATCGCCTGCTCGACCGGCTCCGCCTGCTCGGCCGGCGTGGCCCAGCCCTCGCACGTGCTGCTGGCGATGGGCGCCGACGACGACCGCGCCCGCTCCTCGCTGCGCTTCACCCTGGGGCACACCAGCACCCAGGCCGACATCGACGCCCTCATCGCGGCCCTGCCGGCAGCTGTCGACCGAGCCCGCCGGGCCGCCGCCCTCCGCACCCCCCGCTGACCCGGGCCCAACCCCCGCGATCTTGCGCTTTCGGTTGGCCTTTCGCGCCTTGCGCGGCATATGTCGGCGCAGAAACTGCAAGATCGCGAAGGTTCGTGGGTGGGGCGGGCACGGGTTCGGGGGGTTCTCGGGGCTGGTGGATAGGGTTGTGGTGGGGACGGGGAAGGGGAGTGGGTCGGTGAGGGTTCTGGCGGCGATGTCGGGTGGGGTTGACTCGGCGGTGGCGGCGGCGCGAGCGGTGGCGGCCGGGTACGACGTGACAGGCGTGCACCTGGCGCTGGCCCGCAACCCACAGACCTATCGGACCGGCGCGCGCGGTTGCTGCACCCTGGAGGATTCCCGGGACGCCCGGCGGGCGGCCGACGTGATCGGCATCCCGTTCTACGTGTGGGACATGGCCGACCGCTTCCACGAGGACGTGGTCGACGACTTCGTCGCCGAGTACGCCGCCGGTCGTACGCCGAATCCCTGCCTGCGCTGCAACGAGAAGATCAAGTTCGCGGCGGTGCTGGACCGGGCGGTGGCCCTGGGCTTCGACGCGGTGGTGACCGGGCACCACGCCCGCCTCGGCGCGGACGGGCTGCTGCGGCGCAGTGTGGACCTGGCCAAGGACCAGTCGTACGTGCTCGCCGTGCTCACCCGTGAGCAGCTCGACCGGTCGATCTTCCCGCTCGGTGACTCGACCAAGGCGCAGGTCCGCGCCGAGGCCGCCGAGCGTGGCCTGGCCGTGGCCGACAAGCCGGACTCACACGACATCTGCTTCATCGCCGACGGCGACACCCGCGGCTTCCTGGCCGGCCGGCTCGGTGAGGCGCCCGGCGAGGTGGTGGACGCCTCCACCGGCGCGGTGGTCGGCAGTCACAGCGGCGCGTACGCGTACACGGTGGGGCAGCGCCGCGGGCTGCACCTGGACCGGCCCGCCCCGGACGGCCGGCCACGCTACGTGCTCTCCATCACGCCGAAGACCAACACGGTGACTGTGGGCCCGGCCGAGGCCCTGGACGTGTCCGACGTGCACGCCGTACGTCCGGTCTGGACCGGCGGCGCCCGTCCGGACGCCCCGGTCGAGTGCGAGGTGCAGTTGCGCGCGCACGGCGACGTGGTGCCGGCGACAGTTGCCCTCGACGGTGACCGGCTGCACGCCGAGCTGCGCCGACCGGTACGCGGCGTCGCCGCCGGTCAGGCCGTGGTGGCGTACCGACCGGACCCGGCCGGCGACGTGGTCCTCGGCTCCGCGACCATCACCGGCTGACCGCACGGCCCGGGTGTTCGCGGGATAGCCTTCGCCCGTGACAGATCAGGCGTGGCCCTGGCCGGCCGGCGCGGCAACCGGAATTGGTTCGCTGCCCGGCACCGACATCGGCGAGGCTCAGCGGGTGGTCCTCGGTGAGCTTCCCGAGCTGCCCCACCTGCCCGAGTTGCCGGCCCGTGGCCCCGGAGCGGACATGATCGGCCGGTCCGCCGGGCTGCTCGTCGAGGTGCCCGTCGAGGTGTACGCGGGGCGGTGGCGGGTCGCCCCACGCCCGGGCCGCGACCTGCGCCGGGCCCGTGACCTGATGGAACGCGACCTGGACCAGCTCGCCGAGCAGGCCGAGGGGTACGCCGGGCCGATCAAGGTGCAGGCCGCCGGCCCGCTCACGCTGGCTGCCTCCCTGGAGTTGCCGATCGGTGGCCGAATGCTGCGCGATCCCGGCGCGGTCCGCGACCTGACCGGCTCCCTCGCCGAAGGGCTGCGCGCGCACGTCGCGGCGGTCGCCCGCCGACTGCCCCAGGCATCGGTGCTGCTGCAACTGGACGAGCCGTCACTGCCGACAGTGCTGGCCGGGCGGGTGCCGACCGAGAGCGGTCTGGGCGCGTACCGGGCGGTCGACTCGGTGGACGCCGCCGCGCTGCTGCGCACTGTCGTCGAGGCGGTCGGCGTGCCGACCCTGGTGCACTGCTGCGCCCCGGAGGTGCCGCTGGAGCTGATCCGCTCCACCGGCGCCGTCGCTGTCGCCCTCGACCTGGACCTGGTCACCAAGCTCGACCCGCTGGGCGAGGCGATCGACGCCGGCCTCGGGTTGCTGGCCGGGGTCGCGCCGACCCGGCCGCCGTCGGCCGGTGGCGCGCCGACCTCCGCGCAGATCGCCGATCGGGTACGCCAGGTCTGGGACCGCCTCGGCTTCCCTCGTCGCCAACTCGCCGAGCAGGTGGTGGTCACCCCGGCCTGCGGCCTCGCCGGCGCCACCCCGGAGTACGCGCGGGCGGTGCTCGCCGCGTGCCGGGACGCCGGCCGGCGCCTCGCCGAGGACTGAGGTTTCCTGTCGTACCCGGTGGGCAGGATGACGGTCATGATTGGACAGCTGCGTTCAGTGGTGATCGACTGCCCGGATCCGCGGGCGTTGGCGGCGTTCTACGCCGAGCTGCTCGGCGTGCCGCTCGCCGAGGGCGACTCCGATGACGACTGGGTGGTGCTGGGCGGCCCGCCCGGTCACCAGCCACGCCTCGCCTTTCAACAGGCGCTCAACCTGCGCCCACCGGCCTGGCCGGATCCTGAGCGCCCACAGCAGTTCCACCTCGACGTGACGGTGGACGACATCGAGGCCGCCGAGAAGGCAGCGCTCGCGCTGGGTGCTCGGCGGCTGCCAGGCGAGGGTGAGGGCTTCCGGGTCTACGCCGATCCGGCCGGCCACCCGTTCTGCCTCTGCTGGGACTGACCCGGCCGTGGGTTGCGGCGGCCAGGCATCATGGCCGCCGTGATCCACACCTCTGCGCTTCGCGCCTCCGGTTCGCTCTTCGGCCTCGCCTACGGTGACGCGTTGGGCAAGCCGACCGAGTTCCTGACCGTCGCCGAGATTGAGCGCCGGTACGGCCCGACCGGTCCACGGGAGCTGTCCGGCGAGCCGGCACTGGTCACCGACGACACCCAGATGGCACTGGCGGTGGGTTGGGCGCTGCACGAGGCGCCGTCGTTCACGCCGGAGGCGGTGGAGCCACTGCTGCGGCGACGCTTCCTGGCCTGGGCGGTCAGCCCGGACAACAACCGCGCCCCGGGCATGACCTGCCTGCGCGCCTGCGCCGAGCTGAGCCGTGGGGTGCGCTGGCAGGAGGCGACGGTGGTCGGCTCGAAGGGCTGTGGGGCGAACATGCGGGTCACCCCGGTCGGGTTGCTCGACGTGGACCTCGACACGCTCGCCGGGTTGGCCCAGTTGCAGGCCGGGCTGACCCACGGCCACCCGACCGGGCTGGCCGCCAGCGAACTCACCGCGTACGCGGTCTTCGTGCTGCGTGCGGGCGTTCCGCTGCCCGACCTTCCCGCGGTGCTCACCGAGCGGGCCCTGTCCCAGCGCCGGGTCTACTCCGAGCGGTGGCTGGGTGACCTCTGGCAGCGCGCCGGTTCCGGTTCTCCGCAGGAGTTCATCGTCCAGGGCTGGGACGAGTGCCTGGCGGTGCTGGGCCGACTGACCAGAACCCTGGCGCAACCCGACGACGGTGGTGACCCGTGCCGGGCCACCGGGGAGGGCTGGGTGGCCGAGGAGGCGCTGGCCACCGCGCTGCTCTGCGCCGTACGGCACGCCGACGACCCGGTCGCGGCGCTGGCCCGGGGCGCGACCACCGCCGGCGACTCCGACTCGATCGCCGCCCTGGCCGGCGCGTTCGTGGGCGCGGCCGTCGGCATGACCGCCTGGCCGCGCGAATGGGCCAACCGCATCGAGTACGCGGACCAGTTGGCCACGCTCGGCGCGATCTGGGACTGATCCGGCCCGGCTCGGCTCGGGTTTCTGTAGACCGGGGCATCCGGGAGCTCAGGACACCGCGACTTTCAGGAACCCGAGTGGATCATGACCGATGAGCGGCCACGAGGGGTGGTCAGGAGGTGGGGAGGTGGCGCAGGCTGCGGACCTTCCGCCACAGGTCGGCGTCGCAGCGGCCGGCGTGGTCGGCGAAGGCGCCCGAGCTGAGTCGGATCGGCTCGGTGAGGCTGAGGTAACTGTCGTGCTCCGCGCCCGGGTCCCAGTCCCGGGTGGGAATCCGCACGTGGTCGTCCCGGTCGCTCTTGTCCTGGCTGGTGATCTTCAGGACGTCGGCGCCCCGGGAGTCGGCGCGCAGCACCAGGCACGGACGCACCTTCGACCCGCTGCCGTCGGCGTACGGCACGTCGGCCCACCAGATCTCGCCGGGCGCCGGGGCGTCGCCGTGCCGGTCGGTGTCGCGCGAGCGGGGTTTGGTGGACGGCCGTTCGGCGCCACGGGGCCGCGGCGGGGTGGAACGACGGCCACCGGTGCCGCCCCGACCCGGCCTGGTACCCGGACGCCGGTTGGCCACCCGGTGCCGCCAACTGTTCCACGCCCAGCCGGCGGCCACGGCCAGCAGGATCGCCACCGCCCAGAGCAGTGCCTCGGGCATCAGTACCTCCGCGTCCCGGCGACCCGCCGGTCGCGCCGTCCGGCGATCCTTGCACGCCGCCGCCGGTGCCGCTCGCCAACCACACCGCAGCCGCCTCGCCGCCCCGAGTCACCCCACCGTCACCCTCGATCACTTGATGCTGAGTAGCACCGTTGGGTCGGCGGCCCGGTTGGTGGCCGAAGGACCCGCCGCGCCGATCTTGCACTTTCGGTCGCCGTTATGCGCGTAATTCCACCTAATGTCGCGACAGGAAACGCAAGATCGCGGAGGAGGGCGGTCCGGCTTCGTCGATCATGGACTTCTGGTGCCTGTTCTGGCGCGATTGAGGCGCTTTGTCGCCCACCACTACTCCATGATCGGCGGGGCAGGGCGGGGTTGACGAAGAGTCACTCTGTCTGACGCGCCGGTGTCGAGCTACCCAGCATCAAGTGATCAAGGCAGGCGGGTGAGGGCGGGGTCGCTTCGGGCGCGGGTGGGCGGCGGATTGTCCCACCGGCCCGATACGGTGCCGGAGTAGCGTGATCAGGGAGGTCGCAGGCGTGTCCGAAGGTGGCGGTGTGTCCGAGGAACAGATCGGTCAGCAGGTCAGCCCGGCGCAGGAGGCGGCGGCCGGGGCTGAGCCGACGCCGCAGGCCCGGGAACGGCATGCCGTGCTCAGTCAGGAGTTGACCGAACACCAGTACCGCTACTACGTGCTGGACGCGCCGACCATCCCCGACGCCGATTTCGACAGGCAGTTGCGCGAGCTGGAGGCACTGGAGGAGGAGTTTCCGGCGCTGCGCACGCCCGACTCGCCGACCCAGCGGGTGGGTGGCACGTTCTCCACCGACTTCACAGCGGTCACCCACGCCGAACGGATGTTCTCGCTCGACAACGCCTTCGCCGACGAGGAATTGGCGGCCTGGGCCGAGCGGGTCGAACGGGACGCGGGCGGCCCGGTGCCCTACCTGTGCGAGCTGAAGGTCGACGGGCTGGCGATCAACCTGACCTACGAGAACGGCCGGCTGGTCCGGGCCGCCACCCGAGGCGACGGGCGTACCGGTGAGGACGTCACGGCGAACGTGCGCAGCATCCGGGACGTGCCCAGCCAGCTCGTCCCGTCCGCCGAATTCCCGGACGTTCCCGAGTTGGTGGAGGTCCGAGGCGAGATCTACTTCCCGATCGCCGCGTTCGCCGATCTCAACGCGGGTCTGGTCGAGCAGGGCAAGGCTCCCTTCGCCAACCCCCGCAACGCAGCCGCCGGCAGCCTGCGACAGAAGGATCCACGGGTCACCGCCACCCGGCCGCTGCGCCTGGTGGTGCATGGCATCGGCGCCCGCCGTGGGTTCCAGCCCACGGCGCAGTCCGAGTCGTACGCCGCACTGAAGTCGTGGGGGTTGCCGACCAGCGACCGGTGGCGGGTCGTCCCGGACCTGGCCGGCGTGGCGGAGTTCATCGCCTACTACGCCGAGCACCGGCACGACGTCGAGCATGAGATCGACGGCGTGGTGGTCAAGGTCGATCCGGTCTCCATCCAGGGCCGGCTCGGGTCGACCAGTCGTGCCCCGCGCTGGGCGATCGCCTTCAAGTACCCGCCGGAGGAGGTCACTACGAAGCTGCTCGACATCGAGGTCGGTGTCGGACGCACCGGGAGGGTCACCCCGTTCGCGGTGCTGGAGCCGGTGCACGTGGCGGGCTCGACGGTCGCCCAGGCCACTCTGCACAACGCCCGCGAGGTGAAACGCAAGGGCGTGTTGATCGGCGACACGGTGGTGTTGCGCAAAGCGGGCGATGTGATCCCCGAGGTGCTCGGCCCGGTGGTCGACCTGCGTCCCGCTGACGCGCGCCCGTTCGTGATGCCCACCACCTGTCCGTCCTGCGGCACGCCACTCGCCCCTGCCAAGGAGAGCGATGTCGACATCCGCTGCCCCAACGCGCGGACCTGCCCGGGGCAGATCCGCGAGCGGGTCTTCTACCTGGCGAGCCGCAAGGTGCTCGACATTGAGGCGCTCGGTATGAAGAGTGCCGCCGCGCTGCTGGACGGGCAGATCATCACCAACGAGGGCGACCTCTTCCAACTCGACGCCGAGCAGTTGTCCCGGTCGCCCTTCTTCGTCAACAAGGACGGCAGCCTGGGCAGCAACGCCACCAAGTTGCTGGACAATCTCGCGGTCGCCCGGGAACGGGACCTGTGGCGGGTGCTGGTGGCGCTCTCCATCCGGCACGTCGGCCCGACCGCGGCCCAGGCGCTCGCCCGGCACTTCCGCTCGATGGACGCCATCGACGCGGCCACCGAGGAGGAACTGTCCTCCGTCGACGGGGTCGGGCCGACCATCGCTGCCAGCATCCGGGAGTGGTTCGCTGTGGACTGGCACCGCGAGGTGGTCCGCAAGTGGGCCGAGGCCGGCGTACGGATGGCCGAGGAGGCGGTCGACGAGGGGCCTCGCCCGTTGGAGGGGTTGACGGTGGTGGTGACCGGCACCCTTGCCGGCTATTCGCGTGACCAGGCCGCCGAGGCCGTGCAGAGCCGGGGCGGCAAGGTCAGCGGGTCGGTCTCCAAGAAGACGAGCTTCGTGGTGGTGGGGGACAACCCCGGGTCGAAGGCCGACAAGGCCGCCAGTCTCAAGGTGCCGGTGCTCGACGAGGACGGGTTCCGGCTCCTGCTGGACGCGGGCCCGGACGCCGCCCGGGAGGTCGCTCAGCTCGGCGGTTGACCCCGCCGACAGCTTCCGCGGCGACTGGCCGCGTATACCAACTTAATTACGACTACGACCGATTCGTGACTGTCATACCGGGAAACTGGGGGCCGAGGGCGTTTCATTGGGTCACGGCGCGCGCACCGGCACGCCGATGGTCGGTCGGGAGGTGTGGTGGAGGTCGCCGACCCACGCAACTCGCTGCCTGCGGGACGGGTCGCACCGTTCGCCGCCTTCGTCGCCGGCATCCTGGCGGTCGCCGCGCTGACCGCCGCCGTTCCACTCGCGACGCTCCCCGGCGAGTTGTCCGAGTTGCCGGTGGCGTTCTGGACGATGGCCGCGCTCGCCGTGGTCTGCGACGCGCGCCCGTTCGTGCCACCGGGGCGCCGGCAGACGTCGGCGGTCTTCCCGTCCACCTGCTTCACCTTCGCGATCCTGCTCGGCTGGGGTCTCGGCCCGGCTGTGGTGGTGCAGGCGGTGGGTGTCGTCGTCTCGGGTTGGCGGATGCGGCACGCCGCGTGGCGCACGGCGTTCAACGTCGGCCAGTACGCGTGCGCCCTCGCCGCCGCGTACGGGGTGATCCAGCTCGGCTCGGGCACCATCTTCTCCGGTGGGCGGTTGCACTGGACCGACGTGGCCGCCGTCGGCGGTGCCGCGCTGGCCTGGTTCGTCGTCAACTACGGGCTGGTCAGCTGGGCGGTGCGGCTGCGGTTCGGGGACCGTTGGTGGCCCACCGTCCGCCAGGGCCTCGGCTTCGAGTTGCTCTCCACCGGCTCACTGCTGCTGCTCGCCCCGGTGCTGGTCGCGGCGGCGCGGGTCAGCGCCGCACTGATCCCGCTGGTGCTGGTGCCGCTCTTCGCCGTCTACCGGATGGCACGGTTGACAAACGAACAGCAGCACCTTGCCGCCGCCGACCCGCTGACCGGGCTGCCCAACCGCAAGGCCCTGCTGGCCGAGGTGGCCGAACAGGTGCACCTGCATGCCGAGCGGACCGCCCGTGGTGAACCCGACGGGCAGCTCGCGCTCCTGCTGATCGACCTGGACCGTTTCAAGAACGTCAACGACGCCCTCGGGCACGCCGTGGGCGACCGGCTGCTGGTCGAGGTCAGCGCCCGGCTCACCGACATGCAGCCCCGGCCACAGATGATCGCCCGGCTGGGCGGTGACGAGTTCGCCATCGTGATGACCGGGCTGACCGACGTCGGTCAGGCGCGGGAGTTGGCCGACCGGGTGGTCCAGGCGCTGGCCGAGCCGGTGCCGCTCGACGGGCTGCCGTTGGACGTGGGCGGGTCGATCGGGATCGCCCTCTTCCCGGAGCACGGCGAGGACTTCGCCACTCTGATGCGCCACGCCGACGTCGCGATGTACGACGCCAAACACCGCAACGACACGGTGGCCGTGTACGCCCCGGAGTCCGACCACAACTCCGCCGAGCGACTCGGTCTCCTCGCCGACCTGCGCCGCGTACTGGAGGCCAGCCCCTCGACCGAGGGGCCGTTCGAGGCCGACGCCGACGCCGAGTCGGCAGTGCAGGGCCAGGGCGAGGGTGCGGAGCCGGACGGGAACGGCCGGCACGGCGTGCCGAGCGACGCCGAGCGGACGGCCGACGTACCCCTTGTCGCGTCGGGGGAGGTGCGCGGCGGTGACGGGGCGGCGCTGCCCACCGGCGCCCCGGCTGAGAGCGCGCTGCCCACCGCGGCGTCGGACCGGTCCGCAGCAGCGGCGGGCCCGGCGTCGGCGGTCGCCACACGGCCGGGAGCTGCCCGGTGGTGGGCACGCCGTCGGCGCGCCGACGCCGAGCTGGTGCACTCCGATGAGCTGATCAACCGGATCGCCACCGGAGCCGACCCGATCCGGGGCCGCAACACCCGTGCCACTGTCGCCGGCACCCGTTCCGGCCCGGTCCGGGAGCGGCGCGCCGGCGGCGGGATCGGTCGGCGGTCCCCGAACGGGAGCGCGGTGGGCAAGGGGCGCAGCGGGGCTCGGCGGGACGTCGGGCCGGGTACGCCTGGGCAGCCACTCGAACCGACCGGGTGGGCCCACGCGGACGACGAGCCGGCCGACGACGCCGGGGAAATTACCATGTACTACCAGCCGCAGATCGCCATCGCGACCGGCGAGGTGGTCGGCGTGGAGGCACTGCTGCGGTGGCGGCACCCCCGGCGGGGCATGGTCGACCCGGAGGAACTCATCCGGGTCGCCGAGCAGAGCGCCGTGATGCGACTGCTCACCCGTCGTGTCGTCGACGACGTGGTGGAGCAGCTCGCCAGGTGGTCGGCGGCCGGCATCGGCCTGCGTGCCGCGCTGAACGTGAGCGTGCGTGACCTGCACACCGGCGAGATCGCCGACCAGATCGCCGACCGGCTGGCCCGCCACGGGGTTCCGGCCGAGCGGCTTCAGGTCGAGATCACCGAGGGCGCGTTGATGGCCGATCCGCGTCGGGTGCTGGCCACCATCTCCCGGCTGCACCGGATCGGGGTGGCCATCGCGTTGGACGACTTCGGCACCGGCTACTCCTCGCTCCAGCACCTACGCCGACTGCCGCTGGCGGAGGTGAAGGTGGACCGGTCGTTCGTCCTCGGCATGGCCGACGACGCCGACGACGCGGCGATCGTCCGGTCGATGATCGAGCTGGCCGGCGCGCTGGGGCTGCGGGTGGTGGCCGAGGGTGTCGAGGACGAGCGGACCTGGCGGATGCTGCACGCCGCCGGCTGCGACGCCGCTCAGGGCTGGTTCTACGCCCGGCCGATGCCGGCCGAGGAGTTGGTCACCTGGCTGGCCCGGTACCGGCCGGTCCGCCCGACCGGCGGGCACCCGCAGCCGGATGTCGCTCGCCGTCCCACCCGCTGACCCGGCACGAGGGTCGCTGGAGGGGGAGTCGGGGACGCGGCACCGGAGCGGAACAATAGACTCGCTCCGGTCACCGCGTGTCACGCTCCACCTGTCGCGCGGCCGGCACACCGCCCGACCAGCAGGAATTCAGAAGGGGGCACGGATGGCCGCCATCTCCCGCGAGGAGGTCGCGCACCTGGCGCGCCTGTCGCGGCTCGCCGTCACCGAGGAGGAGCTGGACACGTTCGCCGGCCAGCTCGACGTGATCCTCCAGGCGGTCGCCCAGGTCGGCGAGGTCGCCGCCGCGGACATCCCGCCGACCTCGCACTCGGTGCCGCTGACCAACATCTTCCGCGAGGACGTCGTCACGCCGTGCCTGACCCCGGAGGAAGCGCTGTCGGGCGCGCCCGACGCCGAGGACCAGCGGTTCCGCGTACCGCGGATCCTGACCGAGGATGTGGCCTCATGAGCGAGCTGACCGGCAAGAGCGATCTGACCAGAATGACCGCGACGGAGATCGCGAGCCTGGTCGCCGGAGGCGAGACCTCCGCCGTCGAGGTGACCCAGGCGCACCTGGATCGGATCGCCGCGGTCGACGACCGGGTGCACGCCTTCCTGCACGTCGACACCGAGGGCGCGCTCGCCGCGGCCCGCGCGGTGGACGAGCGCCGGGCCGCCGGCGAGGAGCTGGGCCCGCTCGCGGGTGTGCCGGTCGCGGTCAAGGACGTGCTCGCCACCCGGGGTGTACCGACCACCGTGGGGTCGAAGATCCTGGAGGGCTGGCGCCCGCCGTACGACGCGACGATCGTGCAGCGGCTGCGGGAGGCCGGCACCGTGATGCTCGGCAAGACCAACATGGACGAGTTCGCGATGGGCTCCTCCACCGAATACTCGGCGTACGGCCCGACGCACAACCCGTGGGACCTGAGCCGGATCCCGGGTGGTTCGGGTGGTGGCAGCGCCGCCGCGCTGGCCGCGTACGAGGCGCCGCTGGCGATCGGCTCGGACACCGGCGGCTCGATCCGCCAGCCCGGCGCGGTCACCGGCACCGTGGGCGCCAAGCCCACCTACGGCGGCACCTCCCGTTACGGGCTGGTGGCCTTCTCCTCGTCGCTCGACACCCCCGGCCCGTGTGCCCGTACGGTGCTCGACGCGGCACTGCTGCACCAGGTGATCGGCGGGCACGACCCGCGCGACTCCACCTCGATCCCGCAGCCGGTGCCGGACGTGGTGGCGGCGGCGAAGCTCGGCGCTAGCGGTGACCTGACCGGTGTGCGGCTCGGCATCGTCAGCGAGTTCGTGGGCGAGGGCGCCGAGCCGGGTGTGATGGCCGCGTTCCGTGAGTCGGTGGACGCGCTGACCAAGATGGGTGCCGAGGTCGTCGAGGTGTCCTGCCCGACGTTCGCGTACGCCCTGCCGGCGTACTACCTGATCGCCCCGAGCGAGTGCTCCTCCAACCTGGCCCGGTTCGACGGTGTCCGGTTCGGCCTGCGGGTCGGCGACGACGGCAACCGGTCGTTGGAGGAGGTCATGTCGCTGACCCGGGAGGCCGGCTTCGGCCCTGAGGTCAAGCGCCGCATCATGATCGGCACGTACGCGCTGTCGTCGGGTTACTACGACGCGTACTACGGGCAGGCGCAGAAGGTGCGGACGCTCATCACCCGGGACTTCACCGCCGCGTTCGAGCGGGTCGACGCGCTGATCTCGCCGACCACCCCGTCGGTGGCGTTCCCGATGGGCGCGCGGACCGCCGACCCGTACCAGATGTACCTGGCCGACCTGTACACGATTCCGACAAACCTGTACGGCGGGCCGGGCATCTCGGTGCCCTGTGGGCTCTCCGAAGGGCTGCCGGTCGGTCTGCAGGTGATGGCCCCGACGATGGCCGACGACCGGATGTACCGGGTCGCCGCCGCGTTGGAGTCCGCAGTCGGCACGTTCACCCCGCCGGCGCTCTGAGGGCGGGCGGGATGCTGACGCGGATCGAGATTGACGGGTTCAAGTCTTTCCGTGATTTCTCGTTGGACATCCCGCCCTTCCTTGTGATCATCGGCCGGAATGCGGCAGGCAAGTCGAACTTGTTCGACGCCATTCAGTTCCTCGGTCGGCTGGCCGGCGACCCGGTTCTTGAGGCCGCCCAACACATGCGTGGCGACATCGTGGATCTGTTTCACAAGCACACCGACGGATCCTCGGTCGAGGTGATGTCGTTTGCCGTGGAAGTGCTGCTCGACAGATCGGTTACCGATGCGTTTGGTGACACGGCCGAGGTCAACCACTCGCGGCTTCGTTATGAGCTGACGCTTGAACTCAGGTCGACCGGCCACAGCGGGACGCAGCGGCCGTATGTCGTCCGTGAGGCGGTTCGGAGAATCCGTCGGGCGGACGACACCTGGGTCGCCCGGTTCGACGCCGAGCAGCGTAAGCGGTTGGCGGCCTACCGCACCGGTGCCGATCCGTTGGAGACGGAGCAGGACGAGCAGAACAGGCCCGTCTTCAGCATCAGGCAGCAGGGCAATCAGGGGCGCAAGCGTCGGCTTCCTGCAACGGCTGCCACCGCCACAGTCTTGTCCAGCCTGACCACGGCCACCGACTTCCCCCTGCTGTACGCGCTCAAGCGGGAGATGCAGTCGTGGCGTCTGCTGCACCTGGATCCCAGCGCGCTCCGTGCCCCTGATTCCTACGACGACCCCGATGGCCTCGCGGCTAACGGAGGTCACCTGGCCAACACGCTGCGGCGGTTGGCGGATGAGACCGGCAGTGACGACAGGCCGGAAGGGGCGCTGAACGACCTGTCCGCTGACTTGGCCGCCGTCATCCCGGGTGTCATCCGGGTTCGCCTTGCTGAGGACGAGGCCCGCCGACAGCGGCAGGTGGAAGTGCTGACTCGGGAGGAAGCGCCGTTCTCCGCCAGGGTGGCCTCGGACGGAACCCTCCGGGCGATCGCCCTGCTGGCGGCACTTTACGATCCCAGGGGTGCCGGTCTTATCTGCTTCGAAGAGCCTGAGAACGGCATCTTCCCGCAACGGCTCGCGCAGTTCGTCAGGTACCTCCGGAACCTCGTCGATAGGGCCATCGACGCTAGAGCCGAGGGCACCGCTCTTACTCAGCTCATACTGAGCAGTCACTCGCCGGCGATCCTGCGGGCGTTGGAACCCGCCCACGCCCGGCTGCGGACCGACGCGGTCTTCATGGACGTCGTCAGTCGCGTGCAACGCGGCCAGGCCCGCAGCCGGGTCAGTCGGTGGAGGGCGATTGCGGGGGCACGGCAGCTCACGATCGAGGACGCGTTGGATGTCGGGAGTGTGGTGAGCCCGAGAGAAATCGCTGAGTTCGAGGTCATGGCGGAGTTGGACAACTGATGCGTTACCTGTCGTCCGCGTTGGTCTCCGAGGGCGTCACCGATGACCAGTTTCTTCCCAGGCTGCTTGCCAGGGCGTTGACCGAGATCTGCTTGACGGAATTCGAGGACGCGGTCGAGGTCGCTGACGTTCAGCCGTTACGCGATCGAAGAGGGCCGTGCTCGATTGCTGATGTCATCGGACTCGTCGAGCAGAATCCGGCGAGCTTCTCCCTGATCTTCTTTCATCACGATCAGGGCGCCAACGCCGAGCGGACCGCTGCGGAGTGGCTGCGACCGCTGCGTGAGTTGTGGGGGGAGCGTGCGGAGCAACTGGTAGCAGTGGTTCCGGTGCGTGAGACGGAGGCCTGGCTTCTGGCGGACGGTGACGCACTGCGAAGTGCGCTCGGTGTCAGATGGGCCGATGCGGAGATGGGACTTCCCGCACAGCCGCGACAGGTGGAGCGAGTGGCCGATCCGAAGAGCGCTCTGAACAGCGTGATGCAGCGAGTGAGTCGATCGACCACCGACCACTACGGTCAGCTCGGCGAGTTGGTTTCGCTGGCTCGGTTGAAGGGTGTGCCCGCGTACCAACGGTGGTGGACTGACACCCGCGACGCGCTGGTGCGGCTGGGTTACCGCTCAGCTTGACCTGCCACCATCCGGTTCCCCGTCGGCCAGCAGTGTCCGATGTCGCACGCGGCCGGAACGTTCTCTCCCCGTGTTCGCCATGGTCGCTCGTACCCCACCGTCGGTGACGCCACGCCGGCCGGACGAAACCCGGCCGAGGATTGATCGGGCAACCCCATTAGGCTGGACAGGTTCTGTCCCGGATCGCGCCTGGAGCGTCTCATGACCACGACACTGCCCGCGTACGACGAGGTCGTTGCACGCTTCGAACCGGTGATCGGCCTGGAGACCCACGTCGAGCTGGGCACGAACACCAAGATGTTCTGCGGTTGCCCGACCGACTTCGGCGGCGAGCCGAACACCCGGGTCTGCCCGGTGTGCCTGGGTCTGCCCGGTTCGCTGCCGGTGGCCAACAAGGCGGCCATCGAGGCGATCATCCGGATCGGCCTGGCGTTGAACTGCTCGATCGCCGAGTGGTGCCGGTTCGCCCGGAAGAACTACTTCTACCCGGACATGCCGAAGAACTTCCAGATCAGCCAGTACGACGAGCCGATCTGCGTCGACGGTTACCTGGACGTCGAGGTCAACGGCGAGACGGTACGGATCGAGATCGAGCGGGTGCACCTCGAGGAGGACACCGGCAAGACGCTGCACGTCGGCGGTGCCACCGGCCGCATCCACGGCGCGACGGAGTCGCTCGTCGACTACAACCGGGCCGGCATCCCGCTGGTCGAGATCGTCACCAAGCCGATCACGGGCACCGGTGCGCTCGCCCCCGACGTGGCCAAGGCGTACGTCGCCGAGCTGCGCGACGTGATCCGCACCCTCGGCGTCTCCGACGTGCGGATGGAGGAGGGTTCGCTGCGCTGCGACGTGAACACCTCGCTCAACCTGCCGGGCGCGGAGTGGGGCACCCGTACCGAGACGAAGAACGTCAACTCGCTGCGGTCGGTGGAGCGGGCGGTCCGCTCGGAGATGCTGCGGCAGGCGTCGGTGCTCGACGCGGGCGGCCGGATCACCCAGGAGACGCGGCACTTCCACGAGGACACCGGTGACACCACCCCGGGTCGCTCGAAGGAGACGGCCACCGACTACCGGTACTTCCCCGAGCCGGATCTGGTGCCGATCGCCCCGGACCCGGCCTGGGTCGCCGAGCTGAAGGCCGCACTGCCGGAGCTGCCCCGGGTGCACCGGCGTCGGCTCCAGGAGCAGTGGGGCCTCTCCGACCTGGACATGCAGTCGGTGCTGAACGCCGGCGCGGTCGAGCTGATCGAGGCCACCGTGGCCGCCGGCACCACCCCGGCGGCGGCCCGCAAGTGGTGGCTGGGTGAGCTGTCCCGCCGGGCCAACGAGAGCGGCGTGGAGCTGGCCGAGATCGGTGCCACCCCCGCGCAGGTCGCCGAGCTCCAGGGGCTGGTCGACGCCGGCAAGCTCAACGACAAGATGGCCCGCACGGTGTTGGAGGGCGTGGTCGACGGTGAGGGATCGCCCACCGAGATCATGACCAACCGGGGCCTGGAGGTCGTGTCGGACACCGGCGCGCTCACCGCCGCCGTGGACGAGGCGATCGCCGCGAACCCCGGCATCGCCGACAAGATCCGCAGCGGCAAGGTCGCGGCGGTCGGCGCGCTGGTCGGCGCGGTCATGAAGACCACCCGTGGTCAGGCCGACGCGAAGACCCTGCGTGAGCTGATTCTGGAGCGCCTCGGCGTCCAGGGCTGAGAGACCCACCCGCAGCAGGCCGCCGCCGCGACCCGGCGGCGGCCTTCCGCAACCCCCCCTGTCGACTACGCGGCCACCCCGCACCCCTCGCGAGGGCGTCAACGGCGACGCCTGGATGGAGCCACCGTGACCGAGCACGACCTCGATGTCCTCGACGAGATCCAGCGGCGGGTGCTCTGGCTCGCCACCCGGATCGTGGACGCCGCCAACCATGACCGGGCCACCGGCGACGGTGTGAAGGTCGGCGGCCACCAGGCGTCCAGCGCCTCCCTGGTCACGGCGATGACAGCGCTCTGGTTCGCGCACCTGGACGCCGAGGACCGGGTCGCCGTGAAGCCGCACGCGTCGCCGGTGTTCCACGCCATCCAGTACCTGCTCGGCAACCTGGACCGCTCCTACCTGCCCCGGCTGCGGGCCCGAGGCGGCCTCCAGTCGTACCCGTCGCGCACGAAGGACCCGGACGAGGTGGACTTCTCCACCGGTTCGGTCGGCCTGGGCGCGGCGGCGCCGCTCTTCGCCGCCGCCACCCGGCGGTACGTCGACGCGCACTTCGGGGCCCGCCCGCACTCCCGGTTCGTGGCGTTGATCGGCGACGCCGAGCTGGACGAGGGCAACATCTGGGAGGCGGTGGCCGACCCGGCGACCACCGGGCTGGGCAACGTCATGTGGCTCGTCGACTTCAACCGCCAGTCGCTGGACCGGGTGGTCCCCGGCATCCGGATCAACCAGTGGCGGGGCCAGTTCGAGGCGGCCGGCTGGCACGTCGTGGAGGTCAAGTACGGCCGCCGGCTCGCCGAGGCGTACGCCCGGCCGGGCGGCGAGGCGCTGCGCGACTGGATCGACGCGATGCCCAACGAGCAGTACCAGTCGCTGTTCGGGTTGGCCGGGCCGGCGCTGCGCAAGCAGTTCCTGGACGGCGCTCCGGCCGGCATCGCCGAGCTGATCGCCGACGTCTCCGACGAGGATCTCGGCCCGCTCGTCACCGATCTGGGCGGGCACGACCTTCAGGCGATGCTGGACGCGTACGCCCAGTGCGACGCGGTCACCGACCGGCCCAGCGTCGTCTTCGCGTACACCGTGAAGGGTTGGGGGTTGCCCATCGCCGGCAATCCGCGCAACCATTCCGCGCTGCTCAGCTCGGAGCAGGTCGACACGCTACGCGCCGCGCAGGGGTTGACCGCCGAGACCGAGTGGGACCGCCTCGACCCGGCGTCACCCGCCGGGATCCGGGCCGGCGCCCGCCGGGAGGCGCTGTCCCGCGCGCCGCGCGAGCGTGCGCTGGGGGTCACCGTCCCGGAAAGCACTGGAGTACGCGCCAACAAGCCGATCTCCACGCAGGAGGTCTTCGGTCGGGTGCTGGTGGACCTGGCGCGGGACCGGGAGGTGGGCCGCTACCTGGTCACCACCGCCCCGGACGTGGCCACCTCCACCAACCTCGCCGGGTTCATCAACAAGACCGGGGTGTTCGCCCCCACCGAGCAGCGTTCCTGGACCGAGGACCGCATGCTGCGCTGGACGGAGAGCCCCGCTGGGCAGCACATCGAGCTGGGCATCTCGGAGATGAACCTGTTCCTGCTGCTCGGCCAGCTCGGGCTGTCCTGGGACCTGTCCGGGCAGCCGCTGCTGCCGGTGGGCACTGTCTACGACCCGTTCGTGCTGCGCGGCCTCGACGCGTTCCTGTACGGCACCTACTCCGGCTCCCGGTTCGTGGTGGCCGGCACCCCGTCCGGCATCACCCTCGCCCCCGAGGGCGGCGCCCACCAGTCCACTATCACCGCGTCGGTCGGCCTGGAGCTGCCCGGGGTGACCTTCATCGAGCCGGCGTACGCGGCCACCCTCGACTGGCTGCTCTGCGACGCGCTCGGTCAGATCGCCGGTGGCTCGGTCCCGGCCGCGACCGCCGCACCCGCCGAGGACGGCGCGTACTACTTCCGGTTGAGCACCCGACCGCTGGACCAGGCGCCGTTCGAGGCGGCCCGGGCCCGGCTCGGCGACGCGGTGCTGCGCCGGCAGGTCGTCGCCGGGGCGTACCGGCTGGTCGACGCGCACCAGGCGTACCCGCACCTGGTCGACGCCCCGGTGGTGCAGTTGGCCGCCTCCGGTGCGGTGCTGCCCGAGGTGCTGGCCGCCGCGGCGGAGCTGGCCGACGAGGGCATCGCCGCGCACGTGGTGGACGTGACCTCGCTGGACCGGCTCTACCGGGCCTGGCAGCGCACCCTGCGCCAGGGCGTACGGACGGCCACCGTACCCAGCGTGCCGGGCGCGCTGCGGTCCGCGTTCGCCGATCGGGTGCCGGTGGTGAGCGTGCACGACGCGGCGTCGCACGCGATGGCCTGGCTCGGTTCGGCGGTCGGCGCGCCGGCGGTGCCGCTCGGCGTGGACGAGTTCGGCCAGTCCGGCAGCGTCGCCGAGCTGTACGAACTGCACGACCTGCTGCCGGGCAGCATCGTCAACGCCGCACTGGCCGCCATCGCCCTGCGCTGACCCGTCGACCGTCGACCGCCCGCCGGTCCGCAGGCGGGCGTCGACGTCGGCTCAGCCGGTCGGCGTGGGCGTGGGCGTGCCGGGGACACCGCCGCTCGGCGTGGGTGTGGGTGTGGGTGGGGCGGCCGGGTTCTCCACCAGACGTCGTTCCAGGTTGACCTGGGCCTGCCCGGTGCCGCCGACGGTGATGGTGTCGTACGCCTGGAGCATCTTCTGCTGGTCGAAGTAGAGCACGCTCATCGACAGCGGGGTGGGCTTCTCGCCCTCCAGGCCGCGCAGCCCGGCGCCGCCGGTGGAGCCCTCCACCATCAGCGTGGTGGGCTGCTGCCCGGGTGCCTGTGGCAGCTTGGAGACCTGCCGGGCGTGCGTGTGCCCGGCCAGCACCAGCGGGCAGGTGCCGGCGAGCGGCCCGGCCGACGCCGGGTCGTGCACGAGCGCGATGTTGACAGGTCGCGGTGAGCTGCGGACCGTCGCGGCAAGCTGGTTGCCGACCCCGATCACCTGGTCGGCCACCTGCTGGGTCAACCCGCTGCCGGCCGGGGAGGTGTTCTTGTCCGGGGTGAAGCGCGGGTCGCCGATGCCGGCGATGGTCAGCCCGGCGACCGTCGTGGTGGTGTTGTTCAGCACGATCGCGTTCGGCTGACGGGCCACCGCGGCGGCGGTCTTGCCGGAGTCGTGGTTGCCCCGGATGAAGACGTACGGCTTCTTCAGCAGGCCGATCGAGGCGACGAAGGAGGCTTCCGGTTCGCTGCCCCAGTCGGTGATGTCCCCGGTGTCGATCACCACGTCGATGCCGAACTGCTCCACGACCGTCCGGATCAGCTGCCACCCGGTGGGGTTGAGGTGCATGTCGGAGACGTGCAGCACCCGGGTGGTGCCCGGGGTCGGCTCCAACAGCGGAAGCGCCGAGACGGTGGTATAGAGCTGGCTGACGTTGCCGACCAGGCGCTGCAACTGCTCCGCGTACTTGGTGTAGTCGTTGGCGATCCGGCGGGCGTCACCGACGATGGCCGGCGCGTTGACCAGCAGCCCCTCGTAGCGTGGTTCCTCGATGGCCTGCGGACGAAGGGTCGCCGCCGCCGTGCCGAGGCTGCTGGCGGTGACCAGCAGCGCCAACCCTCCCGCCCAGGCGGTGCGCCGGACGTCCCGGAAGATCAGCCCGGCCAGGATCAACGTGACGAGCACCGACGCGCCGAGGGTACGCAGGCCGAGGCGCATCACCCCGGAGCGGACGTCCTCCACGGCGCTCTGACTGGCCCGGCTGATGCTGGCCGGGTCGTCGATCAGTGCCTCGGTGCGCCCCTGGTCGAGGGCGCCCAGCCGAACGGTGAGATGGGTCGGCCCGTCGTGGCTGTCGAGCAGCAGCGCGCCGAGCGGCGGGATGTCGACTGTGGTGCCGCCGTCCCGAGCGGGGGAGATGCTGAGACTGGCCCGGAACGGGCCGATGTCGGTGCTCACCTGGCCGCCGGCCAGCACCCCGAGCACCGCCCCGGCCAGGGCCACGGCGAGGACGGCGACGATCAGCCCGAGGCGGCGCAGCGGGCCGGCCGCGCCGACCCACCAACCCGCCGGGCGTGGTCGATCGTCACCGGTCACCGGGTCGTCCCGGTCATCGGCGTCGTCGTGCCGCTCGTCGCGTTGCCCGTCCATGCTGAAAGTCTGACCTGCCCGTCGGAAGATCTTGGCAAACCTGAACGGATGGTGACGCAATCAGCTGCGTCCGCCGTCACCACCCGCGAAGACCACCCGCAGGAGCCGGTCGTCGTCGCCCGCCGGGTCACCCCGGCCGTCGTGGTTGGAGGTGCTCACCCAGAGCGACCCGTCCGGTGCCGCGGCCACCGCACGCAGCCGACCGTACCGGTTGGTGAGCAGCTCACTGGGCTGACCGAGCAGGGTGCCGGTGTCGGTCAACTCCATCACCCAGAGGCGTTTGCCGCGCAGACAGCCGGTGACCAGCAGCCGGTCCGTGGCGGCCAGACCGGAGCAGGACGCGTCCGACGTCGCCCACTGCGCGATCGGGTCGGTGAACCGCCTGTCGCCGGCCCGACCCTCGACCTCCGGCCACCCGTAGTTGCCGCCCTTGGTGATCTGGTTGATCTCGTCCCAGGTGTTCTGGCCGAACTCGACGGCGTACATCCGCTTCGCGGCGTCCCAGGCGAGACCCTGGACGTTGCGGTGCCCCATCGACCAGACCGGGGAGTTGGGGTACGGGTTGCCGGCGGCGGGCCTGCCGTCCGGGGTGATCCGGAGGATCTTGCCGCCGAGGCTCTTCACGTCCTGGGAGAGGGGGCGCTGACCAGCGTCACCCGTGCTGACGTAGAGCTGCTTGTCGGGGCCGAAGCCCAGCCCACCGCCGTTGTGCACATTGGCTTTGGGGATGCCGGTGAGGATCGGGGTGGGCTGCCCGCCGAGTTGCAGCCGGGCGACCCGGTTGTCCCGCTCGGCGGTGTAGTAGACGAACACCGTCCGGTCCCGGGCGTAGTCGGGGGACACGGCGATGCCGAGCAGGCCACCCTCACCCGCCGCCGCCACGTCGGTGATCGTCTGCACCGGGCGGACCCGCAGCCCGTCCGGCCCGGACTCGGGCCCGACCTGGAGGATCCGGCCGTTGTCCCGCTCGGTGACCAGCGCGCCGCCGTCCGGCAGGAAGGCGATCGCCCACGGCACCCGCAGGCCCTTGGCGAGTACTGTCGCCACCGCCTGCTGGCCGGCGCCGCCGGGGCTCGCCGACGTGGACGGGGTCGGCAGGTTGGGCGGTTCGCCGGCCGGGTCGGGCTCCGGCTCACCGAAGCTGCAACCGGCGGTGAACAGCAGCGCCGCGCAGGACGCCGCGAGGGCCACCCGGAGGCGGCGGATGCGAGGGTACGGGGGACGGGCGTTCACCCGGCCCAGGGTAGCCCGCCGCGCGACCCGGCCGGGCCCGTCGAGGTGCAACGGGTGCCGATGGACCCGCCCGATCATCCCCGGTGGACCACTCACCGAGCCCGTACGGCCAGCAACGCGGTGTCGTCCTCACGGTGCCGGATCGAGGCGAGCAGCAGGTCGCACAGGCCGTCGAGGGGCAGCGTGTCGGTGCCGGTCAGCAGGCCCACCAGCTCGGCCAACCCCTCATCGATGGAGCGGTCCCGCCGTTCGATCAGCCCATCGGTGTAGAGCAGCAGGGTGTCGCCGGTCGCCAGGACGGTCGACTGGCTGCTCCGGGGCGACGGGCGGGCCAGGCCGAGCAGCGGCTCCGGCGTCGCCTCCAGGGCCTCCACCGCCCCGCCGACCCGGACCACCAGGGCCGGTGGGTGCCCGGCGTTGGACCAGGTCACCTCGTGCACACCGGCGCGTTGCGGACAGATCCGCACCAGCGTCGCGGTGGCGGCGATCGGCAGCCGCAGGCCACGGATGGCGCCATCCAGGTTGCTCATCAGTGACCCGACCGCGTCCGGCCGGCCGAAGGCATTGCCCCGCACCAGGTTGCGTAGCTGGCCCATGGTCGCCGCCGCCTCGATGTCGTGCCCGGCCACGTCCCCGATCGCCACGATCACGTCGCCGTCGGGCTGCACGAAGGCGTCGTACCAGTCACCGCCCACCTCCACCCGGTCGGCCGCCGGCTGGTAGCGGGCCGCCAACTCCAGCTCCGCCACCACCGGCAGTCGGGGCAGCATGCTGTGTTGCAGAACCTCGGCGACGTGCCGTTGCTCGCCGTACATCGAGCTGTTGCCGACGGCCTGGCCGGCCCGTCGGCCGATGTCGACAGCGGTGAGCAGGTCCCGGTCGTCGAACTGCTGACGTTGGCCACCGTTGACGAGCGTGATCGCCCCCAGCACCGTGCCGCCGACACCCCGCACCGGCACGCTCAGGTAGGAGGCGATGCCCAGCCGACTGGCGATGGAGGCCATCTCCGGGTGGGTGGTGCCCCTCGTGACGTCGGCCAGGGACGCCACGCTGCCCAGCCGGGGCTGGCCGGTCCGGAGCACCGTCCGGATGACCGACTCGGGGCTCAGCCCGGTGCGCAGCAGATCGCCGAAGCGGTCGACGTCCGCCGCGCGGGCCGGGTCCCGGTGCACCGAGACCACCTCGCGGGGCAGGCCGGTCGGCCCGATCAGGGTGAGCAGGCACCAGTCGGCGAGCAGCGGCACCATGGTGGCAGCGAGCCGGCGCAACGCGGTGCCCACGTCCAGGGTGCCAGCGAGGGTCTCGCTCACCCCGGCCACAAGCTCCAGCCGATCGTGCGCCTGCACGACCCGCCGCCGGGCCTCCTGCGCGCCGTCGAGCGCGATCCGCAGCCGCAGCTCGGACGAGCAGGCGGCGGCCAGGTCGGCCAGGGTCCGCAGCTGCGCGGCCGTCCAGGCGCGAGGTTTGCTGTCGATGGCGCAGAGCGAGCCGAGCACCCGGCCGGAGAGGTCGGTCAGCGGCATCCCGGCGTACGCGACCACGCCGAGGTCGTCGATGGCCAGGTTGTCCCGGACGTGGGGGTAGAGCCGGGCGTCCGGCAGCACCATCGACACCTCGGTGTCCACCACGTGCTGACAGAACGAGTGGCTCAGCGGAGTCTGCCGGCGCTGCGACCAGGGCTCCGGCAACCCGACCGCGCCGGGGAAGAACTGCCGGTCGGCGGAGACCAGGGAGACCAGCGCGACCGGCACGTCCAGCAGGTCACTGACCAGCCGGGCGAAGCGGTCGAACGCCTCGTCCGGGGCGGCGTCCAGCCCGGTGTCGGCGAGCGCGCGCAGCCGCTCCGGGTCGCCGAGCACCGAAGGAGGCGCGATCGAACGCCGGGCGGGGCCGGGGGAGCCGTCGGTCATCGAGCACCTGTCTGCCGGGGCGGAGGCCGACCGGCCCTCCGACCCTTCGTTATACCTCGTTGGGGTCGGAGTCGAACATCGGTGTGCTGAGTCTCGCCCGCCGTGACCCCGCGCGCCATCCCCCGGGACGCCGGTTCGCCGCCGTGCCTCCACCGGCTGCGGCGTCGGGGACTATCGTCGGCGGACGTGAAGGTATGGATTCCGCACCAGGCCGGCCTGAACCTCCTGGGCGAGCTGCCCGCGGACGTGACGGTGGAGGTCTTCGAGCACACCGATCGGATGCCGTCCGAGGCGGCCGACGTCCGCTTCTGGGTGCCGCCGTTCCTGGGTGGCTCGGACGCGACGGCGGTGTTGCGGAAGCTGCCCGACCTGGCGGTGGTGCAGTTGCTCTCCGCCGGGGCGGACGCCTGGGCCGGCCGGACACCGCCGGCTGTCACGCTGTGCGATGCCCGGGGCGTGCACGACCCCTCCACCGCCGAGTGGGTCGTCACCGCGATCCTCACCCAGCTGCGGGCGTTCCCGGCGTTCGTCCGCGCGCAGGCCGAGCGGCGCTGGACGTACGCGGAGAACACCCCGACCGACGAGCTGACCGGTAAGCGGGTGCTCATCATCGGCGCCGGCTCGATCGGGGCTGCGGTGCGTGAGCGGCTCGCCCCGTTCGACGTGAGCTTCACCCTGGTCGCCAGGACGGCCCGCCCGGAGCAGGGGGTGCACGCCGTCGAGGAACTGCCCCGGCTGCTGCCCGACGCGGACGTGGTGGTGGTGCTGGTGCCGCTCACCGACCAGACCCGTGGCCTGATCGACAAGGCGTTCCTGGCCGCGATGCCGGATGGGTCGCTGCTGGTCAACGCCGCCCGGGGCCCGGTGGCACACACCGAGGCGCTCGTCGCCGAGCTGGGCACCGGACGGATCTCGGCGGCGTTGGACGTCACCGACCCGGAGCCGCTGCCCGCCGACTCCCCGCTGTGGGTCATGCCGAACGTGCTGCTCACCCCGCACGTCGGCGGGTCGGTGCGCGGGCTGTTGCCGCGGGCCTACCGACTGGTGGGCGATCAGGTCCGCCGGTTCGCCGCCGGGCAACCGCTGATCAACACGGTGGTCGACGGCTACTGACCGGGGGTCTCCGCCGGAGCGTCCGGCAGCGGCTGGCCGGTCACCGCGACCAGTCGGGGCAGATCCGCCCCACGCACGGCCGGCAGGGTGACCTGGTGGCCGTCGTCGAGCCGGGCCACAGCGCGCCCGCGCTGGTCGGTGGTCAGCTCGAGGACCTGGTCCCAGCCGATCCGACGCTGCCCGACCAGCGCCCGGATGCGCAGCTCCCGCGCGTCGGCGTCGGTGCCGGCCCGCCAGGCCCACACCGCGACGGCGAGCGGGACGAGCAGCACCGGCAGCAGGTAGTCCCGGGCGTTGGCCAGCGGCAGGGCGCCGACGAAGGCGATGATCGCGGCCACCAGGATGGCTTGGTTGTACCGGAAGCGGACAGTGTCGGGCTTACTCACCCTCCGATGATCCCACTTCGGGTTGTTTCGGCTCGCGGCGGGCGGTGCCGGCAGCGTGCGGTACGCCGTACAGTGACACAGGTCGTTGTCTCCCCTGAGTGACCGGCAAGTAACCAATTCGGCCGTCCATCGTTGCCAATCGTGGGTAGCGGACTCGCAACGTCCGATGTCCCGCACCGCCGCACCGCCCCCGTGCCCCCTCACGAAGGCGACCGCCGTGCTCCTCGCGTACCCGTTCCGCGTTCTCGTTCCCCGCCGTGCGGCACCGGAGGCCGCCACGTCCGTGGCGGTGGCGCTGCTCCTCCTCGCCGGTTCCGTCGACCTGGTTCCGCCCTCGGTGGTGATCGCGTTGGCCGCCGGTGCCGGCGCCACGCTCGCCGGGCTGCGACTGTCCCGGCTGGCCTCCCGACGCGGCACCGATCCGACACCGCGTGCGGCGGGGGTGCTCCTCGACGCGGCGGTGGTGGCGGCGGGTCTCACCGCCGTCGTGTTGCCCCTGGCCGGCATCGGGCACAACCTCGCCGTGCTGATCGGGTCGGTGGTCGTGGCGGCCCTCTCGGCGGCCGGTCTGTACCGGCTCCCCGGCCGGTCCCGGGCGGCGGCCTCGGCCCGGTTGCGGTGGCTGGTCGAGTCGACCGGCCCGGCCGTCGGTCTGGCCCTCGCCGGCTGGTTGCTGCTGCCCCCCGACGGCCTGCCGGTCCCGGTTCGGCTGGTCGCCGCGTTGACACTCGGCGGGTTGGGCATGGCCGCGTTGAACGCGTTCGCGGGGCCACGGCGGCGCTCGGGTGCGGCGCTCTGCCGGGGCGGCGTCCTGCTCACAGTGGGCGGGCTGGTGCTGCTGGCCACGTTGCCGTCCGCGCCGGCCGGCCGGGCCGCCCTGCTGGCCGTACCCCCGTTGGTGTTCGGGATGTTGCTCGTCGCGGTCGGCGCCGCGGATGCGGCGGACGACTTCGAGTCGGTGGAGCCGGTCGCCGCGGCCTGGCCCCGGTCGGTGCTCCCCGCGGCGGTGCTGCTGCTGGCGGCGGGTCTGCACCTGGGCGCCGGCCGCGCACCGGACCGGACGAGCGTGCTGTTGGCCCTGGCGGCGGTGCCGCCCCTGGTGCTGCGCGAGCTGCTGCGCGCCGGTGACGCGTCCACGTCCGTTCGGCGGGCCGCTCATCGGCGACGGGCCGGCCGTTCGTTGCGGCACCGCCGTGCGGCCCCGGCCCGCTGGCCGGGCACACCGGAGCCGCCGCCCGGGCGAGCCCTCGACGTCGCGGAGGGCGCGGCGACCGCGACGGGTGCCGGCTCGACCTGGTCGCCTGACCACAGTTCCGCGTGGTCGGGGCTCGACCGGCGACCCGCGGCGGCGAGCGGCACCCCCGGCGACCGGGCTGCCCTGCTGGACGCCCTGGCCGCGATCGGCGACGTTCCGGCGCCGGCCGGCGCGCTGCTGCTGGTGGACCTGCACGGCACCGAGGGTTTCGGCCCGACGGCCCGGGAGGACGTGCTGGCCGAGGCGGTGCACCGGGCCCGCGCGGTCATCGCCCCCGACGATCTGGTCACCGGGTGCACGGGTACCGGCTTCGCGGTGGTCACCGCCGCCGGGCCGGTGCTGGCGTACGCGCTGGGCACCCGACTGCTGAGCGCGCTCGGCCCGCCCTACCGGCTGGCCGGCGCGATGCTGCGCGTGCAGACGAGCATCGGGTTGGCCGAGGTGAGCGGCGCCGGGCCGGCGGACGTGCTCCGGCAGGCCGAGCTGGCCCGGCGACGGGCCGTGCAGTTGGGCCGGGACCGGGTGGAGTGGTACGACGCGTTCCTGGAGGAGCAGCTGGTGCGCCGGCTCGACCTGGAGCGCGAGCTGCCCGGTGCGGTGGCGCGCGGCGAGCTGGACCTCGTCTACCAGCCGGTGGTCGACCTGGCCGACGGGCAGCCGGTCGGCGCGGAGGCGCTGTTGCGGTGGCGCAGCCCGGTGCTCGGCACTGTGCTCCCGGCCGAGTTGCTGCCGGTCGCCGAGGACCTGGACCTGGTCGGCGAGTTGGAGTGGTGGGTGCTGGACCGGGCCTGCCGACAGTTGTCCAACTGGTCGGTGGGCGTCCGGGAGCTGTGGATGGCGGTGAACGTCACGACCCGGGAGCTGACCACCCCCGACTTCGTCCAGCGGCTCGCGGCAGTGCTGGCCGCGTACGGGGTGCCGCCGGAGCGGCTGGTGGTGGAGGTGAGCGAGCCGAGAGTCGCCGGTGATCTGCCGACTGTGGTGGCTCGGCTGGCCGGGCTGCGGTCGATTGGCGTCCGCACCGCGTTGGACGACTTCCGGGCCGAGCACGCCTCGCTGGCCCAGCTTCGCCGCCTGCCGATCGACCTGCTCAAGGTGGGCCCGGAGTTGGTGGGGGCACGGCCGGACGGGCAACCGCCGCTGATCGACGTGGTGGTCAACGTGGGCGAGCGGTTGGGCGTCGAGATCGTCGCCGAGGAGTTGGAGTCGTCGACCCAGGTCGAGGGGGCGCGCCGGGGTGGTTGCCGGTACGGGCAGGGGTTCGCGCTGGCCCGTCCGGCGACGGCCGAGCGGGTCGAGGCGTACTTCGAGGAGTTTCCCTCAGCGTCTCGCTGAACCGGTTCATCTCCTCCGGGGTGGTGCGGTGCTGCCGCGCGGCGTGAGGTGGGGTGTCTCGTCCTGCACCCGCCCGGCCGGTTGCCCGGCAACGACGGCGAGCAGTTGCCGGGCGGCGTGCGCGCCGTACGCCGGGATGTCCCGGCCGAGCGCGGTCAGCGGCGGGTGCACCAGCCGGCACAGCGGCGAGTCGTCCCAGGCCACGATGGACAGATCGCCGGGCACTGTCAGGCCCATCTCCTGGGCGACGGAGAGCCCGGCGATGGCCATCACGTCGTTGTCGTAGATGACCGCCGTGGGCCGGTCGGCCGAGCTGAGCAACCGGCGGGTGGCCCGACCGCCCTCCTCGCCGGTGTAGTCGGACCAGACGGTGACCGCGTCGACCAGGCCGAGCCGCCGGCAGACCGCCGCGAAGGCGTCGGTGCGGATCTCGGTGTGCCGCAGGTCGGGCAGGCCGGCGACCCGGGCGATGCGCCGGTGCCCGAGCGCGACCAGGTACTCCACCGTCTCGGTCAGCGCTGCGGCGTCGTCGGACCAGAGACTCGCCAGCTCACCGGTGCCGCCGGGGCCGCCGATCACCACCGCCGGCAGTTGCAGCCGTTCGAGTGCGGGGATGCGACGATCGTCGGTGCGCAGGTCGCAGACGAGCACCCCGTCCACCCGTCGTTCGCCCCACCAGCGCCGGTAGACGGCGATCTCGGCGTCCGGGTCGGCCACCACCTGGAGGGTCAGCGCGTACGAGCGGGCGGAGAGTTCGGCCTCGACGCCACTGATCAGCGCCATGAAGAACGGCTCGACGCCGAGGGTCCGCGCCGGTCGGCACAGGGCCAGGCCGATCGCACCGGCGGTGGCGGCCGAGAGGGCGCGGGCGGCGCTGCTGCGGCTGAAACCGATCTCCGTGGCGATGGCGAGGATTCGCTGCCGGGTGGCCTCGGAGACGCCGGGTTGCCCGTTCAGCGCGTACGACACGGCGCCCTTGGACACCCCGGCGCGTTGGGCGACGTCGGCGATGGTCGGCCGCTTCACCGGCGTGCTCCTTCGCTCTCTGGCCGTTGACAGCCCGGATTCCGGACCGTACGGTTTCTCAGCTTATCCGGTTCAGTTGGCATCTTTCGATGCGGGAAGGTGCGGTGAAATCGTGAGCCGACAGGCACTCTACGACGGTTGGACAGTGCGGGCGGCCCCCGGAGCACAGGTGCCCGAGGAGGTCGCCGGCCGGTCCGTGCCGGCGACAGTGCCGGGCTGTGTGCACACCGACCTGCTCGACGCCGGGCTGATCCCCGACCCGTACCTCGACGACAACGAACGGGCGGTGGCCTGGATCGGGCGCACCGACTGGGTCTACCAGACCACCTTCGTCCACCGGGTGGGCGACGACGAGCGCGTCGACCTGGTCTGCGCCGGCCTGGACACCGTCGCCACGCTCACCCTCAACGGTGTGGAGGTCGGCCGCACCGCGAACATGCACCGCGGCTACCGGTTCGACGTCCGACCGCTGTTGCGCGACGGGAACAACGACCTGGTGGTCAGGTTCGACTCCGCGTACCGCTACGCCGAGGCGCAGCAGGAGCGACTCGGCGACCGGCCGAACGCCTACCCGGAGCCGTTCCACTTCATCCGCAAGATGGCCTGCAACTTCGGCTGGGACTGGGGGCCGACACTGGTCACCGCCGGCATCTGGCAGGAGATCAGCCTGCACGCCTGGTCGACCGCGCGACTGGCCACCGTCCGTCCACTGGTCACCATGGACGGTCGCGACGGCCGGGTCGAGGTGCACGTCGAGGTCGAGCGGGTCGCTGACGTCCCGCTGACCGTCCGCGCCGCAGTGGCCGGCGTCCGCGCCGAGGTGGTCGTCCCGGCCGGGCAGCGCACTGCCGTGCTGACCCTCACCGTCCGCGAGCCCGCGCTGTGGTGGCCCCGGGGGTACGGCGAGCAGGCCCGCCACCCGATCGAGGTGACACTGCACGGACCGGACGGCGACACCCTGGACAACTGGTCGCACCGCATCGGCTTCCGCTCGGTACGGCTGGACACCACACCCGACGAGCACGGCACCCCGTTCGCGCTGTCGGTGAACGACGTCCCAGTCTTCGTCCGCGGGGTCAACTGGATCCCGGACGACACGTTCCCCACCCGGATCACCCGGGCCCGGCTGGCCGAGCGCTTCGACCAGGCCCTCGCGGCCAACGTCAACCTGCTGCGGGTCTGGGGCGGCGGCCGGTACGAGTCGGCGGACTTCTACGACCTCGCCGACGAGCGCGGCCTCCTCGTCCAGCAGGACTTCCTCTTCGCCTGCGCCGCGTACCCGGAGGAGGAGCCGTTCGGCACCGAGGTGGCCGCCGAAGCCGCCGAGCAGGTGACCCGGCTCGCGCCGTACCCGTCCCTGGTGCTGTGGACCGGCAACAACGAGAACATCTGGGGCTGGCACGACTGGGACTGGCAGCAGGCCCTCGCCGGGCGCACCTGGGGGCGCGGCTACTACCTCGACGTGCTGCCCCGGATCGTCGGCGAGCTGGACCCGACCCGCCCGTACTGGCCGGGCAGCCCCTGGTCGGGCACCGAGGCGATCCACCCCAACGACCCGGCACACGGCACCACCCACATCTGGGACGTGTGGAACACCGACGACTACACCAAGTACCGGGAGTACGTCCCGCGCTTCGTTGCCGAGTTCGGCTACCAGGCCCCACCGGCGTACGCCACCCTGCGCCGGGCGATCAGCGACGAAGCGCTGGCGCACGACTCACCGGGCATGGCGCACCACCAGAAGGCGGCCGGCGGTGACGCCAAGCTCCAGCGGGGCCTCGACGCGCACCTGCCCGCCCCGGCGGACTTCGACGACTGGCACTACCTGACGCAGCTCAACCAGGCCCGGGCGATCCAGCTCGGGGTGGAGCACTTCCGCTCACACCGGGACGTCTGCGCGGGCACCATCGTCTGGCAGCTCAACGACTGCTGGCCGGTGACCTCCTGGTCGGCCGTCGACGGCGACGGCCGACGCAAACCCCTGTGGTACGCGCTGCGCCGCGCCTACGCCGACCGGCTGCTCACCGTGCAACCGCGCGACGGCGGCCTGGCCCTGGTGGCTGTCAACGAGACCGCCGAGGCATGGACCGCGACGGCCGCTGTCACCCGGTTCACGCTCACCGGGGAGCCGAGGGCGAAGACCTCGGTCGACCTCGACGTCCCGGCGTACTCCTCGGTGGTGCTGGTGCTGCCGGCGGACCTGGCGCGGTCGGAGGACGCCCGGCGCGAGTTGCTGGTCGCGGAGGCCGGTGGCACCGCGCAGCGCGCCCTGTGGTTCTTCGCCGAGGACCGGGAGGTGGACTGGCCGACGGCGGCCTGGGACGCGACGGTCGAGCCTGTCGACGGTGGGCGGCGGGTCCGGGTCACGGCCCGCACGGTGCTGCGCGACCTGACGCTCTTCCCGGACCGCCTGGACCCGACGGCATCCGTGGACAAGGCCCTGATCACCCTGCTTCCGGGCGAGTCGGCCACGTTCACCGTGCGCGCGGCCGGGGCGCTGGACCCTGCCGCCCTCACGGCCCGCCCGGTGCTGCGCTGCGTCAACGACCTCGCCTGACGTCCAAGATCGTGCTCGGTCCATGGAGTAGTGGCCTTTCACGGCTGCGAAGGCCACTACTTCCTGATGTCCGTTGCGTGACCGCTGGGTGTCTCTGTTGGCGTGTGCCTGAGGTGGCCGGGGGGTGAGGGGCGGTCGGTTGTCCTTTGCTCTGCACCCGCGGGCGCGACGGCTACGGTCTGCGACTGGTGCTTATTGGGGTGCAGAGCAAAGGGGGTGGGGGTGGCCTGTGCCCCCTCACCACGACGAGGGCAGCTGCTGATCAAGGTCTTGCCTAACCGGCCGCCGCGCTAACGCAATGGCGTTGCCTGGGACCCGCGTCGTGGCCTCGAGTTGAAGACTTGTTCAAGTGCTAAAGTCTTCGTATCGATCGGGAGGGTGCTCATGTCGGTGCCGCTGTACCAGGCCAAGGCGGAACTGTTCCGCACCCTCGGGCACCCGGTGCGCATCCGGGTCCTCGAACTGCTCCAGGACGGTCCGAAGCCGGTCCGCGACCTGCTCGCCGCCATCGAGGTCGAAGCCTCCAACCTCTCCCAGCAACTCGCCGTGCTGCGCCGCGCCGGAATGGTCACCTCACACCGCGACGGCCCCCTCGTCATGTACGCCCTCAGCACCCCGGACGTGGCCGACCTGCTGGCCGCCGGGCGGCGGATCCTGGGCGCGGTCCTCACCGACCGGGACGGCCTGCTCGGGGAGTTGCGCGCCACCGGCGCGGACAGGTGAGCGGCGCCATCCCGGTGGCCCGAGAGCGGCTCCTCGGGCTGCTGCCCGGCCGGGCCGACTGGGCCGCGGTCCACCGCTCACCGCGCCGGGACCTGCTGGCCGGGCTCACCGTGGCGGTGGTGGCGCTGCCGTTGGCCCTGGCGTTCGGTGTCACCTCCGGGCTCGGCGCCCAGGCCGGGTTGATCACTGCCGTGATCGCCGGTGCGGTGGCCGCTGTCTTCGGGGGCTCCAACCTCCAGGTCTCCGGGCCGACCGGGGCGATGACAGTGGTGCTGGTGCCGGTGGTGCAGCAGTTCGGAGCCACCGGCGTGCTGATGGTCGGGGCGATGGCTGGCCTGGTGCTGATCGCGCTCGCCGTGGCCCGCCTGGGCCGCTACGTCCGCTACCTGCCCACCCCGGTGCTGGAGGGCTTCACCGCCGGCATCGCCGTGGTCATCGCGCTGCAACAGGTGCCCGCCGCACTCGGCGTCAGCGACGCGCACGGGGAAAAGGTCTGGGCCGTCGCCTTCGACGCGGTCGCCCGTTTCGTCGTACACCCGCGGCCGGCCGCGCTCGCGGTGGCCCTCGCCGTCGCGGCGCTGATGCTGCTGGGTGCCCGGTGGCGACCCGGCCTGCCGTTCTCGCTGCTCGGTGTGGGGGCCGCCACCGTCCTCGCCGAGGTCATCCCGATCGATCTGATCCGGATCGGCGCGTTGCCGCAGGGCCTGCCCGCGCCCTCGCTCAGCTTCCTCGACCTCGGCGCACTGGGCGTGCTGCTTCCCAGCGCTCTCGCCGTCGCCGCGCTCGCCGCCCTGGAGAGTCTGCTCTCCGCCACCGTTGCCGATGGCATGACCGTCGGCGAGCGGCACGACCCGGACCGGGAACTCTTCGGTCAGGGGATGGCCAACCTCGCTGCCCCCCTCTTCGGCGGTATCCCGGCGACCGCCGCCATCGCCCGGACGGCTGTCAACGTCCGCGCCGGGGCGGCCTCGAAGCTGGCGGCTCTCACCCACGCCGTCGCCCTCGCCGCCATCGTGCTGGCCGCCGCGCCGTTGGTCGGCCGGATCCCGCTCGCCGCCCTGGCCGGGGTGCTGCTGGCCACCACCGTCCGGATGGTGGAGGCTGGTTCGCTGTGGGCGCTGGCCCGGGCCACCCGGGGTGACGCGGTGGTGCTGGTGCTCACCTTCGCCGTCACGGTGATCTGGGACCTCGTCACCGCCGTCGCGGTCGGCGTCGGCGTCGCCGTGGTGCTCGCCCTGCGCGCGGTGGCCCGCAGCGCCCGGCTGGAACAGGTGCCCCTCGACCCAGGGGAACACAGCGCCGAGGAGTACGCGCTGCTCACCGAACACATCGTCGCGTACCGGCTGGACGGGCCGCTCTTCTTCGCTGCGGCCCACACCTTCCTCCTCGAACTCTCCGAGGTCACCGACGTCCGTGTCGTCATCCTGCGAATGTCCCGGGTGACCACAATGGACGGCACCGGCGCGCACGTCCTCGGCGATGCGATCCGGCGGCTACGCGGACGCGGGATCATCGTCCTGCTCTCCGGTATCAACCCCGCACACGACGAGGTGCTGGCCACCCTGGGGGTGGCTGACGACCTGCGCCGCGAGGAGTTGCTCTTCCCGGACACGCCCGCCGCCATCCGGTACGCCCGCACCGTCGCGCTCCCCGCAGCGGGCCACCCGATCGTGCTCGATCCATGAAGTAGTGGCCTCCTCAGGTGGGGAGGCCACTACTTCCATGTTCGCGCACGATCACGCCCGGGGGCGCGATCCGACGGTCAGGCGCGGGCGGCGGCGAGCACCTGGCCGACCAGGGCGCCGGAGGTGCCGGAGCGCTCGTACTCGGGCCGGTTCAGGCTGCCACCCATCAGCGGCGCCGGGTTGCGGTGCACGGCCGGGCTGTCCGAGCTGACCAGGGCCGCGAAGTGGTACTCGTCGGCGCCGGTCGCCTCGACGATCCGGGCGATGTTGCGTGGGGTGATGCCACCGCCCGGCATGATGACGATCCGGCCGGCGGCCCGGCGCACCAGGTCGGCGATGAGCGGAGCACCCTCCAGCACGCTGACCTCCTGACCCGAGGTGAGCACCCGGTGCACGCCCAGCTCGATCAGCTGCTCCAGCGCCGCGTGCGGGTCGCGGGTCATGTCGAACGCCCGGTGGAAGGTGATGCTGGCGTCGCCCGCGGCGGCGATCAGCCGGCGGGTGGTCGGCACGTCGACGTCACCCTCGGCGGTCAACGCGCCGATCACGATGCCGTGCGCGCCGGCCGCCACCGCGGCCCGGACGTCCCGCTCCATGGCCTCGATCTCGAACGGCGAGTAGATGAAGTCGCCGGCCCGAGGACGGACGATCACGTGTACCCGGATCCGGCTGACCGCGCGCACTGTCGTCTCGATGGTGCCCAGGCTGGGGGTCAGCCCGCCGTCGAAGAGCGCGGAGCACAACTCCACCCGGTCGGCGCCGGCCTCCTCGGCGGCGACCGCTCCCTCGACGCTGTCGATGCAGATCTCGAATGTGTTCATGATTCTTCCTCTTCCGTGCGAGACGTACGAGACGATGCCGTGGTCCAGTCGATGACGGCCGTGACGGCACCAACGGGTACGCCGCCGCCGAGCACCGGCACCTGGCGCAGCGCGTCGGCCCCACCCACCGGTACGCCCACGGCGTCGAGGGCGGCGAGGGCGATGGCGGTGGTGGCTCGGGGCGAACCGTCGATCGCCTTCACCGCCACCGCGTGACCGTCCGGTGCGGCCACCGCGAGAACGCCTTCGGCCCCGCCCTTGGCGAGGACGCCGGGCAGCGCCCGCATCAGGTCGGTGTTCGGGTGCCCGTTCCAGCCGCCGACGTACTCCGGGTGTTGGCGCATGGCCTGCGCGACCAGCGCCTCGTCGCTGCCGGCCGGCGCGGTGACCAACGCCTGGAAGGTGCGGGCCAGGCCGGTCAGCGACAGGCCGAACAGCGGTGCACCGCAGCCGTCGACAGCGTGGTGCGCGATCGGCGTGCCGGCCAGCCTGGCGACGGCGGCGGCGGTTTCCCGCTGGAGCGGGTGGTCGGGGTCGAGGTAGTCGTGGGTGCTCCAGGACCGGGCGACGCAGGCGACGAGCATCGCGGCGTGCTTGCCGGAGCAGTTCATCCGGACCCGGTCGCGCTGCCCGTCGGCGCGGATCAGCCGGTCCCGGGTCGGTTCGTCCTCCGGCCAGTCCTCCGGGCAGCCGAGGGCGTTCTCGGTCAGGCCGGCCCCGGCCAGCATCGCCCGCACCACCTCGACGTGCCTGTCGTCGCCGGTGTGGCTGCCGGCGGCGAGGGCCAGCGCCGGGCCGGTCAGCTCGTCGCCCGCCGCGATCCGGCAGGCCAGTGCCTGCACCGGCTTGAGGGTGGAGCGGGGCAGCACCGGCTCGTCGGGTACGCCGGCGGCGAGGGCGACCTTTCCGTCCGGGGCGAGCACCACGACGCTGCCGTAGTGCCGGCTCTCCACGAAGCCGTTGCGCACGACCCGGGCCAGTTCGGCGTAGCGGAAGATGGTCACCGGGGAGTGTTCCCTTCGAGGAGTGGTGGGGGCAGCTCGGCGCTCCGCCGTCCGCGCCGTCCACCGAAGCGGCCGTTGCGGGCCTGGAGGACGCGGGCGAACTTCGACAGCGAGGCGTTGACGACCAGGTAGATCAGCGCCACCACCAGGAACGTCTGGATCAACAGATGGGTGTACGAGGAGAGCACCTGCCCGCTGTAGAGCAGCTCGGTGTAGCTGACCACGAAGCCGAGCGAGGTGTCCTTGAGCAGCCCGACGAGCTGGCTGACCAGTGACGGGGCGAGTTGGAGCAGCGCCTGCGGCAGGACCACCAGCGCCATCACCTGCCCGCGGCGCAGCCCGACCGCGAGCCCGGCCTCGGTCTGCCCACGGTCCAGCGCCAGGATGCCGGACCGGAAGATCTCCGCGAACGCCGCCGAGTTGGAGACCACCAGCGGCACCACGAGCTTCCAGAACAGCGGGAAGTTCAGCCCGTACTGCGGCAGGGCGAACAGCGTCACGTAGATCAGCAGCAGGGTGGGGACGGTCCGGAAGATCTCCACGTACGCGCCGGCCAGCCAGCGCAGCGGTCGGTGCGTCGACAGCCGGCCGAGCGCCAGGAGCAGTCCGAGCGCGGCGCTGAGCACTGCGGTCGCGGCGGCGGCGCGCAGCGTGGCCCACAGGCCGTTGAGCAGGTACCGCCAGATGGGCCAGGTGGTGAACGGTTCCCATCGGGCGGCGGCCAACTCGCCGTGGCTGGCGAACTGGTAGACGGCCGCGACCAGGGCACCGGCCAGGAGAACGGCGCCCAGCACTGTGGCGATCCGGATCCGCCGTTGGGCGCGCGGACCGGGTTCGTCGAAGAGGATCTGTTGCGTCTTGTTCATCGGACGATCGCCAGCCTTCGTTCGAGCAGGCCGGTGACCTGACCGATGATCAGCGCCAGCAGCATGTAGGCGAGGCCCGCGCCGGTGAAGACAGCGATCGGTTGAGCCTCGACCAGGTTGACGGTGTTGGCCGCCTGGGTCAGCTCGACCACGCCGACGGCGGCGGCCAGCGAGGTGTTCATCAGCAGCGCGATGCAGATGTTGCCGATCGGCTGGATCACCGCCCGGAGTCCCTGCGGCAGGATCACGTGCCGCAGGGACTGGCCGAAGGTGAGCCCGATGGCTCGGGCTGCCTCAGCCTGGCCCACACCGACGGTGTTGATCCCGGCGCGGATCGCCTCGGCCAGGTACGCCCCCTCGTACACCGCGATGACGATCGCGGCTGAGGTGAACAGCGGGAACGTGATGCCGATGGTCGGCAGCGCGAACACGAAGAGCACCAGTAGCGCCAGCAGCGGCAGGTTCTGGAACACCTCCACGTACGCGGTGCCGATGGCGCGCAGCAGCGGGACGGGGGCGATGCGCAGGGTGGCCACGACGATGCCCAGCAGCATCGCCCCGACGGTGGTCACGACGGTCAGTTCGACCGTCGTGACCAGGCCGTGGCCAAGCTCGCTCAGGTGGGAGGTGAGGGCTTCCATCGGTACGAGAGGCTGCTCAGGAGCCGTCGGCGGAACCGAGGGCGGGCGGGGTGGGCGCCCCACCCTCCACCACCGAGCCGAGGGTGCCTTCCCAGACCTTCGCCCAGGTGCCGTCAGCCTGGATCTTCTTCAGCCAGTTGTTGACGAACTCCTTGAACTGCGCGTCCTCCTTGTTGAGGCCGATGCCGTACGCCTCGGTGGTGAACGGCTCGCCCACCACCTTCATCCCCGGGTTCGCCTTGGCGCCCGAGGCGAGCAGCGTGAAGTCCTGCACGTACGCGTCGCCGCGCTTCTGCAGCAGCGCCTGCAACGCCTGCGGGTCGGTGCCGAAGGCGATCTGCTTCGAGCCGGGCGCGGCGGAGGGCAGCGCGGTGACGGCGGGGGTGTTCGCCCCGACGATCACGGTCTTGCCGGCGAGGTCCTTCACGCTCTTGATCGAGGTGTCGTCCTTGCGGACCCCGACGGCGAGGCCGGAGGTGAGGTACGGCCCGGCGAAGGCGACCTGGGTGGCCCGCTGCGGGGTGATCGTGTACGTCTGGAAGACCGCGTCCACCGACTTGGCCTGGAGCATGGCCTCCCGGGTCTGGGTGCCGATGGTCGTCGTCTTCACCTCGGGCTTGCCGATGATGTACTTCGCCAGCAACTTCGCCATGTCGGCGTCGAAGCCCTCGATGGTGCCGCTGACCGGGTTCTGCTGGGCGAGCAGTGGCGCGTCCAGAGATCCGCCGATGTTCAGGTAGCCGCGCTTGCGGATCGCCTCCATCGTCGAACCGGCCGGGATGTCCGCGTCGGTGGCCACCGGGGCGGCGTCGTACACCGACTGGGCGACCACGCCGTCGCCGCCCAGGCCGGGGTTGCCGGGCAACGTCGGAGCGCTGCCGCCGCTGTCGCCGCCGCAGCCGGCGGCGGCGAGGGCCACCGCCACAGCTGTGGCGGTGAGGGCGAGCGACCGCCGCCCGGTGAAGCTCATCTTGAGGATTGACATGACACCCTCCCGTTGGGGGCTAGTGCTGGAGGATCTTGGATAGGAAGTCGCGGGCCCGCTCGGTGCGCGGGGCTGCGAAGAAGTCGTCGGGTGCGCCGGATTCGACGATCCGGCCGTCGTCCATGAAGACCACCCGGTCGGCGGCGCGACGGGCGAAGCCCATCTCGTGGGTCACCACGATCATGGTCATCCCCTCGGCGGCGAGGGAGACCATCACGTCGAGCACCTCGTTGACCATTTCCGGGTCGAGGGCCGAGGTCGGCTCGTCGAAGAGCAGCACCTTCGGTTGCATCGCCAGGGCTCGGGCGATCGCGGCCCGCTGCTGCTGCCCGCCGGAGAGTTGGGCCGGGTGGTGGTCTGCCTTGTCGGCGATACCGACGCGCTCCAGCAGGGCCATCGCCTGCTGCCGCGCCTCGGGTCGGGGGATCCGGCGGACCCGGGTGGGGCCGAGGGTGATGTTGTCCAGCACCGTCTTGTGGCCGAAGAGGTTGAAGGACTGGAAGACCATGCCGACATCGGCGCGCAGCCGGGCCAGCGAGCGGCCCTCGGCGGGCAGCGGCTCACCGTCGATCTCGACGCTGCCCTGCCCGGCGGTCTCCAGCCGGTTGAGGCAGCGGCACAGTGTCGACTTGCCGGAGCCGGAGGGCCCCACCACGACGACCACCTCGCCGGCGGCCACCGTGAGGTCGATGTCCTTGAGCACGTGCAGCGGACCGAACCACTTGTTCAGGCCGCGTACCGACACCATCGGTCGGTCCGCATCCGTCGTCTTCGGTGCCACCAGACGGGCCTCACTTCCTTCGACTACAAAACTAAGTCAGCTTCATATCGAACCAACAGCGCCATCTAAAGGTAGCCAGGAAACTAAGTCAACCGGTTGCTTGAACAAACTCCGGGTGCTAAGAAGCTGACGTGACGATTGACGACGCGCCACGCGATGCCCTCCGGGGCGGCCCCCGGGAGCTACTGCGCTGGGTGGCCACCGGTGCGGCCGTCAGTCGGGCCGACCTGTCCCGCCTCTCTGGGCTCTCCCCGTCGACGGTCTCCCAGCGGGTCGAGGCGTTGATCAGCCAGGGGCTGCTGGAGGAGGCCGGCGCCGGGCGGTCCCGGGGCGGGCGGCGACCCCGCCAACTCGCCGTGCCCACCGGCGGCGCCGTTGTCGGCGCCATCGACCTCGGCGCGCATCACGCCCGCGTCGGTGCGCTGGATCTCTCCGGGCGGGTGGTCCAGGCCCGCACCCTGCCGGTCCGCATCGAGGACGGCCCGGAGGCGGTGCTCGGCGCGCTACTCGCCGAGGTCGCCACGCTGGTGGGCAGCGATCCGGCGGCCGGCGGCGGGGCGGTGGCCGGCGGCTCGGCGCCAGGCGCGCTCCGCGGCGTCGGCATCGGTATTCCCGGTCCGGTGCAGCACTCCACCGGGCGGATCGTCAGCCCGTCGCGGATGCCCGGCTGGAACGGCTTCGACGTCGCCGCGTTCTGCGCCGGCCGTGTCGACGTACCCGTCATCGTGGACAACGACGCCAACCTGATGGCGCTCGGCGCGCACCGTACCGCGCATCCGGAGTTGGACCACGCTGTCTACATCAAGGCTGGCACCGGAATCGGATCCGGTGTGATCTCCAGTGGACGGTTGCACCGGGGCGCGCAGGGATCGGCCGGGGACATCAGCCACTGCCGGGTGGTGGCCGATCCCGCGCCGCCGTGCACCTGTGGCAACGCCGGGTGCCTGGAGGCGGTGGCCAGCGGCGCCGCACTGGTCACCGCGCTGCGGGAGCAGGGTGTGCCGGTCTCCGACCTGACCGGTGTGATCCGCCTGATCGACGACGGTGACCGGCAGGCCACCGCCCTCGCCCGGCAGGCCGGTCGCGCCGTCGGCGAGATCCTGGCCGTGGTGGTCAACTTCTTCAACCCGCAGGTGGTGGCCATCGGTGGTCGGCTCGCCGACTGCGAGCCGCTGCTGGCCAGCATGCGGGCCACCCTCTACGAGCGGTGCCTCCCGCTGGCCACCCAGACCCTGCTCATCGAACGGGTCGCCGCCGGCCAGGACGTCGGCATCACCGGTGCCGCCCACCTGGTGATCGACCACGTCGTGGCGGCCGCCTGATCTCGCTCAAAGCGACTGGTGCGGTCACCTAGGGTGATCTTTTTCTGTATTGCATGTCGGGTCTATCCGGTTTTGCGCGTGCGTCGACGCCAATCATCCTGACAGTTTCCTTACAGGCAGTCACGTAGCCTTCCGGTGTTCCTCACTCGCCCGTGATTGCTCCTGGAGGTTTCGACGTGCGGATCAACGGACGGCTGCTCGTGCCGATCTCGTTGGCAGTGGTGCTGGCAACCGCCGCCTGCGGCCTGTCGGCACCGGCGTCCGGGCAGGCCGAAGTCCCACGCTCCGGCCCGAGTACGCACAGCTCAGCTCCGAGCCCCAAGGACACACCGACCTCCAGCCCGACTCCGGAGATCCCGACCGACGCGCAGATCCCCACCAGGGCCGCCGGCACCTTCACCACCGCCACCGGCAACGGTCGCGTGATCGGCAAGGGCAAGAAGCGGGTGCGCTACAGCGTCTCGGTGGAGAAGGGCATCGCCTGGGGTGACATCCCCGCCTGGAAGCCGGACCGGTTCGCCGCGAGCATCGAGCAGGTGCTGGCCGCACCGAACGGGTGGGCCACGTCCGCACAGCACCCGGTCACCAACGCCGCGGTGAACCTGACCCGGGCGTCGTGGTCCTTCCAGCGGGTCGGCACCTCTAAGGTCGACGTCGACGTGCGGCTCGCGACACCGAGGACAGTGGACAGACTCTGCGGCGCTAGTGGCGTCGACACCGAGGGCGTCTACTCCTGCAAGTACGGCAAGACCATCATGATCAACCTGCGACGTTGGCTCCAGGGCTCACCGGGATACCCGGTCAGCATCGACGAGTACCACGCCGGCGTGATCAATCACGAGTTCGGCCACTTCCTCGGCTTCGCCCACATGAAGTGCGGCGGTCGCGGCAAGCCGGCCCCGGTCATGATGACCCAGACGATGGGCCTGGGCGGGTGCGTGCCCAACGTCAGCCCGTTCGTCGGCAACGGGCAGTTCGTCAGCGGACCGTGGGCGCCATCCTGACCTGGCTTCCCTGTCTCAACGAAGCGCAGCGACTATGTGCCCAACGGAGGTAGACGGATTGCCATCCGGGGGCGGGTCGAGTCGATCAGCCCGCTGACAGGCGTCCTCAACCCGGTCGCGGAAGTTGCCGAAGTCGAGCCTGGTCTTGTCCCAGGAGGGGTCGTGCTCCCGCAGCAGGTCGCGGGCCCGCTTGGCGTTCTCCACGAATCGGGTGCAGTTGCCGTAGTGGAGCAGTAGCCACACCTCGAAGCAGGGATTGGACCAGGCCAGATTGACGTCGTTAGCGGCAGATTCGCGGGTCGCCGGCTCAGTGGCGAAGTCGTCGACATCGCAGACGGCCCACGCCTCGTCGAAGTCGTCGCGCTGCCGACGCCGCGCCGCACCTCGTACCACGTTGACCGGCGAGCCGCGTTCTGCCACGACGACCACCCGAGGACGCACCCACGCCTCCTGCTTGAGGCCGTTGAAGTAGTCCCGTTCCGTGGATTCACCATTGGTGGCGATCAGCACGGTTGTCCGCTGCTCTCGGGTCGATGCGCGGCGTCGGAGGTCGGTCTCGCGGCCACGGCCGGACCGTATCGAGCCCGAGGCACGCCGGTCACCCTGCCGGGGCGTCATCCGATCCTCCACGGGTGGCAAGGGCCTGCTCAAACAGGTCGGTGGACAGGTTGGGAACTGCGCCATAGTTGCCGTTCAAGTAACGGCGCTGACGGTTCTCACCTTCTTTCCGAGGCTTGAAGTCGGTCAACGGATACAGCGAGGAGGCACCCTCGTTGTCCTTCTCCACGAACCAGATCTCGTCGCGGCGGAGGATTTCTTCAGCGTCGAGGGTGCCGAGCAGGGCGGCGTCGTGGCTGGTGAAGATGAGTTGGCCGCCAAGGGGGTTCGCGGCCGGGCTGCGGAACAGGCTGATGAGCTTGGCGGTCAGGATCGGGTGCAGACTCGCATCGATCTCGTCGATCAGCATTGTGGTGCCGGTACGTAGCATCGCCGCGGCATGCAGGCCCAGGGTCAGCAGTTGCCGGGTGCCGGTCGACTGGTCCTGCAGGTCGAGCAGTGCGGTGCCGTGCGGACCCTGATGAGCGAACTGGACGCGGGGCGAGGGCCGGATAGCCGCGACGGCTCTTTTTAGTCGGTCGCTTGATCTCCTGGCTGGCAGGTCGGACCAGACGGCCTGATCATCACCCGAGTCAGAGGCGATCACGACGTCGACGATCCCCACATCGGCGGCCTGCAACAGGTCAACGACCAGGCGGCGTACCTCTTCTGCATCCGATTGGCCGATACGGACGAGGGCGGACAGCCCAGAGTTGGGGTCAGTCCGTTGGCCGGTCAGGTAGAACCACCGGTAGGTGTCGTGCAACGGCTGTGGGTTTGTCGGATCCGGTTGGGGGCGGCTCTGGCCAAAGCGCGCGACAGTGCTGAGAAAAAGAGCTGTTGGCGCGGTGATACCAGCAATCTGCTCCAAGTCGCTGCGCCGGCCCGACTCCTCGCCCCAGTTGAAGACGTCGCCGTCGCGCTCGAATACGCGCCGCCGCCGGCCCAGCGGATAGTGGTAGAGCCACTCCTCCAGCACCCGGTCGTCGTCGATCGTGAAGCCGTAGGTGTGTCTGACCCCGCCGAGCCGAAGGTCGACGACATAGCGCGATGGCTGGACGGCGACCTCCGGGTCCAACCGGAACGGCTCCCGGGACAGGCCCACACCGGGCTCAACCGCCCGGTCGGACTCCACGACCATATGCCGCATGAACGCCAGCGCGCCCAGGCAGTTCGACTTGCCCGACGCGTTGGCTCCGAAGATGCCGACGACTTGGACCGCCTGCGGAGCCGGCTCGTCGGCCTCGGCCCCGTCGCCGTAGACGGGCGTCAGGTTCAGCTGATGCTCGTCGCGAAACGAACGATGGTTGGCGAAGCGAAAACTCAGCAGCATTGGCCGCGTGCCCCTAGCTCGTGGGCGGTTACAAGTACATCTCTGCGAGTAAACCACGAGAAGGCGGCACAAAGGGCCGACGCAGGCCAGCCTTGCCGCTGGCGGCGCTTTTGATCACGGCGTCATGCCGTCAGTGCCGAAGCTGCGCGCCTCAGGCCCGTGAGGAGAGGTTGACTGCCTCGGCGAGGATGGCATCCAGCTCGTCGTCCGTCGGGTTCTCCTCCGTCAGGATCTTCTGCACTGTGGCCGCCTGGATGCGACCGATCATCTCCTGACTGATCGAGTACTCGATCGACGGATCGATGATCGACATGATCAGGGTCTCAGCGGCCTCAGCGTCGATCTCTGGTCCACCGTCAGCGAGCCCTGCTCGGAGGCCACCGACGAATGTGATGACCTCAGAACGCCCGGTGGTTTCGCCGAAGCGACGATCGACTGCGAGGAAGAAGACCGCTGCGAGGAAGCGAGGAAGCCCGTCCCACCCTTCGGCGTCAAGCCTTGTCTCAACCGCATCGTTGGCGGCGTGATCTCCGCGCACCATCGTCCGGATGTACTCCGGCAGCTCAGGCCTGATCATCTTCGTCTCGCTTCCTCGCTCGTCGAGCTTTGCCATGGTTCCATACGGCCTTCGCGGTCACCGCCAACGCGCCGGCCGCCATCACTACTGCGGTCACCGGGTTGTCGACCTGCGGACGTTCGTGAGCCGGCGTGGGTTGGGGACTCGTCGTGCCGCTTGTGGCGCCGTCCTGCTGTTGCTTGAAGAACTTGAAGACCGCTTTGGCGTTGGTCTCGGCGTTCTTCAGGCTGTCCTCGGTGTTGTCGGCCTTCTGGACCTGTTTGCGCCAAGCGATGTCTGCCCGGCGCCCACGCCTTTCGGCCTCGGTCAGCAAACGTTCCCCGCCCGGGGAGGCGTTGTCCCCAGCCGATTCGGTAGGGGCGGCACCGGGAGCGATGGTGTTGACATATCCGGTGATGTGTCGGGCAGCCTCGGCCAGGAGGCGGGCGTAGCGGCCGGCTTTGTCGCGGGCGACCTTGGCGTCGGCGACTGCCGCGTTCAAACCCCGGTCCGCGCTGCCCCGCTGTGCCTCGGCCAGGTGTGCCAGGGCCTGTTCCGCATCCGTCCGGGCGCGCAGCGCCGTGACGGCGGCGGTGTCGAGCTTTCCGTGTACGGCGAGAAGCTGCGCGACCAACTCGGCGATGCTGCCGCTCATCCGAGTCGGGTGAGGTAGGTGTTTGCGTGTTTGGCGGTGTTGTCGAAGCGGCGGCGGGTCGGTTCGACCTCTGCCCCGGCTGCGGCAAGCGCCTGCCGGGCTTTCGTTACATCCTCGTTCCGGCTGCCCTGCAGGACGGCGTTTGCCATCCGGGTCGCCGCCTCCGCGTCGGAAGCGGCCTGGTCGAACACCCGACGTCCCTGACGGGCAGCTTCGATGGCCGTGCGAAGGGACGCTTTGACCTCGCCAACGCTCATCGCTGTGGCCGATGCTCAGCCGAGAACGCTGATGTAGCGGCGTGCCGCCTCCGAGCTGCCCTGCACCAGGGCCATCGCTTCGGCCAGGCGCTGCTTGCTCTGCTCGCCTCGGGCGATGGCTTCTGCAATGGTCGGGTGCCCGGTGCCGGCGGAGATTGCGCGTAGCCGGGCCAGCATCTGTTCTGTGTTGTCGGCGGCGGCCCGGATCTGGTTGATGGTGGCGTTGCCCTGCTCGGCGGCCTGCATCAGTGCCGCCTTGACTTCCTCGATGCTGGCCATGCCGCCTCCGTCTTCCGATCGCGCTAACGGTTCACGTTTGCGTGGTCGGACGGACACTATCCGACAGGGAGTCGGCACGCAGCCCTGCATCCACGAGTCAAGATCAGATGCTGCCGATACAGATGGGATGTCCGGTGTAGCGGGCGACGGTAGCTTCACGGGGTGCACGAGAACACGACGGGCGAGCCGGGGCCATGGCGGATTCTGGGCGAGCGGACGGTGTATGAGGACCGTTGGCTGCGACTTGATCTGGTCGACGTGGAGCCGCCAGGACTCGAACCCTTCGCCCACCATGTCGTTCGGCTGGATCGTGTCGCCGTCGTCGCCGTGCTCGACGAGCACGATCGAGTTCTGATGTTGCGGCGCTACCGATTCATTCCCGGTGAAACGAGATGGGAACTGCCCGGCGGCATCGTCGAACCGGGCGAGGAGGCGGTAGCGGCGGCAAGCCGGGAAGCGGAGGAGGAAACCGGCTGGCGGCCCTCCTCTCTGACCCGGGTGGTCGCCTACCAGCCGATGATCGGCATGGTCGACTCGCCACATGAGATCTTCGTTGGGCGTGGAGCCACTTATGTCGGCCCGCCAACGGACGCGGAAGAGGCCGGTCGCGTCGAGTGGGTGCCGCTGAGTGACATGCCGGACCTGATGGCGCGCGGCGAGTTGGCGGGGTCGGGGACCTTGGTCGCCATCCTGCACGTCATTGCTGGCCTGACGCCCAATCCGTCAAGCCCTTGATCCGATCTATCCGGCGTCGGTATCGCACAGATCCGGTCAGGTTCACCAGCGAGCCTGCTTCCCGTAGATGAGAGCGGGCCTCCTCACTTTCTCCCCGAACCAAATGCGCCTGCGCAAGATCGCAGCGCATTCCCGCTGCGGCTCGCACGAAGGTGTCGTCCATCGCGCCCAAAGCCGCCGACAGCTCGTCGATAGACCGAGGGTCGCCCAGCAGCGCCAGCGAATGTCCCCGCCATCGGCGGAGGTGAGTTTCGTCGAGGAAAATCCCTGGCAGATTGGGGTCGCGCACTCCTGTGACGCCTGAGAGATGTCGGCTCGCTCGGTCGAGGGAGTGGCGGCAGTCGTCCGGGCGTCGGCTGAGCGCCCACAGCTCTGCTTCGGCGGCGGCCAACCAGGACGACAGTCGAGGCGACAACCGACTTCCTCCGTAAGCCTGTGCTTCCTGCACGAGCTGCGCCCCCAGCTCCGGTCGACCGGCATCGGCCAGGACGTATGCCTGCTCGCCCATGGCATGGGCGAGGTGAAGCGGGTCGTCAGCCTCCCGTGCGGCGCTCTTCGCCAGTTCGTAGTGGCGCCAGGCGCGATCCGCCGCTCCGACATCGAGGGCCTGCCACGCCGCGAGCGATGCGGCTTCTGCCAGAGCGCGGGCGAGCGGTTGCCTGGTAGATGGCAGTACGGTAAATGACAGGCTCTCCTGAAGACGGGACAGATGGCTCTGCATCTGGTCGACAAACTGCGCCGCCCCGAGCTGACGGTCCATGGTGCGAAGGAGTTCCGTCTGATGCCGAAGGGTGTGCACCATCGATTGACCGACCGAGTGCGAGGCATCGAGTTGTTCGACCAGTCGTGCGTAACCGTTCCCGTCGTCGTCAACCGGCACGCTATCGGAAAATAGTTCGTCATCGGTCGTGCCGAGGAGGCTCCGCAGGATGGCCGCGTAACTGCTTGAGATCTTCCGTCGGTCGTTCTCCCATTCGGAGACGTATACCCCAAGGCTGTTGGTGGAAGCGATCGAGACCATGCGTCGGCGGCCGTACTGCTCGATCTCATGGACCAGCCTTGCCTGGGACCAACCCCTGGCAAGACGAGCGCGACGCAGGTGATTTGCCATAGCCCCCCGCCGATCGATGGTGGCAGGTTCAGCTTGCCGTGATCGTGTCCCTATTCCAAGTGGCAGGGGTTAACAGCAGCGGGTTAACCCCTGTTGTCTATCGCAGTCCGCTGACACCCGGTCTGCTTTGGGCAGCACTCCGCTGCTGTACCGCTGAACAAGCTACGGCGATGGGGTGGGCGACGCCGCCTGAGCGATGCTGCTCGGGCGACGTCGCCTCCAGGGTCACCTGCCGAGAGGGCACTGTCGTGCGCGCGTTTCTCCGTCATCTCCGGGCCGAGCCACCCCGGCCGGCGCCCTATCGGGCGGCCAACTACGTACCCCTGAAGCCCTGGCAGGTCCGCGGGCGCCGGTTCACCCGCCGTGGCCGGCGTGGCGTGGACGCCCTGGAGGTCGCCGAGTTCCTCGACCGCGTCGCCCACGATCTCGCCGAGGTGTACGCGGCGCTGGGCAGCAGCCGGCGGGAGACCGAGCGGATCAAGGATGCGCTGAGGTGCTGGCAGTCACGGCGGGCCCGCGAGGATCTGGCGGCCCGCCGATGAGCGCCCGCTGGGTGGCGCACCTGCCGTTCACCGCCGCCGACCTGCCGGCCGCCCAACACTTCGCCGGCACCCTGGCCCGCTCCCTGACCTTCCTCACCGAAGTGGACGCCGGTGAGACCACCGTGTCGGCCGAGGACGCGCAGGGCGTACGCCATCGGGTCTTCTGCGACCTGCCGCTCGACGGCGGTCGGCGGTGCGTGCGGCGGGTGGAACACGACGGTGACTGCGCGGCCCGGCGGTGTCGGTGACCGCCGCGCCCGTCGTCGTCTGCCCGGACTGCGACGGGATGACCTTCACGCTGGAGCCTTGCCGGTGCACCACCTACGGTGACCGGTTCCTCGCCGACGCCGACGTGCTCGGGCCGCGCCGGGAGGCGTACCGGAGCTGCGAGCAGTGTCGCGGCGCGGGCAGCGTCGCGTACCCCTGTTATCGCTGCGGCCGGCGCGGCCGGCGGCGGGCGCAGCTCGTGGTCACCGTCGCCAACCTGGACACCGGCGCTGTCACGTCCCGCCAGGTCGTGCCCGGCGGCCTCGACCCCCACCGCGACCCGGCGGGCCACTGGATGGTCGACCTTGCCTCCCGGGTACGCGAACTCGCCGCCACCGTCGGCGCGGTCCTGGATGAGGCCGACGCGCCTTCGCTGTGGCTGGACCGGCAGTGGCGGCCCGACCTGCCCGCAGCGCTGCGGCACGAGTTGGAGGCCCACGCCATCCTGCGGGCCGATCACGCCCCCTGGCGGCTGGTGCTGGGCCGATCCACCGCCCCGGCGACCGTCGACCCGGCCGCACGGCTGGCCCGGCTGTGCGCGCTGGCCGACCTGCTGCTGCTCGACCTGGTCGTCGAGGCCCGCCGGCAGGGCGCGGGGTTCTGCTGGGCCATCCGGCACGAGGTGCCCGGCTCCCCGGTGCCGCTCGGGTCGCCCGGCTGGTGCCGGGACCTGCCGGAGGTGTTGGCCTGCACCGACGTGGCCATGGCGCTCAGCGGGCTTGCCGAGCGCGGCCTGGCCGCTCCCGCCCGGCTGCTTCGCCCCGACTCGCCGCGCCCACCCGCCGCCCCGGCCGTGGACGTCGACCAACTCGAACGCCGGGTCCTCGCTGACTGCGTCGGCCTGGACGGGGGCGAGTTGCCTGGCGCGCAGGCCCTGTGGCGCAACGGCCGCTGGTGGCACACGACTCTGCGCGCCGGCGAGCCAGTGGAGACCCTCGCGGAGCAGCCCACCGGCCAGGTCGTCCGCCGCGTGCTGGTGCCGGTCAGCCGCGGCTACGAACCGCCCGACCCGCCCTGGCTGGGTGAACCCGTCGACTGGCGGCAGTGCCCGGACTGCCGACCACACAGCCGGCTACGCGCCTGCGACTGCCGGCTCGGCGGTCGCGCCGCCGACCCCGACTGCCCGCACTGCTGCGGCGCCGGCCTGCGCCCATCCGCGCTGCACTGCTTCACCTGCGGCGACACCCAGCGCCTGCATCAGACCGTGCTGGTCACCGTCACCGACCTGCGGCACCGGGTGGTGCACCTGGCCTGGCAGGCCGGTACGCCCGAGGTTGCCCCGCTGGTCGCCACCCAACCGGGCGGCAGGCCCGTCGTCCAGCTTCCGGACCGTTACCGGCTGGGCTCCTGGGCGGCCGTGCTCGGCGCGCGGCCCGACGACCTGGCCGACGCCGACTGCGGGCAGCAGATCGGCAAGGACCTCCGCGACGGCTACGTCACACTGCCCTGGGCCGGGGCCGACCCGGTCGGGGAGCATGTCCGCAGCGCAGGGCGGGGTACTCCGGCCGGCCGTCTGATCGTGGTGGCGACGCCTCCCGACGCGCCACCGCTGGCCGAGCTGCTGCGGCTCGCCCTCGGCCTCGACCTGGCCCTCGTGGTGGCCGTTTGCGACCTGCGGCACAACGCCGCAGACCCACTGCTGGCCGACGGACTGCGCTGGTCGGTCGAGGTGAAGCCGCTTGACGCACCTGTCCGCCCCGACGACTTCCCCTACCGGCCGAGCCTGGCCGCCGCGCTCTCCTGGTGCGTCGAGTGCCTGACCGACGCCGTAGCCGGGGCCGCCCCAACCGACCCGACGGTGTCCATCCCGGTGCCCGGCTCGGGGCCGTGGGACGTCGCCGATCCCGAGCCGGAACTGCTACGCCTGGCGGCCCAGCACGCCGGGAGGGTGGTCACCGTTCGCTTCACCCGCGCCGGCTGCACCGCGCACCGACACGACGGCGACGGCGTACGCCTCATCGCCGAAGCTCCCGACCTGCGCGACCTCGGCTGACCCCGAATCGGCTGTCAGTCGGGCGCGACGAGCGGGCGGATACGGCACTGCCCGGCCGGCGCCTCTCCGCGCCGGCCGGGCAGCAATCCAGTTCTGGTCAGCTGTCGGCGGTCAGGCCCTTGAGCATCTCGGCGAAGTCGGCGGTCTCCGCTGGCGGCGGGGTCTCGACGGTCACGGCCTTGCCGTAGTCGGTGTAGTCGATCACCATGTCGCCCATCTTGCCCATGACCATGCCCGCCCGACGCGGCCGATACTGCTCGTCGACCCACAGGTCGATCTTCAGCTCCTTGACGCCCTGCGTGGCCAGCGTCTCCTCCGTGGCGTCGCGGCGCATGGCGTCGATCTGCTTGAGGTAGGTCGCCACGGGAGTGGTGACGGTGTAGTGCACCGTTGGCACCCCATCCACCGTCTCCTGGCCGACCACCGTCGTGCCCTCGATGGCGAGCAGCGTCTTGACCTGCTTGACCGGGTCCATGTCCTCGAGCTGCTTGCTGAAGCCCGTGCCTGCCATCTCGCTCAGACCGGTCAGGTCCATCTTCATCCAACGCTTTCCGCCCGTAGCCGTGCGGCCCTCCGCTGGAATCTCGGTGAAGATCACGGCACCGATCATCCGGACGGTCGTGGCACCCTTGCTGTTGGTCATCTTCATCTCGGCCTTGAGCGGGTCACCCAGGTCCAGGAAACCCCGCATCGAGATCTTCTCGCCGCCCATCGTGCCCGTCATCGTCACTGTCACCGACTCGGTCTTGTCGGTCGCCTCGGCCGCCTTCAGCAGCGACCCCTTGAGATCACTGGCCAGCAACTCCAGGACGCTGGGCTGCTTCGGCGCCTCGGAGGCTCCGGACGTCACACCGCAGGCGGAGACGGCGAGCGCGGTGAGCGTCGAGACCGCCACCAGAGCCGGCTTCTTCCAAAATGACACGTACACGCCTTCCCCCGTAGGAATCTGGGACGATCCCCAGTAGACCGACGACACGCTAGCCCACCTGATCGATTCGGGGGCACCGCGTTTTTGCCGATTCGCCCAGTGGGTCCTCGTCGTGCGCTGATCGCCACGCGATCGTTGCTGTCGGGGTATCCAGGTCGATGGGATACCCCGACAGCGCAGCGCCGATCCCGTGCGTCGGTACCGGTCAGCTACCGGTGGTCAGACCTTTGATGCCCTTGGGCAGTTCGGCGAGGTCGGCGATCTCCGCCAGCGGCGGCGTCTCGACGGGCACTGCGTCGCCGTAGTCGGTGTAGTCGGTCACCAGGTGGCCGTACGCGCCCATGTCTAGGCCCGCCCGACGGGGTCGGTACTGCTCGTCGACCCACAGGTCGACGGTGACTTCCCGGACGCCCCCCGTGGTCATCTGCTTCTTGACGCCTGCCCGCAGCTTGGCATCGAGTTGGCCCAGGTAGGTCGCCACGGGGGTGGTGACGGTGTAGTGGACAGCGACCACCCCGTTCACCGTCTCCTGCCCGACCACCCTCGTGCCCTCGGTGGCGAGCAGCCTCTTGACCTGCCTGGTCGGATCGACGTCGTCGAACTGCCTGGTCAGATCCAGCCCAGCCTGGTCGCCGTCGGTGGTCGGGTCAAGCCTCAACCAGCGCTTGCCGCCCATGCTCGCGCGGCTCTCCGCCGGCATCTCGACGTAGAAGACCGCGCCGATCATCCGGACGGTGTTCATGGTGCCCCTGGAGTTCGCCATCGTCATCTCGGCCTTGACCGGGTCGCCAGGGTCCAGGACGCCCTGCATCGAGATCTTCTCGTCGCCCGCGGTGCCCAGCATCATCAGCGTCACCGAATCGGCCCTGTCGGTGACCTCGGCCGTCTTCTGCAGCGCCCCCTTGGGATCGCTGGTGAGCAACTCCAGGGCGCTGGGTTGTTTCGGCGTCTCGGACGACCCGGATGCCACGTCGCAGGCCGAGACAGCGAACACGGTGAGCGCCGACACCGCTGTCACCGCGGTCCTTTTCCAGAGCGACACGCGCGTGCCTCTTCCCCGTAGGACCCTGGGGCGATTCCCAGTGGGCCGACGACACGCTAGCCCACGTGGTCGATTCGGGGGCACCGCGTTCTCGCCGATCCACCCCTGATCGAGACGCGATCGTTGCTGTCGGGGTATCCGGGTGGACGGGATACCCCGACAGCAACGGATGTCGGCGGTGCGGGCAGGGCCGGACGGTTACTCCGGGACGCGGCGGTATGCGCCGTCGCTGGCCGAGGTGGCCATCGAGGCGTACGCGCGCAGCGCCGCCGACACCGGCCGCTGCCGATCGGTCGGGGTGTACGGCTTGTCGCGCTTCTCTTCGGCCACCCGTCGTGCCTCCAGCTCCTCGGCCGGCACGTTCAGCTCGATCGACCGGCCCGGGATGTCGATGACGACCTCGTCGCCGTCGCGGACCAGGGCGATCAGCCCGCCGGAGGCCGCCTCGGGGGAGACGTGCCCGATGGAGAGCCCGGAGGTGCCGCCGGAGAAACGGCCGTCGGTGAGCAGCGCACAGGAGCGGCCCAGCCCGCGCCCCTTGAGGAACGAGGTGGGGTAGAGCATCTCCTGCATGCCGGGGCCGCCCTTGGGCCCCTCGTAGCGGATCACCACGACGTCCCCGGCGACCACCTGCTTGGCGAGGATCGCTGTCACCGCGTCGTCCTGCGACTCGTAGACCTTCGCCGGGCCACGGAAGGTCAGGCAGTCGTCGGGCACGCCGGCGGTCTTCACCACGCTGCCCTCGGGTGCCAGGTTGCCGTGCAGGATGGCCAGCCCGCCGTCGGCGGAGTAGGCGTGCTCGCGGTCCCTGATGCAGCCGCCGGCCGCGTCGGTGTCCAGCGACGACCACCGGTTGGTGGTGGAGAACGGTTCGACGGTACGCACCCCACCGGGAGCCGCGTGGAACAGCTCGACCGCCGTCGGCGTCGGCGAGCCACCGCGCACGTCCCAGTCGGTCAGCCACTGTGCCAGCGAGGGGGAGTGCACGGCCCACACGTCCCGGTTGAGCTGCCCGGCCCGGTCCAGTTCGCCGAGGATCGCCGGGATGCCGCCGGCCCGGTGCACGTCCTCCATGTGGTAGTTCGGCGAGTTCGGCGCGACCTTGGCCAGGCACGGCACCCGCCGGGAGATCGCGTCGATGTCGGTGACGCCGAAGTCCATCTCCGCCTCGCGGGCGGCGGCGAGCAGGTGCAGCACCGTGTTGGTGGACCCGCCCATCGCCACGTCCAGGGCGACAGCGTTCTCGAAGGCGGCCTTGGAGGCGACCGTACGCGGCAGCACCGAGTCGTCGTCGCCGTCGTACCACCGCTTGGAGATCTCCACGATGGTCCGGCCGGCCTCGACGAAGAGCGACCGGCGGGCGGCGTGGGTGGCCAGCGTGGAACCGTTGCCGGGCAGCGCGAGCCCGATCGCCTCGGTGAGGCAGTTCATCGAGTTGGCGGTGAACATGCCGGAGCAGGAGCCGCAGGTCGGGCAGGCGGAGCGTTCGATCTCACCGAGCTGCTCGTCGGTGACCGCCTCGTTCGAGGAGGCGATCATCGCGTCGATCAGGTCGATCTTGCTGTGCACGACGCCCTCGATCGCCATCGTCTTGCCGGCCTCCATCGGGCCGCCGGAGACGAAGACGGTCGGGATGTTGAGCCGCAACGCGGCCAGCAGCATCCCGGGGGTGATCTTGTCGCAGTTGGAGATGCAGACCAGGGCGTCCGCGCAGTGCGCGTTGACCATGTATTCGACCGCGTCGGCGATCAGCTCACGGCTGGGCAGCGAGTAGAGCATGCCGCCGTGGCCCATCGCGATGCCGTCGTCGACAGCGATGGTGTTGAACTCCCGGCCCACCCCACCGGCCTCGGCGACCGCGTCGGCGACCAGGCCACCCATGTCCTTGAGGTGTACGTGACCAGGCACGAACTGGGTGAAACTGTTGGCGATGGCGACGATCGGCTTGCCGAAATCGTCGTCGGTCATCCCGGTGGCCCGCCAGAGGGCCCGGGCGCCGGCCATCGTCCGACCGTGTGTGGAAGTCCTCGACCGCAGCTCAGGCATGCATACCAGCATGACACCGTCGGCGCGTCGGCCCACCCCGGTATCTGCCGTGTCCCAACAGATGCACACCCAGCCCCCCATGACGTGCGCCCATCCGGCACTCTTGGAGGCGTGCATTTTCCACCGGGCATGGTCGCTGTCGCGGCGCTCAGCGGGCTCGTCGCCGCGGTGGCCACCGTGCTGCTGACCGTCGTCGCCCGGCGGCGGACGGTGCCGCGTCGACCGGCACACGTGCTGCTCGCGGCGGCCGCCGGTGTTGCAGTGCTCAGCCTCCTGGCCGGGGTGGTCGCCGCGCTCAGCGCGAACGACCACTGGGCCCACGAGCAGGGGCAGCGCACCGGTTGGGCGACAGCGGTGGCGATCGGCACTGCGGTGAGCGGGCTGGCCTTCGCCGCTGGTCTGCTCCGGCTGCCCGGGGTGGCCGCCACGGCTGCCGGAACGACCCGGCTCGCCCTGGACGGGTTGGTCATGGCGGCGGCGCTGTGGTTCGTCGGTTGGGTGCTCTTCTCCGAGCCCACCCGGTTGCTCGGTGCCGCCACCCCGATGGCCTGCCCGGCGATTCTGGTGGCCACTGTGAGTGCCGCGCTCGGTGCCGGGCTCGTCGTGATCGTCGTCTTCCGGGCCGCCGCGCCACGTCGACGGCTCGCCGCGCTGGGCGCCGGCATCAGCGCGGTGACCTGCGGTGGGCTGGGTCTCAGCGCCGGGCTCTGCCAGGCCGGGCCGACAATGGCGCTGACCGGAGCGGCGGTGCTCGCCGCTGGTCTGCTGATCGTCGCGCTCGCCGTGTACCGGGCCGACCGGCCGGGGCAGATCGACCTGGACCTGGTCGGCAGCGACGGCGAGTACGCGATCGCCCCGATGCTGGCGATGGCCGCCTCGGCGATGTACCACCTCGCCCAGGACGGCCGGTTCACCGCGGCGGGCATCGTGGCCGGCAGCGTGGAGGGCTTCGCCCTGGTGGCACGGCAGTACCTCACCCTGCGCGACGTCCGGGGGTACGCGAGCCGCCTGGCCGAGCGGGAGGCGCACTTCCGGGAGCTGGCGCACACCGACCCGCTGACGTCGCTGGCCAACCGGCGCGGGCTGCTCCGGGCGCTGCACCGCAACGCCGCCGACCACAACCCGTGTGTGCTGCTCGGTCTGGACCTGGACGGCTTCAAGAACGTCAACGACATGCGGGGCCACGACGTGGGCGACGCCGTGCTGGCCGAGGTGGGCCGGCGGCTGCGCGGCAACCTGCGCCCCGGCGACGTGGCCGCCCGGCTGGGTGGCGACGAGTTCGCCGTCCTCATGCAGGGCCGGCCGGTCGAGGCGGACCGGGTCGCCGAACGGCTCCTCGGGGTGCTCAACCGCCCCTACGACCAGCCGGAGGGGCCGGTCTTCCTATCGGTGAGCATCGGGGTGGCCGACTGGGCCGACGAGCCGGACGTGGAGCTGCTGCTGCGCCACGCCGACCTGGCACTGCGCTACGCCAAGCAGCGTGGCAAGAACCGGATCGAGCGGTACGACGCCGCGTACGACAAACTGCTGCGCCGGCGTACGACGGTGGAGCACGAGCTGCGCGGGGCCATCGACCGCGACGAGCTGCGGTTGGCGTTCCAGCCGGTGGCGTCGCTGCCGTCGGTGCGGCCGGTCGGCGCCGAGGCGCTGCTCCGCTGGCACCATCCTGAGCTGGGCAACGTGCGTCCGGACGAGTTCATCCCGCTCGCCGAGGAGTGCGGCATGATCGCCCCGCTCGGTGCCTGGGTGCTGCATCAGGCCTGCTACCAGCTCTCCCGGTGGCTGGCGGACGGGCACGACGTGTGGGTGTCGGTAAACGTCTCCCCGCGCGAGCTGCACGCCCCGGCGTACGTGGTCCAGGTCGCCGAGGCGCTGCGCGCCCACCACGTGCCGCCGCAGCGGCTGGTGCTGGAGGTCACCGAGCACGCGGTCGCCACCGACCTGGACGAGCTGATCCGACGGCTCACCGCGCTGCGGTTGACCGGTGTCCGGATCGCGCTGGACGACTTCGGGGCCGGCTACTCGTCGCTGGGGCAGCTGCGCCGGTTGCCGATCGACATCCTCAAGATCGATCACAGCCTGGTCGCCGAGCACGAGCCGGTCCATCCGGTCGGCCAGGACGGCCCGGCGTTCGCCCCGATGGTCGACATCGTCATGCGCCTGGGCCACCAGTTGGGCCTGGAGGTGATCGCCGAGGGGGTGACCACCCCGACCGAGTTGGCAGCGGTGGTGGCCGCCGGTTGCCGCTTCGGCCAGGGCGCGCTCTTCGGCTGGGGGGTGCCGGCCGAGCACCTGGAGGCGATGCTGGAGGCAGCCACGTCCCCGGGCGCGCGTCCCGCTCCGGTGCCCGCGCCACGCCGCGCTCCGGGCGGGTCCGGGCAGCTCACCCCACCTGCCGATGGCGCGTCGCCGGCCGACGCGCCGACCTCCGTTAACCAACATGTGGGATCAGTTGACTCATCGCGTGAGATGCGTCAGGCTTAGCCGCATGTCGTCGTACCGGTCGCTGCGAGTACTTACCTGAGCGCACTCTCCCTCACCGAGAGTGCGCTGGCCCCGTGCATCTGCACGAGGGCCGTTTTTATTGCCATCGGAACCTGGCGAGGCGGGCCGCGCCCGCGTCGCATCGCTTGACTAGCCACCAGCCACTCCAGCCGAAGGCCAGAACCGCCATGACGAGACCCACGCCCGAGACCCTCGCCCACACCGCCCGCCGGGCCCGCGCGGCTGCCGACCCGACCCTCGACGTCGACCAGGCCGCCACGCGCACGGCCACTCCGGCCGCTCCGGCGGTACGGCCCGCCGCCGCGACCCCGATCTCCGGGGCCGGCTCGCTCGTGCGGTCCCTGGAGGCGCTCGAGGTCGACGTCGTCTTCGGCATTCCGGGCGGCGCGATCCTGCCGGCGTACGACCCGCTCTACGACTCGACGGTCCGGCACATCCTGGTGCGGCACGAGCAGGGCGCGGGGCACGCGGCGACCGGCTACGCGCAGGCCACCGGCAAGGTCGGCGTCTGCATCGCCACCTCCGGCCCGGGCGCGACGAACCTGGTCACCCCGATCGCGGACGCGTACATGGACTCGGTGGCGATGGTGGCGATCACCGGGCAGGTGGCCAGCCCGTTGATCGGCACCGACGGCTTCCAGGAAGCGGACATCCAGGGCATCACCCTGCCGATCACCAAGCACAACTTCCTCGTGCAGAACGCCGAGGAGATCCCCCGGGTGCTGGCCGAGGCGTTCCACCTGGCCAGCAGCGGGCGACCCGGCCCGGTGCTCGTCGACATCCCCAAGGACGTGCTCCAGGCGTCGACCACCTTCTCCTGGCCGCCCACCCTGGACCTGCCCGGCTACCGGCCAACCCTGCACCCGCACGGCAAGCAGATCCGGGAGGCGGCGCGGCTGATGGCCGCAGCCCGACGGCCGGTGCTCTACGTGGGTGGCGGGGTGCTCAAGGCCGGTGCCACCGACGGGCTGCGCCGGCTGGCCGAGCTGACCGGCATCCCGGTCGTCACCACGCTGATGGCGCTCGGCGCGTTCCCCGACTCGCACCAGCAGCACCTGGGGATGCCCGGCATGCACGGCACGGTCGCCGCGGTCTACGGCCTGCAGAAGGCTGATCTGATCGTCGCGCTGGGCGCACGCTTCGACGACCGGGTCACCGGCAAACTGGACTCGTTCGCCCCGGACGCGGCAGTGGTCCACGCGGACATCGACCCCGCCGAGATCGGCAAGAACCGGCACGTGGACGTGCCGATCGTCGGCGACGCCAAGCACGTCATCGACGAGCTGATCACCGCGGTGACGGCCGAGCGGTCGGCGGGGCGCACCGCCGACCTCGGTGACTGGTGGACGCAGCTCAACGACCTGCGCAACCGTTACCCGCTGGGCTACGACGAGCCGGTCGACGGGACCCTGTCCCCGCAGTACGTGATCAAGCGGCTGGGCGAGATCGTCGGCCCGGACGCGATCTTCGTGGCCGGGGTCGGCCAGCACCAGATGTGGGCGTCGCAGTTCATCTCCTACGAAAAGCCGTACACGTGGTTGAATTCCGGCGGCCTCGGCACGATGGGCTACGCGGTGCCGGCGGCGATGGGCGCCAAGGTCGGCAAGCCGGACACCGTGGTCTGGGCGGTGGACGGGGACGGCTGCTTCCAGATGACCAACCAGGAGTTGGCCACCTGCGCGTTGGAGGGCATCCCAGTCAAGATCGCCGTCATCAACAACGGCAATCTCGGCATGGTCCGGCAGTGGCAGACGCTCTTCTACAACGAGCGCTACTCCAACACCGAGCTCGGCACCCACAAGCACCGCATCCCCGACTTCGTCAAGCTCGCCGAGGCCCTGGGCTGCGTCGGGCTGCGGTGCGAGAGCGCCGATGACGTCGACAAGACCATCGCCGCCGCCATGGAGATCAACGACGCGCCCGTGGTGATCGACTTCGTGGTCGGCAAGGACGCGATGGTCTGGCCGATGGTCGCCGCCGGCACCAGCAACGACGAGATCATGTTCGCCCGTGGCGTCCGCCCGGTCTTCGACGAGGATGACATTTAATGACCATGCATACGCTGTCCGTGCTGGTGGAGAACAAGCCGGGCGTGCTCGCCCGGGTCTCCGGCCTGTTCTCCCGGCGCGGGTTCAACATCGACAGCCTCGCCGTCGGCGAGACCGAGAACCCGGACGTCTCGCGGATCACCATCGTGGTCAACGCGGAGTCGTCCCCGCTGGAGCAGGTCACCAAGCAGTTGAACAAGCTGGTCAACGTGCTCAAGATCGTTGAGCTGGATCCGCAGGTCTCGGTCGCCCGAGAGCTGCTGCTGGTGAAGGTTCGCGCCGACCGGTCCGCGCGATCGCAGGTGCTGGAGACCGTCAACCTGTTCCGCGCCCGGGTGGTCGACGTCGCACCGGACACGCTGACCATCGAGGCCACCGGCACCCCGGACAAGCTCGACGCGCTGCTCCGCGACCTCGAGGCCTTCGGCATCAAGGAAATGGTCCAGTCCGGGCTGGTGGCCATCGGGCGCGGCTCGCGTTCGATCACCGCCGGTCCCGCGCTGCGGGCCGCCTGACCCGCCGGTCGGCCCTCGGCCGACCGTCCGGCGAATTCATCCGCACAGACCACGACGGGCCGCCCCGGCCGTCGTACGAAAGGGAAGTTCTCATGAGCGTTGAGGTGTACTACGACGACGATGCCGACCTCGGCCTGATCCAGGCCAAGAAGGTCGCGGTGATCGGTTACGGCAGCCAGGGCCACGCCCACGCGCTGTCGCTGCGTGACTCCGGCGTCGACGTGGTGATCGGTCTGCCGGAAGGCTCGAAGAGCCGTCCCAAGGCTGAGGAGCAGGGCCTGCGGGTGGTCACGGCCGCACAGGCCGCCGCCGAGGCCGATGTGATCATGGTGCTCGCACCGGACACCGCCCAGCGCGGGATCTACGCGGAGTCGATCGCCCCGCACCTCGCCCCCGGCAAGGCGATCTTCTTCGGCCACGGCTTCAACATCCGGTACGGCCTGATCAAGCCGCCGGCCGAGGTGGACGTGGCGATGGTCGCGCCCAAGGGCCCCGGCCACCTGGTCCGCCGCCAGTACAGCGACGGCAAGGGCGTGCCCTGTCTCGTCGCCGTCGAGCAGGACGCCAGCGGCAACGCGCTCGCGCTCGCCCTCGCGTACGCCAAGGGGATCGGCGGCACCCGGGCCGGCGCGATCAAGACCACCTTCACCGAGGAGACCGAGACCGACCTCTTCGGCGAGCAGGCGGTGCTCTGCGGCGGCGCCTCGGCGCTGGTGCAGACCGGTTTCGAGGTGCTCACCGAGGCGGGCTACGCCCCGGAGGTCGCCTACTTCGAGTGCCTGCACGAGCTGAAGCTGATCGTCGACCTCATGTACGAGGGCGGCATCGCGAAGATGCGTTACAGCATCTCCGACACCGCCGAGTACGGCGACCTCTCCCGCGGCTCGCGCATCATCGACTCCCGGGTCAAGGACGAGATGCGCAAGATCCTGGGTGAGATCCAGTCCGGCGAGTTCGCCCGCGAGTGGGTCGCCGAGGACGAGGCCGGCCGGCCCAACTTCACCAAGTGGCAGGCCGAGGGTGCGGCGCACCCGATCGAGGAGACCGGCAAGAAGCTGCGCGGCATGATGAGCTGGGTCGACCGCCCGATTACCGAGACCGCCTGACCCGTCCGAACGACGATCCACCGACAGCCCCTGGGCCGGCGCTCTCCCCAGCGCCGCCCCGGGGCTGCCCGGCATGCTGCCGCCCGTCGATACGTCGGGCGGCAGTGCTCGTGCGCCACGGCTCTCCCGAAGTGACCGGGTGACCGACGCCGCCAGTGCTCGGCCCGGCCGGAGCAACCGTGTCGGTGCGGTGAACGGCCGATGTCCGTCGCCCGACCGGGCGTGTGAGGGCACTCACCCCGAAGACCGGAACACGCCGACCAGCGAGGCCCCTACGATCGCCTGTAGGTGCAGCAGCCGGCACCTGACGGCCACGGCACGGATCAGCGCAGGGCGCAGTGCGGCGCCCCGCCGCCCGGGCCGATCGCAAACACGACCTCTACGAGGACCGATGAATCCTGTCGTACTGATCGCCGAAGAACTCGCCCCCGCCGCCATCGAGGTGCTCGCCCACGACTTCGACGTCCGTCACGTCGACGGCACCGACCGTCCGGCCCTGCTCTCGGCGCTCTCCGAGGCCGACGCCGTCATCGTGCGCAGCGCGACCCAGATCGACGCCGAGGCGGTCGCCGCAGCGCCGCGACTCAAGGTGGTCGCCCGGGCGGGCGTCGGGCTGGACAACGTCGAGGTGCCGGCCGCCACCGCGCGGGGCGTCATGGTCGTCAACGCGCCCACCTCGAACATCGTCTCCGCCGCCGAGCAGGCCGTCGCGCTGCTGCTCGCCGTCGCCCGTAACACCGCCAGCGCCAGTTCCGCGCTCAAGGCGGGGGAGTGGAAGCGGTCGAAGTACACCGGCGTCGAGGTGCAGGGCAAGACGGTCGGCGTGGTCGGTCTCGGTCGTATCGGGGTGCTCTTCGCTCAGCGCATCGCCGCGTTCGGCACCCGGCTGATCGCGTACGACCCGTACATCCAGCCGGCCCGTGCGGCGCAGCTCGGCGTCCGCCTGGTCGGCCTGGAGGAGCTGCTGCGGGAGAGCGACTTCATCTCCATCCACCTGCCGAAGACGCCGGAGACGGTGGGCCTGATCGGTGAGAAGGAGCTGGCGCTCGTCAAGCCCGGCGTTCGCATCATCAACGCCGCCCGTGGCGGGCTGGTCGACGAGCAGGCGCTCGCGGACGCGATCGCCGAGGGGCGGGTCGCCGGCGCCGGCGTCGACGTGTACAGCAAGGAGCCGTGCACCTCGTCGCCGCTGTTCGCCTTCGACAACGTGGTGGCCACCCCGCACCTGGGCGCCTCCACCCACGAGGCGCAGGACAAGGCCGGTCTCGCCGTGGCCAAGAGCGTCAAGCTGGCGTTGCAGGGCGAGTTCGTTCCGGACGCGGTGAACGTGCAGGCCGGCGGCGTGGTCGCCGAGGACGTTCGGCCGCTGCTGCCGTTGGCGGAGAAGCTCGGTCGGGCGTTCACCGCGGTCGCCGGCGGGGTCGCCGCCAGCGTCACTGTCGAGGTCCGCGGTGAGATCGTCAGCCACGACGTGTCGGTGCTCAAGCTCGCCGCCACCAAGGGCCTGTTCAGCTCCGTGGTCGAGGAGCAGGTCACCTACGTCAACGCCCCGCACCTGGCCGCCGAGCGCGGCGTCGAGGTCACCCTTGCCACGCTGGCCGAGACGGCCGAGCAGCCGACCCTGGTCACGGTGCGCGGCGCGCTGCCGGACGGCCGGACGGTCAGTGTCTCCGGCACTGTCACCCACTCCGGCGCCCGGGACGTGCTGAAGCTGACCGAGGTGGACGGCTTCGACGTGGAGATCGGCGCGGAGGGCATCCTGCTCTTCCTGCGCTACGCCGACCGGCCCGGTGTGGTCGGCACTGTCGGTACCCTGCTCGGCGAGGCGGGCATCAACATCGCCGCCATGCAGGTGGCCCGTCGGGAGGCGGGCGGTGAGACGCTGATGACGCTCACCGTCGACCAGGCGCTCGGCGCCGACCTGCTCACCTCGGCCGCCGACTCGATCGGCGCCACGGCGGCCAGCGCCGCCGACCTGCGCGACGAGTAGTAGACGACAAGCACCGTGGGGGGCCTGGCGATTCGCCGGGCCCCTCGTCATTTCCCGTCCGTGCCGCCGGTCAGGTCAGCCGGGCAGCCGCGCCGGCGGCGGGTAGACCGAGCCGTCCTGCGGGTCGAAGAGCATCAGCCCGTGCTCGCCGGCCAGCCGCTCGATGTCCAGCAGCACCTGGTCCGCGCAGGTCGGGTGCAGGTTCAGCTCGACGTGGTCGTGGGCCGCGTGCAGCGGCGCCACCGCCCACGGGCTGTTCGGGCCGGGGTGACGGTCCGGATAGGAGGCGGTGATCGCCCGGTAGAAGCTGACCACCCGTGGATCGGGGTAGCGATCCACGTGCCGCCCCTGCCGGCAACCGTTGACCGCTGTCCGCACGTCCTCGGGCGTCGCCCCGTCCTCCAGGGCCCACACGCTCAGATCGAAACTCACGGCGGATAGCGTGCCATCCGCCGTTCACCATGTCGAAACTGCCTCGCCGCCGGTCAACCACCGATCACCGCGTGCTCCGGTCACGACGGTCCGGTGTGGAGACTCTTGCGTCGAGTTGCGTCGATTCGCTAGCGTACGCACTGCGGTCACTGGCCGAGTTCGAGGCGCCGGCCCGTCTTCGGGTGGCGCGGTCGACGTCCGGCCCGACCGGTCCGCACCCCTCGGTTGTGCGAGCCACGCGCACTCGTCGCTGACCGGCCCTCACGGTCGTTGCCGAGACCGTGGGGGCCGGGCCCGACCGGCTCAGCGACGGTGTGCGAAGAGCGCGCGATAGTCGGAGTTGCCCCGGAACCACGCCAGGCCGGTGGGGCCGGCGGCGTAGAGCGCTGTGGCGTAGGCGTCGGCGATCGCCAGGTCGGGGCCCACCACTGTGGCGGCGACGAGGTGATCGGCCGGCTCGCCGGTGTGCGGGTCCACCACGTGCCCCTGCCGCCCGGTCACCCCGGAGGTGCCGATCGCGCCGGCGGTCATCTCCAGCACCAGCGGCGCGCGCTCGGGTGCGGTCGGGTGGTGCACCGCCACCCGCCAGGGTCCGCCGTGCGGCGCTCGGCCCCGGACGACGAGGTCGGCGCCGGCGAGTACGGCGTAGTCGTGGATGCCGGCGGCGCGCAGTCGCTCGGCGGCGCGTTCCACCGCCCAGCCGCCGAGCAGGCCGCCCGGGTCGAAGCCGCCGGGCACCGCCCAGGCGTCGAACCACCCGTCGGTGGCCGCGCGCATCGCGGCGCAACGGTCCACCAGATCGGCGAGCGGCGGGTACGACTCCGGGCTGATCTCGTCTCGTCGCAGCCGGGAGACCAGGCTCTCCGGCCGGTTGGGGCCGTAGGTGAGGTCGATGGCGCGTAGCTCGGCGACGCTGTCCCGCAGCGCCTCGCCCACGCCTCGGCGGCCGAGCCACTCGGGGGCGTTGAGCAGCAGTGTGTACTCGGCGGTCGCGGTGCGTACGGTGTGCTGCACAGCGATCCGGCCCTCGGTGGCGGCGGCCGGGTCGATCCGGTGCCGGCGGCTGCCGAGTCGGAGGTCCGGCCGGCGGTTGCGGAACGCGGACGGGTCCGGCCAGCGGGTCCGTGGCTGCTCGTCGATGCGCATCGCATCTGCCCCCTCGCACATGGCGCCGCGTCATCGCGACCCCGTTGGTCAGCGGGCCCCCGCGACCCACTGAGCACTACCGTAGGCAGCGGAGATGACCGCCCCATGAGTCCCAGCTGAGAGGGTGCTGTGCATTCGCGCATCCCAAATTGTGGACGCAGCGTACCGGGAGGCGGGACGGCGACGTACCGTTGCCCGAACGGAACCGTCGAGCAGAGGAGTGCGGTCGTGGCGCGGATCGCGGTGGTGGCCGGGGACGGCATCGGGCCCGAGGTGGTCGCGCAGGCCCGCAAGGTCCTCGACGCGGTGCTGCCCGACGTGCAGGCCACCGAGTACGACCTCGGAGCCGCCCGCTGGCACCGTACCGGAGAGGTGCTGCCCGACTCGGTGCTGACCGAGCTGGCCGGGCACGACGCGATCCTGCTCGGCGCGGTCGGTGACCCGACGGTCCCGCCGGGGGTGCTGGAGCGAGGGTTGCTGCTCAAGCTCCGTTTCGCCTTCGACCAGTACGTCAACCTGCGCCCGTCCCGGCTCTGGCCCGGGGTCGCCGGCCCGCTGGCCAACGTGAAGCCGGGCGAGGTCGACCTCGTGGTGGTGCGCGAGGGCACCGAGGGGCTCTACGCCGGCGCCGGTGGTTCCCTGCACCGGGACACCCCGGCCGAGGTCGCCACCGAGGAGAGCCTGAACACCCGGCACGGCGTGGAGCGGGTGATCCGCGACGCGTTCGCCCGCGCCGGCCGCCGGGAGCGGCGCAAGGTCACCCTCGTGCACAAGACCAACGTGCTCACCCACGCCGGGTCGCTCTGGGCGCGTACGTTCGACGTGGTCGCCGCCGAGCACCCGGACATCGAGACCGAGTACCAGCACGTCGACGCGGCAGCCATGTTCCTGGTCACCCAGCCGCAGCGCTACGACGTGGTGGTCACCGACAACCTCTTCGGCGACATCCTCACCGACATCGCCGCGGCCGTCACCGGTGGCATCGGGCTGGCCGCCAGCGGCTGCATCAACCCCGAGGGGGCGTACCCCTCGATGTTCGAGCCGGTGCACGGCTCGGCGCCGGACATCGCCGGGCAGGGCATCGCCGACCCGGTCGCCGCGGTGCTCTCCGCCGCGTTGCTGCTGGAGCAGCTCGGGCACAGTGAGTCGGCCGCTCGGGTCAACGCGGCGGTCGCCGCCGAGCTGGCCAGCCGCGTACCGGGCGTGACGCTGCGTACCGAAGAGGTCGGCGACCGGCTCGCCGCCCACGCCGTAGCCTGATCACCCCGGCCCGAGTGGCGACCGGCCCTGAGGCCGGTCTGCCACGGGTGCCCCGACCGGCGCTACCCGCTGAACGACCGTTCGGGGTAAGTTTCTGGCACAGCCATGTCGGTGTGCGGTCCCGCATGCCGTTGTTCCGCAGGGAGGTCAGCGCGATGAGCGGTGGTGACAAGCTCGACTTCGAGATCCGTCCGAATCTCGCGCCGGTATCCGCCGCCGATCGGGCCGCGCTGCTGACCAATCCCGGGTTCGGCAGGGTCTTCACCGACCACATGGTCACGGTCCGCTACGCCGACGGCAAGGGCTGGTACGACGCCCGGGTGGAAGCCCGTGCCCCGATTCCGATGGACCCGGCCAGCGCGGTGCTGCACTACGCGCAGGAGATCTTCGAAGGGCTCAAGGCGTACCGCACGGCCGACGGTGGCGTGACGATGTTCCGGCCGGACGCCAACGCGGCCCGCTTCGCCACCTCCGCACAGCGGATGGCGATGCCGGTGCTGCCGCCGGAGGTGTTCGTCGACTCGCTGCACAAGCTCATCGAGATCGACCGGGAGTGGATCCCCACCGGCGAGGACGGCAGCCTCTACCTGCGGCCGTTCATGTTCGCCAGCGAGGTCTTCCTGGGCGTCCGCCCGGCCAACGAGTACCTCTACATGGTGATCGCCTCACCGGTCGGGGCGTACTTCACCGGTGGCGTCAAGCCGGTCACCGTCTGGGTCTCTCCGGACTACACCCGGGCCGCGCCCGGTGGCACCGGCGCGGCCAAGTGCGGCGGCAACTACGCCGCGTCGCTCGCCGCCCAGGCGGAGGCCATCGAGGCCGGCTGCGACCAGGTCGTCTTCCTGGACGCGGTGGAGCGCCGGTTCGTCGACGAACTGGGCGGCATGAACGTCTTCTTCGTCTACGACGACGGCACTGTGGTCACCCCACCGTTGACCGGCACGATCCTGCCGGGCATCACCCGCGACGCCGTCCTCGCGCTGGCCGGCGCGGCCGGACACCAGGTCGAGGAGCGGCCGGTCAGCTTCGCCGACTGGCAGGCCGACGCCGCGAGCGGTCGCCTTCGGGAGGTGTTCGCCTGCGGCACCGCCGCGGTGGTCACCCCGATCGGTGGGGTTCGCTTCCCGGACGGTGAGTTCCTGATCGGTGGTGGCGAGCCCGGTCAGGTCACCATGGCCCTGCGTCAGCAGTTGGTCGACATCCAGCGGGGCAAGGCGGCCGACCCGCACGGCTGGGTGCAGCGGGTCTTCTGATCTCCGTCGCTGCGCCGGCCCGTCCACCCGGACGGGCCGGCGCAGTCGGACCTACGTGTCGGTGGGCTGCGCCTTGGTGGGCTGGTCGAGCAGGTGGTCGCGGAGCGCGGCGAACTGCTCGTCGGTCACCCCGGCGTGGCGCAGGTACGCCTCGACCGAGCCGTGCCCCGCGCGCAGCTCGTCCAGGAAGATCTGCATCGCCTCGGCGGGTGAGGCCAGGAACGGTGCCGGCACCTCCACTCCGTCCGTGTTGATGGAGGCCAGCCAGGCGCTGTACCGGGCCGACGCCTCGCTGCTCAACGCGTAGTCCGCTGTGATGTCCGCGTCGTCGACGCCGAGCACGGCGAGGGTCAACGCGCAGACGATGCCGGTGCGGTCCTTGCCGGCCACGCAGTGCACGACCACCGGGGCGTTGGCGGAGTCGGCGATCAGCCCGACCGCCTCGGCCAGCCCGGCGGTGCCGGTCTGGGCCAGGTCGGCGTACCGGTCCGCGAGGTACCGGGCCAGGCTCGCGCCCTCCTCGTGCGGTACGCCCGCCCAGTCGTCGTGCTCCGGGTGGATGTGCCGGTAGGTCAGCCCCTCGTATGCCGGCACCCGGCCGTCCCGCTCCACCTCGGTGGGGCGGCGCAGGTCGATGACGGTGCGGACGCCGATCGCGACGAACGCGTCGCGGTCCTGTTCGGTGAGGCGGTGCAACGAGTCGGAGCGGTAGAGCCGGCCACGGCGTACGGGTCGGCCGCCGCGCCCGAGGTAGCCGCCGGCGTCGCGGAAGTTGAAGGTGGCGGGGAGCGGAATCTGTCGGCTGTCGTCGATGGCGTCCACGCCCTCACGGTAACGGCCGGTGGGACAGTGCCCCACCGGCCGTCGGGTCGAACAGTCACCGTGCGGTGCCGGGCGGGAGCGCGCCGTACGTCTCGTCGTAGTAGCCACCCAACTGGTCCCGGTAGCTCGGGTCGCTGTGGCTGGTCTCGTCGTACTCCGGGGCGGCCTTGATCTGGTCCCGGGTCCGGTCGACGGAGACGGTGCGCTGGTCGTGGTCGACCTGGTTGACGGTGCCGGCCGGCAACATCACCTTCTTGCCGAAGATCCAGGGCCCGGTGTCCACGACCAGGTAGCTGCCGCCCACCTCGTGACTGGCGCTGTCAATCTTGCCGATTCCACCGTCGGTGGCCTCGACCTTGTAACCGACCAGGTCGACGTCGGCCACGCCGGCCTGGTCCCGGTAGCGCCAGGGGTCGAACGTGCCGGCCGGCGCGCCGCCGGGCACCGTGCCGTGGTCGCCGCCGCGCAGCGGGTCCGGCCCGGCGTGGGTGGCGTGCGGATCGATCCTGTCCATGCCGTTCACTCCTGACTGTCGCCGATCGTCTCGGCTGAGGTGGGTGCGTCCCCGCAGGAGCTACCCGGCTGTCGGGGGCCGGAAACGGCGACGGGCTCAGGCCAGTGCGGCCTCGGCGTCCAGGGTGACCGCCGTGGCGTGCACCACTGCGGAGATCCGCAGGGCCTCGTTCAGCTGCTCCCGGGTGAAGCCGATGCCGCGCAGCTTCTTCTCGTGCAACTCCAGGCACACCCCGCAGCCGGCGATGGCCGACACGGCGAAACACCAGAGCTCGAAGTCGCCCTTGTCCACCCCCGGCCTCGCGATGATCTGCATCCGCAGTCGGGCCGGCATCGAGGCGTACTGCTCGTCGCCGATCAGGTGCTTGGCCCGGTAGTAGATGTTGTTCATCGCCATGATCGCCGCAGCGCCCTTGGCCGCCTCGACACCCTCCGGCCCGAGGTGCCCGAGCGCCTCGGCCGCGATCTCCCGCAACACGACCGGGTTGCGAGCGGTCACCGCACAGGCCAGCGCGGTGCCCCAGGTCTGTGCCGGAGTCAACGCCGAGGAACCGACGGTGGAGCCGAGGTTGAGCCTGATGTCCGTGGCGTACTCCGGCAGGGCTGCCTTGATCGCGTCCAGGCGCATGGTCAGACTCCGGCGGCGGGGGTCTCGTCGGCGATCTCCGTCGGGCTGATGGAGGTGAAACCCATCGGCCCGACGAAGACCACGCACCACGTGCCCTCGTGGGACGTGTGGTTGATCGTCCTGGACGCGTTGGTGACGCCCAGCGATACGCAGGCGGCGAGTCCGTGCTCAGGTAAGCGGTCACTGACGGTGAGCACAGGTCCTCCTTGCAGACGGCACGGTGGCCATCATCGGATCCGCTCCAGATGCTTCCGCATCGCTGTTTCCGCCGATGAGTGGCCTGGCGCCTTGTGAAGCCGATCACGAGCGGCGGCCAGGGGGCGAACGAACCCTCCGTCACCATCCCGCTATGTGGATTGTTCCTCCCAAATTCGGGGGAGGGGTGGCAGAGTGGCCATCGTGACCAGCACCGCCCTGATTATTGCGACCTAGCGCGCCGGCTCTCCCCTCTGCCGAGCGCGCAGACCTCCCGCATCCGCGGGAGGTCTTTTTGTTGCTCCGAGAAAGGATCCTGATGACGTTCCAGGTCTTCGACACCACGTTGCGCGACGGCGCCCAGCGCGAGGGGCTCACCTACTCGGTGGTCGACAAGCTGGCCGTGGCCCGGCTGCTCGACGAGTTCGGCGTCGGGTTCATCGAGGGCGGCTGGCCGGGCGCGGTGCCCAAGGACACCGAGTTCTTCCGCCGCGCCCGCACCGAGCTGGACCTGCGGCACGCCGTGCTCGTCGCGTTCGGCGCCACCCGCAAGGCCGGCGTCGCGGTCGCGGACGACCCCCAGGTACGCGCCCTGCTGGACGCGCAGACCCCGGCCGTGGCCCTGGTCGCCAAGGCCGACAGCCGGCACGTCGAGCGCGCGCTGCGCACCACCGGCGCGGAGAACCTCGCGATGATCCACGACACCGTCAACCACCTCGTCCGGGAGGGTCGACGGGTCTTCGTCGACGGGGAACACTTCTTCGACGGCTACCGGCACGACCCCGCGTACGGCGCAGCGGTGGTGCAGACCGCGCTCGCCGCCGGCGCCGAGCGGATGGTGCTCTGCGACACCAACGGCGGCATGCTCCCGTCCCAGGTGAGCGCCGTGATCCACGACCTGACGAACAGGCTGGGGATCGACGCCGGGCTGCTCGGTATGCACGCCCAGAACGACACCGCCTGCGCGGTGGCCAACACGATCGCCGCCGTGGAGGCGGGCGTCCGCCACGTGCAGGGCACCGCCAACGGGTACGGCGAACGCCCGGGCAACGCCGACATCTTCGCGGTCGTCGCCAACCTTCAACTCAAGCTCGGCATGCCCGTCCTACCGGAGGGCTGCCTGGCGCAGATGGTGCGGGTCTCGCACGCCATCGCCGAGATCGCCAACATCGCCCCCGACACCCACCAGGCGTACGCCGGGGCTGCCGCCTTCGCTCACAAGGCGGGGCTGCACGCGAGTGCGATCAAGGTCGACCCGTTGCTCTACAACCACGTGGACCCGTCGGTGGTGGGCAACGACATGCGGATCCTGATCACCGAGATGGCCGGCCGGGCCAGCGTCGAGCTCAAGAGCCGTGAGCTCGGCCTGGACCTGGCCGCCAACCCGGAGGCGCTGACCCGGGTCACCAAGCGGGTCAAGGAGCTGGAGGCGGGTGGCTGGTCCTTCGAGGCGGCGGACGCCTCCTTCGAGTTGCTGGTCCGCTCCGAGCTGCCGGAGGGCAGCCCGGCGCGACCGTTCACCCTGGAGTCGTACCGGGTGTTGGTCGAGCATCGCGAGGACGGCGCGGTGGTCTCCGAGGCGACCGTCAAGATCCGGGTTCGCGGTGAGCGGGTGATCGCCACCGCCGAGGGCAACGGCCCGGTCAACGCCCTCGACGAGGCGCTGCGGGTGGGGCTGGCGCGGCACTATCCGCAGCTGCGCGACTTCGAGTTGGCCGACTACAAGGTGCGCATCCTGGAGGGCAGCCACGGCACCGGCGCGGTCACCCGGGTCCTGCTGGAGACCTCCGACGGCAGCGGCCGGGACTGGACCACTGTCGGCGTCCACCCGAACGTGGTCGAGGCCAGCTGGCACGCCCTGGTGGACGCCCTCACCTACGGCCTAGCCCCCACCTCCGTCTGACTCCCGCCTCCCGGCCCCCACCCCCACTCTCGCGATCTTGCACTTTGTGTCGATGGTCTGCGGCTTTTGCCGCTTATGCCGCGACAGTAAGTGCAAGATCGACGAGGTGGGATGGGTTAGGGGGTGGGGAGGGTCAGGGTGGCTTGGACGGGGCGATGGTCGCTGCCGGGCAGGGTTAGCACCTGCACCGAGCGGACCGCTATCCGATGGTCGACCAGGACGTGGTCGATGGTGACGGGTGGGATGAGGTCGCCGTCGTACGGACCCCAGGTGCCGGTCAGGCCCTCCCCGGTGGCGTCGGCGGCGTCGACGTAACCGCTGCGCAGCAGGGCCCGCAGTGGACCGTGGTCGAGGGTCGCGTTGAAGTCGCCGGCGAGGATTCGCAGGCCACCGTCCGGGGTGGCCGGTGGTTGGGCGGTCAGGTCGGCACGCCAGGCACCCACCTGGTCCAGCGCGTACGGCGCCGAGGGGTGGGCCGACTCGACGCGGACCGGGGGCCCGCCGGGCACGGACACCGTCGCGTACGCCTGGCTGAAGCCCCAGCCCTCGAGGTTGCGTCGGACGCCGCCGTCGGTGATCGGCCACCGCGAGTAGAGCCCCGAGCCGGGGGTGCCGATCTCCGGGTTGAGCTGCCGGTGCGGCAGCAGCGTGGCCAGGCCGAGCTGATCCAGGGCGGTCTGCGCGTCCGGGGTGAACTCCTGCACGGTGAGCACGTCCACGTGGTGTCGCCGGACCAACTCCACCAGTGTCGGCGCGTCGCCGGCGCCGGCGAGCAGATTGGCGGTGAGCAGCCGCACGGTCGGCCCGGCCGCCGCCGGCTGCGGGTTGGCCAGCGCCCGAGGTGCGACGGTGCCGAGCAACGCCACCGCTGCCAGGGCCGCGAGCGCCGCCGGCCACCAGCGCCGCAGGGCGAGCGCGAGGGCCAGGACCAGCACGCTGACGCCCGCGACGTACGGCGTGAAGGCGAGCGCCTGCACCAACGGCCCCCGGTCCAGGCCGAGCAGTCGGGCGGCCGCCCACAGTGCGGTGGGTACGACGGCAAGCCAGCAGAGCACCGTGGCGAGCCGAGCGTTCCGGTGCGCGGGTGGAGCGTCGACGATCACGACGATGATCGTAGTCGGGCCTGACGAACCCATTTCATGAATGGCGATGCGCTCACATTTCACAATTATCTGACGGTTGGTTGACACCCCGGAAAAGCGAGATCAACTATTGACTGGCGGCTTTTTTCGGTGCTACGTTCCATCTGGCTTAAACGACGCAACTCTGAGTAGTAACCGCAGCTCAGGTGGGATGTAGATTGCTGATAAATCAATCTCGTCGGGTGTGAGCGAGGCAGCTTTCCCCCGCCCAACTGTCGTCGTACGCCTATTTATGGGCAGTCATCCGTCCCGCCCCGCGGGTCGGCCGAATTCGCACGGTCACACAAGGGGGACCTGTCATGAGCACATCCTTCCGACGTAAGGTGGCGGCGGTCACGTTCGCTGTCCTGGGGCTCAGCCTCGCCGGCGGGGGCATCGCTATCGCCCAACCGTCGGCGAAGGCGCCGCAGGAAACGGTCCAGCCGGCACGCGGCACGAACTCCCAGCCGCCGGTCAGCGCCGAGTCGGCGCGCATCGCGAAAGCCGCGCTGAAGGCGAGTGCGGCCACCCCACTGGTGGCCACAAACGTCTTCACCGTCGTCAACTCCAACGGCACCAAGGCGCGCGGCGGCGGCACCGTGGTCAAGTACGGCGTCGGGGAGTACGAGGTGATCTTCGGTCACACCGTCTCGGCCGGTGCCTTCCTGGCCACCCTCTCCCTGTCCGGCTCCTGCTGCATTCCGCCGGGTGGCGAGGTCTCGGTCGCCCCGCGGCTGCTGACGCCCAACGCGGTCTTCGTGCAGACCCGCAACTCGGCCGGGACGCCGGCCAACCTGGGCTTCACCCTGCTCACCCACACACCCTGACCGAACCGACACCCGGCCCCCGTCGCCTCCGGCGCGGGGGCCGGACCCTGTCCGCCCGGCGCGCCGGAGGCGACGGGGGCGCCGCGAGGTCGGCGGTCCAACTGGCCGTCCTCGACCGGTTCGTACCCGGTCGGGCACCGCATGGTCGGTCACCTGCCGGTTGGGCGCTCCTCGGCAGGCTCGCGACGGTCGTCACCCTTCCGCGCGGCTCATCCCCATTCCGGCCACTCCGGGCCGGTCCCTGCCGCACAATCCCACGTTTGCCGAGCGTGTGCCAGGGAAGCAAGCACCGTGACGGACATCTCGGACACCCTGGCCAGCATGCCCAGCCCGGTCGATCCGGAGCCGACCGGCATCGAGCTGGAACAGACCCTCTTCGAGGTCAAACGCGTGATCGTCGGGCAGGATCGCCTCGTCGAACGCCTGCTCACCGCCCTGGTCGCCAACGGACACTGCCTCCTGGAGGGGGTACCCGGCGTGGCCAAGACACTGGCCGCGCAGACCCTCGCGACAGTGGTCGGCGGCACCTTCTCCCGGATCCAGTTCACCCCGGACCTGGTGCCCTCCGACATCGTCGGCACCCGGATCTACCGGGCGTCCAAGGAGACCTTCGACATCGAGCTGGGCCCGATCATGGCCAACCTGGTGCTGGCCGACGAGATCAACCGGGCCCCGGCCAAGGTCCAGTCGGCGCTGCTGGAGGCGATGGCCGAACGGCAGGTCTCGATCGGCGGGCGCAGCTGGCCGGTGCCGGAGCCGTTCCTGGTGCTGGCCACCCAGAACCCGATCGAGTCCGAGGGGGTCTACCAGCTCCCGGAGGCACAGCGTGACCGGTTCCTGATGAAGGTGGTGGTCGACTACCCCAGCGACGCCGACGAACTGGCCATCCTCTACCGGATGAGCACCGACCGGCCCACCCCGCGTCCGGTGCTCGACGCGCAACGGCTGCGGGACCTCCAGATCCACGCCGAGCGGGTCTTCGTCCACCACGCGTTGGCCGAGTACGTGGTGCGGCTGATCCTCGCCACCCGCGACCCGGGCCGGTTCGGGCTGCCGGAGATCGCCCCGCTGTTGGCGTACGGGGCCAGCCCCCGGGCCACCCTGGGCCTGGTCGCCGCCGCCCGGGCACAGGCCCTGCTGCGGGGACGGGAGTACGTGCTGCCCGAGGACGTCCGCGAGCTTGCCGTCGACGTCCTCGCCCACCGGCTGGTGCTCTCCTTCGACGCGGTGGCCGACGGGGTGTCGGCCGAGAGCGTGGTGCGACGGCTCGTCGAGGCGGTGCCGCCGCCCCGGCTGGCCACCGGGCACCCGCAGCAGACACCGGATCTGGCGGCGGCATGAGACGCGCCGCCGTCGCGCCCGCCGACCCCGGCCTGGCCGAGCTGGCCCCGGACCAGCGCCTGCGCCGCCTGGAGCTGACCGTCACGCGCCGACTGAACGGCCTGCTGCACGGCCAGTACCGTGGTCTGCTGCCCGGTCCCGGCAGCGAACCGTCCGGCAGTCGCGAATACCGGCCGGGCGAGGACGAGGTCCGCCGGATGGACTGGGCGGTGACCGCCCGGACCGCAGTGCCGCACGTCCGGCAGGTCGACGCCGACCGGGAACTGACCACCTGGCTGCTCGTCGACGGCAGCGCCAGCATGGAGTTCGGCACCGCCGAGCTGGACAAACGGGAACTGGCGGTGGCCGCCGTCGCGGCGGTCGGCTTCCTGACCGCGGGCGTCGGCAACCGCCTCGGCGCCCAGGTGCTGCGCGCCGACGGGGTACGCCGCTTCCCGGCCCGCAGCGGGCGTACCCATCTACTCTCCCTGCTCCGCGCGCTGCTCGCCGCCCCCCGGGCCACCGCGCCCACCGACCGGCCGGGGCGTGGGCCGGAAACCCCACCGCCCGACCTGGCCGACGGCCTCGACGCTCTGCACCGCATCGCCAACCGGCGTGGGCTGGTCGTGGTGGTCTCCGACTTCCTCGACGGCCTGCCCGACGACCCCGGCCAGACAGCGCCCTGGGAGCGGACCATGCGCCGGCTGGCCGTCCGGCACCAGGTGCTGGCGATCGAGGTGACCGACCCGCGTGAGCTGGAACTACCGGACGTCGGCCTGATCACGCTCGTCGACCCGGAGACCGGTCGGCACCGCGAGGTGTGCACATCGGACAGTGGGCTGCGCGAGCGGTACGCCGAGGCCGCCACGGCCCAGCGCGAACAGGTCCACCAGGCGCTGCGCCGCAGCGGGGCCACCCACCTGCCGCTGCGCACCGACGGCGACTGGAGCGCGGACATCGTCCGGCACGTGCACGGCCAGCGTCGGCTGGCCGCCGCGCCGGTCGGCCGCCCCCGGGGAGGTGCCGCGTGATCTGGCAGTCGCCGTTGCGGCTCTGGCTACTGCTCGGCGTGCTCGCCCTGGTCGTCGCGTACCTGGTGCTGCAACGCCGACGCAGCCGGTACGCGGTCCGCTTCACCAACCTGCGGCTGCTGGACCGGGTGGCGCCGGAGCGGCCCGCCTGGCGTCGACACGTACCGGCCGGGCTCTTCCTGGCCATGCTGGCGCTGCTCGTGGTCGGCTTCGCCCGACCGAGCGCCGAGGTCCGGGTGCCCCGGGAACGGGCCACTGTGATGGTGGCGGTGGACGTCTCCACGTCGATGCTCGCCACCGACGTCGAACCGGACCGGTTGGCCGCGGCGAAGGAGGCCGCCCGGCGCTTCGTCGAGGGCCTGCCCGACGAGTTCAACGTGGGTCTCGTCGCGTTCGCCGGCAGCGCCGCCGTGCTGGTGCCCCCGGGCATCGACCGGGACGCGCTCGACGAGGGGATCGACCGGCTCGCCGAGGGCATCACCGGTGTCCAGGGCACCGCGATCGGCGAGGCCATCAACACCTCACTCGGCGCGGTCAAGAGCCTGGACAGCGAGGCCGCGAAGGAGACCCCACCCGCCCGGGTCATCCTGCTCTCCGACGGCGCCAACACCTCCGGGATGGACCCCATGGAGGCGGCCGCGGAAGCGGTGAAGGCGGAGGTGCCGGTGCACTCGATCTCGTTCGGCACCCCGTCCGGGTTCGTCGACCGAGGTGGACGACCCATCCAGGTGCCGGTGGACGGACAAACCCTCAAGGCGGTCGCCGAGGAGACCGGCGGCATGTTCCACGAGGCCAGCACCACCGACGAGCTGCGAGCCGTCTACGACGACATCGGCAGTTCGGTCGGCTACCGCACCGAGCGGCAGGACATCTCGGCCCGGTTCATCGGCCTCGGACTGGTGTTCGCGATGGGTGCCGCCGCCGGGTCGATGCGCTGGTTCTCCCGGCTGCCCTGACCGCCGCGCACAACCGACGTCGACAGTGAGGAGTACGCATGGCAGTGCAGACCGGACTGGGCGAACCGCGCGGTCCCTGGTTCATCTCACCGGAACTCGACCCGGACGGGCGCGGGTGGTGGGACACGCCCGAGCGGGACCCGGGAGGGCGACGGCCTGGGCGGCTGCTCGCCGTGTTGGCAGTGGTGGCGGTCTCGGCCGTCTCCGGTGCTCTCGCCGGCGGCGTGGTGGCCAGCCGGGACGGGGCTGGGGGCCCGGCAGCGGCGTCCGCCGCCCCGGTGCCGGCCGAGCTGGTCACCGCGGCCGAGCGGACCGTACCCGGGGTGGTGTCGGTGCTGGCCGGCGGCACGACCGGCGGATCCGCGACCGGCGGGTCCGCGACCGGTTCCGGCTTCGCGGTGGACGACCAGCAGCACCTGATCACCAACGACCACATCCTGGCCAAGGGGGGTGGCGGGCCGGTGACAGTGGAGCTGCCCGACGGCCGCCGGTTCGCCGCCGAGGTGGTCGGACGGGAGCCGCGCAGCGACCTGGCGGTGCTGAAGGTGCCGGCATCGGCCGGTCTCACCCCGCTGCCCCTGGCCAAGCCCGGCGCGACCCGGGTCGGTGAGCCGGTGCTCGCTGTGGGGTCGCCGCTCGGTCTGGCCGGAACGGTCACCGCGGGCATCGTCAGCGCGCTCGACCGGCAGGTGCGGCTCGGCAACAACCGGCACACCGCGGTGCAGACCGACGCGTCCATCAACCCCGGCAACTCCGGTGGGCCACTGGTCAACGCGCGCGGGGAGGTGGTCGGGGTGAACACCGCCATCGCCACCATCGACGGAAACGGCTCGATCGGCATCGGGTTCGCCATCCCGATCGACCAGGTGCAGCAGACCGCCGACACGATCATCGGCAAGGGTGGCTGAGCTGCCCGAACGCCCTGACGGGGGCCACCACTGTCAGATATCCGGCCGGACGGCATCGGATCATGGAAATATTACGCTCGGTATGGATACTGGCGGAGGTGGAGCGTCCTCTTCTCACGGTCCTCCTGCTGGTGGGCCTGGTCATCGGATGTGCAGTGGGGTCGGCGTACGCCCGGGCACGACGCGGGTGGAACGATTACCAGACCGTCAAGAAATCGGTGCCAGGCGCCCGCCGGGGCGCCTGGTCGCTGATCCGTGGCGTCGTCGTGAAGGCCGCGGTGATCGGGGTGCTTCTCTTCGGCGCGGTGGCGTACGCGGCCGTCGGCTCCGACGAGGAGACCGCCGGGCCGGCACCCAGCCAGTCCCCGACGCAGAGTGAGCCTCCGCACCGATGACCCCCGGCGGGTCGTCGCGGGTTAGCCTCGGGGCGTGGACGACGGACTGCGGGTGACCGACCGGTGGGTCGTCCCCGCCGGGGAGCTACGGGAGCGCTTCTCCCGCTCGTCGGGGCCGGGCGGGCAGGGTGTGAACACCGCGGACTCCCGGGTCGAGCTGAGCTACGACGTGGCCAACTCGCCGGCCGTGCCCGAGTGGCTGCGGCCGCGGGCGCTGGCCCGGCTGGCCAACCGCCTGGTCGACGGGGTGCTGACGATCGCCGCCAGCGAGCACCGGGCCCAGCTGGCCAACCGGGAGGCGGCCCGGGCCCGGATGACCGCCCTGCTGCGGGAGGCCGCCGCGCCCCCACCGCCGACCCGCCGAGCGACCCGCCCGTCCCGTGGAGCCAAGGAACGCCGGCTGGCCGAGAAGAAACGCCAGTCCCAGCGCAAGCGGGACCGCCGCGCCGACGACGACTAGTCCGGGACGACGACCAGGCCGGGACGACGACCAGGCCGGGACGACGACCAGGCCGGGACGACGACCAGGCCGGGACTACGCCTAGTCCGGGACGACTAGTCCGGGACGGCGGCGAGCAGCCGGTCGCGCAGCACGGCGGCCCGCTCGGCGAACCCGCGCTGGGCCGCCGCGTACTCCGCCCGGCCGTCCGGAGTCTCCACGCGCACCGGCGGGTAGCCCAGTGCCGCCAGGTCGTACGGGCTGGCCCGCATGTCCAGCGTGCGGATGTCCCGGGCCAGGGCGAACGCGTCGGCCACCAGTTCCGAGGAGACCAACGGCGACAACTTGTACGCCCACTTGTACAGATCCATGTTGGCGTGCAGGCAGCCCGGCTGCTCGTGCGCGTGCTGCGTCTCCCGGGTCGGGGTGAGCAGGTTCAACGGGCGGGCCGGCGGGGTGAAGAACCGGAACGCGTCGAAGTGGCTGCACCGCACGCCCCGCTCCTCGACGATCCCGGCGGTGCGTTCCGCGCTGAGCCGCAGCGGCCAGGCGTTGTGCCGCAGCTCCTCCCGGGTCTGCCGGTAGACCATCGCCCACTCGTGCATCCCGAAGCAGCCGAAGTGCGGCGCACGTCCACGCGTCGCCTCGAGCAGGGAGCGGATCCAGGCGATCGAGTCGCCGCGCCGGGCGCGTACCCCAGCGGTGTCGAGGGTGACCCCGGCGGTGCCGGCGCGGTAGTCGCGGCCGAACTCGGCCGGATCGGCGTCCCGCAGCTCGACCCCGGGCCCCGGATGCCAGCGCCGCAGCTGGGCCGGGCGGTGCGAGTAGTAGGTGAACAGGAAGTCGGCCACCGGATGCCGCTCACCGCGCCGTCGCCGGGCCAGGTGCGGGGTCAGCCAGACGTCCACCCGCTCCTCGTGGGCCCGTCGGCGGGCCTGCCACTGCGTCGCGTCGAGCACGGCGGGGGCGAGGGCGGCGGTCACGCACCCAGGGTACGACCGCCGCCCGCACACCGATCAGGGCATCTGCACCCGGACCCCGGCGGAGAACACCCCGCTGCGCAGCTCCAGCTGCTGGGGCGGATCCCGCCCGTCCACGGTGAAGACCAGCGGGAGCACCATCCGGGTGCCCGCCGCCATCGGGTCGGCGAAGACGTCCCGACCCAGGTTCGCCGTCCGGGTGGCCGACTCGTCGGTGCTCACCCAGCGCCCGCCGGGCAGGTACGCCCGTTGCAGCTCGCTGTGCCAGGGCTGGTGGTCGCCGGTGACGTTGCGCACACCGACGGTGGCCTCGCAGCGTCGCCCGTTGGCCGGTGCGGCACCGCCGCCGTCGGCCTTCCCGGCGGTGCCGGGCGCGCCGCAGGTCATCCGGTACACGGTGAACTCGAACGCCGACTCGCGCAACGGCACGCCCAGCGACCCGTTGACCCCGGTGCCCACCCACGCGCCGCTGGTGGGCTGCTTCTGCGTGTCGATCGCGGCGACCTGCCGGGTCGCCGTCCAACCCGCGGTGCCGACCACACCGGCCAGCACCACGACGGCGGCGCCCACCAACATCCAGACCGGCGGGGTACGCCGACGCCGTACCGGACTCGGCGCTGCCGGGCGCGGGTAGACCGTCCCGCGGTCACTCTCGCCGCCGCCGGTGGACAGCGCGGCGGCCGTCACCCGACGCCCGCGCCGACGTCGCCACACCCACACCAGGGCGGCGCTGATCAGCAGCAGGACCGCCAAGCCGGCGAGCAGCACCGGGTAGCGGCGCCACGGCGGCGCCTCGCCCGCCTCGGCCGCCGGTGCCGCTGCCGCCTGCCAGGTGGCAGTGGCGCAGTCGTACGGCCGGCTGCCGTCACTGGTGAACGCGCAGGTCGGCGCGGTCAGTGGCCGGCCCGGCGCGGTCGCCGCGAGCGCGGTGCCCAGGGTGGTGGTGCTGTGCGCGGGCAGCCGCAACCGCCAGGTCACCTCGGTGGCCGATCCGCCGGCCGGGGTGGACCGGCCACCACCGCTGATCGCGGTCGTCGACGAGCCGGGCGGCAGTTCCTGACGCACTGTGGTCTCCAGCGGGGAGTTGCTCACGTTGCGCACCTGGATCCGGTACCTCGGTGCCGGGCTGCTCTCCGTCGCGACCGCCACAGTGACCTGTTGCGGGGGCGCCGACGCCGGCGCCCGGGCCGGTGGTGCCATCGCCGGTGGCGCCGAGGGCGGGGTGGGCTCGGTCACCCGCGCGACCATCGCCACCGGCGGCCGGGTTCCCGCTGGTGCTGCTGTGGCGGCCGGTGGTGCTGGCGTGGCCGCCGTTGGTTGTGGCGTGGCCGCCGTTGGTTGTGGTGTGGCGGCCGGTGGTCGTGGCGTGGCCGCCGCCTCCGGAGCCGCCGTCGGCAGGGCCGGCACGGCGGCGAGGATGCCGAGGCAGTGCACGAACACTGCGAGGGCTCTGTGGTGTCGTGTCGATGCAGGCATACGAACGAACCTCCGGAGCCGACGCTAGGGGCGAGTCGCCTCCGTGCGGGTACGAAGTCGAGAAGTCCGCACCGGTCACCTCCAGCTCCGATAGGGTGCCGCGCGCTGACGGGTTGAGCACACCCGAGCGCCGGTCCTGGCCGGTTGGGGCGTCGGCGGCGCTAGATTGGCCGGGTGCGTATCGCTCGTTTCGCCCATGCCAAGGGAATGTCGTTCGGTGCCGTCGAAGGCGAAGCGGAGGCCGGGCCACAGGGCCTGACCATCGCCGAGATCGAGGGCCACCCGTTCGGCAATCTCTCCTTCAGTGGGGCCCGCTGGGCCCTCTCCGACGTCCGGCTGCTCTCGCCGATCCTGCCCAGCAAGGTCGTCTGTGTCGGCCGCAACTACGCCGACCACGCCGCCGAGCTCGGCAACGAGGTGCCCAGGGAGCCGCTGCTCTTCCTCAAACCGTCCACCTCGGTGATCGGCCCCCGGGACGCCATCCGACTGCCGATCTTCTCCAAGCAGGTCGAGCACGAGGCGGAGCTGGCGGTCGTGATCGGGGCGCCGGGTGCGCGCCGCGCCGACCGCGCCGCCGCCGAACGCGCCATCTTCGGCTACACCTGCGCCAACGACGTCACCGCTCGGGACCTGCAGCGTTCGGACGGGCAGTGGACCCGGGCCAAGGGCTTCGACTCGTTCTGCCCGATCGGCCCGTGGATCACCACCGGGCTGGACGTCTCCGACCTGGAGATCCGGTGTGAGGTGGGTCGCAACCCGGAGGAGATGGAGGTACGCCAACTCGGCCGGACGAAGGACATGGTCTTCGACGTGCCGGGCCTGGTGTCGTACATCTCGCACGTGATGACTCTGCTGCCCGGCGACGTCGTTCTCACCGGCACTCCAGCCGGGGTTAGCCCGCTTGTCGAGGGGGATACGGTCACCGTGCGGATCGACGGCATCGGCGAGCTCACCAACCCGGTGGTGCCCGTCGCCTGATCCGTCTGATGCCCCTGTTTCCGCAGCTCACGGGTGGTTCGGGGGGATCGGATTTGGCCTGCCGGCACCGGGAGGGTAAAGTTCACTCCCGGCGCCGCAAGGGGCCAATGGGGTATGGGGTAATTGGCAGCCCGACTGATTCTGGTTCAGTTAGTCTAGGTTCGAGTCCTGGTACCCCAGCGCTGCTGGAATTCGCGAGAATTTCCAGACGCTGGATTCTGACGGAGTTCGACTCCGCCCCTTCGGGGGCGGAGGGTGGTCTTCGGTAGAGTGCAGCTCCTCCACCGGTAAGGTGGGGGAGCAAAAGTTGTTCTGGCCCCGTCGTCTAGCGGCCCAGGACGCCGCCCTCTCAAGGCGGTAGCGCCGGTTCGAATCCGGTCGGGGCTACAGCGTGCACAGCCCGTCTCACCTCGTGAGGCGGGCTGTTTCGTGTCCGCCGCCGGACCCTCGGGTGAGAGCGCACCCCGCGCTCGTGCCCGGGTGCGGTGCCGCTAGACTACATTCGCACCGCCCGCGAGGGTGGTGAACGGAAAAGTTCTGGCCCCGTCGTCTAGCGGCCCAGGACGCCGCCCTCTCAAGGCGGTAGCGCCGGTTCGAATCCGGTCGGGGCTACAACCAAAGGCTCATCTCGCGACGCGAGATGAGCCTTTCTCGTCCCCACCCACCCCTCGCCTTGGTGATCAAGAGCTTTGCGTCACGACACGCGGCAGGCGGTGACGCAAAGCTCTTGATCACCGGGAGCGGTCGGGTTGGGGCGGGAGGGCGCGGCGCGGGCAGGGTGGGAGGACGGGGGAGGGGCAGGGGTTGGGCAGGGGTGGGGGTTAGAGGCCGGATAGGCGTTGGCCGGCTCTTACTACGGCCATGGCGTGGCGTTCGCCGGGGCGGCGGCCCAGGCGCTCGATCGGGCCGGAGATGCTGACCGAGGCGATGACCCGGCCGGTGCGGTCGCGGATCGGGGCGGAGACGCTCGCCACACCGGCCTCCCGCTCGGCGACGCTCTGCGCCCACCCGCGTCGGCGTACCTCGGCGAGGGTGCGGCCGGTGAACTTGCTGCGCGGCAGCAGCGGCATCACCGCCTCCGGCGGCTCCCAGGCGAGCAGGATCTGGGCTGCGGAGCCGGCGGTCATCGGCAGTACCGAGCCGACCGGGACGGTGTCCCGTAGACCGCTGGCGCGTTCCGCCGCCGCCACGCAGATCCGCTCGTCGGCGCGGCGCAGATAGAGCTGTGCGCTCTCACCGGTGGCGTCGCGCAGCGCGGCCAGCAGCGGCTCGGCGGCGGTCAGGAGAACGTCCGGCGCGGCGTTGGCCAACTCGCCCAGGCGAGGGCCGGGCCGCCATCTGCCCTGGGTGTCACGCACCAGCATTCGGTGGATCTCCAGGGCCTGGGCCAGGCGATGTGCTGTGGCCCGGGGCAGCTTGGTGCGTTCGACGAGTTCGGCCAGGCTGGCGCCGTCCACGCAGGCGGCCAGGATGACCACCGCCTTGTCGAGAACGCCGACACCGCTCATACTGTGTCCCACAAGCCGAAACTTACCTCCCAGAATTTAGGATGTCCAGATGGTGGGAGTCACTCCTGAGCCGAGGACCCTGGCCGAGAAGGTCTGGGACGCGCACGTCGTACGGTCCGCCGCTGGTGAGCCGGACCTGCTCTTCATCGACCTGCACCTGCTGCACGAGGTGACCAGCCCGCAGGCCTTCGACGGGCTGCGGCTCGCCGGGCGCCGGGTGCGTCGTACCGACCTGACCCTCGCGACCGAGGACCACAACACCCCGACCGGGTACGCCGACCCGGCGTTCCGCCTCCGCCGTGGTGACCTGCTCACCATCGCGGACCCCACGTCGCGTACGCAGATCGAGACGTTGCGCCGCAACTGCGCCGAGTTCGGCGTGCGGCTGCACCCGCTCGGCGACGACAACCAGGGCATCGTGCACGTGATCGGCCCGCAGCTCGGTCTCACCCAGCCGGGCCTGACGATCGTCTGTGGCGACTCGCACACCGCCACCCACGGCGCCTTCGGCGCGCTCGCCTTCGGCATCGGCACCAGCGAGGTGGAGCACGTGCTGGCCACCCAGACGCTGCCGCAGAGCCGGCCGAAGACGATGGCCGTGAACGTCACCGGCCGGCTCGCGCCCGGCGTGACCGCCAAGGACCTGGTGCTCGCGCTGATCACGCAGGTCGGCACGGGTGGGGGTCGCGGGCACATCGTCGAGTACCGCGGCGAGGCTATCCGCGCCCTCTCCATGGAGGGGCGGATGACCATCGCCAACATGTCCATCGAGTGGGGCGCCAAGGCCGGCATGATCGCGCCGGACGAGACCACCTTCGCGTACCTCAAGGGTCGACCGAACGCGCCGCAGGGCGCGGACTGGGACGCGGCGGTGACGTGGTGGCGGACGCTGCCCACCGACGAGGGCGCGCGCTTCGACGCCGAGGTGACCCTGGACGCCAGCCAGATCACCCCGTTCGTCACCTGGGGCACCAACCCCGGGCAGGGTGCGCCGCTGAGCGCCCCGGTGCCGGACCCTGAGGAGTTCACCACCGACTCGGAGCGCACCGCCGCCCGCCGGGCCCTGGAGTACATGGACCTGCGCCCCGGCACCCCGCTACGGGAGCTGCCCATCGACGTGGTCTTCGTGGGGTCCTGCACGAACGGCCGCCTGGAGGACCTACGGGCCGCCGCCGACGTGCTGCGTGGCCACCGGGTCGCCGACGGCGTCCGCATGCTCGTGGTGCCCGGCTCCGCCGCCGTGCGCGAGGCCGCCGAGGCCGAGGGGCTGGACAAGGTCTTCGCCGACGCCGGGGCCGAGTGGCGGTTCGCCGGCTGCTCCATGTGTCTGGGGATGAACCCCGACACGCTGAAGCCGGGCGAGCGCTCCGCCTCCACCTCGAACCGCAACTTCGAGGGCCGTCAGGGCCGGGGCGGGCGTACCCACCTGGTCTCCCCGCCGGTGGCCGCCGCCACCGCAGTGGTCGGCCGGCTGGCCGCCCCCGCCGACCTGTAGAAGGGACCGACGAGATGGACAAGTTCACCACCCACACCGGCACCGCCGTGCCGCTGCGCCGGTCCAACGTGGACACCGATCAGATCATCCCCGCCGTGTACCTCAAGCGGGTGACGCGGACGGGCTTCGCCGACGGGCTGTTCAGCGCCTGGCGGGAAGATCCGGCATTCGTACTCAACGATGAAAACTATTCTGGGGCGTCGATCCTCATCGCCGGCCCGGAGTTCGGCACCGGCTCCTCCCGGGAGCACGCCGTCTGGGCGCTACGGGACTGGGGCTTCCGTGCCGTGGTGGCCCCGCGCTTCGGTGACATCTTCCGCGGCAACGCCCTCAAGGAAGGTCTGTTGCCGGTCGAGTTGGAATTGAAAGCCGTCGAAGAGTTGTGGGACCTGGTCGAGGCGGATCCCACCACTGCGCTGACCGTCGACCTGACCGCCCGCCAGCTCAGGGCGGGGGACGCGAGCTGGTCGTTCCCGCTGGACGACTTCAGCCGTTGGCGGCTCCTGGAAGGCCTCGACGACATTGGACTCACCCTCCGCCACGCCGGCGACATCGACTCCTACGAGGCGCGCAGACTGCCGTTCCTGCCCTCGGTTGCATAGCCGTTAGGCCGCCCGCGCAGCGGATTTCACCCCCATCGGTCCATCCGGTGGGGGTGAATCCGTTACGACACAAGGGCTTTTTTCTACCGAATGTTTGTGTCCCGGCAGCACAGGGCATACCGTGCGCGCAGAATGGCTCGCGACGAGTCAGTTGCACAATCGGGAGGAAGTCGTGAACAAGGCCGAGCTCATCGAGGCGCTCGCCGTTCGCCTGGGGGACCGGAAGATGGCGACGGCCGCGCTCGACGCGGTCCTCACCGAGGTCCAGGCGGCGGTCACCAAGGGCGAGAAGGTGGCGATCACCGGATTCGGAGCATTCGAAAAGCGTGTGCGTGGCGCGCGAACAGCGCGCAACCCGCGTACCGGCGAGGCGGTGAAGGTCAAGAAGACGTCAGTCCCGACCTTCCGCCCCGGCGCCGGGTTCAAGGAGATGGTGGCCAGCGGCAAGGTGCCGAAGGCCACGGTGGCGACGAAGAAGACCGCCACCAGCACCGCCACGGCCAAGGCGGCGGGCACGAAGGCGACCGGCACCAAGGCGGCCACCGCCAAGGCGGCGGGCACCAAGACGACCACGGCGAAGGCGGCCAGCAAGAAGACCGCCCCGGCCAAGGCGAGCAAGACCGCCACGGCGACCAAGACGGCCGCCAGCAAGAAGACCGCCCCGGCCAAGGCGAGCAAGACCACCACGGCGACCAAGACGGCCGCCAGCAAGAAGACCACCGCGGCGAAGAAGACCACCGCCGCGACCCGGTCGACCGCGGCGAAGAAGACCACCGCGGCGGCGAGCAAGAGCACGGCGGCCAAGAAGGCGCCGGCGAAGAAGGCTCCGGCCAAGAAGGCGGCCAGCAAGCGCTGACCGACCCGTACCGCAAGGGCGTCCACCAGTGGGTGGGCGCCCTTTCGGCGTACCGGGACGGATTTTCGGCGTACGGCGACCCGTTGACCCTGTTGGTTCGCTCGCGCAGAATCGCCGTGCCGGCCACCCCTGGGCCGGCCCGTCGACGGGAAATGGGGCGCCGGTGCGCTACCGCCAGCTCACCACCGGCACGCTCGTGCTGGGCGTGGTCCTCCTCATCGACGTGCTGCGGGTCTGGCTGCCCGGCATCATCACCATCTTCGGTCAGGCGGCGTCCACCCCGGCCGAGCTGATGGGGGCGTTCGCCCTCGGCTGGTTCGTGCTCGCGATGGGCGCACCCGCCGTGGTCCGCCGAGTCGGAGCCCGCCCGGTCACTGTCGTCGCCGCTGTCGCGCTCGCCGTCGCCCGGCTCGCGCTCACCGCCGCTCCCGGCGGGCGTACGCAGCTCTGGTTGGCCACCGCCGGGTTGCTCGCCGGGCTGGTCTGGCTGGTCGGCGTCGCCACCGTCACCGACCGCCCGGTCCCGGGGCTGGCGCTGGGGTTCGCTGTCAACGCGGCAGTGCACGCGGGGCTGGACACCGTCGACCTGGTCTGGCGGGGTGACTGGGTGGCCTGGCTGCTCAGCGCCGTCGCGGTGGCGGTGTTCCTGGTCGGCACGGCGCGATCCGGCCGGCGCGGTGGTGCAGGTGACGCCCTCGCTGGCCCCGCTGACGCCCCTGTCGGCCCCGCTGACGCCGCTGCCGGCCCTGGTGGTGGCCGAGCCTGGCTGCTGGCCGGTCCGGCGCTGCTGCTGGCCGGAATGGTGGCGCTCTCCCCGGCGCTGGCCCGGACCGGGATGTCGTACCTGGTCGCCGGGGACGGGGTGGCTCGTTCGCCGCTGTTCGGCCTGGCGCCGGTGCCGGTGGCGGTCGCCGGGTTCCTGTGCGCCGCGTTGACCCGGCCACCGGTTGGGTGGGGCCGGGCGTACGGTCCGGTGGCGCTGCTCGGCGGCGCCGTGCTGTTCGCCCTCGACCGGGGCGACCTGCTCGTGCCGGCCATCCTCCTCGCCGCGGTCGGCCTCGGCGCCTGCCTCGCGCTGACCGACGACGCCAGCCAGCCAACCAGCGACACCGCCAGCACCAGCGCCTCCCGACGGGGGCACGCGGTCGCCGCCGGGATGCTCGTCTTCGCGCTGGGAGCGGTCGGCTACTACTCGGCCTACGACCTCGGCTACCCCAACGCGGCGGTGCCGGTGGTGGTGGCCGTGCTGATCGCCGCCGTGGCGTTCACCGCCCGCCCCGTCGTCCACCGGCTTCCCGGGCCGTTTCCGCCGCTCCGGGCCGCCGCCGCGGTCACCGCGCTGGCCCTGCTGGCCCCGGTGCTCGCCGACGAGGTGCCGGTGGCCAGCAACCGGGACGGCCCACCGGAACGGTTGACGGTGGTGGCGTACAACATCCGGATGGGGTTCGGGCTGGACGGCCGCTTCGACCTGACCGGCCTCGCCCAGGTCGTCGACCGGCAACGGCCCGACGTGGTGCTGCTCAGCGAGGTGGACCGGGCGTGGTTGCTCAACGGCGGGCACGACACCCTGGACCTGTTGGCCGACCGGCTCGCCATGCCGTACGTCTTCGGGCCGGCCGCCGACCCGGTCTGGGGTGACGCGGTGCTCAGCCGTTGGCCGGTACGCGATCCGCGAACCCTGCCGCTGGCCGCCGTCGGCGCACCCACCGGAGCGCAGGCCCTCGCCGTCACGCTGGACCTCGGTGACGGTGTCCGTACCGCAGTGGTGAGCACCCACCTGCAACCGCCGCCCGGCAAGGGTCCGGTGGTCCAGGCCCGCGCGGTCGCCGACTTCGCCACCCGGTACGCGGCCGGTCGGCCGTTGGTGGTGGCGGGTGACCTGAACACCGAGCCGGGTGACGAGGCGTTCGCGGAGTTCACCAGGGCCGGCCTGGTCGACGCGCTGGCCGCCGCCCGACCGCTGGCGACCAGCCCGGCGGACGATCCGCGCCAGCAGATCGACCACATCTTCGTCTCGCCCGGCCTGACCCCGAGTGATCCGGTCGCGCCGCGCAGCACCGCCAGCGACCACCTGCCGGTCGCGGTGACAGTGACACTGCCGCCCCGCTGACCAGGCCGCGCCCGTCGAACGTGGGCCCTACAGGCGATCGGCGGCGAGCAGCCGGTCGGCGGCGAAGGCGAGCAGCCAGCCGCCGCCCTTCGGGGTGGTGAAGTCCTCATCGGTGCGGCCGGTCAGGCGCTCCAGGGCGCCCGGCAGGACCTTGCCCTGGCCGCACACCGCCGACTGGCCACCGGTGCCGGCCAGCTCCAGCAGTCGGGCGGCGGTGGCCAGGACCTGCTCGTCGCTCTGCTGGCCGGGTTGTGGCTCGTCCAGGTCGCCGCAGACCTCGATCGGCAGGTCGAGCAACGCGGCGGCCGGGTCGAGTGTCTGCACGCACCGTCTCGGCGACGCCGACACCAGTCGGGCCGGCCGGATCAGGGCGATCAGCTCGGCCAGCGTGCTCGCCTGGGCCCACCCCTCGGCGTCCAGCGGCCGCCCGACGTCCGGGCCGGACCAGGTGGCCCGCTTACCGGCGTGCGCGTGCCGGACCAGCGCGACCGTCGCCGTGACCGACGGCAGCGCGGCGAACGCCGCCAGCACCTCGGCGTCGTGCGGGTAGCTGACCAACCGGATCGCGTCGTCCACAGCGAGCCAGCGAATGTCGTCCACCTCGGTGTCCGGTTGGAAACCGCCGCTGGCCACCGCGAGCATCGACCAGTAGTCGACCAGCTTGGGTTGCCCCTCGCTGCGGTACCGCACCGACGGCAGCCGCACCTGCGGCACGCCCCGCACGTCGGCCTCCTCGGCCACCTCACGGACCGCCGCGGCCAGCGCGCGCTCGCCCGGTTCCAGCTTGCCCTTCGGCAGCGTCCAGTCGCCGTAGCGGGGACGGTGCACCACGCAGACGTGGACGCCGTCGTCGGTCGGCCGCCAGGCCACCCCGCCGGCCGCCCGGATGCCCGTCACGGCAGCCAACTGGTGCGCCGTCGCCGGGTGGCCCGGTGCCAGGCAGCCGGCAGCAGACCCCGCATCCGGCGTACCGACTGGCGTTCCCGCTCGGCCAGCCGTCCGGCGGTGACCGCCAGCTCGTGGTCGTCCGGTCGCTCGGCGGCGATCTCCAACCAGGTGTCCGCCGCCACCGCCGCGTCCTGGTGCTCGCCGAGCACGTCCTGCACCCGGGCGAGCGCGCGGGCCAGCCGCCGTGCGCCCCTGCCGACCGTCGGTGCCACAACGTTTGCCGCGTACCGGGCCTGCTTGGCCTCCTTGCGGACGGCGTGCCAGCGGTCGTCCGGCGACTGCGGGTCGAGCCCGCCGACGCCGCCCGGCCCGGTCAACCGCTGCCAGGGGCGGGCCACCAGCGCGGGTAGCGCCTGCGCGGCGGGCGCTGCCGCCCGGCGGGTGAACCGGGGCGCGCCGGCGGCCAGCACCAGGGAGTCCACCAGGGCCAGGTAGCGCGCGGAGCGCAGCACCTCGTCGATCGCGGTGAGCGCCCGCCCCTGCCGTTCGGCGAGCACCTCGTCGAGCCGGCTCACAGCGCCACTGTCGAGCGGGCTCAGCGGATCGGCGTCGGCGGTACGGCGCAGCCGCGCGCGGAGCACCTCGGCGTCGCGGGCCGCGCCGAGCACGTCGGCCAGCCAGCGCAACTCGCTGCGCAGCGGGCGGGACCAGGTCTTCCGCAGCAACGGTTTGAAGGTGCGCAGATCACTGCGCAGGCGTCGACAGGCCACCCGCATCTGGTGCACGGCGGTGTCACCACCGGCGGCCGGGGCCCGCAGCCGGACCAGCGGGTCGTGCGCCAACAGCCGGCGGATCTCCTTGCGTAGCGCCTCGGTCACCACGTCACCGGCGCTCGGCTCGGCGGTCAGCCCGGCCGGCGCGACCAGATCAGGATCGGCCTGCGCCGTCGCGCCCAGCGCCCGTACGTGCTTCGGCGTGAACGACCCGCCCTGGGCACCAGCCTCGCGCAGCACCCCGCCGACCAGGTCGAGCAGCTTCCGGTCGCCGGCCCTCAGCTCCACCTCCACCTCGCGGAACGTGTCGGTGGTGGCGCCGGCGTCGTCGAGCACTGTCACCCGGTCGTCCACCACCTCGGCCAGGACAGTGCCGGCCCGGTCGCACACCTCGTAGGCGTGCCGCACCGTCCGCACCACCGTCACCGGAGCCAGCGGCGCCCCCCGGTGCAGGACGGTGACGAACTCCACCAGCTCCGCAGGCGGCTGCCCCTTCGGCCCGGGACGGGAGATCTCGTGCCGGACGCCCGGCGTCCCGGTCGGCAGCTTCACCGTCCACGGCAGCTCGTCGCCCCGGCGGTGGCGCAGCGAGGCACCGGCCCGGGCCAGCCGCAGGTCGACAGTGTCGAGGTAGCGGGCGACCAGCGTCACCGGTGGCAGTGCCCGGACCCGACCACCGGCCGGGGCCGTGCCGGCCAGGTCCGGCAGCACGTAGGCGTCGTCCACCTCGTACTTCTGCTCCTCCTCGACCATCAGCTCAGCCTATGCGGTGCGCGGTCAACTGGCCGTGCCACCGACGCGGCGCAGCAGCAGTTCCTGCAGATGGGCTCGGGGGGCGTCGTCACCGCCGGTACGCCGGGTCCAGGTCCCGTCGCCGGCCAGTTCGAACGCGTCCACTTCGGGGCTCATCGCGGCGGTGAGCACATGGTCCAACTCGGCGCGGGCGATCGGGTCGCTCACCCGCACCAGCGCCTCCACCCGCCGGTCCAGGTTGCGGTGCATGAGGTCGGCCGAGCCCATCCAGAACTCGGCCTCACCGTTGTTGCCGAACCGGAAGACCCGGGAGTGTTCCAGGAACCGGCCGAGGATCGAGCGGACCCGGATGTTCTCCGACAACCCCGGCACCCCAGGGCGCAGCGTGCACATGCCCCGGATGAGCAGGTCGACGTGGACGCCGGCCTGGGACGCGCGGTACAGCGCGTCGGTCACCCCCTCGTCGACCAGGGAGTTGACCTTGAACTGGACCAGGCCGGGCATGCCCAGGCGGACGTGCGAGATCTCCCGCTCGATCCGCTCGATGAGGCCGCTGCGGATGCCCTGCGGGGCCACCAGCAACCGCCGGTACGCGGTCTGCCGGCTGTACCCGGTGAGCACGTTGAACAGGTCGGTGAGGTCGGCGCCGATCTCCGGGTCGGCGGTGAGCATGCCGAAGTCCTCGTACAGTCGGGCCGTCTTCGGGTGGTAGTTGCCGGTGCCGATGTGGCAGTAGCGACGGATCTGGTTGCCCTCCTGCCGGACCACCAGTGCGGTCTTGCAGTGCGTCTTCAAGCCGACCAGGCCGTACACCACGTGGCAGCCGGCGCGTTCCAGGGTGCGGGCCCAGCCGATGTTTGCCACCTCGTCGAAGCGGGCCTTCACCTCCACCAGCACCACCACCTGCTTGCCGGCGGCGGCCGCGTCGACGAGCGCGTCGACGATCGGGGAGTCGCCGCTGGTCCGGTAGAGGGTCTGCTTGATGGCCAGCACGTTCGGGTCGGCGGCGGCCTGCTCGATGAAGCGCTGCACGCTGGTGGCGAACGAGTGGTACGGGTGGTGCACCAGGATGTCCCCGTCGCGCAGGGTGGAGAAGACGCTGCGCGGCACCTCGCCCTCGGCGAGCCGGGGATGGGTGGCCGGCACGAACGGCGGGTCCTTCAGGTCCGGCCGGTCCGCCTCGCCGTAGACCTGCCACAGCGCGGACAGGTCCAGCAGGCCGGGCACCCGCAGTACGTCCTGGTCGTCCATGTCCAGCTCGCGGACGAGCAGCTCCAACATGTGGTCGGAGATGGACGCGGCGACCTCCAGGCGGACCGGGGGACCGAACCGCCGACGGGCCAGCTCCCGTTCCAGGGCTTGGAGCAGGTCCTCGTCGCGGTCCTCGTCGACCTCCACCTCGGCGTTGCGGGTGACCCGGAACAGGTGGCACTCGACCACCTGCATGCCGCTGAACAGCTGCCCCAGGTGCACCGAGATCAGGTCCTCCACCGGCAACATCCGGACGCCCGGCTGGTCCCGGTCCACCCGGACGAAGCGGGGGACGTTGTTGGGCACCTTCACCCGGGCGAACAGCTCCGAGCCGCCGTCCGGGTCACGAACCGCGACCGCCAGGTTCAGCGACCGCCCCGAGATGTACGGGAACGGGTGCGCCGGGTCCACCGCGAGCGGGGTCAGCACCGGAAAGATGTGCTCCCGGAAGTAGGTGCGCAGCCGCTCCCGCTCGCCGTCGCCCAGCTCGCCCCAGCGCAGGATGCGGATGCCCTCGTCGGCCAGCCTGGGCAGCACGTCATCGACGAAGCAGGCGGCGTGCCGGGCGCCCAGCGCTGCGGTCCGCTCGGCGATCAGCTCCAACTGCGTACGCAGGGGCAGTCGGTCCCCGCCGCGCACCGGCAGGCCGGCGGAGAGCCGCCGCTTCAGCCCGGCGATGCGCACCATGTAGAACTCGTCGAGATTGCTGGCGAAGATGGCCAGGAACTTGGCTCGCTCCAGCAGCGGGGTGCGCTGGTCCTCGGCCAGGGTGAGCACCCGGGCGTTGAAGTCGAGCCAGGACAGCTCCCGGTTGAGGAACCGGTCCTCCGGCAGCGGCGGGGCCGCCCGGGGCTCGTCGTCGTCCCCCGGTGCGGCACCGGTCGGCAGGTCGTCGGGCAGGACCGGGTGGACGTCACCGGCGGCCGGGCCGTCCGCTTCGATGTTCGGGGCGGGGTCGATGACCTCGTCCAGCCCGGAGGAGGCGGCACCGGGGTCGTCGGCGAGCGTGTCAGCGCGGGCGGCACTGGCACGTTCGGCGCGGGACGGGCGGAAGCGCCCATCGGTGCCGCGCGTACGGGAGCCGTTGCGGAGGTCGGTGGCGGGCGGGTGGGCCGGTTGCTCGCGAGGGGTGCTCACCCGCTCATAATCACCCGATTACGGTAAACGCAAAATGAACTTGGGCTCGCCGGGTCAGATCATCGTCGGCAATGTCACTCGGACAACCTCGCCGTCGGGATCGGTGTCGATGCGAACCCGCTGCCCGAGCCGGAGAAGCCGCAGCCCGGAGGCGTCGAAGGCCCGGGCGGGGAAACGCATCTCGGTGCCGTCGTCGAGCAGCAGGACACCGCTGCGCGTCGCCGCGTCGTAGCTGGCCACCGTGCCTTGCATGCTGGCACCGTACACCCGGCGGTTGGCCCCGTGGCACCAGCTCAGCCCACCGGGCGGCTCAGCCTGCGGCGCGGGCGGGCCGACCGGCGGCCACCAGTGCGGCAGTGCGCGGCCCGAGCCCGAGCCGGGCGGCGGCGGCCAGGTCCGCGGCGGTGTCCACGTCCCGGCGCAGGCTGGGCCAGTCGCCGTCGAGCGGCAGCGCACCACTCGCCGCGTGCGCGACCGCCGAGCCCACCCCGAAACGCGGATCCAGCGGTACACCCGGCCCGGCGGTGAGCAGCACAGTGCCCCCGCCGGGCGCGTCCGGCAGGAACCGGCGTACCCCCTGTCGACCGTTCTGCGCCGCGAGCAGCGCGCCGGCCAACTCGGCCGGACGCAGCGCCGGCACATCCGCGGTGATCCCGGCCACCCATTCGCCGGCGGCAGTGGCCGCCGCCCCGTGCCGGAACGCGGCGTTCAGGCCGGCGTCCGGCTCGTCCGGCAGCACCCGCGCGCCGGCGGCCCGCGCCGCCGCCGCCACCCGGGCGTCGTCGGTCACCACCAGGGCCTCGGCGACCGCCGGGCAGGCCAGCACCGCGCGGAGCGTGTCGGCCGCCAGGGCCAGCGCCAACTCCTCGTGCGGTACGCCGGGCAGCGCGCCCCGCAGCCGGCTCTTGCCCACGGCCAGCCGCTTAACCGGCACCACCACGGCCCACCTCGGCTGAGTCACGTCCGCAATCCTGCCAGCCGGACGGCGGGCCCCTCGCTGGCCGTACCGGGGGCGAGCAGGCATGATTTCCGCTGCGGGCGTCGCGGGCGGGATGTCGCGGCGGGGTTGGGGCGCGAAGAGGAGGCACAGTGGCACGGCGGAGGCTGGGGTTCTGGCAACGGTTCGCCGTGTGGCTGGTGAAGCCGGTGATGACCGTCTGGACCCGGCGTACCTGGCGTGGTCAGGAGCATCTCCACGGCGACGGCGGCATGATCATCGTGGCGAACCACATCTCCCACGCCGACCCGCTGGTGTCGGCGCACTTCATCTACGACTCCGGGCGTTGGCCGCAGTACCTGGGCAAGGCCAGCGTGTTCCGGGTGCCGGTGGTCGGCTGGATCCTGCACCGGTGCCGACAGATCCCGGTCGAGCGGGGCAGCGTGGACGCCGTCCGCTCACTGGACGCACTGGTCGCCGCGCTCGACGAGGGCGGCGCGGTCGTGATCTACCCTGAGGGCACCACCACGCGACAGCCGGAGCTCTGGCCGATGAAGGCCAAGACCGGTGCGGCCCGGCTGGCCCTGGCCACCGGCGCCCCGGTCGTACCGGTGGTGATGTGGGGGCCGGAACGGATCTTCGACCCGCGGACGACCCGTGTCAGCCTGCGACCCCGGATTCCGGTGACCGTTGCCGCCGGGGAGCCGATCGACCTGAGCCGGTGGGCGGACGCCGAGCCGACCCGGGCCACCCTCGAGGAGATGACGGACACCATCATGTTGCGGCTGCGGGACATGCTCGCCGAGATCCGTGGCGGTACCCCGCCGCCACTGTGGGAGCGACCGGCCCGGTCCTCCGTCGGCCGCGAGCAGCGGGACGACGCGGCATGAGCGGTCACGTCGCGGTGCTCGGTGCCGGTTCCTGGGGCACCGCGTTCGCCAAGATCCTCGCGGACGCGGGGCGGGACGTGACGGTGTGGGCCCGCCGGGCGCCGGTCGCCGAGAGCATCCGGACCGAACGCCGGAATCCGGAGTACCTGCCCGACCTGCTGCTTCCGGCCCGCGTCACCGCCACCGCCGACGCCGCCGAGGCGATCACCGGCGCCGAGGTGGTGGTGTTGGCGGTGCCGTCGCAGACCCTGCGCGGCAACCTCGCCGAATGGGCCGGGCACCTGCACCCGGACTCCACCCTGGTGTCGCTGATGAAGGGCATCGAACTGGGCACCACCAAGCGGATGAGCGAGGTCATCGTGGAGACCGCCGGGGTCGCCGCCGACCGGGTGGTCGTCGTGTCCGGCCCGAACCTGGCCCCGGAGATCGCCGCCGAGCAGCCCGCCGCGACAGTGGTCGCCGGGACGAACAGCGCCCGCGCCACGCTCGTCCAGTCGTCGATCCGGACGCCGTACCTGCGCCCCTACACCAACGACGACGTGATCGGCTGTGAGCTGGGCGGGGCGGTCAAGAACGTGATCGCCCTGTCGTACGGCATCGCCACCGCGATGGGTTTCGGCGACAACACCCGGGCCATGCTGATGACCCGTGGGCTGGCCGAGACGGCCCGACTGGGCGTGGCGCTCGGCGCGGACCCGATCACCTTCGCCGGCCTCGCCGGCATGGGCGACCTGGTCGCGTCCTGCTCGTCCCCGCTGGCCCGCAACCGCACCTTCGGCGAGCACCTGGGCCGGGGCGAGACCCTGGAGCAGGCGCAGACCGCCACCCGGCAGACCGCCGAGGGCGTGAAGAGCTGCCTGGCGATCCGCGACCTGGCCCGGGCGCACGGCGTGGAGATGCCGATCACCGAGCACGTCGAGCGGATCTGCCACGAGGGGATGGACCCGCGCCTCGCCGTGGAGACCCTGATGAGCCGCACCGCGAAACCCGAGTCGTACGAGTGAGGAACCCGATGAGCGAGTGGGGGGACGGCACCCGCTGCGTACGTGCCGGCCTGCCCGAGCCGGCACCGGGGGACCCGTTCCTACCCGGCCCGGTCTTCGCCGCGCCGTACCACCTCGACCCGTTCGAGGGTCAGGGCACGTCGCCGAACGGCTACGGTCGCCCCGACAACCCGACCCGCCGGCTGCTGGAGGCGGCGGTGGGCGAGCTGGAGGGCGGTGACTGCCGCGTCTTCGCGACCGGTCAGGCGGCCATCACCGGCCTGCTGCTCACCCTGCTGCGGCCGGGGGACACAGTGGTGCTCCCCACCGACGGATACTTCCCGGTCCGGGCGTTCGCCACCGGTGTGCTGGAGGCGATCGGCGTCCGGGTGCTGTTCGCGCCGACCGTCGGGCCGTACCCGTCGTTCGAGGGCGTCCGGCTGGTGCTGGTGGAGACGCCCGCCAACCCGGGCCTCGACGTGGTCGACGTGGCGGCCCTGGCCGAGCGGGCGCACGCCGCCGGCGCGCTGCTCGCTGTGGACAACACCACCGCCACCCCGCTCGGACAGCGTCCGTTGGATCTCGGTGCCGACCTGGTGGTCGCCTCCGGCACGAAGGCGCTCACCGGCCACTCCGACCTGCTGCTGGGCTACCTGGCCAGCCGGTCCACCGAGCTGATCGACGCGGTGACGACCTGGCGTACCACCACCGGGGCGGTTCCGGGCGCGTTCGACGCCTGGCTGGCCCACCGGTCACTGGCCACTCTCGACCTGCGGCTGGCGCGGCAGAGCGCGAACGCCGCCGCTGTCGTCGACCTGCTCGCCGGCCGGTCGGACGTGACCGGCCTGCGGTGGCCGGGGCGGCCGGACGACCCGGCGTACCCGGTGGCCTCGGCGCAGATGCGCCGGATACCGGGGGTGCTCTCGTTCGACCTGGGCGACGCCGACCGGGTGGGCCGATTCGTCGAGGCCGCCAAGCTGGTGGCGGCGGCGACCTCCTTCGGTGGCCTGCACACCACGGCGGACCGGCGGGCGCAGTGGGGCGACGACACCGCTCCCGGCTTCGTCCGGCTCTCCTGCGGCGCGGAGGACACCGCCGACCTGGTGGCCGACATCGCCGCCGCGTTGGATGTGGCGGGACCGGTCTGACGTCTCCCATGGCGCTTCCTTTTCCCACCGACCGGGCCGCCCTGGTGGGTCGGTTGCGGGCCGCCGGTTGCGTCTACGCCGAGGACGAGGCCGAGCTGCTGGTGGCCGCCGCGCGCAGCCCTGCGGCGTTGGCCGACCTGACCGACCGTCGGGTGGCCGGCGAACCGTTGGAGTACCTGCTCGGGTGGGCGGAGTTCTGCGGCCTGCGGATAGCCGTCGACGGGGGCGTCTTCGTGCCCCGGGCCCGGACCGCTCTGCTGGTCGAGGTGGCGGCCGAACTGACCGGCGCGGCACCGGCCGTGGTCGACCTGTGCTGCGGCTCCGGGGCCACCACCGTCGCGCTGGCGCACCGGCTCGCGCCGCGCTGGCTGGCCGCCGCCGACATCGATCCGGCGGCCGTGGCGTGTGCGCGCCGCAACGTCGTCGGGTTGGACGCCGAGGTGTACGAGGGCGACCTCTTCGCGCCGCTGCCCCGGCAGTGGTGGGGTCGACTGGACCTGGTGGTCGCCAACGCCCCGTACGTGCCGACCGACGCGGTCGCGCTGATGCCGCCGGAGGCGCGGCTGCACGAGGCCCCGGTGGCGCTCGACGGCGGCCCGGACGGGCTCTCCGTGTTGCGCCGGGTCGGTGCCGACGCCGCCGGGTGGCTGACCCCCGGCGGCCACCTGGTGGTCGAAGCCGGCACCACCCAGGTCGACACGCTCTGCAAAGCGTTCAGCGCGGCCGGCCTGGTACCCACGGTGCGCCACGACGAGGACCTGGACGCCACAGCGGTCATCGCCCGCCGCCCCTGACCCACCCCCACCCCCACCCCGCCCCACCCGCGCGATCTTGCAATTTCGGTTGTCCGGATGAGTGGGATGCACCTTGTGTCGGGACAGCAAGTGCAAGATCGCCGGGAGGGTGAGGGTCGCCCGGGCATGGCGGGGGAGGGGGGTTGGCACTAGCCTCGGCTCACACTCATGACGGCGGGAGGCGGTTTCGGTGGGCAGCGCAGGGGTGCCGGTGGTCGTCGGGCTGGACAACGGCGGCACCAGCAACAACGCCACAGTGCTGACGGTGGACGGCCGCTTCCTGGTGGACGGGCTGTTGGAGATCCCCAGCGAGGTGCGGGCCGGGCCGGAGGCGGCGATCGAGGCGTTGGCCCTGGCGCTGGACGGTGCCCTGGCGCATACCGGCGTGCCGCGCGACCTGGTCCAGGCGGTCGGGCTGGACACTCCCGGCCCGGCCAGCGCCGACGGCGTCATCTCGTCGCGGGGCTCCACCAACTTTTCCCAGCCGGCCTGGCGCGGCTTCGACGTGCGAGGGGCGCTGGAGCGACGGCTCGGGCTGCCGGTGATCTATCACAACGACGGCAACGCTGCCGCGCTCTACGCCCACCATGTCTACTTCGGCGCCGACGCGATGAACCGCTCCTCGGTGTCCCTGATCGTCGGCACCGGCCTCGGCGGCGGCGTGGTCGAGAGCGGTCGGGTGATCGCCGGCGCGGCCGGGATGGCGGGGGAGTTGGGCCACGTGCACATCCCGCTGAGCGGGCTGCTCGGCCCGGGTCAGCCGGAGCCCACCTGCGCCTGCGGCTTCACCGGAGATGTCGAGAGCGTCGCCTCGCTGACCGGCATCGAACGCAATCTGCTGCCGTACTGGCTGACCCGGTACCCCGACCACCCGCTCGCGGCCGAGTCGGTGGCCCGGGCGGCCAAGCTGGTCCGGGGGTACGGCGAGCGCGGGGACGCCCTCGCGCGGGGTCTCTTCACCCAGCAGGCGATGGCGCTGGGGCGGCTGTTCACCGTCGCCGCGAACTTCACCGACCCGCACGCGTACTTCGTCGGCGGCGGAGTGGTGGAGGCGGCACCGGAGTTCCGCGACTGGTTCCTGGCGACGGTCCGCGAGCACACAGTGCTCCGCGAGGAGCAGGCGGCGGTCGCCACCTTCGCCCTGGTGCCGGATCGGGACATGGCCGGTGCCCGAGGCGTCGCGATCGCCGCGCTGGAGGCGCTACGCGCCGTTCCGGAGCCCCGTCCGCTGGTTGCCTGAGCCGGCGCGGGCCTCGGCCCGCACCGGCTCGGCACCTCTGGTCAGCGCTGGGGTGGCGCCTGGGCGAAGGCGGCCCAGGCCGCCGTTGGGAACAGCAGGGCCGGGCCGGCCGGGTCCTTGGAGTCGCGTACGGCAACGAGCCGCGGGATCGCGGCCACCTCCACGCAGGCGCCTTCGTCGCCGCTGCGGCTGCTCTTGCGCCACCGCGCCGTGGCCAAGGCCGCTGTGATCATCGGGGTCATCGGTCCTACCGTCCCTTCAGGACTGACAGGAGCATCTCGCGGCTGTCCGCCGGGCTGAGCGCCACGCTTCGGAGATGCTCCATGATCTTGGTGCAGGTACGCGTCTCGCCGGCGCGGTCGAGGATCATCTGACCCGCGACGGTCTCCACCGACGCGATGATCGGGTCCTCCGGGTCGGCGAACTCGAGGATGTGCAGGGAACCCCGGGTGCCCCGGTGGTAGCCGGCGGAGAGCGGGATCACCTGGACGCTGATGTTCGGCAGCTCGGCCATCTTGACCAGGTGCCGTAGTTGCCCGTTCATCACCGACTGGTCACCGACCGGCCGGAGCAGCGCGCCCTCGTCGATGATCGCGTCGAGGATGGGCGGCTGGGCGGCGGTGAGCCGCTGTTGTCGGTCGAGCCGGATCTTGACCCGTTGCTCCACCAGGTCGTCGCCGAGGGTGTGCGGCCCGCCGCGCATCACGCCACGGATGTAGTCCGCGGTCTGCAACAGGCCGGGCACCACCGAGGGCTCGAAGTTGGCGATGGCTGTCGCCTCGGCCTCCAGCGCGATGAAGTCGATGGTGCGCGGATCCAGCAGGTAGGAGTACGACACCCACCAGCCGGGCTTGCGGGCGTCCTTGGCGAGCTGCACCGCCGCGGCCACCTCCTCGGCACTCACCCCGTACGACGTGAGCAGGGCGCGCACGGTGGCCGGGCTGATCAGGGTCTGGGCGTTCTCGTAGCGGGACAGGGTGCTGCGGGTGCTGTTGATTTCATCCGCCGCGGTCTCCAGCGTCAGCCCGGCGGCTTCCCGGTGGTGGCGCAGGGCGATGCCGAGCCGGCGGGCGCGGGCGGTCTTCGGAGCCATGCATCGATGGTCGCATACATTTGCGGGAACGTCTGCATGAGAGAACGTCGATGGGAGTTGCATTCACGCCTATACACGTGTCAATCTGTTATCGCGTCCTCACCGCCGGTTGTCGTGGCGACGGTGGTGGTGAGCGACCGGAGGGGATGGGGCGCGCGGCGATCGGGTTTCTCCCCCGTACCCGATCGTCGCGTGCCGCCCCTCCACCCGGCCTGCCGGAAGGAGACGACGTGCGAACCCGCCCGGAGCCCTCCGCCGTACCTTCGGGCGGAGTGCGATGACCCGTTTCCTCGTGGTGCTCACCGACGTGCGTCCCGTCGAGGGCGTCAACCGCAACGAGCGGGTCGCGCCGGAACGGCGCCGGCAGGTCGTCGGCGCCAGCAGCCGGGAGGCCGCCGACCGCATCGCCGGAGCGTTCATGGCGCTGGGCATGGTGCGGGCCGGCCGGCAGCGGGTGAAGGTCATCGCGGTCGGCCGCCGGCACTCCCGGGACTGAGGCGCCCCAGGTCAGCGGGCCGCGACGCCGCCACCGTCCGATCACGCACCGTATATCCTCTCCTGACCGATTGCCGTGTCGTGCCGCGGCTCGCCGGGTATCGCCGCGCCCCTCGGCCACGCACAGTAAGGTCAACCGGGTGAGCGCCACCGGCGAGCACGACCAGCCGCAGTCGCGTACGAAGAGGTGACCGGAGTGACCACCCCAGGCAAGACCCGCGTGGCGATCGTCTTCGGCGGCCGCAGCCCGGAGCACGGCATCTCCTGCGTCAGCGCCGGCAGCGTGTTCGGCGCACTCGACCCGGACGAGTTCGAGGTGGTGCCGGTGGGCATCACCCGGGCCGGCCAGTGGGTGCTGACCAACGGAGACCCCGCCCAGCTCGCGATCAACGCCCGTCAGCTGCCGGAGATCACCGCGGACTCGGGTGACGACATCGTGCTGCGCGCCGACCCCACCGGCAACGGACTGATGGTGCTCGACCCGACCGAGGGTCCCCGGGCGCTGGCCGACGTGGACGTGGTCTTCCCGGTGCTGCACGGCACCTACGGCGAGGACGGCACCATCCAGGGAATGCTGGAGATGGCCGGCATTCCGTACGTCGGGGCGAACGTGTTCGCCTCCGCGGCCGCCATGGACAAGGAGTTCACCAAGAAGCTCTGTGCCGTCGAGGGCATCCCGGTCGGCACGTACGCCGTGCTGCGCAACGGCATGACGCTCAGCGAGCAGGACAAGGAGCGGCTCGGCCTGCCGGTCTTCGTCAAGCCGTCCCGGGCCGGGTCGTCGTTCGGCGTCAGCAAGGTCACCGACTGGGCCGAGCTGGACGCGGCGGTCGCCGCCGCCCGGCAGTTCGACCCGAAGGTCATCATCGAGGCCGCGATCGTCGGCCGCGAGATCGAGTGCGGTGTGCTGGAGGGCGAGGCCGGCGGCACCCCCGAGGCGTCCGTGTTGGCCGAGGTGCGGGTCGTCGCCGACCACGACTTCTACGACTTCGAGGCGAAGTACCTCGACGACTCCTGCGAGTACGACATCCCCGCCAACCTGCCGGAGAAGGTGACCCGCCAGGTGCAGGAGTACGCGGTCCGCGCGTTCACCGCGCTGGACTGCGCCGGTCTGGCCCGGGCCGACTTCTTCGTCACTCCCGAACTGGACGTCTACCTCAACGAGATCAACACGATGCCCGGCTTCACCCCGACGTCGATGTTCCCGCGGATGTGGGCGGCCTCCGGCCTGGAGTACCCGAAGCTGGTCAACCGGCTGATCCGTACCGCCCAGCGGCGCGGCGTCGGCCTGCACTGAACCGTCCGAACCCCGCCCGCGTCGGTCAGCCGGCGCGGGCGGAGTCGGTTCGGGTTCAGCGCTGGCAGCCGGACGGGATCGCGCCGCCGGAGGGCACGCTCGCCACGATCGTGCTGGAGATCGTCGGCAACCACTGCAACGGCTGCTCGTACGAGCGCGGGACGCGCACGGTGATCAACGTCTCCCGGTCGACAGTCGAGAGGACCGCCGCGTCGGCCTGCTCGGCCAGGTGCCAGCAGACCCGGTTGACCGTCCAGACCTCGTCGGTGCTCGGAAAGGCCGGCTCGGTGCCCCCGCAGGCAACGGTTAGCGCGGGGTCGCCGTAGGCGGCGTTCTGCTCCGGGCCGGCGGTGACCGGCCGCTGGGCCAGGTCGCGGATGCTCGCCGGAAGCTGGGAGAGCAGGGCCCGGCAGACCGTGGCCGGCCGGGCGGCCAGCGCCGGGGCGGCCATCTCCACCGGGGTGGTGGACTGCACCCGGGCGGTGGTCGCGGAGGGCGTCGGCGCGGCGGCCGGCGTGTCCGGGCTGAGCTTGCTGAAGGCCAGCACGGCCACCAGCAGCGTGATCGGCAGCGCGATCAACGTGGCCAGCAGGGCGGCGCCACGCATGGTCCGATCGCGGCCGGCCGGCGCGGCGGCGGCCGGATCGGTCGACTCGCGGTTACCGTCAGCCGGCTCGGACGTCCCGTCGGCCGCGTCGCGTGCCCCGTCGTCGTCCAGAGCCGAGGAGGAGGTCGTCATCTCGTCCACTTACAGCCGCACCACCGAACACGTGAGGGTGCGGGTGATGCCGGGCACCATCTGCACCTTGCTGACGATGAGTTTGCCGAGCTCGTCGACGGTGTTCGCCTCGGTGAGGACGACCACGTCGTACGGCCCGGTGACGGCGTCGACGCGTACCACGCCGGGGATGTCCGCGATGAGACCCGCCACGTCACGTGCGCGGCCGACCTCGGTCTGGATGAGGATGTACGCCTGTACCACGACTCGACCTCCGTCCGTCGCCGCCCGGGAGCGGCCCGAAGGGTGAAAGTACCTTACGGACCAGGTCCGATCCCTATCGGTGGTCAAGGAGCAGCGGTGAGCGAGCACGGCGGAGCCGGGCAGCACGGGCGGAACGCCAGCGGCGGCGTCGGCGTGTCCGGGATCGGGGAGTTCGGGCTGATCGGGAAGATCACCGCCCGGCTGTCGTACGGGCCGACGACCCTGCTCGGGCCGGGCGACGACGCGGCGGTGGTGGCCGCGCCGGACGGCCGGGTGGCGGCCTCCACCGACGTGCTGGTCGACGGGCGGCACTTCCGCCGGGACTGGTCCTCGGCCCGCGACGTCGGGCACCGGGCGGCAGCCGCCAACCTGGCGGACATCGCGGCGATGGGTGCCACGCCGACCGCCCTGCTGGTCGCTCTCTGCATGCCGGCGGACCTGGACACCGCCTGGGCGGAGGAGTTGGCCGACGGGCTCTCGGCGGAGGCGGCGACTGTCGGCGCGAGCGTGGTCGGCGGGGACATGTCGGCCAGTCCCACCCTGACCGTCGCGGTCACCGCGCTGGGCGACCTGGCGGGCCGTCCGCCCGTGTTGCGCTCGGGCGCCCGACCGGGGGACGTGCTCGCTCTGGCCGGGCGTACCGGGTTCGCGGCAGCCGGGCTGACCGTGCTGACCCGGGGCTTCCGTACCCCTCGGCTGTTGGTCGAGGCGTACCGGCGGCCGCAGGTGCCCTACCAGGCCGGCCCGCAGGCCGCCCAACTCGGCGCCACCTCGATGATCGACGTGTCGGACGGGCTCCTCGCCGACCTCGGGCACGTCTCGGCGGCCAGCGGGGTGGCGATCGACGTACGCCGCGACGGGTTCGAGGTGCCCCGGCAGATGGCCGACGCGGCGCAGGCACTCGGCGTCGACCCGTACACCTGGATCCTCGCCGGTGGCGACGACCACGCGTTGGCCGCGACCTTCCCCCCGGCGGTGGTGCTGCCACCGGGCTGGCGGCCGATCGGTCTGGTCACCGACGGTGCCGGCGTGACTGTCGACGGCGTCGCCCACGACGGCCCGGCCGGCTGGGACCACTTCCGGTGAGGCCCGCGCGCGGCCGTATCCTGGATACCGTGAGTGAGATCGAGATCCGGGCGGTGCGGTTCGACGCACCGGTGGCGCAGCACCTGATCCGCGCCGCACTGGCCGACCTCGGTGCCCGCTACGGCGGCACCGGCGACGACACCCCGGTGGACGCGGCCGAGTTCGAGCCGCCCGACGGCGCGTTCCTGGTGGCCTACCTGGCCGGCGAGCCGGTCGGCTGCGGTGGCTGGCGCAGCCACGGGGCGGACACCGCGGAGCTGAAGCGGATGTACACGGCCCCGGCGGCACGGGGGCGGGGGGTCGCCCGCGCGGTGCTGGCGGCCGTCGAGCGCTCCGCCCGCGAGCACTGCCGCAAGCGAGTGGTCCTGGAATGCGGCGACAAGCAGCCCGAGGCGATCGCCATGTACGGCTCCGCCGGGTACGAGCGGATCCCGAACTTCGGCTTCTACAAGGACGCGGAGGGCTGCGTCTCCTTCGGCCGCACCCTCTGACCTGTGGATCAGCCCTTGCCGGGCCCGACCGGCCGGTGTGCCAGGTCACGGTGGGCCCGGCCGGGCCTGCGCGCCAGACGTTGACGGGCCGGCGTGCGGCGTCGCCCGCGGACACGACTAAGCCGGCGGACCCTCGGGGTCCGCCGGCTGAGCCGAACGAAAAGGTGGGTGCTACCGCGTCAGGCGCGGGTGACCTTGCCGGCCTTGATGCACGAGGTGCAGACCTTCAACTTCTTGGTGTTGCCGCCACCGGCCGGGGTACGCACCGACTGGATGTTCGGGTTCCAGCGGCGGTTGGTCCGCCGGTGCGAGTGGGACACGTTGTGGCCGAAGCCCGGTCCCTTGCCACAGACGTCGCACACGCTAGCCACGGGATACTCCTGGGATTGATACGTTCATGAGGTCGCCGGCAGGTGCTGCCCGGGCAACCTGGTCAGGTTACCCGATGACTCGCCGACCCGGCCAACCGGCCTGGTCCGGCGCTCGCCCGTGCCCCGGCTCACACCTGGTCGTGGGCCCGTCCGCCCAACGGTGGGCCGGCCCGGCGGCAAGGGTACCGGAGGCGCTCGTTCCCGCCGCGGCCAGCGCCGGCCCGGGCCGGCGAGGACACGCCGGACGAGTCCGACGGGTGTCGGTGCGCGCCAGTAGGCTTCTGCCCGTGCTGGACACCCTCGACGCCGCCGCGGTCCGCCGCTGGTGCGCGAGCGGGCTGGCCGCACTGAAGCGCCACCAGGGCGAGATCGACCAGCTCAACGTCTATCCGGTGCCCGACGGCGACACCGGCACCAACCTGGTGCTCACCCTCACCTCGGCGCAGCAGGCCCTCGCGATGGATCTGGACACTCTCCCCGACAGCGGGCCGACGGCGCACGGGCACGCGCTGCGGCTGATGGCCCAGGGCGCGCTGCTCGGCGCGCGGGGCAACTCCGGGGTGATCCTCTCGCAGATCCTGCGTGGTTTCGCCGACCAGGTCGCCGGGGTGCCGACGGTGCGTGGCCGGGAGCTGGCCGCCGCGCTGCGCTCCGGCACCGCCGCCGCGTACACAGCGGTCTCCCGGCCGGTCGAGGGCACAGTGCTCACAGTGGTCGCGGCGGCCGCCGCCGCGGCCGAGGGCGCGGACAGCGACGACCTGCCGACGGTGGCCGGCGTCGCGGCCCGGGCGGCGGCCGAGGCGCTCGCCCGCACCCCGGAACAGCTGCCGGCGCTGGCCCGCGCGGGCGTGGTCGACGCCGGTGGCCGAGGGCTCTGCGTGCTGCTCGACGCCCTGGTCGAGGTGCTGACCGGGGAGCGCACGGTCCGGCCCGCGCCGACGCCGCGCTCCGCCCGCCCGGCGGCCACCGTCGCCCGCGAGACCGGTTCGGATGAGTACGCGTACGAGGTGCAGTTCCTGCTCGACGCCCGAGCCGAGGCCGTCGCCGGGTTGCGGCGGGCGCTCGACGCCCTGGGAGATTCGCTGGTCGTCGTCGGCGACGGGCGTGAACCGGAAGGCACCTGGAACGTGCACGTGCACGTCAACGACGTGGGCGCGGCGGTCGAGGCAGGTGTCGCCGCCGGCCGCCCGTACCGCATCTCGGTGACCCGTTTCGCCGACCACTCGGAGTCGCCCTCCGGCCCGGTGGTGGCCGGCCGGGCCGCGGTGGTGGTGGCCACCGGCGGCGGCATCGCCGACCTGTTCGCCGCGGAGGGCGCCACCGTCGTGCCGGGCAACCCGTCCACGGGCGAGCTGCTGGATGCCGTCCGCAGCACCGGTGCGGCCCGGGTGGTGGTGCTGCCCAACGACGCCAACACCGAGGCGGTGGCGAGCGCGGCCGCCCGCGAGGCCCATCGGCACGGCATCAAGGTGAGCGTGGTGCCGACCCGATCGCCGGTGCAGGCCCTCGCAGCCCTCGCGGTCCGCGACGGTGACCGCCGTTTCGAGGACGACGTCATCGCGATGGCCGAGGCGGCTGGCGCCTGCCGGTACGCCGAGGTCTGCCATGCCAGCCGGGAGGCGCTGACAGTGGCCGGCCCGTGCCGCCCCGGTGACGTGCTGGCGCTGGTGGAGGGGGAGGTGCACCTGATCGGCACCGACCTCACCGACACCTGCGCCGCAGTGGTCGACCGGATGCTCGGTGGTGGCGGCGAGATGGTCACCCTGCTGGCCGGGGTGGACGCTCCGGCCGGGCTCACCGACGCCGTCCGCGCGCACGTCGCGCGACGCTGGCCGTTCGTCGAGGTGCACGCGTACCCGGGCGGCCAGCCGTTTTATCCGCTCCTGGTAGGGATCGAATGAGCGAACCAGCCACTGTGGACACTCCGCTGAAGAAGCTGGTCGGGGACAAGACAGCCAAGGCGCTGGCCTCGCACCTCGACCTGCACACCGCGGGTGACCTGGTCTACCACTTTCCGCGTCGCTACGACGAGCGTGGTGAGCACACCGACATCCGCTCACTGGACGTCGGTGAGCAGGTCACAGTGCTGGCCCAGGTGCAGCGCACCGCGGTGCGCCCGATGCGTCAGCGGCGGGGCAACCTGCTGGAGGTGACCGTCGGCGACGGCTCCGGCGGGGTGCTGACGTTGACCTTCTTCGGCAACCAGGCATGGCGCGAGCGCGAGTTGCGCCCGGGCCGGTGGGGTCTGTTCGCCGGCAAGGTCACCGAGTTTCGGGGAAAACGGCAGCTCAACGGCCCGGAGTACGTCCTGCTCGGCGAGGGTGGCGACGGCGAGGCGGCGGTCAGCGACGACATCGAGGAGTTCGCCGGGGCGCTGATCCCGGTCTACCCGGCCGCCGCGGCCGTGCCGACCTGGGTGATCGCGCGCTGCGTGCGCGTCGTACTGGACACGTTCACCCCGCCGGACGATCCACTGCCGAGCGCAGTGCGGGCCAGCCGCAAGCTGGTCGGGCTGGGCACCGCGCTGACCGAGATCCACCGGCCGTCCAGCAAGGAGGCGCTGCACCAGGCGCGGCGGCGCCTCAAGTGGGACGAGGCCTTCGCCGTCCAGGTGACCCTTGTGCAGCGCAAGCACCGGGCGGCCGACTGGCCGGCCCGGCCCCGCCCGGCGCGCCCGGGCGGGCTGTTGGAGGCCTTCGACGCCCGACTCCCGTACGAGCTGACGGCCGGTCAGCATGAGGTGGGCGTGGAGATCGCGGCGGACCTGGCCACTCCGCACCCCATGCACCGGCTGTTGCAGGGCGAGGTGGGCTCGGGCAAGACGGTGGTGGCGCTGCGGGCGATGCTCCAGGTGGTCGACGCGGGCGGGCAGGCCGCGCTGCTGGCGCCCACCGAAGTGCTGGCCGCCCAGCACCACCGCGGCATGCTCGACCTGCTCGGGCCGCTCGGGCGGGCCGGTGAGCTGGGCTCCGCCGAACACGCCACCCGGGTCGAGCTGGTCACCGGCTCGTTGGGCGCGGCGGCCCGCCGCCGGGCGCTCGGCGAGGTGGCCAGCGGTGCCGCCGGCATCGTGCTCGGCACCCACGCCCTGCTGTACGAGGGGGTCGACTTCGCCGACCTCGGCCTGGTGGTTGTCGACGAGCAGCACCGCTTCGGCGTGGAGCAGCGCGACGCCCTGCGGGCCAAGGCCGACCAGCCGCCGCACGTGCTGGTGATGACGGCCACCCCGATCCCGCGCACCGTGGCGATGACCGTCTACGGGGACCTGGAGGTCTCCACGCTCTCCCAGCTGCCCCGGGGGCGGTCGCCGATCGCCTCGCACGTGGTGCCGGCCGCCGAGAAGCCGGCCTATCTGGACCGGGCCTGGCGTCGGCTGCGCGAGGAGGTGACCGCCGGCCACCAGGCGTACGTGGTGTGTCCGCGAATAGGTGACGGGCCGACCAGCGACGAGGAACCGCCACCCGAGGACGACAACGGGCGGCGGCCACCGCTGGCGGTGACCGAGGTGGCTCCGTTGCTGGCCGAGGGCCCGCTGCACGGCCTGCGGATCGGGGTGCTGCACGGTCGCCTGCCGGCCGACGAGAAGGACGCGGTGATGCGTTCCTTCGCGGCCGGTGACCTGGACGTGCTGGTGGCGACGACGGTGATCGAGGTCGGCGTGGACGTGCCTAACGCCACCGTGATGATCGTGCTGGACGCCGAACGGTTCGGTGTCTCCCAACTTCACCAGCTGCGGGGCCGGGTCGGTCGGGGTGCTGCCGCCGGGCTGTGCCTGCTGGTCAGCGAGGCGGCCGAGGGTTCGTCGGCGCGGGAACGGTTGGACGCTGTGGCGTCCACCAGCGACGGTTTCAAGCTCGCCGAACTGGATCTGGAGCAACGCCGTGAGGGCGACGTGCTGGGTGCCACCCAGTCCGGGCACCGTTCGCACCTGCGGTTGCTGTCCCTGCGACGCGACGCCGACCTGATCCGCGACGCCCGCGCCGAGGCGATCACCCTGATCGAGGACGACCCGGAGCTGGCCCGCAGCCCGGCACTGGCCGCCTCGGTGGCCGCACTGGTGGACGAGGACCGCGCGGAGTACCTGGAAAAGGGCTGACGTCACCGTGGCTGCTCGTCGCGCAGCGCCGACGAACGCGGCCAGGCAAGAAACCGCGAGTGCAATATCCCAGACGGTGTAAGTGGCAGATCCGCACACGCCTGCACCAGGTACGCCGACAGGTGGAGCATCAGCGATATCCGCGCGTCCGTGAACTCCTCAATGAGCTGCCGTTTCCTGGTTCTGCACGGCCACGGGACCCCGCAGCCCGCGCAGGTCCACTGCGGCCTGACCGGCTGATGCGTCGACAACAATCTCCACCACCCTCCTGGATCGTTGAAAGGGGAAGAGGTCCCCAGGGTGTTGGCAACCTCTTCCCCCTGGCACCCACCAGCCCGGCGGATCCGCCGCAAGCGAACCGGTGAGGCCCTGCCGCTGAACCTACGAACCGGCCTCGGGCACTCCAACGTCCGTGTGGACACCGGCCCCGACACTTCCAGGACCCTGAAGCGTCCCCTGGTGTCCACTACGGTGGGACGGTATGAGTCACCGCCTCCGCGCGGCCATGCTCCGCGCTCACCTCGACTCGGCCGCCCTCGCCACGGCCGTCGGTGTCGACATCAAGACCGTCACCCGGTGGCTCTCCGGCCGCGTCCCGCACCAGCGCACCCGCCTCGTCGTAGCCGACGCCCTCGGCGAGACCGAAGCAGACCTCTGGCCGCAGACCCGTCCCGACCAGGCACCCGGCGCTGAGGCCACCGCCGAGATCGTCGCCGCCTACGCTCACCGCGCCGACATCCCGCACCATGTCTGGGCCGCGCTGCTCACCGGCGCGACTACTCGAATCGACCTGCTCGGCTACGCCTACCCGTTCCTGCTGGAGTTGCTGCCCAACACGATGCAGCTCATCTCTGACAAGGCCGCCGACGGTGCCCAGGTCCGCCTCGCGTTCGCCGATCCTGACTGCCCGCACGTCGCCGAACGCGATGCCCTCGAACAGATCGGCGGCACGTTACCCGGCCGGATCCGCAACGCCCTCAACTTCTGCGAACCTCTCCACCGCGTGCCCGGCGTGGAGATCGGCCTGCACACCGTGCACCTGTACAACTCGGTGTTCCGCTTCGACCACCAGATGATCGTCACCCCACACCTGTACCGCGCCCGCGGCTATCAGCACCCCGCCCTGCACCTACGTGAACTGTCGCCGCACGGCATCTTCGCCGCTCACGCCGACCAGTTCGAGCAGATCTGGCAGACCACCACCGCCTACCCGAAGGAGACCCGGTGACCGGCCGCCGCGACTACTACCACGACCCGCAAGCGCCGGTCGCCAACAGTCTCGTCCCCGCTGCCGCAGCCATCGTCACCGACCAGCACGGCCGCGTGCTGCTACAGCGGCGCAGCGACTCCGGTAACTGGTCCCTGCCCGGCGGTGCCCTGAACGTCGGTGAAACCCTTCAACAATGCGTCGTTCGTGAGGTGCGGGAGGAGACTGGCCTGGACGTCGAGGTCACCGGCCTACTCGGCATCTACAGCGATCCCGGACACGTCATCGCCTACCCCGACGGCGAAGTCCGCCAAGAGTTCACGATCACCTACCGCGCCCATGTCATCGGCGGCACGATCAGCATCAGCGACGAGTCGACGGACGTCCGCTTCATCGACCCCGCCGACTTCGACCACATCCCCATCCACGACACCGTTCGACTTCGCCTCGATCACTACGTCGAAGGCCGCGACACCCCCTACCTCGGATAGCGCCGATACGTCGGCGCACTGACGACCCCTCTCATGCTTCGGAAGGGTGGGAACTCAACCGGGGCCGCTGACTACTCCCGGATGCTGTCAACGCACAACGACCGAGGGCGCGTCGACCGGATGGTCGACGCGCCCTCGGGTTCAGCGCAGGTCAGGTCAGGCGGTGAAGGTCACCCGACGCCGACGGGCGATGACGAAGAGCACCGCACCCGCGATGAGCAGCGCGATCGCGCCTGCGGCGATGCCGCCGGCAGCCGCACCGGTGACCGGAAGGCCCGGCTCCTCGCCGCCGGCGCCACCGCCACCGCAGTCGCCCTCCGGCGTGTAGACGGCTTCCATCTCCAGGTCCAGCTCCGGCAGCGCGACGAGCGCCGTCTCGGCCTTACCCGCCTTGAAGGTCACCGTCTCCGACGCGCCGGCCGCGACCGTACGGGTCTCGGTCTTGCCGCCGTAGGTGAAGGCCGCCTTGACCGGGAGCCCACCCTCGGGGTTGGTCACGGTGAGGGTGAAGTCCTTGCAGTCGGCCTTGGTGGTGACTGCCGGCAGCGGGCAGTCCTCGGGGCGCTGCCACGAGTACGTGCCGTTCTCGATGACCTTGCCGTCGACCAGCACCTCGATCTTGCCGGCGTTGGCGGGCACCACGATGCTGTTGTCGGCCGTGCCGGCCGGGACGGAGACCTTCTTCGAGAAGCCGTTCTCGCCCTTGACCTCGAACTCGACGGCGTACTTGCTGATCTTGCCGTCGTTGCTCAGCGAGACGGCGACCGATCCGTCGCAGTTGGACGCGAAGGTCGTGGCCGGGGTAACGCAGCTCTTGTCGCCGCCGTTGTACCAGCCCTGCGGGCCGTTGGACCGGTTACCCGGAGCGCCCGCCGAGCCCAGCTTCTTGTTGCCGTAGCGCTCGCCGCCGTCGACCAGCTCGTCGATGACCTCGTCCTTGTCGCCCCAGATCAGGTCGACCTGGGTGTGGCAGTCCGGGATCTCGACGTTCAGCTTGATCTCGGTCTGGGTGCCACCGATCCAGTTGCTGTCCGGCGTGCCGTACACGTATTGCGGAGTGGCGAACTGCGGCCGGGGTGCGAAGTACGACACCAACGTGAACCACTGCTTGCCCTCGCCGCAGAGCGGCAGGTCACCGTCGAGCTTGACGGTCGCGGTGCCCTTCGGGCCGTCGAAGGTGTGGCTGTACTTGGCCTTGTTGACGTCGACGCACTTCGGAGTCGGTGCGCAGGACTTGTCAGCGGCGAGGTTGATGCTGCCGTCGTTGGTTGCTTCCTGGCCGTTCTTCTTCCATTTGCCGAACACCGTGAGCTTGGCGTTGACGGTGTCGCCCGGCACCCGCTGGACGGCCGTGATGGTGCCGGCCTTGGGGATGACATAGCCCTGCAGCGGGACTGCCTTGGTGCCTTCCACGGGCACGGTGACCTCGGTCGAGGGCTCCGCGGTCACCTTCTTCAGCGTCACGGCCTTGCCGCGCTCGCTGTTCTCCACCTTCCACGTGATTACGCGCTCGCCGGAGAGCCGGTCACAGTCGGCGGTGGCGGTGATGGTGGTGTGGTGCGCGCTGGCCGGAGCGGCCACCGCGACTGCCCCGGTGAGGCCGACGAGGGCGGCTCCCAGGATGGCCAGCGGTCGCCGTAGCGACAGCTTGGGACGGATCACGGGTACTCCTGGAGTGCTGAAGCGTCAGGGGTGTGGCACGGGAGCGACAGTGGACGGTCACTGCACGTCCGATAGGAGAGGGGCCCTCCCGCACCGCGGGCCGGTGGGTTGCCGCCGGCACCCGGCAGACCCTAGCGAGATCGCCGCTCGTGATACAGCGCTCAGGATTTGCTAAGACGGATGTTATGAAGTTGAGATCATTGATATACGAGAAGTGATCACGTGATCTTCATGGTGGCACCGACCGTGTCGGCCGCCAGGTCCGCCGCATCGCGTAGCGTCGCGGGCATGAGCAGGAGGAAACGGTGACCCGGATCGTGGCCGGGACGCTCGGTGGCCGGCGGATCGCCGCGCCGCCCGGCGCCGGCACCCGACCCACCTCGGACCGGGTCCGGGAGGCGCTGTTCAGTGCCGTCCAGGCCGAGGTCGATCTCGACGGCGCCCGCTTCGCCGACCTGTACGCCGGCTCCGGCGCGGTCGGCCTGGAGGCGCTCTCCCGAGGTGCCCGGCACGTGTTACTGGTCGAGTCCGACCCGCGGGCGGCCCGGGTGATCCGGGAGAACGTGGCGGCCCTCCGTGCCGGTCCGGCGGCCCGTCTGGTCACCGGCAAGGTGGCGACGGTGCTGGCCGCCGGACCGGACGGCGAGCCGTACGACGTGGTCTTCGCCGACCCGCCGTACGCGCTGCCGGACGAGGAGATCACCGCGCTGTTGGCCGCGCTGGTCGACGGCGGCTGGCTGGCGCCCGACGCGTTGGTGGTGGTGGAGCGGTCCCGCCGCACCAGGGAGTTCGACTGGGTGGAGGGGATCACCGCCGAGCGCAGTCGCCGTTACGGCGAGACCACCCTTTGGTACGGTCGCCGATCATGAGACGTGCGGTGTGCCCCGGTTCGTTCGACCCGGTCACCAACGGACACCTCGACATCATCGGGCGGGCCAGTCGGCTCTTCGATGAGGTGATCGTCGGTGTGCTGGTGAATCAGTCGAAGAGTGGCCTGTTCACCGTCGAGGAGCGCATCGAGATGCTCCGCGAGGTGACCTCGTCGTACGGCAACGTGCGGGTTGAGTCGTTCCGAGGGCTGCTGGTGGACTTCTGCCGGGCCCAGCAGGCCAGTGTGCTGATCAAGGGCCTGCGGGCGGTCAGCGACTTCGACTACGAGCTGCAGATGGCCCAGATGAACATCGGTCTGGCCGGCGTCGAGACGCTTTTCATGCCGACCAACCCGCTCTACTCGTTCCTCTCGTCGAGCCTGGTCAAGGACGTCGCCAAGTGGGGTGGCGACATCTCCGCCCACGTCCCCGACCCGGTCCGCGAAGCCCTCCAGGCCCGCCTGGGCCCCCGCCGCTAAGCCGACCCTGGCTCCCCCTCACCCTCGCGATCTTGCACTTACGGCGCCCGCGTCGCCCCTTTCGCCGTGGTTTGACGCGACCGAAAGTGCAAGATCGGGGCGGTGGGAGCCGGGGGTAACTATGTCGCGACTCGCCGGGTTGGGGTGAGTGGGGCGGCGGTGGGGCCGGCACGACATGATTGGTGGCGCGGGGAACGGCCGTAGCCCGCATCATGGAGGTCGGCCGACGAACGACAGGAGTGAGGTAGCCGGTGGACCCGCTCGATCGCATCGACGAACTGATCGCCATCCTGGAGCAGGCCCGCTCCGTCCCGATGTCGCGCAACAACTGCATGGTCGACCGGGGTGAGATGATCGCTGCCCTCGATGAGATGCGTGCTGATCTCCCCGCCGACCTGCGTCGCGCCGCCGCGCTCCTGGAGGAGCGCGACAAGATCATGGAAGCCGGCAAGCGCGAGGCGGACCGGATCATCAGCGAGGGTGAGGCAGAACACGCCCGCCTGGTCTCGGTGAACGAGATCACCGTGTCGGCCGAGCACGAGGGCGCCCGGATCATCGGCGAGGCCCGCGCCGAGGCGCAGCGCCTGCGTGAGGAGGTCGACGACTACGTCGACACCGCGCTGGCCAACTTCGAGCAGTTCCTCACCAGGGCACTGGCCTCGATAGAGCGCGGCCGGGACAAGATGCACGCGCTGCGGGAGATCGGCACCTTCGCTGGGGATGAGGCGGAACGCCCGCTACCCTTCTGAGCGGCACCTCACCAGCCGACTTCTCAGGCGGGCGTCGCCCCCGGTTCGACGGTCCGGCGGTCGCCCAGGTAACCTTTTTTGTCGGCCTCTCACCGGCCGGAGTCTAACTATGCCCAAGCACTCGCCATCGACACTCAACCCCAGGTCGCCGCTGGTCCTCGACACGAGGGACCTGCCGCGTCGCCCTGGCGCGTTGCGTGAGGTCCAGCGGGTCGTGCCGGCACCGGCGGACCTCGGTGTGGAGTTGATCGGCGTGCCGGAGGGCGCGGACCTCGACCTCGATCTGAGGTTGCAGTCGGTGTCCGAGGGCGTGCTCGTCTCCGGGACCATCACCGGTCCCGTCCGGGGCGAGTGCGGCCGTTGCCTGCGCGAGATCAACGACTCGATGGGCGTGACGATCCAGGAGCTGTACGCGTACGAGGACAGCACCACGGACGCCACGACCGACGAGGACGAGGTGGGCCGGATGCAGGGCGATCTGATCGACCTGGAGCCGGCGCTGCGGGACGCGTTGGTGCTCACGCTGCCGACCAACCCGCTCTGCCGGGAGGACTGCCCAGGACTGTGCCCCGAATGCGGGGCGCACTGGGACGATCTGCCGGCCGACCACAGTCACCAGCAGATCGACCCGCGTTGGGCGGGCCTGTCGCAACTGACCGTTACAGAGGAGTAAGAACCGTGGCCGTCCCGAAGCGCAAGATGTCGCGCAGCAACACCCGGTCTCGCCGGGCGAACTGGAAGGCGACAGTGGTCGCGACCGTTGCGTGCCCGCAGTGCAAGTCCCCGAAGCTGCCGCACGCTGCCTGCTCCGTCTGCGGCACCTACAACGGCCGCCAGGTTCTCGAGGTCTGACCTGGACGCCGAGTGACGCCCCCGACCCCAGGTCGGGCGGCGCGCGCATCCTGGCATTCGCCCGGTGCTCCGGCTCCCTCCGACGCCGGCCGGACCGATCCGGCCGGCGTTCCGGTGGAGCCGGGCGCCGCGCGGATCGCCGTTGACCTCCTCGGCGGGGACGACGCTCCCGCCGTCGTGGTTGACGGCGCTCTGCGGGCCATGCGCGCCGACCCTGACCTGCATCTGCTTCTCGTCGGTCCGACCGAGGTCGCCGACGAGCTGATTGCTGCCCTCGATCCGGCGCAACGCGCCCGGATCACGGTGCGGCCCGTTCGTGATGTCGTCGGCATGGCCGACCATCCCAGCGCCGCCCGCTCCGAGAGCACCGTCCGGGCCGCGGTCACCGCCGTCCGGGACGGGACGGCCGACGCCGTGGTCTCCGCCGGCGCCACCGGTGCCACAGTCACCGCTGCCGTGCTCGGCCTCGGCCGCTCGCCGGAGATCCGCCAACCCGCGCTGGCCGCCACCCTGCCCGCCGTGGCGGGGCCCGTCGTGTTGCTCGACGTCGGCGGCTCCCTGGAACCCCGCCCGGCCACCCTCGCCCGTCACGCAGTGCTCGGCGCCGCGTACGCGGCGGTGGCCCACTCGATCGCCGCACCCCGCGTCGGGCTGCTCTCGGTCGGCACCGAGGCCGGCAAGGGCGACCGGGTCCGCCGCGCCACCGACCCCCTGCTCGCCGTCGAACCGCTGCCCGGCGGGGCGCGCTACGTCGGCCTGGTCGAGGGGTACGACGTGGCCCTCGGCACGCGCGCCGATGTGGTGGTCACCGACGGCTTCACCGGTAACGTGCTGCTCAAGGCCATTGAGGGCGCGTACGCGATGGCCGGCGGCCCACCTGCCCAGGGCGGCGCGCCCCGCGCGGCGGCCCTGCTGGGCGTCGCGGGGACGGTGGTCGTCTGTCACGGGTCCGCCCGCGCCGACGACGTCGCCTCCGGCATAGCTCTCGCCGCCCACCTGTGGCGGCGGCGCGCCACCGATCTGGTCTCCGCGTTGCTCGACCGCGACGCCGCGACGGGTCGCACCGACCGCTCCACCGACACCGAGGTACGCACATGAGCAACGACAAGCGGCGGCGGGCGTCCGTCGGTCACCTGGAAGCCGCCTTCGGAGTGAGCCTGGAACCCGAGCTGCTCCAGCGCGCGTTGACCCACCGGTCGTACGCGTATGAGAACGGCGGGCTGCCGACCAACGAGCGGCTGGAGTTCCTCGGCGACTCGGTGCTCGGCGTGGTGATCACCACGGCGCTCTTCCACAACCACCCTGATCTGCCTGAGGGGCAGTTGGCCAAGCTGCGGGCCAGCGTGGTCAACATGCGGGCGCTCGCCGACGTGGCCCGCGGTCTGGGCCCGGACGGGCTGGGCGCGTACCTGCTGCTCGGCAAGGGTGAGGAGACGACCGGTGGCCGGGACAAGGCGAGCATCCTCGCCGACACGCTGGAGGCGCTCCTCGGCGCGATCTACCTCCAGTACGGCCTGGACACCACGGGGATCGTCATCCACCGGCTCTTCGACCCGCTGATGGCCGAGTCGGCTGGTCGCGGGGCCGCCCTGGACTGGAAGACCAGCCTCCAGGAGTTGACGGCGGCGCTCGGTCTCGGCGTCCCGGAGTACCGGATCGAGGGCACCGGCCCGGATCATCTCAAGACGTTCACCGCCTGGGTGGTGGTGGCCGGCATCCGGTACGGCGGCGCCGAGGGGCGCAGTAAGAAGGAGGCCGAGCAGCGGGCCGCCGAGGCAGCCTGGCGGACGCTCGCCGAGCAGAACGGTCAGAACGGCGACGACGGCAAGGATGGTCGGGCCGGCGACGAGGGCCAGGGTGGTCGGGCCGGCGACGATCGTCAGGACCAACCGATCGGTCGGGACGACTCGGCCGACCGGGACGAGCCGTTCGGGCCGCTGGAGCGCGCCGAGCGGGCGGCTCAGGCCGAGCAGGCCGACCACCTGGCGCAGGCGCTGCCGGCCGGGGGCGCCGACGGTCACGAGACGGGTCGGCCGCGTGCCTGAGCTGCCCGAGGTGGAGACCGTCCGGCAGGGCGTGGCCCAGTGGGTCGTCGGCCGTCGGATCGCCTCGGTCGAGGTTCGTCATCCGCGTGCGGTCCGCCGGCACGCTCCCGGCGACGTGCACTTCGCCGACGTGCTCGCTGGCCGGACGGTGCTGGACGCCCGCCGTCGCGGCAAGTACCTGTGGCTGCCACTGGACAGCGGTGACGCGATCGTCGGGCACCTCGGCATGTCGGGTCAGCTGCTGCTCCAGCCACCCGGGACGACGGACGAGACCCACCTTCGGGTCCGGTTCCGGTTCAGCGACGACGGCCCGGAGCTGCGCTTCGTCGACCAGCGCACGTTCGGCGGGCTCTCGGTGAGCGAGGGCGGCGCCGAGTTGCCCGACGAGATCGCGCACATCGCCCGCGACCCGATGGACCCGGATTTCTCCGACGAGGCGTTCGTCGCGGCGCTGCGCCGCCGGCACACCGAGGTGAAGCGGGCACTGCTCGACCAGACCCTGATCTCCGGAGTGGGCAACATCTACGCCGACGAGGCGCTCTGGCGCGCCAAGCTGCACGGCGGCCGACCCACCGACGCGCTGACCGGCCCGGCCGCGCAGCGCCTGCTCGGCCACGTCCGCGACGTGCTCGCCGAGGCCATCAGCGAGGGCGGCACCAGCTTCGACGCCCTCTACGTGAACGTCAACGGCGAGAGCGGCTACTTCGACCGTGCGCTCAACGCGTACGGCCGCGAGGGCGAGCCGTGCCGGCGGTGTGGCGCGCCGATCCGCCGTGAGGCGTTCATGAACCGGTCCTCGTACAGCTGCCCGCACTGTCAGCCACGCCCCCGGGGTTCCCTTCGGGGATGACCCGGAGCCAGCTCGGGGGTAACGCCGGCGGGTCGCGGCGGGTCACTCCGGGGTGGACCCCGGTGTACGTCCGGATCGGGGTTCGACCCCGGCGAACGCACCCCCGCGCCCGGTCTGCTGGTTCCAGGGTGGGCCCAGGTCGATCCCCGATGTGACCGCCTCGTCACGCACCTAGCGTCAGCACCGTTGACAGGGGGTTGACGTGACAGGGGGACCCGAGATGGGGAGAAGACCGGTGACGGTGCGGCTGGCGCGGTGGAGCGCCGAGCACCCGTGGCGGGCGATCGCACTGTGGGCCGTGTTCGTGGCGGTGTGCTTCGTGGGCGGCAGCGCCGCCGGGCTCAACGAGGCCACCAGCGGTGACCAGGCGATCGGCGAGGCGGGGCGGGCCAGCCTCATCGTGGACGCCGGTGACTTCGGCGACCCGGCCGTGGACAACGTCCTCATCACCTCCCGGGGTGGCGCGTTGGACCCGGCGGCGGCGAAGTCGGCGGCCGACGATGCGGCGGCCCGGCTGCGTACGGTCGCCGGGGTGGCCGGGGTCGGCCAGCCGGTCACCGCGCGGGACGGCTCAGCGCTGCTGCTGCCGATCACCATGTCGGGTGACCCGGAGACGGCCTCGGAGCGGGTGCAGCCGTTGCGCGACGCCACCGCCACGGTGCAGGCCGCGCATCCCGGGCTGCGCGTCGAGCAGGTCGGCGGACCGTCGATCGGCCAGGCCCTCGACGACACCCTGGGTAAGGACTTCAAGCGCGCCGAGCTGCTCAGTCTCCCGGTCACCCTGGCGATCCTGATCATCGCGTTCGGCGCGCTGATCGCGGCGAGCGTGCCGGTGCTGCTGGCACTCTCCTCGGTGGCCGCCGCGATGGGTCTGTCCACTCTCGCCTCGCATCTGGTGCCGGCCACCGACACGACGGCGCCGGTGATCCTGCTGATCGGCATGGCGGTCGGCGTCGACTACTCGCTCTTCTACATCCGTCGGGAGCGGGAGGAACGCGCCAAGGGTCGGTCCGGTCTGGACGCGGTGGAGATCGCCGCGGAGACCTCCGGGCACGCCGTGGTGGTCTCCGGCGTCGCGGTGATCATCTCGATGGCCGGGCTGCTGCTCGCCGGCGACGTGGTCTTCTCGTCCCTCGCCATCGGCTCGATCCTCGTGGTGGCCGTCGCGGTGACCGGTTCACTGACCGTCCTGCCCGCCCTGCTGGCCCGGCTCGGCCGTTGGGTGGACCGGCCCCGGGTGCCGCTGCTCTGGCGACTGACCGCACCGCGTACCGGCCGGCACGGCGAGCCCCGTGCGCCCCGGCTGTGGCCGGCGGTGCTCCGGCCCGCGCTGCGCGCGCCGGTGGCGACGCTTGTCATCTCGGTCGGGCTGCTGCTCGCGCTGGCCGCGCCGGCGCTCGGCATGAAGCTGAAGTTCCCCGGCATGGAGGACCTGCCCCGCACGACTCCGGCGATGCAGGCGTACGACCGGCTCACCGCCGCGTTCCCGAGCGCCGGGACCAATCACGTGGTGGCTGTCCGGGCGCCCGCCGACCAGGCCGGCCGGGTACGCGCCGCCCTCACCGGCCTGTCCACCCGGGCGGCCGGCGATCCGCTGTTCGCCCCGGCCGAGGCGGACGGCCCGAAGATCGAGGTGTCGGCCGACCGGCGGGTCTCGGTGCTGGACGTCCCCACCCCGTACGCCAGTCGGGACGACCGGTCGGTGCAGTCGTTGGAAAAGCTGCGCGGGGACCTGGTCCCGGCCGAGCTGCGGGGCATTCCCGGCATCGAGTACGCGGTGGGCGGGGGCGTGGCCGACAGCGAGGACTACGCCCAGCACGTCCGGGACAAGTTACCGCTGGTCATGGGCTTCGTGCTGGTGCTGACCTTCCTCGTCATGACGTTCACCTTCCGGTCGGTGGTGATCGCGGCCAGTTCGATCGCGCTGAACCTGCTCTCCGCCGGTGCCGCGTACGGCCTGCTGGTGCTGATCTTCCAGGGCGAGTGGGCGCAGGGACTGCTCGGCTTCACGTCGATGGGTGCGATCGTGTCCTGGCTGCCGCTGTTCCTGTTCGTGGTGCTCTTCGGCCTCTCGATGGACTACCACGTCTTCGTGGTCAGTCGGATCCGCGAGGGCATCCGGTCCGGCCTGTCCAACCGCGACGCCGTGTCGTACGGGATCACCTCGTCGGCCGGGGTGGTGACCAGCGCGGCGATCGTGATGGTCGGGGTCTTTTCGATCTTCGCCACGCTGAGCACGATCGACATGAAGCAACTCGGCATCGGTCTGGCGGCGGCGATCCTGCTGGACGCCACCATCATCCGGGGAGTGGTGCTGCCGGCGTTGATGACCATGCTCGGCGACGCCAACTGGTGGGCCCCGCGCTTCCTGCGTCCCCGCCCAACGCCCGCGCCCACCGACCCGCCAGCCCCCGCCCCAGAGCTGGTCCCGGTCCCCTAACCACCCGAACCCCCTCCGCCCTCCTGCCTGCCGATCTTGCACTTTCTGTCGCGACGTAGCGGGGTCAACCCGGCAAATCGGGAACCGAAAGTGCAAGATCGCGGGGACGGGGTCAGGGGAGGGGGCAGGGTTCCCGGGAGGCGTCCAGCATGCGGTTCTTGCGGATCGACGCGAAGCCGTAGCCGACGGTGGTGACACAGAAGTCGTCGGTCGAGCCGGTGTACTCGACGTGGAAGACCGGCTTGCCGACGTCGCTGAACGGCAGCAGTTTGGCGCACTGGGCCAGCCGGACGCACTCCTCGTTGACCGCGAAGTCGAAGTCCGGGGCCAGCGCGGCGAGTTGCGGCACGTCGTTGACCAGCCCGGGGGAGAGGCTCAGCGAGCGGGCCAGCTCGGCGAGCCGGCGGTTGAACAGCAGTTGGTCGTCGAAGTCGAGCGGAAAGCCGGTGCGTGCCGTGTACCCGTCGGCGTCGAAGAGTGCCACCGCGCCGAAGCCCTTGCCCCGGCAGAGCCGGAACCGGTCGGCCAGCACCGGCCGGAGCGCGTCCCAACTCCGGACGTCCAGCCACCGGCTGTCGGGTCGACGCCCGCCGGCGCCCCGGACGACGTCCGGAAACCGGCTGGCGTCCGGGTCGTCGGAGCGGACCGATCCCACGTTCACCTGGCAGATCAACCGGCGGTCCCGGGAGCGCAGGTCGGCGGTCTGTGCGGCGGTGGTGGCCACCGGGTCGAGGAGGAAGACGTGGGCGTCCACCGCCGGGTCGAGCGGGCCGCTGAGCTGCCACTGCCACTGCCAGTGCCGGGCCTGCGTCGCCGGCCACGCGGTGGGCGCGCCGGGCGGGGTCAGTGCGGGCCGGCACCCGTACGCCGGCACCAGGAGCACGAGAGCGACGCAGGCGGACAGGAGGCGGCGCAGTGGGCGTACGGCGACGCGTCGCCGCGGCCGGATCCGCATCGGCAGCTCCCGGGTCCCGGGCGGCCGGTCGCCGCCCGCACCGGTACGCGGCCCCCACGCTCCGGCCCGACGTACCTCACCGGGTCAACGAGCGCGGGGGCGGGAACGACGCGCGGTCAGCGCGGCGCGGCGAAGACCTGCGTCCAGTACGGCCCGTTGCTGCTGGCGATGCCGACGCCGATCTCGGTGAACGCGCAGTTCAGGATGTTGGCCCGGTGGCCCGAGCTGTTCATCCACGCGTCCATCACCGCGGCCGGGGTCTTCTGGTTCCAGGCCACGTTCTCGCCGTACGTGCGCCAGGCGTAGCCGACCCGGTCCAGCCGGGCGCCGGCGTTGCTGCCGTCGCTGCCGGTGTGCGACATATCCTGGTTGTCGGCCTGGTCCTGGCTGTGCCGCTGGGCGGCCGTCATCAGCTTGTCGTCGATGCTCAGCGCCTTGCAACCGGCCTTGGCCCGCTCGGCGTTGACCAGGTCCACCACCTCGCGGGCCTGGGCGCTGACGGAGCCGCTGGAGCCGTTGGAACCGGTGGAGCCGCCGGTGTTGCTCGGCGCGCTGCTGCGCTCGACGCTGCGGCGCGACGCGGCGGTGCTCCGCGACGCCGCCGGGGTGGGCTTGACGACCTTGCTCGGCGACGGGCTCGGAGACGCCGGGGTGGGGATCGTTGACGGGGAGGGTGCGGCGAGGGTGTCCAGCGCCGGCTCTCCGGTCGGCGCGGCCGACGTGGCGAAGGTGTCGTCGACGGCTGTCGGCTGCGCGGCCCCGTCGTCACCGCCGGGCAGGGTGAGCGCGCCGACGCCGAAGCTCACCACGAGGGTGGCGGCCGCGGCGGCGCCCCCGATCATCAGCGGCCGGCGCCAGCGGCGTGGGGAGCGGTGCCGTCCCTCGCCGGGCCGCCCGGTCTCGGCGGTGCCGCGCCACTCGTCGGTGGTCTCCGGGTCGGTGTCGGTGTGCCAGCCGCCGGCCGTCTCGGTATGCCAGCCGCCGGTGGCGTCCTGGGCCGGGCGGTTGTCGTCCCAGCCGCCGGTCTGGTCTTCCGGCTGCGGGGCCGGCCAGGCGGCGGTGTGGGCGTCGGCGGGCGTCAAGGGGTCGGACTGCCGGCCGCCGCCGGTGGGCTGCTCCCGGTGCCACTCGTCGCCCGGCTGACCGGGCTCGTCGCCGAAGAGGTAGGCCGAGCGGGGCTCCGGGCGGTCGTGCAGCCAGGCCGGCTCGTCGGTCGGTCCCTCGGCGCGCCGGGGGGCGCCGTTCGGGTCCATCGGATCGGTCCAGCCGTACACGCCTATGCCTCCAGGGGTCGGTTGCGGGCCGGGGTGACGCTACGGCGCGCCTACGACCTGCGGCAACGTGGCTAAGAAAGAGTTAAGGGGAAGTCGGACGCCAGGGTGCGGACTTCCGTGAATCCGGGCGTACAGTAAAGGCGTCCGGACAGAGAGTGTCCGTGCCTTGCGGCAGCCCCCCGACAAGTGGACAGGTCGACGTAGAGATGATCTACGGCCTGCGAGAACTTGACGAAGGAGGGGTTTGCGGCTCAATATATAGGTGTCGCCAGTCGCGCCCGGTCATGCCCAGATACAGCCTGGAATGACAGCCGCGTACAAATGGGCGCGCGTTGGCCGGCCTTTCCGGCAGCGCATATCAAGGAGTCAGCATGGCGAAGGCCCTCTACGGCCACGTAGGTGCAGCGCCCGACCGGCGTCTGCTCGACGAGGTCACCCGACTGCGTGCCAGGGTTCAGGCACTGGAGTTCGAGATCACGCGTCTGCGTGCCGACAATGATCGGCTCGCGGCGGCTGCGGCGGAGGCGGACGATCTGCTCCGTCTGGCCGAGCCGGCGCTGACCTGATCTTCAGGTCGTAAAAACTGAATCGCACCATCGCAAAAATGCGCGCCGACACCTCTGTGCCGGCGCGTAACACTGTCCGGGGGTCTTTTCGGCGCCGACGATTCATGATCTTGCGGCAGATCGTGCGGGAAGCACGCCGCACAGTTACCGAAAAGCGCGTCGGCGGATAAGCCGATCATGAAAGGCGCTTGTCTTTCTCGCGGTCTCCCGGACAACAGCGCGCCCACTGTCGACGCGACGCGGGGCGGGTCGCGTGCCGGGCCGCTCCGACCGGCGGGTTAGTCTGCGAGTTCACCCAGGTCCCCACAGCCGGCGACGGTACGGCGGCCACCGGACGAGGATCGAGTAGGTGTATCTCAAGAGCCTGACGGTGAAGGGTTTCAAGTCCTTCGCCTCCGCGACGACGTTGAAGCTGGAGCCCGGGATCACCTGTGTGGTGGGCCCGAACGGCTCGGGCAAGTCCAACGTCGTCGACGCCATCGCCTGGGTCCTCGGCGAGCAGGGCGCCAAGGCCCTCCGCGGCGGCAAGATGGAGGACGTCATCTTCGCCGGCACCGCCGGCCGGGCGCCGCTGGGTCGCGCCGAGGTCACCCTCACCATCGACAACACCGACGGCGCGCTGCCGATCGAGTACACCGAGGTCTCCATCACCCGCCGGATGTTCCGCTCCGGCGAGAGCGAGTACGAGATCAACGGCAACTCGTGCCGGTTGCTCGACATCCAGGAGCTGCTCTCCGACTCCGGCATTGGCCGGGAGATGCACATCATCGTGGGGCAGGGCCGCCTCGACGGCATGCTGCACGCCAAGCCGGAGGACCGCCGGGCGTTCATCGAGGAGGCGGCCGGCGTCCTCAAGCACCGCAAGCGCAAGGAAAAGGCGCTGCGCAAGCTCGACGCGATGCAGGTGAATCTCAATCGCCTGACCGACCTGACGGCCGAACTGCGTCGTCAGCTCAAGCCGTTGGGCCGGCAGGCCGAGGTGGCCCGGCGCGCCGCCGCCATCCAGGCCAACCTGCGCGACGCCCGGCTTCGGCTGCTCGCCGACGACCTCGCCACCCTGCGGACCACCCTCGACCGGGAGATCGCCGACGAGACCGCGCTGCGCGAGCGGCGCGAGCAGATCGAGGGTGAGCACGCCGAGGTGCAGGGCCGGCTCGGCGAGTTGGAGGCCGCCCTCGCGGAGGACGCGCCGCTGCTCGCCGCCGCCCAGGACACCTGGTACAAGCTCTCCGCCCTCCAGGAACGCTTCCGCTCGATCGAGCAGTTGGCCCGGGAACGGCTGCGGCACCTCAGCGCCACCGGCGACGACGAGCGGCCCGGCCGCGATCCGGACCAGCTGGAGGCCGAGGCGGAACGCGTCCGCGAGCAGGAGGAGGAGCTACGCGGCGCGCTCACCGACGACCAGATCCGACTCGCCGAGGCGGTCGAGCACCGCCAGGAGTTGGAGCGGCAGTTGGCCGCCGCCGAGCGTGAGCTGGTCGCCGCGGCCAAGGCCATCGCCGACCGGCGCGAGGGGATGGCCCGGCTCACCGGCCAGGTCAACTCCGCCCGGGCCCGGACCACCAGCGCCGGCGAGGAGATCGAACGCCTCGCCATCGCGCACGCCGACGCGCTGGGCCGCGCCGAGCAGGCGCAGGCCGACCTGGACGCGGTCGCCGCCCAGTCCACCGAGGCCGACCGGGACAACGCGGACCTGGACGCCCGGCACGCCGAGGCGGTCGCCGTGCAGGAACGGGCCCAGGCCACCGTCCGATCGCTGTCCGACGCCGAGCGGGCGGCGGAGAAGGACGCGGCCACCTGGAAGGCCCGCGAGGAGGCGCTCGCCCTGGGGCTGCGGCGCAAGGACGGCGCCGGGGCGCTGCTCGCCCGCGCCGGGGACGTGCCCGGTCTGCTCGGCAGCCTCGCCGGGTTGCTCACCGTCGCGCCCGGTCACGAGGCCGCGCTGGCCGCCGCGCTCGGCGGGCTCGCCGACGCGGTCGCCGTCAGCGGGGTGGACGAGGCCGTCGAGGCGATGCGGCTGTTGAAGATCTCCGACGCCGGCCGGGCCGGCCTGCTGGTCGGCAGTCCGGCCGGTCCCGGTATGACCGGCTCCGCCGACGCGCTGCGCCCGAAGCTGCCGGACGACGCCCGGTGGGCGCCCGACCTGGTGGAGTGCAGCGCCGAGCTGCGTCCGGCGGTGCACCGGGCCCTGCGGGACGTGGCGCTCGTCGACGATCTCGCCGCCGCCGCCGAGCTGGTCGCCAGCAACCCCGAGCTGCGGGCGGTCACCCCGGACGGTGACGTGGTCGGGGCGTACGCGGCGGCGGGCGGGTCGGCCAAGGCCCCCAGCTACATCGAGGTGCAGGCAGCCGTCGAGGAGGCCCGCGCCAACCGGGTCACCGCCGAACGCGCTGGCCTGGAGCTGCGTGATCAGTTGGTCGAGGCGCACGCCGAGGTGGCGGCAGCCAAGGAGGCCGTGCAGCACGCCGCCGCCGAGAAGCGCGAGGCGGAGAGCCACCGCAACGCCGCCGCTCGCCGGCTGGCCGAGCTGGGCGCGGCGGCCCGTTCCGCGAAGGCCGAGACCGACCGGCTCGGCGACTCCCGCTCCCGCGCCGAGGCCGCCCGGCAACGGGACCTCACGGCGCTCGCCGAGCTGGAGGAGCGGCTACGGCTGGCCGAGGAGACCCCGGTCGACGCCGAGCCCTCGACCGAGGAGCGGGATCAGCTGGCGGCCATGGTGCCGCAGGCCCGGCAGAACGAGATGGAGGTCCGGCTCGCCGTGCGTACCGCCGAGGAGCGGGTCTCCTCGATCGCCGGCCGGGCCGACTCGCTCGCGCGGCAGGCCGCCGCGGAGCGGGCCGCCCGGGAACGCGCGGCGGCCCGCCGGGCCGCCCGCGCCCGGGGCGCGGGCATCGCCCGGTCCGTCGCCGGTGGCGCCCGGGAGGCGCTGACCCGGCTGACCACCTCGATCGCGACGGCAGCGGAGCACCGTGACGCGGTCGCCCTCGAGCGCGCCGCACGGGAGGCGGAGCTTCAGGAGGTACGCGGTGCCGCCAAGCGGCTCGGCGCGGAGTTGGAGCGGCTGACCAGCCAGGTGCACCGCGACGAGGTGGCCCGCGCGGAGCAGCGGCTGCGCATCGAGCAGTTGGAGGCGAAGGCCGCCGAGGACTTCGGGCTGGACGTGGAGACGCTGGTCGCCGAGTACGGTCCGACTCAGCCCGTTCCGCCGACCCAGGTGGACGTCGCGGCGGCCGAACGTGACGGTCTGCCGGTGCCCGAGCCGGTGCGCTACGAGCGGCCGGTGCAGGAGAAGCGGGCCGCCAAGGCGGAACGCGAACTCGCCCTGCTCGGCAAGGTCAACCCACTCGCGCTGGAGGAGTTCGCCGCGCTGGAGGAGCGTTTCAAGTTCCTCTCCGAGCAGTTGGAGGACCTCAAGGCCACCCGTCGGGACCTGCTCACAGTGGTCAAGGACGTGGACGAGCGGATCCTGGAGGTCTTCGCCAGCGCCTTCGAGGACACCGCCCGGGAGTTCGAGCAGGTGTTCACAGTCCTCTTCCCCGGTGGCGAGGGACGGCTGATCCTCACCGAACCGGACGACCTGCTCACCACCGGCGTCGAGGTGGAGGCCCGCCCGCCGGGCAAGAAGATCAAGCGGCTGTCACTGCTCTCCGGTGGCGAGCGGTCGCTGACCGCGGTGGCCATGTTGGTGGCGATCTTCCGCGCCCGGCCCAGCCCGTTCTACATCATGGACGAGGTGGAGGCGGCCCTGGACGACGTCAACCTGGGCCGGCTGATCACGTTGCTGGCACAGTTGCGCGAGAAGAGTCAGCTGATCGTCATCACGCACCAGAAGCGGACGATGGAGATCGCCGACGCGCTCTACGGCGTGACCATGCGCAGTGGGGTCACTCAGGTGATCAGCCAACGGCTCAACCGGGCCGACGAGGACGACCAGCGGCACGGCCGCGGCGAGGAGAACGGGTAGTGGCTCGGGAACGCGCGACGGCGCTCCTGCTGGACTTCGACGGCGTACTGCGCCGGTGGGACCCGGCGGTGGCTGCCGTTGTCGAGCGGGAGTACGGCCTCTCCGAGGGCGTGCTCGGTGAGATCGCCATGCAGTGGGGGCGGCTCCAGCCGGTGCTCACCGGCCAGGTCAACCACGCCGAGTGGATGAACAGCGTGGCGGACGCCCTCGCCGAGTCGGTGGGCAGCCCGGAACGGGCCCGCGCCGCTGTGGAGCAGTGGCAGAGCTACCGGGGAGAGGTCGACCAGGAGGTGCTGGCGTTCGTTCGGGAGGTCCGTGCGGCGGGCGTCCGGGTCGGGCTGGGCACCAACGCCACCGACCTGCTCGACGCCGACCTGGCCGCGCTCGGCCTGGTCGGCGAGCTGGACGTGGTGGTCAACTCCTCGGTCATCGGCGTGCACAAGCCGGCTCCGGAATACTTCAAGGCCGCCTGCGTGGCCCTGGCCACCCCGCCGGCCCGGGTCCTCTGCGTCGACGACGAGGACTGGGCCGTGCGGGGTGCCCGGGCCGCCGGGCTGTCGGCGCACCGGTGGGGCGGCCACGCCGACCTGCGTTACCTGCGGGCGGCCCTGGACTACTGAGCGTTCGTCACTCGCCGGTGACGCCGTCGATGCGTTCCCGGATCAGGTCGGCGTGGCCGTTGTGCCGGGCGTACTCCTCGATCATGTGCACGTACACCCAGCGCAGGTTGAAGGTGCGCTTCTTCGCGCCGACCTCGGTGAACGTCTCGTCGAGCGAGTGGCCGGCGGCGGCCTCGCGGGCCAGCGCCACCTCGCGGTGGAAGATGGCGAAGTCGGCAGCGGCGTCGGCGGCGCTGACGTCGTGGTCGGCGTCCGGGTTCTCCGGGGTGAAGTACGGGTAGTCGACAGGCTCGCCGGCGAAGTTCTCCCGGAACCACCAGGCCTCCACCTCGGCCAGGTGCCGGACGAGGCCGAGCAGGGTCAGCCCGGACGGTTCCACGCTCGGCGTCCGCAACTGCTCCTCGGTCAGGCCGGCGCACTTGAGTAGCAGCGTCTGTCGGTGGTAGTCGAGCCAGCCGTCGAGCATGGTGCGCTCGTCGCCGACGTACGGTTCGGGGGTCCGGGTGATCTCCGGCGCGATCCAGGTCATGCCGCGCATCCTGCCCGGCACCTCGGACATACCGCGACGGGTTATCAGGGCACCACGACTACCGGCCAGCGGCCGGCGCGGACCAGCCGGGTGGCGACCGAGCCGACCAGCCGGTGTCCGGCCTGCTCGGAGGCGCCGACGACCACCATGTCGGCCTGGAACTCGTCGGCCGCCGCGCACAGCTCGCCGTACGCGTCGCCGCGCCGCACCAGCAGGGTCACCGGAATGCCCCACTGCTCGGCCCCACGCCGGCACTCCCGGCGCAGCTCGTCGGCCAACTCGTCGTGGGTGCGCTGGACCGCGCCGGCGTCCATGCCGGGCACCAGGGCGGTCAGCCCGCTCGGCGAGCTGACGAAGACCACCACCAGCGCGGCGCCCTGCCGACGGGCCAGGCCGGCGGCGTAGGAGCCGGCCCGCTCGGAGGTCCGGGTGCCGTCGATGCCCACCATGATCACCCGAGGGCCGTCCGTCCCGCGCTCGAAGGGCAGCGGTCGGGTCCGGGGCCCGTACTCCTCACGGTCCGGTGCTCCCACGCCCATGGCTCTACCTCACCTCTGCTCGCCGGTACGGATCACGGGTGCGCCAGCGCCGGCGGCGACTGTCGATTCCCGCTCGACCTGGTCGGAAACCGGGTCGCCGTTGTGCTGGCGCAGCGGCACCTCCTTGATGAAGGCCACCGCGATCAGCGCGATCAGCGCGAACGGGGCGGCAGCCAGGAAGATGTCACCGGCACCGTGGCCGTACGCGCTCTCCACCACCGCCCGCAGCGGGCCGGGCAGGGTGTGCACGTCGGGCAGGGCACCGCCGCTGCCCGAGCTGGAGGCGGGGATGCCGAGTTGGGCCAGGCCGTCGGCGGTGTAGTCCTTGACCTTGTGGGCGAGCACCGCGCCGAGGGCGGAGACGCCGATCGCGCCACCCAGGCTGCGGAAGAACGCCACCACCGAGCTGGCCGCGCCGAGTTCGTGCGGGCCGACGGTGTTCTGCACGGCGAGGACCAGGTTCTGCATGGTCATGCCCAGGCCGACGCCGATCAGCAGCATGTAGACGCTGAGCAGTGTGAAGCTGGTGTCGGCGCGCAGGGTGCCCATCAGCGCGAAGCCGACGGTGAGCAACGCCGACCCGATCACCAGGTACCGCTTCCAGCGGCCGGTCTTGCTGATGACCCGCCCGATGACGGTGGAGGCGACCAGCAGGCCGAGGATCATCGGCAGGGTCATCAGGCCGGACATGGTGGGGCTCTGCCCGCGGCTGATCTGGAAGTACTGGCCCAGGAAGATCGACGCGCCGAACATGCCCACACCGACCGCGATGCTGGCGACGACGGCGAGGGTGATGGTGCGGTTGCGGAACAGCCGTGGCGGGATCATCGGCTCGGCGGCCCGGGTCTCGACCCGGATCGCCAACGCGCCGAGGACCAGCGCGCCGACGACCATGACGGCGGTCTGCCAGGAGGCCCAGGCGAACTGGTCGCCGGCGAGCGAGACCCAGATCAGCAGCACCGAGACGGCCGCGGTGATCAGGGTGGCGCCCCACCAGTCGATCTCGGCCTTCCGCTTGACCACCGGCAGGTGCAGGGTCTTCTGGAGCACGATCAACGCGAGGATGGCGAACGGCACGCCGACGTAGAAGCACCAACGCCAGCCGAGCCAGGAGGTGTCCACGATCACGCCGCCGATCAGCGGGCCACCGATGGTGCCGACGGCCATCACGGCCCCGAGGTAGCCGCTGTAGCGGCCGCGCTCGCGGGGCGCGATCATCGTGGCCATGATCACCTGGGCCAGCGCGGTGAGACCGCCGGCGCCGACGCCCTGGAGCACCCGGCAGGCGATCAGCTCACCGGTGCCCTGGGCGAGGCCGGCCAGCACCGAGCCCAGCACGTAGATCCCCAGGGCGAGCTGGACCAGTGTCTTCTTACTGGTCAGGTCGGCCATCTTGCCCCAGATGGGGGTGGTCGCTGTGGTCGCGAGCAGGGCCGAGGTCACCACCCAGGTGTACGCGGACTGGCCGCCGTGCAGTTCGGTGATGATCCGCGGCAGCGCGTTCGAGATGACGGTGGAGGACAGGATCGCGACGAACAGGCCCAGCAGTAGGCCGGAGAGTGCTTCCAGGATCTGCCGGTGGGTCATGGTCACGGCGGTCGCCTGGGGAGGCACTGTCGCCTGGCTCATCGTGTGTTGCCTCCGAGCGGAGTCGATGTGGAACGGCGGGGCTGGTACGCACGGGCCGCCTGTGAGTTGCCTGAGGCAACGGTATGCCTTGGTTGCCTGAAGCAACAACTTGTCGGACCGGTGCCCTATTCCCCCGCGTTGGGAGCTACTGCCAGGAGTCGTTGAACCGGCCGAGCAGCCGGGCGAACTCCTCGACGTCCCGCTCCGGCCAGCCGTCCAGAGCGCGCAGGAACTCGCCCAGCCGGGCCGCGCGGGCCACGTCGAACCGGCGCTGCCCCTCGTCGGTGAGGCTGATCTGCGCGGCCCGCCGGTCACTCGGATCAGGGTCGCGGTGCACCAGGCCGAGGACTTCCAGGGCGTTGATCTGCCGGCTCAGCGTCCCCTTGCCCACGCCCAGCCGCGCCGCCAACTCGGTCAACCGGATCGACCCGCTACGCCGCAACCAGAGCAGCAACCCGTAGGTGTTCGGCTCCAGGTTCGGGTGCACCTCCCGGGCGATCTCCCAGGAGACCGCCCGGCCGCGGCGCAGCAGAGCGGTCAACTCGTGCTCAACCGCCCGGATCGGCTCCGGCAGGTGCTCGTCCACGGCGTAGAGACTACGGCGCGGCCGGCTCGCCGTCGCCGGAGAGTCGACGCCGCATCACCGGGCGTAGATGCCCGTCCTTGGTGGTGCCCTCGATGACCACGTCGGCCCCGCGCCCGTGATGGGTAAGGGTGGCGACGGCGTTGCCGAAGTACGGGCCGGCCAGCTTGCGCCAGCGCACCCCCGGCCGGCGTACGCCCGCCGAACGGGCCAGCGCCCGGGTGGCCCCGGCCGGACCGGGCGACCAGCCCAGCCGCATCAACGGACGGATGCCCGCCGGGACCTGGTTGTGGATCGGCGAACAGGTGAGCTGGTGCACCGGAGTGACCACCGCCGGATCCGCGAACCGGGCCCGCGCCACGTACGAGTGGTGCACGTCACCGGAGAGCACGCTGATCGACGCCGGTGGGGCGTACGCCGGGCCGGCCCCGATCCGCGCGCCGGACTGTCGCGGCGTGCCGGTGCCGATGCGGGCGAACGTCTCCGCGAGCGCCTCGAAGGACCGCCGGAACGCCGCCCAGTGCTCCAGGTCCAGGGCGCGGCGCAGCTTCTCCGCCCCGCGCGCCACCCACGGTCGGCGTGAGTCCGCCAGTTTCTCGTTCCACGCCTCGATGTGGTGGATGCCCTGCGGCAGCAGCCAGGGCAGCGAGGCGCCCACCACCAGGTGGTCGTAGACCCCGTGCGCCTGGTCCAGGAACCAGGCCCACTCGCCGGGCGGCAGCATCGCCCGGCTGTTGGGCTCGAGCACCCGGCTGCACCGGTTGTCCAGCATGACCAGCCGGGTCCGGCCCAGGTCCAGTACGTAGCTCCACTGATACTGCACCGCGCGCCAGCGCTCGGTGTCGTGCGCCAGGTCGGACTCCTGGTCGACCCGGTGGCCGAACTCGCGCAGCACGCTGGTGGCGTCCTCGGCGGCGGCGACCTTCGCGAAGACCGGATCGGCGACGATCTCGTCGGGGGAGAGGTTGCCCAGGTGCTGGTAGACCCAGTAGGAGGCGAGCCCGCTGCCGATCCGCTCCTGCCACCACGGCTGCTCGCGCACCTCGGCCCGCCACGCCGCCGAGGTGTTCCAGTCGTCGATGATCTCGTGATCGTCGAAGATCATCACGCTGGGCACCGTGGAGAGCAGCCAGCGGATCTCCGGATCACGCCAGGACTCCAGGTAGAGCTTGGTGTACTCGTCGAAGCTCACCACCTGGTCGGCCGGAGCGCCCTTCGGTCGCCGCCGCCGTCGCCGCAGCAGCCGGCGCACGGTCGGCGAGGTGACGTCGGCGTAGACCTGGTCACCGAGCAGCACCAGCAGGTCGGGCAGCGGGTTCGACTCCGGGTCGGCCATCAACCGCCGGGCGTACGCGTCCAACGCGTCAGGTGGCAGCTTGCGGGTGGTGGCGTGCTGGGTGGTCTCGCGACACGAGCCGAAGATCAGATTGACCGGCTGGTCCCGATCGTCGGCGGCCCGGGTGCGGATCACGCTCGGCGGGAACCCGCTGCTCGGCACCGGCCAGACGATCTCGTCGTCGACCAGCACCTCGTAGGTGGTCTCGCTGTCCGGGGCAAGACCCTCCACCACCACGAGGGCGTAGTGGTGGTCGTACGCCGAGAAGGTGGGCGCGGTGCCGGTGGCGCCGCTGCCGGTGCGGACGGTGACCACGGCGGGTGCCGCCGTCTCCACCCAGATCGTCGCCCGGGTGTCCACCACTCGCCGCAGAAGTGGGCCGATGAGGAGGTGTGCGGCGGGCATGCGGCCGAGCCTACCGCCGGTCCCCGGCACCGGCCGGGCGCGGTGGCTGAGACTCCGGGCACGGCTCGGGGTGCGGTGGCTGGGACGCCGCCGCCGCCATCTGACAGGATTCCGGCATGGCCGAATATCTCGTCCTCGCTCTGGTCCTGCTCGGTGTGCTGATCGCCGGCACGGTCGGGCTGGTCGTGCCGCGATTGCGGCGGCGGCCTGAGCCCCCGCTGCCACGCACCGAGGTCGACACCAGGGCTGAGGAGGATCTCGCCGGCCCGCCGGTCGAGGCACCGGAGTCCGATCTGTCCACCGGCGTCCTGGTCGAGCCGCCGCCGGTGCTCGAACCGCAGGTCGAGGTCCCCGAGCCGACCGCCGGGCGGCTGGTCCGGCTCCGCTCGCGGCTGTCCCGCTCACAGAACGTGTTCGGCAAGAGCCTGCTCGGCCTGCTCGCCCGTGACCACCTCGACGAGGACGTCTGGGAGGAGATCGAGGACAGCCTGATCACCGCCGACGTCGGCGTCGACGCCACCCGCGACATCGTCGACCGGCTCCGCGAGCGCACCCGGGTGCTCGGCACCCGCTCGGCATCCGAGCTGCGGGCACTGCTCGCCGCCGAGCTGGTCAACGCGCTCGACCCGAGCCTGGACCGCTCCTTGCGGACCGCCCCCAAGGACGGCGTGCCGGCGGTCGTCCTGGTCGTCGGCGTCAACGGCGCCGGCAAGACCACCACCTGCGGCAAGATCGCCCGGGTGCTGGTGGCCGACGGTCGCAGCGTGCTGCTCGGCGCGGCGGACACCTTCCGGGCCGCCGCGGCCGACCAACTGGAGACCTGGGGTTCGCGCGTCGGAGCGGAGACCGTGCGGGGGCCCGAGGCCGCCGACCCGGCCAGCGTCGCGTTCGACGCCGTCAAGCGCGGCATCGACACCGGCGTGGACACAGTTCTCATCGACACCGCCGGCCGCCTGCAGAACAAGGTCGGCCTGATGGACGAGCTGGGCAAGGTCAAGCGCGTGGTGGAGAAGCAGGGCCCGATCGACGAGACACTGCTCATCCTGGACGCCACCACCGGGCAGAACGGCCTGGAGCAGGCCCGGGTCTTCACCGAGGTGGTCAACGTGACAGGGGTGGTGCTGACCAAGCTCGACGGCACCGCCAAGGGCGGCATCGTGATCGCCGTGCAGCGCAAGCTCGGCATCCCCGTGAAGCTGGTCGGCCTCGGCGAAGGCAAGGACGACCTGGCCCCGTTCGACCCGGCGCAGTTCGTCGACGCGTTGCTGGGGACCGAGGCCACCGGCCGGGACGCGTAGTCTCGGGTGACCACTGACGATCGCGCGTACGCGGGCTGGCGCGACCCCGGCCATCCTTCGCAGCGCCTCGGGAGGCCGTACGTGACCTCGCAGGAGATCCCGCTGCACGGCGGCAACGTGAGCACCGTTGTCCGCGTGGGTGACACGGTTCGGCGCAACGCCGGGCCGTGGACCCCGTCCGTGCACGCGCTGCTGCGCCACCTTGAGTACGTGGGGTTCACCGGCGCTCCGCGGGCGCTCGGGATGGACGAGCGCAACCGTGAGGTGCTGTCGTACCTGGAGGGGGAGTGCGGAGAATATCCGCTCGCCCCGCACTGGGTGACCGACGAGGCCCTGGTCACCGTCGCCACCATGCTGCGCATGTTCCACGACGCGCAGTACGGCTTCACTCCTCCGCAGGCGGCGGTCTGGCGCTCGTTCGGGCCCCCACCACCGGACACCGAGGTGATCTGCCACCACGACGCCGCGCCGCACAACGTGATCTGGCGTCCGGACGGCACCCTCGGGCTGATCGACTTCGACCTCGCCTCACCCGGAGCACGGATCTACGACGTGGCGTACGCGGCCTGGACCTGGGTGCCGATCTTCGCGGACCGGGACTCGATCACGCTGGGCTGGAAGCACCCGGACCGGCCCCGCCGCCTCCGGCTCTTCGCCGACGCGTACGGGCTGATCCCCCGGGACCGGCACCGGCTGATCCGGACCATCCGCAAACGGATCGTGGACCACGTCGAGGGGATCCGGCGGATGGCCGCCGCCGGCGAGCCGGCGTTCGTCCGGATCGTGCACAAGGGCCATCTGCGTCGACCGATGCGCGATCTGCGGCTGCTCGACTACGAGCGGCACACCCTGGAGAACGCCCTCCGCTGAGCGCCGGTCGGGCGATGCTCGGGCGGGCCCGTCAAGCGCACCGGTCGATGGCGTTGACCGGTCAGCCATCGACGATCGCCGTCCGGCCGATCCACAGTCGTCCATGCTGATGACTGTGCGGAGTTCGTGACACGTCCGAAACAACCCGTCACGAAACGGAAACCCGCACGGGACCCAAAGTGAAACAGCCGGCCGCGAAGCTTCCGCGCAACCGGCCTACGGGCGACGCTGCCCCGGAAAGCCGCGAAGGAGGACTTCACCTTTAGGAGGCCAGCGTGCCTGAAGCACCGACGATCGACGGCGCCAATACCACGTGGCTGCTGGTTTCGACCGCGCTCGTGCTGCTCATGACCCCCGGACTGGCGCTGTTCTACGGCGGCCTCAACCGGGCCAAGGGCGTACTCAACATGATGATGATGAGCTTCTCGGCTATCGGGCTCATCTCTATTCTGTGGTGGTTCTACGGATTCAGCGTCGCCTTCGGGACCGACGTGAACGGCTTCTGGGGCGACCCGGGCGCGTACCTCGGCACCAAGACCTTCCTCGCCGAAACCGACCTGTGGGGTGCCACGGCGGAGAACCCCAGCGGCATCGGCGTCCCGCTCTACGTGTTCATGGCCTTCCAGATGGTCTTCGCGGTGATCACCGTCGCGCTGATCAGCGGTGCCATCGCCGACCGGGCCAAGTTCGCCGGCTGGCTGCTGTTCGCCTTCGGCTGGGCCACCCTGGTCTACTTCCCGGTCGCCCACTGGGTGTGGGGCGGCGGCATCATCGGCGGCGACATCCACGCACTGGACTTCGCCGGTGGCACCGCGGTGCACATCAACGCCGGTGCGGCGGCCCTGGCCGTGGTCCTGGTCCTCGGTAAGCGGCTCGGTTGGCCGCGTGAGGGCATGAAGCCGCACAACATCCCGCTTGTCGCGCTCGGTGCCGGACTGCTGTGGTTCGGCTGGTTCGGGTTCAACGCCGGCTCCGAGCTGACCGTCGACTCGGTCGCCGGCCTCGCCTTCATCAACACCCAGCTCGCCACGGCGGCGGCGGTGCTCGGCTGGATCGCTGTCGAGTGGGTCAAGACCCGGAAGCCGACGATGGTCGGTGCCTCGTCCGGTGCTATCGCCGGCCTGGTCGCCATCACCCCGGCCTGTGGCTTCATCGCACCGTGGGCGTCCGTCCTGCTCGGCATCGTCGCCGGCGCGGTGTGTGCGCTCGCCGTCAGCCTCAAGTACAAGCTCGGCTACGACGACTCGCTCGACGTGGTCGGCGTGCACTTCGTCGGTGGTTGGATCGGGTCGCTCTGGCTCGGCCTCTTCGCCACCAACTCGGTCAACGCCGCGATCACCGACGTGGTGGGCGCCTCCGACGGCCTCTTCTACGGCGGCGGCGCGACCCAGCTCGGGCGGCAGGCCCTCGCCGGCCTGATCGTCACCGCCTGGTCGTTCGGCATCGCCTGGGTGCTCGCCTTCGTCATCGAGAAGACGATCGGCTTCCGCGTCACTGGCGAGGCGGAGGTCGAGGGCATCGACATCGCCGAGCACGCCGAGAGCAGCTACGACCTGTCCCCGGCCGGCGGCGGCACGGGCAGCGCGTTCGCGATGGCCGGCATCGGCACCCCCGGTGGCGGCGCGACGAGTGGTGCCAAGCCGGAGGCGGAGCCCGCCGAGCCGGTCAGCGAAAAGGTCGCCGGTTAACGTTCCTGGGATGGAGGGGTTGGACATGAAGCTGGTGACCGCAGTCATCAAGCCGTACCAGCTGGACGCGGTGAAGGAGGCCCTGCACGCCCTCGGGGTGGCCGGGCTGACCGTCAGCGAGGTTCAGGGGTACGGGCGGCAGAAGGGGCACACCGAGGTCTACCGGGGTGCCGAGTACACGGTCGAGTTCCTGCCCAAGATCAGGGTCGAGGTGCTCACCGACGAGATCGACGTCGACAAGGTGGTGGACGCCATCGTCGGAGCGGCCCGCACGGGCAAGATCGGTGACGGCAAGGTCTGGGTCACCGGTGTCGAAGAGGTCGTCCGGGTACGTACCGGCGAACGCGGCCTCGACGCACTCTGACCTCGGCCTCGACTGACATGACCTCGTTGATCAAGAAGAACGCGTCAGGACCCGCCGACGACGGCGACGCGAACCTCTTGATCAACGAGGTCGTCGGCGTTCCCGGGGGGATCGGGGAAGCGGCCCGGCGGGGGCGGGCTGCCGCGTACGACTCGTTCTTGCGGGGGTTGCTGCCTGCGCGGGACGGGGTGGCGCTGCTGGCCGTCGGGGGCTTGGGTCGGCGGCAGTGTGCTCCGTACAGCGACCTCGACCTGGTGCTGCTGCACGCCGGGGTGCCCGGCACTGACGAGTTGGCCGCCTCGGTCTGGTACCCGATCTGGGACGCGGGCCTGCGGCTCGACCATTCGGTACGCACCGTCGCCGAGGCGCTCTCGGTGGCCCAGGACGACGTCAAGGTCGCCCTCGGGCTGCTCGACGCCCGGCTGGTCGTGGGGGACCAGGCGCTGGCCGACGGGCTGATCCGCACCGCCGCCGATCACTGGCGGCGTACCGCCGTCCGGCACCTGCCCGGCCTGCGGGAGGTCACCGAAGCCCGTTGGCAGGCCCACGGCGAGCTGGCGTTCCTGCTGGAGGGTGACCTCAAGGAGGCCGCCGGTGGTCTGCGTGACGTGGGGCTGCTGGGGGCGATCGCCGCCGCCGGCATCACCGACGCGCTGCGCCCTGCCGTACGCGCCGCCCACCTGCGCCTGTTGGACACCCGCGACGCGCTGCACCAGCAGGTCGGCCGACGGGTCGACCGGCTGGTCGCCCAGGAGCGCGACGGAGTGGCCACCCTGCTCAATCTGGAAGACGGCGACGCGTTGCTGCGTCGGGTCGCCGGTGACGCCCGCACGGTCAGCCACGCCCTGGACGACGCCTTCCGGGCCGCCGACCGGCTGCGCTCGGGCCGCTCCCGCGGCGGCAACGGCCGCCCGGCCCGCCGCCCGGTCGCCCGCGACGTCGTCGAACACGACGGCGAGTTGGTGCTCGCCCGCACGGCGATCGGGGCACGCCCCGACCCGAGCCTCTCGCTGCGGGTGGCCGCCGCGTCGGCCACGACCCGAATCCCCATCGCGCGGGCCACCTGCGAGTGGCTGGCGGCGTACTGCCCGCCCCTTCCGGCCCCCTGGCCGGCCGAGGCCCGGGCCGCGCTGATCACCCTGCTCGGCGCCGGTGCCGGCCTGGTGCCGGCCTGGGAGACCTGCGACCGGTACGGGCTCGTCGACGGCTGGCTGCCCGAGTGGACCCGGCTGCGCAGCCTGCCCCAGCACAACCCGGTGCACCGCTTCACCCTCGACCGGCACCTCGTGCAGACCGCGCACGAGGCCAGCCGGCACGCCCGCGAGGTGGAGCGCCCCGACCTGCTGCTCCTCGGCGCTCTCCTGCACGACATCGGCAAGGGCCTCCCCGGTGACCACAGCACCGTCGGTGTGCCGGTTGCCCAGGCGGTGGCCACCAGGGTCGGCCTGCCCACCGCAGAGGTCGAGCTGATCGGCAAGCTGGTCCGGTTGCACCTGCTGCTGCCCGACGTGGCCACCCGCCGGGACCTGAGCGACCCGGTCACCATCGCCTCGGTGGCCGAGGCGGTCGGCGATACCGGCACCCTCGACGTGCTGCACGCGTTGGTCCGCGCCGACGCGGCGGCAACCGGGCCGGCGGCCTGGTCGGACTGGAAGGGCCGGCTCGTCGCCGAGCTGGTGGCCCGGGTTCGCACCGCGCTGGACACCGGCGTACTCCCCGAGCCACCCGCACCGGACCCGGAGCTGCTGGCCGGTCCACTGCCGGTCGTCCACCTGACCGGCGACCGGGTGTCGGTCGCGGCGGCCGACCGGCGGGGTCTGCTCGCCACGGTGGCCGGCTGCCTGGCGCTGCACCGGCTGGAGGTGATCTCCGCGGACGCCTCCGCCGTCGACGGCCGGGCCCTGGTCGAGTGCCGGGTGCAGCCTCGCTACGGCCTCCCGCCGGACCCGGTCCCGCTCCGCGCCGACCTGCGCCGGGCGGTCGCCGGCGACGTGTCGGTCACCCAACGGCTGCGCGGCCGTGCGCTCGCCAGCCGTGGCGGTGGCGCGGCTCCACGAGTGGTCTGGCACCGCGAGGCGGCCACCGACGCCGTACTGCTGGAACTGCGCGCCGCCGACGCCGCCGGGCTGCTCTACCGGGTCGCCTGCGCGCTCGACGAGGCCGGCGCCCTGGTTCGCGCGGCCCGCATCTCCACCCTCGGCGCCGACGTGGTCGACGCCTTCTATCTGGTGGGCGGTTGGCCGGACGACGCGACCCGAGCCCGACTGGAGGCTGCGGTCCTGGCCGCCGTCTGATCTCGCCTCATGCTCCGCAGCTCCCAGTGCCGCAGGCGTCAACCCCGCTTCAGCCGCAGCCAATCGTTTCCAGGCCGCGAGCAGCCACCGGTGCGCGGCTGCCAAGCGAACGTCCGCAATCCGACTGAAGCCGATGCTGATCAGTCGTCTATAGGAGCATCAACGCAAACTCGGCCGTCAACACGAGGTATGTCCCGGTGACTGTCTGTCCTGGCTGGGCGAAGTGCCCGGCAGGGTGCCTCAGCGAGCCTCTGCCGGCCCACGTGGGCGCCATCGGCGCTGGCCAGGTCGCCTGGCTGGTCATCAGCACGAACGAAGAGTTGAACGAGTCGTCCACCGGCAATCTGAGTAATAGACCTGTGTCGAATCACGCACCATGCTGGTGCGCTCGACGCGTGTCTCTGTTTCAACGGCGGAGCCGACCCTCAAGAATCTAGCCGTCGTCTCCTCTGAGGCGCCTTCCCGAAGGGCACGTCAGCCAGATGTCAGCAGAAGCTCAGCGTGGGGCGTTAAGAACATCGGCAAGCACCGAGCCATCAGCGGCAGGGCAGCCAGGGGTCGCAAGACCTGGGGAGGGCCGGATCCAACCCGAGGTGCTCATCTCGGTGCTCGGTCCCGTGGAGGTACACGTCAGCTCGGACAAGGTGGTCCACCTGACCGGCAAGGCCGCAGCCGTGACGGCGGCCCTTGCGTTGGCCGCGCCTCGTCCTTTGGAGAAGGGGCTCCTTCTCGCATTGGCCTGGGGGGAGCGCCTTACTGATGTCAACGTCGTTGAGTCGACGGTCCGAACGATCCGTAAGAAGGTGGAGCTGAGTCCGGGCCAGGGAATTGTTACGCAGGGGGCGAGGTACCGGCTCGATGCGCCGACAGATCTTGCGCAGTTCAACGCGCGCGACAAGCAGGGCGACATGTGGGTCAACGAGGGCCAGGTTGAAGAGGCTGCCGAGGAGTACGCCGCAGCCCTTCGACTGTGGCGCGCCAAGTTCCCGAAAGAGCTGTATGAGTCCGAGGACCTGAGGCCGTACGTCGACGCGTTCGAGCACACGAGGAGGGGGGTCCAGCTGAAGCACCTGCGGGCGCTTCTGGACACCGACCGCTTTGGTGAGCTGCTCGGTCATGCCGAGCAGTTGCTCGCCGAGGATCCCTTCTGGGAGGAGGCCTTGGAGGTGAGGATTGAGGCGCTGTACCACCAACAGGGTGCACGAACCGCCGGCGAGGCATGCCGTGGCGCGATCGAAATGCTCCGTAATGAGGGCATAGAGCCTTCGGCGCATCTCCAGGAGCTCCATCGCCTCGTCCTCAACAACGAGTGGTTGAGGTCTCCCCAGCGCGTGGAGCGGCGTCGCATCGCGGGCAAGCCGACGACGGGGGAAATTCCTCGGCAGGCGAGGTCAGCTCTCAGCGCTGAGCTGGAGGTGGTGGCTGAGCCTGAGGAGGTGGCCGGACCGAACACGCTCGACGCCGCGGCGTACAACTCCCTCCGGCCGGATAGCGTCGCCTTCACTGACAACTTGCCTCCCGCGACCTACTCGCACTTCATTATGCGGCACGGACTGTGGAAGCAGATCGCGGAAGCCACCGCGCAACGACTGCCGATCATCGCGTTGATCGGGATCGGCGGCACCGGAAAGTCGTCACTCGCTCGTGAATTCGCGGCAGCACAACGGTTCGCCCAGGAGTCGACGTTCGTTGCGGTGGTCTGGGTCTCTGACCGGGAACGGCCGGGCACCACGACTCTGGGCAGAGTGCTGGATCTCATCGCGTACGTCACCGACCATCGTGGAATCGCGGGCCTCGAGCCGCAGCTCAAGGTTTTCGAGGTGACTCGGATGCTGCGGAACATCCGGACGCTCGTCGTCATCGACAACTATGAAACGATCGAGGACCAGGATCTCGCCAGCTGGCTGCGAACCGTCCCGGAGCCGAGCAAAGTGATCATAACGACGATCGCTCGGCCAAAGAATCTCGGATCCTATTGCGAAGACATTGAGGTGCGCGGCCTCACTGCCGTCGAAGCAGCAACGTTCTACACAGAAGCGGTGCGCCGACTCGGTTTGACGGACATGGCTGAGGATGCTGGAGCGCGAGACACGCTCGTGTCGGCGGCGAACAGCAATCCCCGCCTGATCGAGTGGGCGCTGGGGCAGGTGAAGCGCCGTGGACGCAGCGTGCAGAGTTTGGTCGAGCAGATCTCGGGTCTTGACGACGTCGACCACGTGGGGGAGCGGCGACGCGTTGACGTCGTCCTGCAAGATCTGCTTCGCGGCAGTTGGTCCTCCATGTCCGAGTCCGCTCGGCTGGTACTCGCCACCGCAACCTGTTTCCCGTACGGAGTCGATGCGGACACCATCGATGAGATATGTGCTAGGCCGCCCAATTTCGAGGACGCGCTTGAGGAGTTGTGTGACCTCTATTTCCTGTCACGCCTCACCTATCCGGGCCGCAGCGGTTCGTGGTATCGGGTTGAGCCGCTGGCGGCCAGCCGGTCCGATCCCGAGGGTATGTTTCAGCAGGTCCGCGTCGCCTGGCTCGACTGGTGCGAGCGCTTCACGGAGCGGATTGGATTCTGCCCGGGCGAGATCGAGCGGCTGGCTCTGCTAGATACCCCCGGAATGCGCCTGAACATCGAATATGCACTTGCCTGGGCGATGCACCACGGTCGCTTCGACAGTGTGATCGCCATTGCCAGGAACGTTCGCTATTACTACTACGTTCGGGGGTTCTGGTCGAGTAGTCCGAACGTGCATCTGCTTCGGGCGGAGGCGGCCCGTCACGCGAATGACGCGGAGGCAGAGTTTGACGCTCTGGTGTACCAACTCAACATCGCGTCCAAGCAGGAGAATGCCGCTGCCGTTGAGCAGGCGATGCCTCGGTTGCAGGAACTGCTCGCTCAGGCCGAACGGTTCGACGTGAGGGTGTTGGCCGAATATCGGCACGCGTACTCGCTGTACCTGCTCGCAGAGGGGCGGTTGCAAGAGGCGGAAAGCGGCTGGCGGGCGAACTTGCAGGAGTCGGACGTCCTTGGGCCGGAAAATCACAATGCGAACGTGCGTTGGCTGGCGGTCTGTCTGGCCCGGCAGGGCTCGCACCGGTACGACGAGGCGATGGAGTTGTTCGAATGGGCCAGGGAGCACGCCCGGGAGAAGTCCTATCAGCGGGCAGAGATCCTGATAGATCTGCAGATAGCCGAGCTGCGTCTGAATGATGCCGCAACGAAGAATGACCTCGATAGCGTCAGAGCGAGCCTGGACCGGCTGAGGTGGACGGTGGAGAAAGTTTCGGACCGGCGGTACGAGGCTGACCTTCACCGACTCTGTGGACAGTGCGCGCGCCTCCTGGGGGACACTGCGACGGCCACGGCCGAGTTTTCCCTGGCCGCCGACCTTTATGAGCGCCTCGGACTTGGGCGACGCGCCATCACTCTTCGCGCGGAGGTGGACGCATGAGGTCGCTCGGCCCTCTGGACAGCACCCAGCTGCAGTTGCTGCCCGAACTGAAGCGGACCGAGGAGTTGCTGGGCTGGGCATCGAGTGAGGCCTCGGGCCGTTCGTGCGATGCGGAAATCGTGACGATGCCCGATCTGGGTGTGCCCCATAATGTGCGACGTATTCACGGGGGCTTTCTGACTGGCGCGCTCTACCGCTGGGAGTCCTCGGTTCCGTTCGTGCCGGTCGACACCACCGTCAACCTGTGTGGCGTGAGCATGTTTCGCACGAATGCGGAGTTCGCTGACCGGCAAAGCTTCGCCAACGCCGTCGAACGTGCCAAGGCAATTGTTGAACGTGATTCAAGTTTTAGTTGGAACTTTGACACGGGAAACCATTTCGTCATCCTGGCGGAGGTGCGAGAGGATGGTGCGCTGCCGCGCGGCAGATACCTTGTTCTGCATGCTTCCGCAGCCGAGTTCAAGAAACAGTACAACGGGCTGTACCCTGCGCCGGGAAACTGGTACTCGGACAACATCCGTACTTTTCAGGCGAAGGACGGGCGATACCTGCGATACATCTCTGGCAAATCAGCCGAGAACTTCGGGCGAATCGTCAACATGCTCGAAAGCTACCAGCGGCAGCGACAGCGCATGTGTGCGGAGCTCGTCGTCGGCGGAGCAGGGCTCGGCGAAGAGATACTTTCCGTCCTTCACTACGGCATGCCCGACTCCAACAGCGTGGCGATCGGTTGTCAGTGGTTGCCAGCGATCCAGCCCATCTATCTCCTGCTGACGCGTCCATCCGAGCCAATTTACCTCATTGAGGCATCGAGCGGGGGCGACAATGAGGTCGCTACGCAGCATGGGGCACGGATGCTGACCCCGCATGGTCTCGGCGTGGAAGCCACCGCGCCACTGTCAATTCAGCGAGGTAGGGCCCACCTTGAGATAGCCGGTCGTCGGTACCCCCTCTCGGCCTCTCTTGCGGGTCAGCCATTTTTGTCCATCCGGCAGTTCAACGAAGACCTGACGCTACGCAATGTTCTGCGCGATTGTCCGGGCAGGGTCATCGCGAAGTTGGAGCAAGTGTTCTCGCACCACCGAACAGGAGACATGTGATGGCCGAACTGGATCCGCAGGCCCAAGCCCTGGTTGCTGCCGCCGCATCGAGCGGTCTACCTCCCGTCTACACGCTACCCCCGCAGGAAGCGAGGGAAAGGATGCGGTCCGCCTTCATCAATGGTGAGCCGGAGCCGATCAAACAGATAGTCGATCTGGTGATCCCAGGCCCTCTGGGTGGTCTGCCGGTTCGCGTCTACCGCCCCGACGACCGCGATGACATTCCGGTGGTGCTGTTCTTTCACGGTGGCGGGTGGACGGTCAACGACTTGGACACCCACGATCGGCTCTGTTCCCTCCTCAGCAGGGGCGCCGGAGCCGTCGTCATCTCCGTAGACCACCGTCGCTCGCCGGAGCACAAGTACCCGGCGCCGGTTGAGGACGCCTACGCGGCATTACTCTGGGTCGTTTCCAATTCTGATGAGCTAGGTGTGGATGTAGGAGCGTTGGCAGTCGCGGGGGACAGTTCGGGTGGCACAATTGCGACGGTGCTCGCGATGTTGTCGCGGGATCGTCGTGGACCTGCGATCGCCTGCCAGTTGCTGATGTATCCGGTGACGGATTATCCCGACCCGCTACCTCCCTCGTACATCGAGCGTGGCACCGGCTACTCGCTCAATCACGATTTCATGGACTGGTCCTGGCGGAACTACCTGCCGGCCGAGTGGTCCCGCGACGACGTGTACCTGTGCCCGCTCCGCGGAAACTTGGCCGGCCTGCCGAGAACCTTGCTGCTGACTGCTGAATTTGACCCCTTGCGAGACGAAGGCGCCGCCTACGGTGCGCGCCTTGCCACGTCGGGCGTCAGTGTGGATCACTGGCATTTGGAGGATCAAATGCACGGTTTCGCCATGCAGACTCGCGCTATCACTCGTGCGGCGGCGGTGGTTGGCGAGGCTTCCAGATGGCTGGGTAGAGCACTTGATGGCGCCAAGGCGAAGGTGGTCTGAGGTGGCTGAGTCACGGCAACTCGTATTCTTGAGGCACGCCCCCACGATCAGTAACCATAAACAGGTCTACATGGGCAGTCTGGACGTACCCGCATCGCCGGAAGGGCTACAGCTCGCTGCGGCCAGTGCCGAAGACTGGGATTCGTTCAATTTTACGGTGTGTTACTGCTCGCCTCTGTCCCGGGCCAGTGCGACGGCCGAGATGCTATTTCCGCAGCTGATCCCGGTCCCCGATGTGCGACTGTCGGAGCGCCACCTAGGTGAGTGGCAAGGGATGCCAAAGGGTGAGGTCCGGAGCCGATTCCCGCAGGCTTTCCTCGCGAGTGGTCACCTTGATCCCGGTTTCACACCGCCCGGGGGTGAGAGCCTGGAGGCCTTCTCGGCTCGCATCGAGGGATTCCTTGCCGATGCAGGTTCGCGGGGCGAGCCCGAGGTCCCCGCCGTGGTTTGTCACAATGGCTGGATACGGACCGCGCTTCACCTGATCGGCCAGATTCCCCTGCACGAGATCTACGCTGCCGACGTCGAGTTCCTAGTTCCCACGGTTGTAGACATTGTCAGCCCTCGTGGGGCAGGGGCGACGCGGTGAGCTGGGTGCTTCAAGGGCGGCGTGTGCGGCCGTAATGCGAAAGGAAATTCTGCTCTTCGAGGCGGCGTGGGGGCGTGGGGGTCAGCCGTTCTACGTCCTTCATGAGCTCGTCAATCGAATCCGGTTCCTCTGCCTGCGTGTCCTGACGCGCCGGATGCAGGCCGGATCGCACACGTGGCAGATCATCCAGGCGAAACTAGCCAGGACGTCGTCGGTCGGATCGGACCTGCAGATGCGATCGTGGTTCTATGCCAAGACACTCGGGGCCTGCCAAGGGGACCTGTGCGTGTTTCCGGACGTCACAATCTATTATCCGGCGAACGTGTTGGTGGGTCACAATGTCTTCATTAATCGAGGTGTGTTCATCACCGCGCCCACTACGGTCACTATTGGCAGCGCCGTGCTGATCGGTCCCTACTGCGTGATTAACAGCGGTAACCACCGGTACGCGAGGCCTGACGTTCGGATCCGAAATCAGGGCCATGATCTGGCTCCGATCTCGATCGGCGACGACGTGTGGCTGGGTGCGCACTGCTGTGTCTTGGCGGGGGTGAATATTGGCGCTGGCGCGGTCGTCGGTGCGGGGGCCGTCGTGACCCGGGATGTCGAACCGTTCACAGTGGTGGCCGGCGTCCCGGCGCGAGTGATCGGGAGGCGATCGTCAACGGTGCCAGAACAATAGAGTGGGCGCCGACTGGCCAAGCCGGCGCCCACTGGTCAGTTGGCTCCTCGGCTACCCGAAGATCCGGGAGAGAAGGAACCAGTCAAACATGATGACGGTGATGAGCATCGAGGCGCGAAACGCCTTCGGCCAGCTCTGCAGCGCCTGGGTCAGCACCCGCGCGGTGGTCGTGGACGGGGTGCCCGAATTGTTGGCCATTGGTGTCACCTCCTCTCCTTTGCTCGAGGCCGTAATCAACGTCCACAGTGTTGCGGGCAGCGCTGACGTCGGACCTGCTCGTCGATGGTGCCCCTCTGACGTCTGACTGATCGGCTCGCTGACGTCGGTGGCCACAGGGCAGGACGCTGACCACACGCTGACCGTCCCGGAGCGTGGCAGGCAGGAGTGGTGCTGGGCGGTGAACTGGCCGCGGCGGGTACGTACGAGGACGTAGTGGTGACGCCGCTCGCGAGCGCACGACGGTCCGGCTCGGCGCGGGCAGAATGACGACCATGCGACTCGGCGGGCAGGGGCGGCAGACGGTGAGCGATGCCGCGCTCGCCCTGGTGCTGCTCGGGTTCGGGTTGCTCGCTACCGGTCTGGCCGGGGACAACCAGCCGGGGTCGAGGCCGGTGGACGCCGCCAGTCGGGTGCTGATCGCCGTCGCCGCGCTCGCCCTGCTGGTCCGGCGGCGTGCTCCGGTCGCCGCCCTCGCCGTGGTCACCGTGGCCACCTCGACGTACCTGCTGATCGGCTACCCGTACGGGCCGATTCTGGTCACGTTCCTGGTCGCGGTCTACACCGTGGCCGTGTGGCTGCCGGTGCGACCGGCGGCGCTCGCCACCGGTGGCGCGTTCGCTCTGTTGTTGGCGCACGTCTTCTTCGGGCGGGGGCCGGCACCGGGTTGGACGGGAGTGCTGCCCGCGTCGGCCTGGGTGGTCGTACCGTTCGCGGTGGGGGTGGTGGTGCGGGTGAGCCGTGAGGCGACCGCGCGTACCCGTGCCGAAGAGGCCCGCGGCCGAGTTGAGCAGGCGCGACGGCAGGCCGACGAGGAGCGGCTGCGCATCGCGCAGGAGGTGCACGACGTGGTGGGGCACGGGTTGGCCGCGATCAGCATGCAGGCGGAGATCGCCCTGCACCTGCTGCCGAAGCGGCCGGAACAGGCGGAGGTGGCGCTGACCGCGATCAGCCGGACCAGCCGCGAGGCGCTGGACGAGCTGCGGGTCACCCTGGGCGCGGTGCGGCGGGGTGCCGAGCGCGAACCGGTACCCGGCCTGGCCCGGCTCCCCGCGCTGCGCGACCGGCTTGCCGGGGCGGGGCTCGCCGTCGAGGTGCGCGTGGTCGGCGACCCCCGGGAGGTGCCGGCCGCTGTCGACCTGGCCGCGTACCGGGTGGTGCAGGAGGCGTTGACAAACGTGCTGCGTCACGCGGGGGTGGCGAGCGCGGAGGTGACAGTGGACTACCGCGTCGACGAGGTGACCGTCGAGGTCACCGACCGGGGGGCGGGTGCCGGCCGCGCCGGGACGGCTCCGGCCGACGATCAGGGTGGCCACGGTCTGGCCGGGATGCGCGAGCGGGTCGCGGCGCTGGGCGGGCGGTTGACCACCGGGCCGCGCGCCGGGGGCGGGTTCCGGGTGTACGCCGGGCTGCCCGTGGAGCCGACGACGTGATCCGGGTGCTGATCGCCGACGACCAGGACCTGGTCCGGCTCGGGCTGCGCGCGCTGGTGGAGAGCGAGGACGACCTGGCGCTGGCCGGCGAGGCGTCCGACGGGCTGCGGGCGGTCGAGTTGGCCCGCCGGGAACGGCCGGACGTGGTGCTGATGGACATCCGGATGCCCGGCATCGACGGCATCGAGGCGACCCGCCGTATCGTCGCCGACCCCGATCTGACCGGCACGCGGGTGGTGGTGCTCACCACCTTCGAGCTGGACGAGTACGTCTTCGACGCGCTGCGGCACGGTGCGAGCGGTTTCCTCACCAAGGACACCAGGCCGGCTGAGCTGCTGCGCGCGATCCGGCTCGTCGCCGAGGGGGAGGCGCTGCTGTCGCCGTCGGTGACCCGTCGGGTGGTGCGGGAGTTCGCCATTCGGCCGTCCCGGGTGCTTCGTCCGCATCCTCGGCTGGAGGCGCTGACCGATCGGGAGCGTCAGGTCGTCGGTCTGGTCGGTGAGGGCCTGAACAACGAGGAGATCGCCGCACAGTTGGTGGTCAGCCCGGCGACCGCGCGGACCCACGTCAGCCGGGCGATGGGCAAGCTGGGAGCCCGGGACCGGGCCCAGCTCGTCGTGTTCGCGTACCAGTCGGGGTTGGTGTCGGGGTGAGGCCCAGGCCGGGCGACAGCGGCCCTACGGTCGGGCGGTTACCCTAGCGGTGGCCGGACTCCGCAGTGCCGGCCGCGTTGTGCCCGCCGGAACACTGACAAACGGGATGTTCGCGTGTTTGACACCTTGAGTGACCGCCTGTCCGGGATCTTCACCAAGCTCCGCGGCAAGGGGCGGCTCACCGACGCCGACATCGACGCCACCGCGCGCGAGATCCGCCTCGCGCTGCTGGAGGCGGACGTCGCGCTGCCGGTGGTCAAGGGGTTCATCGCGGCCGTCAAGGAGCGGGCCCGCAGCTCCGAGGTCTCCCAGGCGCTGAACCCGGCCCAGCAGATCATCAAGATTGTCAACGAAGAGCTGATCAAGGTGCTCGGCGGCGAGGGGCGACGGCTCCAGTTCGCCAAGCAGCCGCCGACGGTGATCATGTTGGCCGGCCTGCAGGGTTCCGGTAAGACGACCCTCGCCGGCAAGCTGGCCCGCTGGCTCAAGGGGCAGGGGCACCAGCCGCTGCTCGTCGCCGCCGACCTCCAGCGCCCCAACGCCGTCGGGCAGCTCCAGGTGCTCGGTGGCCGGGCCGGCGTCGAGGTGTACGCCCCGGAGCCCGGCAACGGCACCGGTGACCCGGTGCAGGTGGCCCGCGCGTCGATCGAGCACGCGAAGCGCGCCGCACGCGACATCGTCATCGTCGACACCGCCGGCCGGCTCGGCATCGACGCCGAGATGATGCAGCAGGCCGCCGACATCCGCGACGCCGTCTCGCCGGACGAGGTCATCTTCGTCATCGACGCGATGGTCGGTCAGGACGCCGTCCGCACCGCCGAGGCGTTCCGCGACGGCGTCGGCATCACCGGTGTGGTGCTCTCCAAGCTCGACGGCGACGCCCGTGGTGGTGCCGCGCTGTCGGTCCGCGAGGTCACCGGGCAGCCGATCCTGTTCGCCAGCACCGGTGAGAAGCTGGAGGACTTCGACGTCTTCCACCCCGACCGGATGGCCAGCCGGATCCTCGGCATGGGCGACGTCCTCACTCTGATCGAGCAGGCCGAGCAGGCCTTCGACTCCGATCAGAAGGAGAAGATGACCGCCAAGCTGATGGGCGGTGAGCAGTTCACCCTGGACGACTTCCTCGACCAGCTCATCGCGGTGCGGCGGATGGGCCCGATCGCCAACGTGCTGGCCATGATGCCCGGCATGGGGCAGATGAAGGACCAGCTCGCCGAGCTGGACGACAGCCACTTCGACCGGGTCACCGCGATCATCCGGTCGATGACCCCGGGCGAGCGCACCAACCCGAAGATCATCAACGGTTCCCGCCGGGCGCGCATCGCCAACGGCTCCGGGGTCACCGTGATGGACGTCAACCAGCTGCTCAACCGCTTCGCCGACGCGCAGAAGATGATGAAGCAGATGGGCGGCATGATGGGCCTGCCCGGCGGCGGCCGCCGCAAGGCGACCAAGTCGCCGAAGAACAAGCGCAAGGGCACCAAGGGTGGCGGTCGTCCGCGTACCGGCGCCGGCGCCGGGATGCCCGCGGGCTTCCCGGGTGGCATGCCGCAGCTCCCGCCGGGGATGGACCCGAACGACCTCGCTGGCGGCCAGGGCCTGCCGCCCGGCTTCAAGCTCCCGAAGATCGACTTCAACAAGCTCGGCAAGGGTGGCGACAACCGCCCCCGCTGACCTCTGTGCGGGTCGAGGACGACCTGCTCGCCCCCGACGGGGAGTGATCGGGTAGGACTGTGCGCATGGCTCAACATGTGCGCGGCGTGCTGCTTCCCGACGACGAGGTACGGGATCTCTGGCTGGTCGGCGACCGGGTGACCTTCACCCCGGTGCCCGGTGCGGAGACCGTCGTCGACGGCGGTTTCGTGCTGCCGGGGCTTGTCGACGCGCACTGCCACATCGGCATCGCCCGAGGTGGCGCCCCGATCACCTCGCTCGACCAGGCCCGCGCGTTGGCCCACGTCGACCGGGACGCCGGGGTGCTGGCGATCCGGGACGCCGGCTCGCCGTACCCGTACCCCGAACTCGACGACGAGCCGGGCCTGCCGCGACTGGCCCGCGCGGGCCAGCATGTCGCGCCGCCGAAGCGCTACCTGCGCGACATCGGCGTGGAGGTCGACGCGACCGAGGTGGCCGCCACTGTGGCCGCGCAGGCGCGGGCCGGCAACGGCTGGGTCAAGCTGGTCGGCGACTGGATCGACCGGGGCGTCGGTGACCTGGCGCCGGCCTGGGACGCGGACACCCTGACCGCCGCCGTGCGGGCGGCGCACGACGCCGGGGTACGCGCCGCGGTGCACACCTTCTCCGAGTCGGCCGTCGAGATCATGGTGCGCGCCGGGGTGGACTCGGTGGAGCACGGCACCGGGCTCAGCCTCGACCTGATCGACGAGATGGCCCGCCAGGGCACCGCCCTGGTCCCCACAATGATCAACATCGCCACCTTCGGGGGCATCGCCGAGCAGGCACGGGGCAAGTTCCCCGGGTACGCCGACCACATGCTCGCGCTGCGCGACGGCTTCCCCGAGGTGGTGCGTGCCGCGTACGAGGCTGGGGTGCCCATCTACGTGGGCACCGACGCCGGTGGCGGCATCGATCACGGGCTGGCCGCCGAGGAGATGCTGCTGCTGCACGAACGGGCCGGAATGGCGCCCATCGACGTCCTCGCCGCCGCCTCCTGGGGCGCCCGCGCGTGGCTCGGCTTCACCGGCCTGGTCGAAGGCGGCCTCGCCGACCTGACCGTCTACCCCGAAGACCCCCGTAGTGACCTGCGCGTCGTCCGTGCCCCGTCCCGCACGATCCTCCGCGGCCGCGTCGTCCGCTAACCCCGAGAGCGTCGCCCCGGCGCGCCGCACCGCCGCGCCGGGCTGTTCCGGGCCGTGCGCGGCGTCGGCGGGTGGGCGGGTGCGCGGCGTCAGGGGGCTGGGCGGGCGGCGGCGCTGAAGAGGCGTACGGCGAGGTCGGCGAGGGCCGCGGCGGTCTGCTGGATCGGTTCACGGGGGAGCACGATGTGGCTGACCACCAGGCGGACGATGGTGTCGGCGGCGAAGGTCAGCGCGGCGTGATTCGCTCCCGGCAGGTGGTCGCCGGCCCAGTCGATCAGAGCGCCGGACGCCTCGGTGAGCACCACCTCGGCGCGGGTGGTGAGGTACGGCAGCAGCTCGTCCGAGCCGCCCCGGGCACTGGTCAGGATCGCCTTGATCAGCGGATTCTCCGCAGCCGTGGTGAGGGTGTGCGCAATGGCCGCGTACGCGCCGGCCCGTACGTCGGTGCCGTGGGCGAGCAGAGCGGCCCGGACGGCGCCGACGAACCGGTCCACCTCGGCGCGGGCGAGCGCCTCGGCCAGCCCTGCCTTGCTGCCGAACTCGTTGTAGACGGTCTGTCGGCTCACCCCGGCGGCGTTCGCGACGGCACCCATCCGGACGCCGTCCCATCCGGTCGCGACTGTCAACGCCCGGGCGGCGTCGACGATGCCGGCCCGTACCGGGGTGGGGCCCCTCTGCTCAATCATGATGGTCGAAGTGTAGGCCGGCGTGTCGGCCGGACCGGTCGACGATCGGGCTGGTCGGCTGGCGGTGTCGGGTCACCCAGCGCACCCGGTTCGCGGCCGGGTGCGCCAGATCGGGGGTTCGGGGTCGGGGGTGGGAGCCGCTCCGGCGTGCCGATCGAGGAAGGTCTTGACGGCGGACGCCAACGATGCCGCGCCCGAGCGCACCGCCCTGACGGGCGGCGCATAGGATGTGCGGTCATGGCACGCGTGCTCACTCCCCGTGCGGAGGATTTCCCCCGCTGGTACCAGGACCTGATCGCCAAGGCGAAGCTGGCCGACAACGGCCCGGTTCGCGGCACCATGGTCATCCGACCGGCCGCCTACGCGATCTGGGAGCGTATGCAGGCTGAGATGGACGTTCGGATCAAGGCGGCGGGTGCGGAGAACGCGTACTTCCCGCTGTTCATCCCCGAGAGCTACCTCAAGCGCGAGGCGCAGCACGTCGAGGGCTTCTCGCCGGAGTTGGCGGTCGTCACTCACGGTGGTGGCAAGCCCCTGGCCGAGCCGGTGGTGGTGCGCCCGACGAGCGAGACGGTCATCGGCGAGTTCATGGCCAAGTGGATCGACTCGTACCGGGACCTGCCGCTGCTGCTCAACCAGTGGGCGAACGTGGTCCGGTGGGAGCTCCGTCCGCGGATCTTCCTGCGTACCAGCGAGTTCCTCTGGCAGGAGGGGCACACCGCGCACGCCACCCGTGAGGACGCCCGGGCGTACGCGCGGCGGATCCTGCACGAGGCGTACGAGGACCTGATGGTCAACGTGATCGGCATTCCGGTCGTGGTCGGCCTGAAGACGACGCGCGAGCGCTTCGCCGGCGCGACGGCCACGTACACCTGCGAAGGCATGATGGGCGACGGCAAGGCGTTGCAGCTGGGCACCAGCCACGAGCTGGGCCAGAACTTCGCCAAGGCGTTCGACATCAGCTACTCCTCCAAGGAGGGCGGCCGGGAGCACGCCTGGACCACCTCCTGGGGCACGTCCACCCGGATGCTCGGCGGCCTGATCATGGCGCACGGCGACGACAACGGCCTGCGCGTGCCGCCGAGGCTCGCGCCGATCCAGGCGTACGTCATGATCGTGAAGGACGGCGACGGCGTCGGCGAGGCGGCGGCCAAGCTGCGCGACGGCCTGCGCGACGCCGGTGTCCGGGTCGCGCTCGACGACCGGACCGACACCCCGTTCGGCCGCCGGGCCGTCGACGCCGAGCTGCGTGGCTATCCGGTACGCGTCGAGGTCGGCCCCCGTGACCTGGCCGTGGGCAACGCGACGGTGGTGCGTCGGACCGACGGCTCCAAGACCCCGACGCCGGTGGCGGACGTGGTCACCGCGGTGCTGGCCGCCCTCGAGACCGACCAGCAGGTGCTGCACGACCAGGCGCTGGCCAACCGCGAGTCGCGCACCGTGGAGGTGGCCACCCTGGCCGAGGCGATCGAGGCCGCCGCGACCGGCTGGGCGCGGGTGCCGTGGTCGGCGGTCGGCGTGGCCGGCGAGGCGGAGGCGAACGGTCAGGGCGTCACGGTGCGCTGCCTGCTGCGCGCCGACGGCTCGGTACCGGACTCGGAGGACGAGCCGGATCTGGTCGCCATCCTCGCCCGCGCCTACTGAGGTGCGGCCGGGCAACCCCGTCGACCGGTTCGAGCCGGGTCGGCTGATCATGCATCGGAACGTGCGGCACGGCCGGATCGGGTGGGTCCGGCCGGCCCGCGTGGTCAGCGACGACGATCGAGGGTTGTTGGTCTGGATCGCCCGGGACTCGCCGGTGGCCCACGAGGTGACCGAGGCCGGGCTGGGGATGCGGGCGATGCCGTTCGCCGAGTGGATCTCGTCGACGTACCGGTTGGCGGAGGGTCGCTGGGACGGCCCGCCGCTGTTGAAGTTCCTGCCCACGGGGGCGGCGCACTCCGTCTGGTGGTTCCGGGACGCCCAGGGCCGGTTCGCCCACTGGTACGTCAACCTCGAGGAGGCCGGTGTCCGCTGGGACGACGGCCTGGCGGCCGGCGTCGACGTGGTGGACCAGGACCTGGACGTGGTGGTGTGGCCGGACCGCAGCTGGGAGTGGAAGGACGAGGGCGAGTTCGTCGAGCGGCTCGCCTTCGGCACCGACTACTGGGTGACCGACGAGAAGGCGGTCCGCGCCGAGGGGGAGCGGGTGATCGCGCTCGCCGAGGCCGGCGAGTTCCCCTTCGATGGCACCTGGTGTGACTTCACACCCCCACCAGAGTGGGGCATACCGAACAAATTGCCGCCTGGATGGGATCGTCCACCGGTGCGCTGAGCGGTATCCCCGGTCACCGACAACGCGGTGTACGGGTCCGGTGCGGGAGATCGGCAGCGGATCTGGCAGAATAGGTCGCTGGTATCCGGCGCGCGTCCGGCGCCCTCTAACCCGGGCACGTCGCCAGTCCACCGAGTAGTCTCCGGCCCAACCCCACGGGTCCGGTCGGCGCTCACCCATGCACACCGCCCGCCTGGGCCGGTGAGATCGCAACAGGAGCGAAACAACTGTGGCCGTAAAGATCCGGCTCCTGCGGATGGGCAAGATCCGCAACCCGCAGTACCGCATCGTCATCGCCGACTCGCGCACCAAGCGCGACGGTCGGGCGATCGAGTTCGTCGGGGTTTACCAGCCCAAGGAAGACCCCTCGATCATCGAGGTCAAGTCGGAGCGGGTCCAGTACTGGCTGTCCGTCGGCGCTCAGCCGAGCGAGGCGGTGCAGCGGCTGCTGGAGCTGACCGGTGACTGGCAGAAGTACAAGGGCCTGCCGGCCCCGCCGCCGCTGCTGGTCGCCCCCGAGCGGGCCGACCGCAAGGCGGCGTACGAGGCTGAGGCGAAGGCCGCCGCCGGGCTCGCCCCGGAGACCCCGGCCAAGCCGGCCAAGAAGGCCGCCAAGGCTGCCGAGGCTCCGAAGACCGAGGCTCCGAAGACCGAGGCTCCGAAGACCGAGGCTCCGGCTGAGGCTCCGGCCGCCGAGGCGCCGAAGACCGAGGCTCCGGCCGAGGCCCCGGCCGCTGCCGACGCCGGTGAGCAGGCCTGACATGCCACTGCGTCCGGCGTTGGAGCACCTGGTCAAGGGCATCGTCGACCACCCGGACGACGTCCGGGTGAGGCTTGTCGATTCCCGTCGGGGCAAGCGGCTCGAAGTCCGCGTGCACCCCGAGGACCTCGGCACTGTGATCGGGCGGTCCGGCCGGACCGCCAAGGCGCTGCGCCAGGTGATCGGCTCCATCGGCGGCCGCGGAGTTCGCGTCGACATCGTCGACTCGTACTGATGCAGCTCGTCGTCGGCAGGATCGGCAAGCCGCACGGTGTCCGCGGTGAGGTCACCGTGGAAGTGCGGACCGACGAGCCCGAGGCACGGTTCGCCCCCGGCACGGTGCTGCGCACCGAGCCGGGGGCGACGCCCCCGACTGCGTCCCCGCGCAGCAGCGGTGTGCTGCGCACCGAGCCGGGGGCGACGCCCCCGACTGCGTCCCCGCGCAGCAGCGGTGTGCTGCGCACCGAGCCGGGGGCGGCACCCCCGCCAGCCAGCGATGAGCCCGGGGTGCCGTTCCGGGTTCCCGCCGAGCTGACCATCGAGGAATCCCGCTTCCACCAGGGTCGGGTGCTGATCGCGTTCGAGGGCATCCCGGACCGCAACACCGCCGAGGCGCTACGCGGAACGCTGCTCGTGGTGGACAGCGCCGACGTGACCCCACCGGACGACCCGGAGGAGTTCCACGACCACCAGCTGGTCGGGTTGGCCGTGGTGACCCCGGCCGGCGAACGCCTGGGCGAGGTCGCCCGCATCGACCACGCGCCCTCGTCCGACCTGCTGGTGCTGCGACGCCCCGAGGGGCGTACCGCGTTGATCCCGTTCGTCCGGGCGATCGTTCCGGAGGTCGACCTGGCCGGCGGACGTGTGATCGTCGACCCGCCAGCCGGACTGCTCGACCTTTAGGACCAGCCCGCATGCGCGTCGACGTCGTGTCGATCTTTCCGGAGTACTTCGCCCCGCTGGACCTGTCGCTGATCGGACGGGCGCGGGCCAACGGCGTACTCCAACTCGCCGTGCACGACCTGCGGACCTGGACCCACGACGTGCACCGCACCGTCGACGACACCCCCTACGGTGGCGGGCCGGGAATGGTGATGCGCCCCGAGCCGTGGGGGGAGGCACTGGACGCCCTCGCGCCGCTCGACGCTCCGCCGCCACGGCTGCTGGTGCCGTCGCCGGCCGGTGCCCCCTTCACCCAGGCCATGGCGTACGAGCTCGCGGCCGAGTCGCATCTGCTCTTCGCCTGCGGCCGTTACGAGGGGATCGACCAGCGGGTCCTGGCGCACGCCGCCACCCGGATGCCGGTCACCGAGGTGTCGCTCGGTGACTACGTGCTCTTCGGCGGCGAGGTCGCGGTCCTGGTGATGCTGGAGGCGGTCACCCGGCTGCTGCCGGGGGTGCTGGGCAACGCGGGCTCGTTGGACGAGGAGTCGCACGCGCACGGGCTGCTGGAGGCGCCGATCTACACGAAGCCGCCGAGTTGGCGTGGGCACGACGTGCCGGAGGTGCTCCGCTCCGGTGACCACGGCAAGATCGCCCGCTGGCGGCGCGAGGAGGGTCTGCTGCGCACGGCCGCCCGCCGGCCGGACCTGCTGGCCGCGTTGCCGGCCGACCGGCTCGACAAACGGGACATCGCGGCCCTGGACCAGGCCGGATTTCAACCTCCACCGGGGGATGTGGCAAAGTAGGGGGGTTGCCGCATCCGTCCGCGCCCGCGGTCGGCTGCGAGGATCCCCGACCGGGGTCGGTCCGCCGATCACCACCCGGGAATCAGAATCACCCACCCGCGCACCGAGTGACGGTGCGCCGTGAGCCTTACGAGGACGCAGCGATGAACATCCTGGACGCCCTTGACGCCCAGTCGAAGCGGACCGACCTTCCCGACTTCCGGGCCGGTGACACCGTCAAGGTGCACGCCCGCGTCGTCGAGGGCAACCGGTCCCGTGTCCAGATCTTCCAGGGCGTCGTGATCCGCCGCCAGGGTGACGGTCTGCGCGAGACCTTCTCGGTCCGCAAGGTCAGCTTCGGTGTCGGCGTCGAGCGGACCTACCCGCTCAACGGCCCGGGCATCGACCGGATCGAGATCGTGACCCGCGGTGACGTGCGTCGCGCCAAGCTCTACTACCTGCGCGAGCTGCGCGGCAAGAAGGCCAAGATCAAGGAGAAGCGGGAGAAGCAGCCCAGCTGACTTCCCGCTCGCCACGCCGCCCGAGCTGCGCGTATGCCGTACCGACCAGAGCGCACTACCCTGGTCGATACGGGCGCAGCGAGGCAGCGGTCCCGCCCAGGTGGCGGGTAGTTGTCCACTACCGCCCGTGGAGCCTCGACGAGGCTCCCGGGCGGTGGTGTTTTCTGCGGACCGGGGAGTGGCGTGGTGCAGACGCTTGACGAGGACGGCACCGTCGATCCGTGGCGCCGACGGGCTCGCCGCACCCGCCGGCAGATGCCTCTCTGGCAGGAGTTGCCGCTGCTGCTGGTGGTCGCGTTCTGCCTCGCGGTGCTGATCCGCACCTTCCTGCTCCAGGCGTTCTTCATTCCGTCCGGCTCGATGGAGGACACCCTCCTCGTCGGTGACCGGGTGCTGGTCAACAAGGTCGTCTACGACGTTCGTGACCCGCTGCGCGGCGAGGTGGTGGTCTTCCGGGGCACCGACCGCTGGGCGCCGCAGGTCGACGAGCAGCCGAAGCCCGGCGTCGGCGGCCGGCTCGCCCGCACCGTCGGCGACCTGGTCGGGGTGAGCCGCCCCGGCGAGAAGGACTTCATCAAGCGGGTGATCGGTCTCCCCGGTGACCGGGTCGAGTGCTGCGACAGTCAGGGTCGGGTGACAGTCAACGGCACGCCGCTCAACGAGTCGTACGTCCTGCGGGACTCACCCCTGGACCTGCCACCCAACCCGGCGGAGTGTCGCTCCCGGCGCTTCGACGAGATCGTCGTGCCACCCGGTCAGCTCTTCGTGATGGGTGACCACCGCGAGGTCTCCCAGGACGCGCGTTGCCAGGGGCCGGTGCCGATCGACAACGTGGTCGGCCGGGCCTTCATGGTGGTCTGGCCGTCGTCGCGGTGGAGCGCGCTGTCGGTGCCGTCGACGTTCGAGGACGTCTCCGGGCCAGCCACGGCGTCCCCCGGTGCGACTCCGGCGCGACCGACTCCGCAGGGCGGTGTGCTGCTGATGCTTCCGTTGGCAGTCGCACTAGGCGGTTCCCGCGCGTTCCGGACGGTGCCGTCCAGCCGGGCAACGTAGGCTCCTTGGCGTGATTGACGAGCAGACCGACAAGCCGCGCAGCTCCTTCTGGAAGGAGCTGCCGATCCTGCTGGGTGTGGCGATCCTGGTCGCGGTGCTGGTCCGCGCCTTCGTGCTGCAGACCTTCTTCATCCCCTCCCCGTCCATGGAGAACACTCTCAAGATCGATGACCGGGTGCTGGTCAACAAGCTGGTCTACGACTTCCGGTCACCGCACCGCGGCGAGGTGATCGTGTTCAAGGCTCCGACCGCGTGGAGCGGTAACCCCGACGGTGAGGACTTCATCAAGCGGGTGATCGGCATCCCCGGCGACCACGTGGTCTGCTGCGACCCCGAGGAACGGCTGATGATCAACGGCAAGTCGCTGGACGAGCCGTACATCTTCTCCATGGACGGGATTCGCGACAAGGCCGCCGACCAGGAGTTCGACATCACCGTGCCGGAGGGCCGGCTGTGGGTGATGGGCGACCACCGGTCGGCCTCCGGCGACTCACTGGAGCACTGGCAGCAGTCCCAGCAGAACATCACCGAGGCCACCATCCCCGAGGACGACGTGGTCGGGCGGGCGTTCACAGTCTTCTGGCCGGTCAACCGGGCCACCTGGCTGACGGTGCCCGACGGGTTCGACGGCATTCCCAAACCGTAGGCCGACGGGGCGTGGGCGATCCGTCCTCGGTCTGGCAGGCTGGTGCGGTGACCGTCTACACCCCTCGACGCGCGGCCCGCGTGCTGCTCGTCGACGCGGCCGGCCGGGTCCTGCTGTTCGAGGGCTTCGACCCGGCCCGACCCGGGCACCGATACTGGTTCACCCCCGGCGGTGGGCTCGATCCGTCGGAGTCCCCGGCGGCGGGCGCGGCCCGGGAGTTGGCCGAGGAGACCGGCCTGCGGCTCGACCCGGCCCAGTTGGGCGAGCCGGTCTGGTCCGACGCGACCGAGTTCTCCTTCGACGGCATCTGGTACCGCCAGGAGCAGGATTTCTTCCTCTTCCAGGTGGACTCCTGGCGGGTGGACACCACGGGCTTCAACGACATCGAGCGACGCAGCATCGCCGACCACCGCTGGTGGGTTCCGGACGAGTTGGCGGCCAGCGGTGACCGGTTCTACCCGCCCGAACTGCCCGCCCTGCTGACCCGGCTGGGGCAGTCGACCGCCGCCGGCCAGGGCGAGGCGTCGTGCTGACCCCGCCGCGCACCGTGGTGCGCCGCGAGGCCGGCCTGTACGCCCTGGAGCGGGCGTTGCAGCGGCGTGGCTTCCGGCACGTCGCCGGCGCCGACGAGGCGGGCCGGGGGGCGTGTGCCGGTCCGCTGGTCGCCGCCGCGGCGGTGCTGCCCGAGGGGCGACGCGGCGAGATCGAGGGGCTGGCCGACTCGAAGCTGCTCACCCCGGCCAGCCGGGAACGGGTGTACGCGGAGGTCGTGGACCGGGCGCTCGCGTACGCCGTGGTGGTCATCCCGGCCGAGGAGGTCGACGCCCGGGGTCTGCACGTGTGCAACCTGGCCGCGATGCGCCGGGCGCTCGCCTCGCTCACCACCCGCCCGGAGTACGTGCTGACCGACGGGTTCGGCGTGGACGGCCTGGGTGTGCCCGGGCTGGCGGTGTGGAAGGGCGACCGGGTGGCCGCGTGTGTGGCGGCGGCCAGTGTGCTGGCCAAGGTCACCCGGGACCGGCTCATGGTGGAGTTGGACGGGGTGTTCCCGGCGTACGGCTTCGCCGAGCACAAGGGCTACATCACCCCGGAGCACTCGGCGGCGCTGCGGGAGCACGGGCCGTGCCGGGAGCACCGGTTCTCGTACGTCAATGTCGCAGCGGTCTCCGGCCGCGACGGCCGGCCGCCGCGCGCCCGACGGCCCGGCGGCCACGGCTCGGATGAGCCGATGGAGCGCTCGTGGGCGTCAGGGGGTACCGTCGGCGTGGCGTTGGGCGAGCAGCCTCGGCCTCCGACGCCGGTGGGGGAAGATGTGGCCATGGAAGGCGGAGTGCGATGAGCGCGGAAGATCTCGAGAAGTACGAGACCGAGATGGAGCTGCAGCTCTACCGGGAGTACCGCGACATTGTCCGCCAATTCTCCTACGTGGTGGAGACGGAGCGTCGGTTCTACCTGGCCAACCAGGTCGACCTGCACGTGCGTAACTCCGACGGCGAGGTCTACTTCGAGGTCGAGATGCACGACGCCTGGGTGTGGGACATGTACCGTCCCGCCCGCTTCGTGAAGAACGTCCGGGTGATGACCTTCAAGGACGTCAACGTCGAGGAGCTGGAGAAGCCCGACATCTCACTGCCCGCCGACTCCGGCTTCGGCGGCTGAGCGCACCCGAGCCGCCGGGCCGTGCCACGGGTCCCCCATCCGTGGCGTGACCCCCGCCGCCGATCACTCGGCCGGCACCACGACCTCGACCCGCTGCACCATGTTGTTGGCGAAGCCACCACGGTTCCACTGTTGCTCGACCGGCTGGGTCCGCCCGGACGCGTCGGTCGCCCGCGCGCCGAGCACGTACCGGCAGCCGGGGGTAGCCACCCACTCGTGCCGCCAGCGCCGCCAGGCGAAGTCCCCCGCGTTCGCCGGGTCCAGCTCGGCCGGCGCCCAGCTCTGCCCGCCGTCGGTGGTCACCTCCACAGCGACCACCGGGGCGTGCCCCGACCAGGCCCGACCATCCAGCGTGCACGGGCCGGGTCGCAGCACCCGACGGCGGGACATGAAGTCCGGGAAGCCGGGCGGGCGGACCAGCGCCCGCGGCTCGATGCGGGTGACCGGCACACCCGGGTCGGCGGCGTCGCGGCGTACCCGGTAGGCCACCGCGTTCTGGTACCCCTCGAACGGCTCGGTCCGCAGCTCGATCGAGTGGACCCACTTCACGTGCGCCATGCCGTACCAGCCCGGCACGATCAGCCGCAGCGGCGCACCGTGCTGCGGCAGCAGGGGAGCGCCGTTCATCTCGTACGCCAGCAGCACCTCCTCGCGCAGCGCGTCGGCGACCGGAAGCGCCCGCTGGTAGTCCTGCTCGATCCCACGTTCCACACCGTGATCGGCCCCGGTGAAGACCACGTCCACCGCGTCCGGGTCGACGCCCGCCTCCCGCAGCAGCGGAGCGAGGGGAGTGCCGGTCCACTCCGCGTTGCCGACCGCCTCGACAAGCCAGGGCTGGCTGACCGGCCGGGGGTGCAGCAGGGCCCGCCCGTTGCCGGCGCACTCCAGTGTCACCTGCCGGGTGACGCGGGGCCGTTCGCGCAGGTCGGCGAGGGTGACCGTCAACGGACGGTCCACCGCGCCGCCGATGGTCAACGTGTGCGCCGCCGGGTCGAGCTCCGGGATGTCGTAGTGGATGAGCAGGTAGTGCAGCCCGGCCGGGGTGACGTCGTAGCGCAGCGCCTCCAGCGGGATGCCGTGGTTGCGGGCCGCGAGCTGCAACTCCTCGGCGCTGATCGTCTCCTCCGGCTCCGCGAGCCGGGACGGGCCGCTCACCTCGGCCACCGTGGGCCCGGTGGGGGACGACGTCCGGTCATCGAGAGTGGTCATGCGGCCTCCCCGGTACAGACGGCGGCACCCGCCGTACGCGGCCCAGCCTAGGCCCTCGGTGGCGGCCCGAAAACGGCACCGGAGGTACGGCCAGTGCTCGCGCGGCGGGCCGTGGACAGCGTCCCGCCGTCGGGGGCATAGCAGATCATCGAGGGCGTCGGGTGGTCGTCCACAGCACCTCCGGTTGTCCACAGCCCCGTCGGCCGGGCCGGCGGAGAACCCGACGTCGGCCGGAGGCTGCCGTCATGCGACAGCCATCCGTCCGTTCGATCCGCCGCACGGTGTTGCTCTGCGCCGCGCTCCCCCTCGCACTGACCGTCCAGCTCTGCGGGCTGGCGGTGCTGCTGGCGGCGGTGCCCGGCCAACCCCCGACCCCGACCGTGCCGGTCGCGGCCCTGGGGGAGCCGGTCGCCGACCCGACCGTGCCGGGCGCGGCCTTGGCCGTGCCGGTCGCCGACCCGCCGCCCGCCGGGCGGTTCCGCTGGCCGGTCGACGGGCCACCCCGTCCGGTGCGCCGGTTCGACAGGCCGCCGCGACCGTGGCTGCCCGGCCATCGCGGCGTCGACCTGGCCGCCCCGGCCGGAGCGGTGATCCGCAGCGCCGGGCCGGGCACAGTGCTCTTCGCCGGCCTGGTGGCCGGTCGACCGGTGGTCACCGTGGGGCACGCCGACGGGCTGCGGACCACCCACGAACCGGTCCAACCCGCCGTGCGCCCCGGTCAGCCGGTCACCGCCGGCGCGCCGCTGGGCGAACTGCTGCCCGGGCATCCGGGGTGCCCGGCCGAGGCGTGCCTGCACTGGGGCCTGCGTCGGGGTGATGAGTATCTCGACCCGCTGGCCCTGCTCGGCCTCGGCCCGGTGCGCCTACTCCCGGTCGCTCCGGTCTCGGTGTCCGCTCGCGGCCGGTCCGGTCCCGACGTCCGCTCCCACGCGGCGAGTCAGCGCTGGGCGAGCAGTGCCGGCAGCCGGGCGGCCAGCCGTTCGTACTCGTCGGCGGCGTTGTAGACCTGGCCGGTGAGCCGCAGCCACCCCCGGCCGCTCCAACTCATCACCGCCACCTCGGCGGCGAGCCGCTCACCGATCCGCGCCTGCAACGCCCGCGCCGCGTCGATAGTGGTGCCCGTGCCGGCCGGCAGCGGGATGAGGCGCAGCGCCACCCCCGGTCCGCCCGGGTCGGGCAGATCGGCGGGAGCCACCCCCAGAGCGTCCCCCACCACCCGCTGGCCGTACGCGGCGAGCGCCGCGTTGTGCGCCCGTACCCGGTCGACGCCGAGACTGCGCATCGTGAACAGGCCCGCCGGGGCGGCCAGCCAGGGCGTGTAGTCGAGCGTCGCCTGCCACTCGAGCCGGGCCGGGAAACCCGACTCCTGTTCCCAGGACACCACCAACGGCTCGATCCGGTCCCGCCACTGCGGTGCCACCGCCAGCAGGGCGGTCCCGCGCGGGGCGTACGCCCATTTGTGCAGGTTGCCCACCCAGAAGTCCGCGCCGATGCTGCCCACCGGGGTGGGCAGCATGCCCGGGGCGTGCGCGGCGTCCACCAGGACCGGCACGCCGTGCTCGTGGGCCACGCCGACGACGGCGGCGGTCGGAAAGAGCTTGGCGGTGGCCGAGGTGAGCTGGTCGACGACGAGCAGCCGGGTCCGCCCGGGGCGCAGGCCGGCGCGGACGCTCTGCACGATCTGCTCGTCGGTGGCGGCCAGGGGGATCGGCAGGACCCGGCTGACCGCTCCGGTGCGGCGGCACTCGCGCTGGATGGCAAGGCTCACCGCCCCGTACCCGTGGTCGGTGCTCAGCACCTCGTCGCCGGCCTGAAGGCCCACCGACTGGAGCACCACGGCGACGCCGGTGGTGGTGTTGCCCACCAGGGCGCTGCCGTCCGGGTCGGCGCCCAGGAACCCGGCGAGGTGCCGGCGGGTGTGCGCGATCCGGTCGACCAGCCCCTGGGTGAAGAAGCGCAGCGGGTTCGCCTCCATCTCGTCGCGCAGCCGCTGCTGGGCGCGCTGCACGCCGATCGGCACCGCGCCGAACGAGCCGTGGTTGAGGTGGCTGACCGCCGGGTCCAGGGAGAAGAGCAGGCGGGCGCCCGGGATCGGCTCAGGAGGATTCGGGACGCTCACTTGATGATCGTAACCGCCACGCTCGCGCCCTCCGGCCCTTGATCAGGCCCGCGGGTGCGCCTCGCGGTCCTTCATCAGGCGCGCGGGTGCGCCTGCCGGTACGCGGCACGCAGCCGCTCGACCGAGACGTGGGTGTAGATCTGCGTACTCGCCAGCGACGAGTGGCCGAGCAACTCCTGCACTGCGCGCAGGTCGGCGCCACCCTCCAGGAGATGGGTGGCCGCGGAGTGGCGCAGATCGTGCGGGCTGGTCCGGGGCAGCCCGGCGGTCTCGGCGTACGCACCGACGATCTGACGTGCGGTCGTCGGGTTGAGCCGACCACCCCGGGCACCCAGCAACAGCGCGTCGCCGGAGCGGGCGCCCACCATCACCGGGCGGCCCCGGCGCAGCCAGTCGTCCAACGCCCGCTGGGCGGGCACCCCGTACGGCACCGAGCGCTCCCGCCCGCCCTTGCCGAACACCCGGATCACCCGCCGGCCGTGGTCGACATCCCCGACGTCCAACCCGCACGCCTCGCTGACCCGTACGCCGGTGGCGTAGAGCAGCTCCAGCAGCACCCGGTCCCGTAGCGGCACCGCCTCGGCGGCTTCCGTTGCACCCGACGCCGGCCCGGCCGCCGTGTCCGTGGGCTCTGCGTCGGCGCCTGCCTGGTTGGTGAGCGTGGGATCCGTGCGCGCCGGGTTGGTGGGCGGTGCCTGCCGGGACGGTGCCTCGACCAGGGCGGCGGCCTGGTCGGCGCGCAGCACGCTGGGCAGCTCCCGGTGCGCGCGAGGGCTGGCCAGTGCGGCGCCCACGTCGGCGGGGAGCAGACCGGCCCGGTGTGCCCACGCGCTGAACGCCCGTGCCGACGCGGCCCGCCGGGCCAACGACGTGCGGGCCGCACCGGTCGTGCGCTGCTTCGCCAGCCAACTGCGCAGCACCGACAGGTCCAGCTCGGCGAGGTCGACGCAGCCCATCCGGACGGCGTGGTCGAGCAGCGAGACCAGATCGGTGACGTACGCGCGGACGGTGTGCGCCGACCGGTTGCGGACCCGGGACAGGTGCTCGGCGAAGTCGTCGACAGCGTCGCGCAACGCTGGCGGGAGTGCCTGGTGCATGGCCCGGGTGCCCCGGTCCGGTCGGCTCATCGTGGCCGCGCCGACGTACCGGCCGGTTCCTCGGCCCCGGCACCCTCACTGACGGCTGACACGGCACCAGCCTACGGCCGGGCCGCCGCCGCCACCGGACACGACGGTACCGGCGTCCACCCCCGACTACCGGCTGTTGTTCCTCTTGCTCAGGTACACGACCAGGCCGACAACGAGCACGGCGGTCACGACGAGACAGCAGAGCACGCTGATGTGCCACGGCTTGATTGCACCCATGACCGGGCACGGTACCGGCAGTTTCGGATGGCCGGGCTCCCGACCGCGAGCGGCTACGGGCATCCTGGCCGGGCGGCGGTGACAAATCCGCTCAGGCGACAGGTCGACCGGGCGTCTCCGCCGCCGCACGCTTCTGCTTGGCGGGCGGGGCGAGGGCGTAGCCGTTGTCGCGACGCACCACCATGGACAGCTCCTCCAGCAGCGACAGCTTGCGCAACGCGGTCCGCAGGTCGACGCCGGCGCGGGCGGAGAGCCGGTCCACGCCCATCGCGCCTCGGCGGGGCAGCGCCTCCAGCAGCGACCGCGTGTCGTCGTCCAGCGCGTCGGTGGCCCGCTGCGGTCCACGCGCCAGCGGGGCCAGGTCCGCGCCGATCCGACCCACCTCCTCCAGTACGTGCGCCACCCCGGTGACCAGCCGGGCCCTGTCGGGGAACTCGCGCAGGAACTCGTGGGCGCCGACGGACATCGCCGAGGTCACCGGCCCCGGCACCACCATGGCCACCCGATTGGCGTGGATGGCCCGCCGCGCGGTCTGCGTCGCGCCACTGCGCGCCGACGCCTCCACCACGACGGTGCCCCGGGTGCCTACGGCGATCACCCGGTTGCGGATCAGGAACCGGGGCCGCAGCGGCTCGGCACCGGGCGCCCACTCGCTGACCAGCAGCCCCGTCTCGGCGATCCGGTCGAAGAGCGCGGCGTTGCCCATCGGGTACGGGCGGTCCAGCCCGCAGGCGAGCACCGCGACGGTCAGACCGCCAGCGGTCAGGGCGCCCCGGTGGGCGGCGGCGTCGATGCCGAACGCCCCACCGGACACGACCGTCCAGTCCCGCTCGGCCAACCCGTACCCGAGCTCGGTCGCGACGTGCTGCCCATAGCCGGTGGCCGCCCGCGCCCCCACCACGGCCACCGAACGATCCAGCGCCTCGCCGAGCGGCCAGCTCCCGCGTACCCAGAAGCAGAGCGGTGGGGCGGTCTCACCGTCCACCCGGCGGCTGACGTCCGGCAGTCGCAACGTGGCCAGGCTGGCGACCTGGGCCGGCCACTCCTCGTCGTCCGGCGTGACCAGCCGGGCACCCAGTCGGTCTGCCCGCTCCAAGGCCTCCGCGGCCACCGCTCGCGCGTCGCCGGCCGCCGAGCGTGCGGCGACAGTGGTGTGCAGCCAGCCGTTCGGGCTGCCGCCGTCGAGCAGCAGATCCAGGGTTTCCACCGGGCCGTGCCGTTCGACCAGGTGATGCACCGCGCGCGTGCCCGGCTCCGCCAACCAGGTCAGGGCGACCCGGGCCAGCCTTCGTTCCTCCTCGGCGCTCATGTCGCCTCTCCCGTCCGTAGTTGAAGCGCTTCCCGGACGTCGTCCTGGTCAGGTCGGTCGCGACCGTCCAGATCAGCGATGGTCCAGGCCATCCGGATCACCCGGTCGAAGCCGCGCGCCGACAGCGAGCCGGAGTCGAGCCGGCCCCGCAACTCCACTGTGACCCGGGCCGGCAGTCGCCACGGCGGTCGGCGCAGGTGCGGCCCTTCCACCTCGGCGTTGAGCCGTCGGCCGAGGTCGGCCCAGCGGGCGGCCGCCGCCTGCCGGGCAGCCGCCACCCGGGCGGCGACCGTCGCCGAGGTCTCGACATTGCCGTCGGTCGCCATCAGCTCGGCCGCCCGCACCGGCATCAGCCGCACCTGGACGTCGATCCGGTCGAGCAGCGGCCCGGAGAGTCTTCCCAGGTAGCGGCGGCGAACCAGCGGCGAACACTCGCAGTGCGCATCGCCGGCCGGTTTCGCGCACGGACACGGATTGGCCGCCAGCACCAACTGGGTGCGGGCCGGGTACACGGTGCCGCCCCCGCTGCGGCTCAGCTGGATGCGGCCGTGCTCCAGCGGCTGGCGCAGCGCCTCCAGCGCACCCTTGCTGAATTCGGGAGCCTCATCCAGGAAGAGCACCCCGCGATGCGCCAGCGACACCGCGCCGGGTCGGGCCAGCCCTGAGCCGCCCCCGACCAGCGACGGCACGGTCGCGGTGTGGTGCGGCGCCTGGAACGGCGGGCGACGCAGCAGCCGACCACCCGGCGGCAGCAGCCCGGCGACCGAGTGCAGCGCGGTGACCTCAAGCGCCGCGTCGTCGTCCAGCTCCGGCAGGATCGACGGCAGCCGTTCGGCGAGCATCGTCTTGCCGGCGCCCGGTGGGCCGAGCAGTGCCACGTGGTGCCCGCCAGCCGCGGCGACCTCCAGGGCGCGGCGACCCAGCTGCTGCCCGGCGACGTCGGCGAGATCCGGCCCACCGGCCAGCGGCTCCGGGATGTCCGCCGGTGGTTCGATCAGCGGGGTCCCGTCCCGAACGAAGGCGACGAGCCGGTGCAGGTTGTCCACGGCTCGCACCCGTACCCCGGGGATGACGGCGGCCTCGGCGGCGTTGCCGACCGGGACGATCACCCGTGCGACGCCGGCCTGGGCTGCGGCGGCGACCATCGGGAGTACGCCGCGCACCGGCCGGACCGTCCCGTCGAGCCCCAGCTCGCCGAGGACCACCACCCCCTCCAGCGGGAGCAGCGGCAACTCACCCGAGCCGCCCAGCAGCGCTGCGGCGATCGCCAGATCGAAGGCCGACCCGAACTTCGGCAGCGTGGCTGGCAGCAGGTTGAGGGTGATCCGCCGGTTGGGCCAGCGCTGGCCGGAGTTGACCACGGCGGCGCGAACCCGGTCGCGGGCCTCGTGCAGGGCGGTGTCCGGCAGGCCGGAGATCACCACCGCCGGCAGGCCGGCGGCCAGGTCGGCCTCCACTTCGACGAGGTGGCCGGTCACCCCGACCAGCCCCACGCAGAGCACCTTCGCGTAGCTCACGGCGCGTCACCGATCCTCCGGGTACGCATGTCAGAACGCGCCCTTGAGGTGGTCGACCTGCGCCGGACCGGCGTCGGGCAGCCGCACCGACAGCACGTCGAAGCGCACCTCCTCGGCGGTCGTACCGGTCTCGCTCAGCCACCGCGCGGCGAGCCCTCGCAGCCGGCGGGCCTTGGCCGGTACGACCGCTTCGGCCGGGGTGCCGAAGGCCTCACCCCGGCGGGTCTTCACCTCGCAGAAGGCGAGCACGGGCCCGTCCCACGCGATGATGTCGATCTCCCCGGCCGGGCAGCGCCAGTTTCGGGCGATCGGGCGCAGCCCCGCCTCGGTCAGGTGCCGGGCCGCACATTGCTCGCCGTACGCGCCAACCGCCTGGTTCCGCTTCGTCATGGCCGGCACGGTGCCCGCCGGAGGGTGATCGCCGCGACCCGGCGGGGGCCCAGCTGTGGACGACGGGGGTGCTGTGGACAGTCGGACGATCATGCCCCCGGTGTGCTAGCGGCGTTGGGCCTCCGACCGAGGCCGGTAGCGCGGCCGGCTGCGCTCCACCGACGGGCCACCATGATCAGGTGATGAGAAGTAGGTGTCAGGACCGCCGCTGACCTACTTTCCATCACTTGATCACGGTGCAGGGGCCCGCACCGGCGCCACCTCGGCGCGACTCGTGCCCTGCGCTCCCGGGGACCGGTGGCGCGTGGCCGACCGGGCTGAAATGGCGCGGGAGTGGCCGGTCGCATACGGTGCCTGACGTGGACGGACGACGGAGTTTTCCGGAAGATCAGGAGTCGCGCTGGTACCCCGACGAGCGGGGTCGCGGTTACGGCGAGTCGGAGTGGCGCGGCGCGGGCGAACCGCGGTACGGGGACGGTGAGATTCCCGAGCAGCGTGGTGCGGAAGACAGCCGCTCCGTCGAGGACACCGGAGTCGGCCGCCGCCGCGAGCCGGACTCGGGACGCTTCGGCGCCGTCGACGCGGGTCGCTTCGGTTCGCCCGAGTCGGACTCGGGTCGCTTCGGCGCCCTGGACGATCAGGCCGGTCGGTTCGGGGCGAGCGAGGCTGATTCGGGGCGTTTCGGCGCGGTCGACCCGCTGGGTGCCGCGCGGCCGGAGACGGACGGTTACCGGGCCACCCGATCGCGGCGGGCGGACCGGGACCCCTCGGAGACCTCCGGTGAGCTGCCCGGACGCCGGGCCGCCCGGGAGACGACCACTGCGGGATCTCCGGTGACCAGCGCGGCGCCGGAGACGTCCCGCGACAGCACGTCGACAGCGCCGGCCGGTGTGCTCTCCGACCAGGCGCGTCCCGCTCCGCTCGGTGGGTACCCGATCATCGAGCCGACCCGGAGCGGCGGCGACACGCCGCACCCGCTGGAGATGCCGACCGGCCCGATGCCCGGGATCGGCCCGCGACCCGACCTGCCCGCAGGTGAGCCGCCGGTGTATCCGCCGGCCGCCGACGGCGTCTATCGGACCCGTCGACCGGTGCTGGCCGTACTTTTCGCTCTGCTGGTGTTGGTCTTCGAGGTTCCCGCGTCGCGGGTGCTGCTGGCGGGCGTGACCGGCGACCCGGTGGACGCCGGGAACGTGGTGGCGGGTATCGCCCTGGTCGCCGGGCTGCCGATCTTCGCGACCGGGCTGTACGGGCTACGAACCGGGGGTCTGGCGCTCGCCGACAACGGCCGGGGCTGGTTGCGCCCACCGACGGCCTACCTGACCGTCGGCCTGGTGCTCTTCGTGGCCGCCGCGCTCGCCGCCGGCTGACCCGGCCCCGCCGCCAGCCTGACCCGCCGCCAGCGGCCGGGTCAGGCTGGCGGTTCGGACAAGAGCCGGCGGAGCAGCACGCCACGCGCACCCCGGGGCGGCTGAACGGGTGAGGGGCGTACACTGGCCAACTGGCGACCGCCTCGTGCGGTCGACCTCGCGCGCCCTCTTCACGAATCGTCGTGGAGCGACGGCCTCCCTGGTCCCGATCTTGATCGGGTCCACCATGGGTCGGCGACCAGGCGCCAGGACGCCCGGCCACCGGCCGGGCGTGACAACCAGGGACCTTGAGGAGTACCCCAACCATGGCCGTCGTGACCATGCGTCAGCTGCTGGAGAGCGGTGTCCACTTCGGGCACCAGACCCGGCGCTGGAACCCGAAGATGAAGCGCTTCATCATGACCGAGCGCAACGGCATCTACATCATCGACCTGCGCCAGACCCTCGAGTACATCGAGAAGGCGTACGAGTTCGTGCGTGGGACCGTCGCCGAGGGTGGCAGCATCCTGTTCGTCGGCACCAAGAAGCAGGCCCAGGAGGCGATTGCCGAGCAGGCGACCCGGGTCGGCCAGCCGTACGTCAACCACCGCTGGCTCGGTGGCATGCTGACCAACTTCCAGACCGTTTACAAGCGGCTCCAGCGGATGAAGGAGCTGGAGGGCCTGGGTGACCTCAGCGGCACCGCCGCCGGTTACACCAAGAAGGAGACGCTGCAGCTCTCCCGCGAGAAGATCAAGCTGACCCGCACCCTCGGTGGCCTGCGGGACATGCAGAAGCTTCCCGCCGCGGTCTGGATCGTCGACACCAAGAAGGAGCACATCGCCGTCGACGAGGCCCGCAAGCTGGGCATCCCGGTGATCGCGGTGCTGGACACCAACTGTGACCCGGACGAGGTCGACTTCCCGATCCCGGGTAACGACGACGCGATCCGCTCGGCGGAGCTGCTGACCAAGGTCGTCGCCGCCGCCGTCGCGGATGGTCTGATCGCGCGTTCCGGCCGTCGCCGGGGCAACGACGAGAAGCCCGAGGGTGTCGCGAGCGACGAGCCGCTGACCGAGTGGGAGCGCGAGCTGCTCGAGCCGAAGAAGGCCGACGAGTCGGCCGCTCCGGCCGCCACGGCCGAGCAGCCCGCCGCTGCCGCCGAGCAGCCCGCCACCCCGGAGCAGCCGGCGCAGGCCGCCACCGAGCAGCCGGCGGCCGCCACCGCGGAGTGATCGCACCGTCGCTGCCCCGCCGTCCGTTTTTGCGAACGGCGGGCAGCGACGGTACTCCGGGCACGATCCGCCCGGATCCGGGTAACCGGCACCTCTGACCATCCACACGCCGTCTCAACACCGAAGAGAGAGCCATGTCCCAAATCACCGCCGCGGACGTCAAGAAGCTCCGCGACCTCACCGGCGCCGGCATGATGGACAGCAAGAAGGCGCTGACCGAGGCCGAGGGCGACTTCGACAAGGCCGTCGAGATCCTGCGCGTCAAGGGCGCCAAGGATGTCGGTAAGCGGGCCGGCCGTACGGCCGCGAACGGCCTGGTCGCCCACTCCGGCAAGGCGCTGCTCGAGCTCAACTGCGAGACCGACTTCGTCGCCAAGACCGAGTCGTTCATCGCGCTGGGCCAGCAGCTGGTCGAGCACGGTGAGCGCGCCGGCGTGAACTCCGCCGAGGAGCTGCTCGCCTCCGAGCTCGACGGCAAGGTCATCGCGGACCTGATCCAGGAGCAGTCCGCCAAGATCGGCGAGAAGCTGGTGCTCAACCGGTTCGCTCGGGTCGAGGGCACCACCGCCGTCTACCTGCACCGCAAGGCCCAGGACCTGCCGCCGGCCGTTGGCGTGCTGGTGTCGTACACCGGCAAGACCGACGAGGCCGGCGACGCCGACGCCCGTGGTGTGGCCATGCAGATCGCCGCGATGCGGCCGAAGTACCTCACCCGGGACGAGGTTCCGGCTGAGGTCGTCGAGTCCGAGCGGCGCATCGCCGAGCAGACCGCCCGCGAGGAGAACAAGCCCGAGGCGGCTCTGCCGAAGATCATCGAGGGTCGGGTCAACTCCTTCTTCAAGGACTTCGTCCTGATCGAGCAGTCGTCCGTCTCTGACAACAAGAAGTCGGTGAAGCAGCTGCTGGCCGAGGCCGGCATCGAGGTCACCCGCTTCGTGCGGTTCGAGGTCGGCCAGGCCTGAGCCGCCACCGGGCGCCGCTGGCGCCCGTGGGCAGGAGACATCAACGAGGAGGCCGCCGGTGTACGTGACAGGCACCGCGGCCTCCTCGTCACATAGGGTCGGCAGCGGCAGGTTCGCGGTACGCGCCGCACGGGGCGTGCGCGTGGGGAAGGGCGGGGCGGATGACGCAGGTTGTGAGTGACCGGACGCTGGAGCTGGACGATCCGACGGCACCGCCGCCGGGACGTGCCCGCCGGGTGGTGCTGAAGCTCTCCGGTGAGGTCTTCGGTGGCGGCGCGATCGGCGTCGACCCGGACGTCGTCCAGGCCATCGCCCGGCAGATCGCCACAGTGGTCCGCCGCGGCGTGCAGGTCTCCGTGGTGGTCGGCGGAGGCAACTTCTTCCGCGGCGCGGAGCTGCAGAAGCGTGGGATGGACCGGGCCCGCGCCGACTACATGGGCATGCTCGGCACGGTGATGAACTGCCTCGCGCTCCAGGACTTCCTGGAGAAGGAGGGCATCGAGACCCGGGTGCAGAGCGCCATCACGATGGCCCAGGTCGCCGAGCCCTACATCCCGCTGCGGGCCATCCGGCACCTGGAGAAGGGCCGCGTGGTCATCTTCGGCGCCGGCGCCGGAATGCCGTACTTCTCCACCGACACCGTGGCCGCCCAGCGGGCGCTGGAGATCCGGGCCGACGTGGTGCTGATGAGCAAGAACGGCGTGGACGGCGTCTACACCGCCGACCCGCGGATCGACCCCACCGCCAGCAAGCTCGACTCGATCACCTTCTCCGAGGCGCTGCGCCGCAACCTGCGGGTGGCCGACGCGGCGGCGTTCAGCCTCTGCATGGAGAACGGCCTGCCGATGCTGGTCTTTGGCGCGCAGGGTGACGACACCATCATCCGCGCGGTGGGTGGCGACAAGATCGGCACCCTGATCACCGCCTGAGTCCCGCCGATCGGCGACGACGACAGCGGTCTGACGACTTTCAGCAGAGCCCACCACGAGCACAGAAGGAGGCGAGGAGACCGGTGATCGACGACACCCTCCTCGAGGCCGAGGAGAAGATGGAGCGTGCGGTTGAGCACGCCAAGGAGGAGTTCGGCGCCATCCGTACCGGTCGCGCCAACGCCGCCATGTTCTCCAAGGTCATCATCGACTACTACGGCACGCCCACGCCGCTGACGCAGATGGCGTCCATCGCGGTCCCCGAGCCGCGGATGGCCATCATCAAGCCGTACGACAACTCGCAGATCAATGCCATGGAGAAGGCGATCCGCGACTCGGACCTCGGGGTGAACCCGAACAACGAGGGCAACCAGCTGCGCATCCTGCTCCCGCAGATGACCGAGGAACGCCGCCGCGACATGATCAAGGTGGCTCGGCACAAGGGCGAGGAGGCCAAGGTGGCGATCCGCAACGTCCGCCGCCGTGGCAAGGAAGAGCTGGACCGGATCGTCAAGGACGGCGAGGCCGGCGAGGACGACGGTCGCCGCGCCGAGAAGGAACTCGACGACCTGACCCAGCGGTACGTGGCCAGCGTCGACGACCTGGTGAAGCACAAGGAAACCGAGCTGCTCGAGGTGTGACCCATGCTTCGAGGCCCGTTCCCGACGTCGGGAACGGGCC